>CAVROP010000072.1:0-69947 GCA_963722675.1 uncultured Acidobacteriota bacterium
CTTCTTGCTGCACGAGGATGAGAGCTTTCAAGGCGTCCTGGTTCAGTGCGTTGAGATCCGGAAGGGCAGCGCGCGAGCTCATCGTACTTGCAGTATGCCATATATTTAGTGATATGCAAGAAGAAAACGCACGAAAAGACAATATCTTATATCAAATACGTACCAGAAGCGGGCCCCCTGGTTTACACCGCCATCTGCGGTGCATAAGTCCGTGCCGGACGCCGCCAGTCGATCCCTTCCAGCAACATGGAGAGTTGCGCGGGCGTCAGGGAGACCACGCCGCTGGTGGCCTGCGGCCAGATGAAGCGACCTCGTTCCAGCCGCTTCGCGAACAGACACAGCCCGTCACCATCCCACCAGAGAACCTTGATCAAGTCGCCCCGTCGCCCTCGAAACACAAACACCTGCCCCGAAAACGGATTCTCCTCCAGCGCCGTTTGCACCATCCCGGCCAGTCCCACAAACCCCCGCCGCATGTCCGTCACCCCCGCCACGATCCAGATCCTCGTCCCTGGCGATAACCCGATCATCCGCGCAACGCCTCCAGCACCACCCGCAGCGCCTCTCGATCCACGCACCCTGTCAAACGCAACTTCCCTTGGGGAAGCTCCACCTGAATGATGCCGCGGGGGGACCGCCCGGACTGCGAGTCTCTGGTCTGCGTTACCGCCTCGGCTACGCGAACCGCCAACAACCCCGGCCTTGCCCGGGTGGCCGCTTTCAGCAACCCTTGCTGATACTGGCGCCGCCAAGCAAACACTTGATTCGCATTCACGCCGTGGGCCCGCGCCACACGGGCCACCGATGCGCCCGACGCCAGAGTCTCTTCCACAATCTGACGCTTCAGCTCCGGACTACGGCGCTGTCTTTTGATAGGGGGAAGTGCCTTGTGAGAAGAAACCGCCTCGACGGCCTCTGGATTGGAAGTGTCCATCTGTCCTCCAAGTGGACAACATCAGAGTGTCCACTTGGAAGAATGTCTCTTAAGATTGCATCCGTCCAGACGGCCAAGACCAGACGCTTACGCTTGTTCTGTGTATCTGGCTTTTGGTTTTTGATGTCTCTTTATTTTCCTTTCGGAACACCGAAGTCGTATCCCGTGGCTACGCTCCCGTGTTACTGGCGACCGGTTGTAAGAGAGGCAGAAGTCTTCGCAGACTTGGGGGTTGGCTCCGGCCACTGGCCAGGCTTCCAGCCGTGCTTATGTGGATTGATCGTCGGCTTGCCACACCCAACAGCTATGTTCAACTCGCCCCACCACATGCCCGAATAGAAGCCATGTCCCTTGGTTTTGTCTGTATAGATATCGTACCCCTCGTCCCACTGCCATAGCACGTCATTACTGCTTTTCTCCACTAGGACGGCGGGTAGTGGTATAGTTTGAAATTCAGGCGCAAGGGTTTGGCGGGTGGATTGCCTAGAAGCCAAATCCCTTGGTGATTTCAGAGTTGAACTTCATAGACCATTCTCGTAATTCCGCTAGCTCAGCTTGATCTAAGAATCTCGGCTCTTTTCCATTTTCCGCTATCAATAAATCCAATCCTTCGATGAGTCCGGGCCTAATCACGTTACCTTCAAGGATGACGTGAGCGGCGAGATATTTGAGCTTGTTCAAAGGGTACGTCTGTTGATAGTACCGTTCGCCCCAGAATATAGCGGGATTGCTGAGTTGCCCGCCATACGCTTTATCAAGTGCAACACCACATGAAAGACATGTGTCCTCAAAACTGACTCGCCAAAGTTTAGATACGTTTGGCGCAAGTTTTTTCTGCGGGAATCCTATAATTAGAAGTGGGCACTCCTTTGGCTTGCTACTATAGATGTGCTGGCAAGGTTCAAATGCGCGATTCAAGTAATTCACGATCTCGTAGTCACTGTTAAACTGCCCGCGAGGAAGCATATCTAAAAGATCTCTTGCTAATCGCAGCCCGAATTGATCTCCGGCAACCGCACAAAAGCATTCATTCAATTCTGAGGCTACAATTTTTCTGGTTTCGGCTGTTTGCTGCATGGATGGGAAATCCCCAGCACAAGCCTTTCTGTCGCTGGCGATCAGGAAGCCATCACTGCCTAGAAAACCAACCTGTAATGTCATTAAGGAATGCTTCCCTTGTGGAACAGACAATCGCACCTTGACCCTCCCGCCGTAAGCGTGCTACGCTTGGGCTAGCGGTGGGTGGAAGGTCTATAATTTCCCCAAAACCAAGTTCTTAAAGGCTCGCTGGCAGGCGGGCTTTTATTCTTTGCGCTACTCGTCCTCCCAAATTGAAATTTTCTATTCTCTAATTTCGTGTGTTACGTAGCTACAGTTGCAGCCCCCTTCCGAAGTACAATCGGGAATAGGTAATTCTGGTACGTCTTTGATTGGCCACGGCGCTTTCTGTGCGGCCTTACAGGCAGGGCAGGAATCTCCTCCACTTGAGCCGACAATATTGATACTTTTCACAAAGCCAGAGCGCCGCCAGTCCTCCAAATTCATGCTGCTTTGGACGCTCGAAATTATCATGTTTGGCACGTCCAATGTTCCGTCTTCCAGTTTACGTTCGGTTTCAGGATCGGCCGGAGGCCACACGAGACCTAGACCAAGAAATGACATGCCTACGGCGATGCGGCAACATTCCAAGACTGCTTTGTCAACTTCCGATAGAATCTTGGGATTCGTTGTTAAGGTACGCCTCAGTTGCTCCCGCAAGATGTCGGGTGGGGTTCCTTCTGAGAACGTTGCTGAGATGGCCAACTCAATATTTCTTTGCCTGAGTGCTTGCAGCGCCTTCTGACGTATCTCTGCGTTGCCTGATGAGCCCATGACTAAGCCTCCAATTACAGGCCAATCTTACTCAGCATTTCCTTCAATGTCTATACGTGTTTTAGGCAGCGAGTTAATTCTCGCTTCGTTTCTTGTAGGGGCCGCGAGGACCGCAGGTGGGCTCGGGGATAAGGGCCGCCAATTCTTCGACGCTCCAAACGTGGTCAGTGATTCCGGCTTCCATCGCTGGCGTGCATCGCAAGCTGGCGTGAATCCGGCAGAAATTGTAGTGCATCGTGTAGAGGGCAACGGCGTAGGCATGATTCTCGATCTTCTTTGAGAAGGCGTTAGTCAGCCGAGTGAAGCGCCGCATGGTCATCCGCATAGTGAGATTCTGGCGCTCGATGTAGCTGGTCGAGATGTGGTCGGCGTCAGGGTTGCCGCTGATCGGCTTGCGCTCGCAGGAAGTGCATTTCGCTGGACTGTAGCGTGTTTCCTCTTGAGTTGATTCGTACGTTTTAATCAGCATCGCATAGTCAATGTCGCATCCGAACGCGCCTTCGACCGCTTCCAAATAAGCTTTGTGTCCGTCCGTGGTCAACTGAATCCGATGCGCCAGACGTGAGGCAAGGTCTTCGATCAGGATGCGCGCTGTCCGGGCGTCACGATTTCCAAGAGTCCAAGAGGGGATCAGTTTCGTGTCGGCGTCGATTGCAACCCAAGTCCAAACATCTCCGTATCCGAAGTGGCCTTTCTTGTCGGCGGGGACGTTCTTCTCTTTCGCGTAGCAGAACTGCCAGACCTCATCGCACTGGACTCGCTTGCAAGTCAGGTTGTTGAGCGTGCGGTCCTGGTAGTCGGCGCAGGCGGGGCCGAGCTTCGCCAGCGTCTTGAGGATCGTGACCTTGGTGACGCCGGTCATGCGGGCGGTGGAACTGATGGAGCATCCCTCGACCAGGGCCGCGATCACTTGCGCTTGTTTCTTTTGGCTCAGCTTGTTCATGGCTCCCTCACTTTCAAATACAGTATACGCGAGCGGTCAGGAATAACTGCAAGATTTCGCTTGACATTCCAGAGCGCTCACGTATAATTTAGGTATGGTAACGAAACGGAAAAACCCTTATGCTGTGGCGCTAGGAAGGCGCGGCGGGAAGAAGGGCGGTCCGGCAAGAGCGGCTGCCATGACACCGCAAGAGCGCAGTGAGAGTGCGCGCAAAGCGGTGTTAGCTCGCTGGGCAAAAGTGAAACGCATAGAAGTCTCTTGACGCAATTCGCCCATTGGGAATCCTGCCAGGGAGTCAATGGGAGAATGGCTTACAGGTCGCAGGTGAAGTGTACCCGAATGGCACCCCTCAGAAAGAGGATGCCATGCCTGCCGATTCCTGTCAAGGTGGATTCGATGCTGTTTTTGGGTTGTACCGATTTAGCGCCCTCCGACTACAACTGGGGAACGAACTTGTGATCTGGGGATACTTTGACGAAAGTGGAAACCTAGCAGATACCGATTTCATTTGTCTGTGCGGATACCTTTCGAATGAAGCTTGGGATAAGTTTACAACTGACTGGGGATTGCTCCTCAAACAGTATTCCCTTCCTGCCCTTCATATGGCTCCTCTTGTCGCTCGCAGAAAGCCCTATGAGCACATAAAATGGTCACAGGCTGAAGAAGATGAAGTACTGAGGCACTTCGTTAAACCCATTCGAGAAAATGTTCTCGCGTACTTTGGAGTCGCCTTGGACGCCAAGTATTACCGGTCGATGCCAAGAGAAATGCGTGAAGCTTTTGGACAGAAAGAAGCTCTCGATTTTGCCTTTCAACGCTTGCTTTACATGGTGATCCGTCAGCTTCGCCAATGGGAGATTGATTTTCCAATTTCAACTATTTTTGACTACACAGAGAATTTTTCAGCAATCTATTTGGAGACACTCAGGAAGCTAAGAGGAAGAGACCGCGAGATCAAAAAACTTGTTTCTTCGATTACCTTCGCAGATAGCGACATATTTCACCCACTCCAAGCTGCGGACATGCTCGCCTACGGTACGAATCGCAAGCTGCGAGAGATAGCCCCAAACTACTATAGCTACCTAGTTGATCCAACTCCGCCCGCTCCAAGTCCGAACAGCGAGCCCTGGCTCGCGCCGGAGCTAAATGAACTGTACCGCAAGATCAAAGCTGGCGAGATTCCACCGCTCTAGGCTTCGCTCCGCTTTATTACTTCCTGCATGACTCGGAACGTCGCCTGATTGAAATCCTCTTTTGGGGGTCGTTTCGGGTGGGCCTTCGTTTTGCTTTTCGGTTTCGGGTCTGATTTTTTGTCCATGCCTCCATCATGCCATAGCCGGACGGAGAGTCAATAGCTCTGAATTTCAAACTATACCACTACCGGCGATTCCCATCACTTCCCCAATAACAAAAAACCAGAGCACGTGCAGGCCGGCGCGGCCGGAAGCGAAGCGGGCGCAGACCCACGCACATAGGATTGAGATGATCACGAAGAGCCCGGTGCTTGCCAGAAGAGCCGTGCTCGAGGGATTTTGCCCCCTGACGAAATCCCCCGGGAAAAGGCGGGAAAGCAACGGGTCTGTCCCCAGCACAAGAACGATCGTCAGCACGTAGCTGCCAGCAACGACAGCGATCGATTTGAGCATGAAGTTACGCCTCCCTTGCCTCAAGAAGTCATTTCGAAAACTATACACGACTTTCCAGGCGGAGTCTCTATTCGCAAGCTGGTGGGTGGTGTCCTAGTTTCGGCGTAGCGCCCGGACCTGTCGGGGCATCTGCCGACCTAAAGGTCGGCGCTACCCGTTAGATTGGGACACCACAAGGTGGTGGGTGGTGGGTTAAAAGTGCGTTGAAACTGCAAGCTTCAGGTCCACAGACTTCTGCCGGGCACTACTGTCGTAGCGTAGTCCCCTTCCTCACTCGAGGGTCCGGCAGAATTTCCTCTCAAGCGGACGGCTCGGCGCCTTCCGGCACTTCGATCGAGAGTGGCTCCTGGGGACCGAGGCTGATACCTGAATCTTAACGCCTCGAAAATAACCTGAAGGATGGAATGTCGATTCTGGAAAAGTACCCGCGTCCATTCTCTCTTCGCGTCATTTGCGGGAAGTAAATTCCGCGGAACGCCAGACGGCCCAGCAAATGAATGATTCGGTCCGCGAGAGCTCCCGGTGCTAACCGGTCGATTGCTGCGCTGTTCGTTGCCGGCTTGATAGGATGCATCCCATGCCTGCCTGATTTCTTCCTCCGCTTGTTCCGGAGAGATCCCCAGGGGCGAGAAATCCATCGTAAAGGGCTTGAACTCCAACCAGTGCTTGGGTCGGGTCAGCCGGCCCGCAGCCGCGAGCCTGTCGTAAAGGGGCGTCGACGGGTAAGGCGTCAGAAGTCCAAAAACGGGGAGCCCCGGCGGCCAGGTGCGGATGACATCGAGAGTGCGCTGCGCTACTCCGGGGGAGTCGCTGTCCATGCCGAAGATGAAGGAAGTGATCGCGTAAAGGCCGTAACGCTCGAGGCATTCCAGAATCGCCTTGTACTCTTCCGGCTTGTTGAATCCCTTGCGCACGCTCTTCAGGTTCTCCGGGTCAATGGACTCGAGTCCCATGAAGATCCATTTGCCGCCACTCTCGGCGATGAGCGAAACCAGCTCCTCGTCCCGCAACAGATTCATGCTGATTTGCGCCACCCAGGGCACCTGGGCATCACGCGCGATGATTTCACGCAGCAGCGACTTGGTGCGCCGGGGATTGATGGCGAAGTTGTCGTCGATGAAGAAGACGGCGATTTTCCCCTTCTGCCGCTTTTCCAGTTGCTTGAGTTTCAGAAGCTCGTCCACCACGCTGGCGTTCGAACGAAAGCGGATGGAGTCTCCGAAGAAACCCGTCACCGTGCAGAACTCACAACCATAAGGGCAGCCACGGCCGGATTCAATCGGTACCATGTGGAAGCTCTGCCACGTCATGCCCGCCAGAGAAAGTAACCGGCGCGCCCATTTGGGAAAATGCCCCACCAGGTTAAACTGGTCCAAATCCATGCGATCCCACGGAATCTCGGGATAGTCCGCGAGAGAGGGCTTCACCTCTTTGCCCGCTTCGTCGACAGGGGCATAAATCTCCTTCAACTCCCCACGTTCCGCATCGGCCACAATTCGCGGCCAGGTGTAATCGGCTTCGCCGAGAGCCACCGCGTCAGCATGGCGCGGCCCCCCGTCGCGCCCCAGCGGCTCGTCAGGAACCTCGGTAACATGCGGGCCCCCCATGACGACCGGCACTCCCACTGCGCGCACCGCATCGGCCATCAGGTAGGCTTTGCGAATCATGCGCGTCATCGCGCCGATTCCGACCAGCCCGATGCGTTTCTCTGTTACGTAGTGCGCCAACTCGCTGGCGCTCAAGCGTTGCGCGTTGCCGTCCACCAGGAAGACTTGATGGCCCGGAGGAGTCAGCGATCGCAGGAGAAACATCCAGAGATGCGGCATGAAATTGTTGGTGATTTCGTTATCGGGATTGTAAAGCAGTATGTTCATCGAGACTACTCCCACCGATCAAGCCGGGGGTGGCAAGAATGCTCCCCTTGGGCGCGTGCCACATCCAACAAGATCATGAAATCGAAACGACCAGGAATTTCGTGCCTGCCCTGAAACCGAGTGTTCAACCCTCCGTGCACGACTAACAGGCTGCCACCAGCCGTGACGGAAAGCTGTGCAATTTTGCTCACTTTTGAAATTCTCTTAGAAGCGCGCAGGCGGGCCGAGAGCCGGGGGTGCCGGGAACGCGGCGACTCAGGTTTCAATTTCGGCAGGCGCTGCCTCGATGCTGAATTCTGCCGTTTCTTTTTCAATGGCCAGTCTGCTGAGCTCACCTTCAAGTTGTGCCGCCACGGTGCTTGCATAGCGTATGAAATGGTGTCCCGAGAGCAGCATCGCAAACCCCAGGCTGAGCTTCGCCGGCTCGAAGAGCCAGTGGGCATGAATTCGCAGCAGGAACTTCCAGTAGGCTTTCCGATAGGAGGAGAGGAAGCCTTGGCGGAGTATCGAGCGAACCAGGATCCCCAGCTTGGGCCGGAGTGGAATATCCGGCGGCTTGTTGCGGCGGGCGGGTCTTCCAGTGCAGAAGCGAACGATAACAGCGATCGTAAAATGCCGGGGCATCGTAGAGGGACAGCAGTAACCCGCGGAACCCCTTCAGCAGAACCGGCAACGGGATCAGCGTCCGGAAGTTGGGCGGATCAAAGTTGCTGGTGGCGGTGCTTTCCATGAGTAATCGGTCTTCTTTCAGCATCCGCTCAAAGAGCGGCGTCGTGGGCGGCGCCTGCAAAAACCCGACCATCGCCCAAGGGATGGCGGCGCGCTCGATGAAGTCCCTCTGCTGTTCAAAGACACTCTCGGTGTCCGAATCGAAACCAATGATGAAACCCGCCGTCACCCAAAGACCTTGGTTCTGGATAAAGCGAACGCTCTCCAGAGGATCCCGCCGGAGGTTTTGAAATTTCTTGGCTTCCGTCAGGGATTCGGGGGAAGGGCTCTCGATCCCGATAAAGACGTAGAAAAAGTTCGCCTTCACCATGGCCTCGATCAATTTCGGCTTTTGCGCGAGATCGATGGAGGCCTCGGTGTAAAACAAAAACGGATAGCCACGAGATTGCTGCCACTCCGCGAGCGCCTGGGCCAGTTCGAGCGCCAGCTTGTGGTTGCCGATGAAGTTGTCGTCGACAATGAAGACTTGCTCGCGCCATCCGAGCTTAAATAATGCCTCGAGTTCCGCCAGCAACTGGCTCGGGTGCTTGGTTCGCGGCTTCCTTCCGTAAATCGTGATGATGTCGCAGAATTCGCACTGGAACGGACAGCCCCGGGAGAACTGCACCGCCATGGAGGCATATTTTTCGAGTTTGAGCAGGTCAAAGCGTGGGAGGGGCGTCTTGCTGACATCGGGCTTGTCTTCGATCACGTAGAGCCGCTTGGCAGTGCCGCGCTCAAGATCGGCTGCAATCTCAGGAAAAACCTCATCCGGCTCGCCCACCACGACGTGGTCGGCGAGCCGAAGAAGGAGCTCGGGTTCACTGCTCGCGAAGGGACCGCCAACTATTGTCCGCCGGCCCAGAGCGCGGGCCCTGGAGAGGGTTTCGCGAATGTCATCCTTCTGGACGCGCATTCCGCTGACCATGACGAGATCGGCCCAGAGGATGTCGGTATCCAGCAACTCCTCGAAGCTTCGGTCGATCAGCCTTAGGGTCCAGGTCTTCGGACAGAGCGCCCCTACCGTGAGTAAGCCCAGCGGCGGCTGGTCGGTCTTGATGGGAACGAGGTCGAGGATCCCGTCGAAGCTCCAGAAAGAGGACGGGAACCGCGGCCAAACCAAGAGAACATTCAGTGCCGAGCCGAGAGGGGCAAAGTGCGGTTGCCCGCTTGCGCCCTCTGTGGGCCGCGGGATTGGCGGGCTTTTGAGACTCATTCAATTGAGACACGTCTATGCCTCCGGTAAATTCAGCCCGGCTCTCGCCACAAACCTGACTCCGGGTATACTGGGGTGGTCGCCCATCCAGCATACTCTACGGAGTTCATGACAGCTCTTTCGTATCGCAGCGAGGCCAGCCTTGAGCGTTACACGATATGCTACCTCAGCCGTGGCGTCAAACTGTTTAATTTTGCTCACATTTGGAGTTTTGTCGGAGCCGGGTCGTCTCGCCACAAGTCAGGGATTCGGGCCGGGCCGAGGGCAAAGTCCCGCTCTTCCTCGTCGCGGTGAGAAATCCAGGCTAGTCGTGCAGGATAATGCTCAGCAGGCCACTGTTGACGGTGAGCCCACCGTTGTAGTCGATGAAGCCAAGGTTTTTAAACTTGTTCATGAAATGACTGACGCGCGACCGGGTGGTGCCGACCATCTGCGCCAGACTCTCCTGATTGATTCTGGGGAGGACTGGTTCGGCACGGCTTTCTTTGCCAAAATGCGAAAGCAGCAAGAGAATTCGAGCCAGCCGCTTCTCGCTGGAGTTGAAAAGCTGGTCAACAAGATCCTCTTCATAGCGGATGTTACGGGAGAGTAGATGGGTGACGAATAACTCTGAGATGTGGTGCTTTTCGTGAAGCATGCGTGCCATGGCGGGCTTTTCTAGTCCTGACCAGCGTACAATCCGTCATCGCGGTAGCCGTCGCCATGCGCAAAGGCTGACCTGCGAGACAACCCTCACCGAAGAAATCACCAGGGTCCAGAATAGCCACAATGGCTTCTTTGCCTTGTTTGGACGTAACCGCCAGCTTCACCTTGCCGCGGCTGAAGGAAAAACACGGCATCGGCAGGATCTCCCTGCCTGAAGACGTGGCGTTTTCTTTCGGTTTCTGTGACGGTCTTTCCGTAGGACACCTCAGCGAGCAGGGACTCCCAATCAGCCGAATGGCTTTTCTTTCGCACCATGACAGCCCTCCTTCCGCCCGTCAAAGCAGGCACCTCGTATCGAGAATGAGTAGTTATTAGTAACGACCAGGTACTGCTTTGCGGACTCTGTTCGCCAACAGCACTCCTACAAACGCCATATGCTAGATCAATCGCTCGCTAAAGTCACCACAATTCTGGGTACACACAATCCTGGGTACAGGCCCCGCGTCTGGGGTATCTACCTTGTGGAGGAAAGACAGGGAGCTTAGGGATGGCTGGTTCGCGCGCACAGCGCGTTCGCAGATTGGAATGCCGGCGGAAGTACTTTCCTTATGCCATGATTGTTCCTCATCTTTCGGGCGTATCTCACCGCGCAGGCGCGGACGGGTACCCCCGGCATTACCCGCCGGTGGGATTTCCGCCCTGGGGGGTCCGCCACAAAGAGCAATCGATGGCTCTTCCGAAGCCCGCCGACTCGTCTTGCCGGAGGGTTTCCGGCCTTAATAATCTCGCCGACGGCCGCCGAAGCCACCACGACCGCCACCCCCCCCGCCGCGGGGGCGCGAGAAGTCCGTGCGCGGCGGCCGAGCTTCATTGACGGTTAAGGGACGGCCCTCGAGGGACTGTCCATTCAGCCCTGCGATTGCACGCTGAATGTCTTCGCCCTCGCCGAGTTCGACAAAGCCGAAGCCTCGTGGCGTCCCCGTCATCTTGTCGCGAACCACCACCGCCGAGGCTACCTGAAAGCCGGCATTGGTTACAAATTCGCCCAGCGTCGCATCGGTAGCGCTATGGGGTAAATTACCTACGAAAAGTTTAGTTGCCATATTTCTCTCTGTTCCTCCAAGGTGGAACGGCCTTTGGGGCCTGCTCCGTTAGGTTGTACTTCCGGTTAAAGTTCCCCGGGACGATGCCCGAGGCGCTCCGGGGAAGAAGATCCCGAAGCTTGTTGTGCGACCACGGCAGCCTTCGACGGGTCAAACAGAACGTCCAATGGGGTCATCTCCGCCCCCACCAATTTTCCGGCGTGTCGGCCAGCGGCACGACGTGGCTCTCCTTCTTCTTTGCGTGCGGCTTTTTCGGATTGTGCTCCTCCAAGTAATCCTTGATGTCCCGTTCCCCGATGCTCAGGCAGGCCTCAGCGCGCGATTCAGCGGTTTGCCCTTGTAATTCCTTGACCAGGCGCGCGTAACAGATGCACGGACCATCTTGAAGGCCGAGAGAATCCGGTCGAAACGCCTCGGCTTCGACTTTGACGGTGAAATCGCGTGCCTCACGGGGCGCATCAATCACATGAAAGGTATAAGTGCGAGAACCGGTAGCAGAATCGAAGCCCACATATTGAATGTACATGCCAGAATCCTTCAGCGTGACTCGGTTCACGCCCTGTGATTGGTTATCGAGAGTCTAACCATCATTGAAACCGCCGTTGCTTCTTGCCGAAAGTCGTTTCGTGTTCACCAAACTCAAACGAGGGCAACTCGGCGGTGTTCATCGAACCGAGCTGCAGGGTGAGATAACCAGACTTAGTTCGGGAGATTAAGGGCGTGTCTAAGAGAGGCTCCTCTCGTTAACCATCATGGGTGAATTTACTTTACTTGTCAAGATAATTATGCGAACCTCGTAGAGTCTATTCGTAATGAACTTCTCCAAGTTAAGCGAGGGGATAGTTTCCATGGATCTACCTTTCATCATCAGACAGCGGCTTGACCAACTAGGACATGAGCAGAGAGATTTGGCGGTTGCTGCCCAAGTCACGGAATCCTATATTTCACAGTTACTTACGAGGAGAAAAGCGCCTCCCGCCCCGGAGCGGACAGATATCTACGGCAAGATCGAAGATTTCTTGAAGTTCCGGCACGGAGAGCTCACGAAGCTGGTTGAGTTGCAGCGCCAGGAAGAGTTGAAGCGGAAACTGGCCGATCCACCCGCCCCTTTGTTTAAAGAAGTTCGTGAAATGGTCCTTCGTAAGTGCAAACTCGACAAACAGAAGCAAGTCAGGATGATTTTCGAACGACAACCTTTCGGTGAACTTGAACTTCTAGTCACCCAAAAACTTGTGGATGTGGTCAAGGGAGTTACCAGGCAAGAACTGGGGAGCGAGAGCTGGCTCCGCTTGGTCGTAAGGGTTAGCGATCGAAGTTACGAGGAGATGCGGGTGGCGATTCTCGAATTCCTGGATACGGACGTATTCAATGTATCGAGTGAGCATTGCGCCTCTTTCCTGGATCCCCTGATCGATTCCTGGGATATTGACCTTGCGACTTTTAGCCTTGAAATTGTTTTGAACCGCAGGATGGCCCCTCGGCACATCAGGAGGTTCGCATTCGTTGAACAAGCCGAAAGTGCCGGCGAGGAGGAGCGGGGGCTGAAGGAATTCCTACACGATACTTCTCTCAGTGGCGGGGCCACCGAAGCAGAAATCGAATTCTTGAAGACTCTGAGATTCAGGGGGAGACACCCCACTCCGCTCTACTACTACCGTGAATTGCAAAATCTTCGCGATCCCTTGCATTTTCGAGGTCCGGTTTTGCAAGTACCGGGCGCGCCAGAGTCCGCGGACCTTCCGGAAAATGCTGACCGGTCCAAGACTCAGCTCGCATCGTAACAGGCCGCTAGAAGAGGGTGCGGCGGCGCCGTTCAGGTTGGCATACGTTGTGCGTAGCGCAGAGTCTCCGCCTTGGAGACTCTGCTTTTGTTCGTTTAGGAGAGGAACCTTTGTCGCCTGTACTTCAGGAACAGGATGACCGGCTTCGCGGGCTCATCAACATGGGCAAGGAACGGGGCTATGTCCTGTTTGACGAGGTGAACGAAGTTCTGCCCGGCGAGACGCCCACCGCCGCGGAGGTCGACGGGCTGCTCTCCGCCTTCGAGGGCCACAACATCCGCATCTGCGAAGACGCTCCTGTAGCGATGCCTGCAAGCGGTTTGCCGGGGGTTGCTGAACACGTGGAAAGCGCGACGGGAGTAGATTCCGTTCACGTTGAAGAGGCTGAACTCAACGACACCGCATTCTTTCCGGACAAGACCAGCGATCCAGTCCTGCTCTATCTTCGCGAGATGGGAAGTGTGCGACTGCTCAAGCGGGAGGAGGAGGTGGCCCTCGCCAAGCGCATGGAGCGCGGCCATGCGCTGGTGCTCAAGACCGTTTCTCGTTCTCCGCTGGTGCTCGAAGAGCTGATCGAAATGGGCAGGGAGTTGCGCAACGGTACACGTTCGATCAGAGAGGTCGTCCATTTCGATGAGGAACAGGTGACGGCAGAAGAAATCGCCAAGAAGACCCGCCAGACGCTGGGGATTATCGACAAGATTAAGCGACTCTACGGTGCAGGACTTCAGCAGGCCGCTCGGCTCAGCAACATTCCGGGTTCAGAGCAACGCGCTCGTCTCCGGGCGCGGCGCAAATTGTCGCGGACGCGGGTTGAGATGTCGCGACTGGCTCGCTCGATGGGGTTGCACCCGCTCGAAAAGAAGCGCCTGGTTGAGAAGTTGCGGCGCCAGGTCGAGCGGATTCATTCCTTGGAGAGCGGGACGGTCCGGTTTGTGCCGTGCGCGGGCGCCGCGCCCGGCAAGGTCGCCGCTGTCGCGCAAGGATCGGCGTTGCGTGTCGCTCCCAGCTAAAGGAAATAGAGGAATCGAGCCAGGTCGGGCTCACGGCCGCGAAGCGTTCGCTCGCTCTGATCCTGCGCGGCGAGGCCGAAGCCGAACGAGCCAAGAAGCAGTTGACCGAGGCCAACCTTCGCCTTGTGGTGTCCATCGCCAAGAAGTATGCCTACCGCGGTCTGGAGATTCTTGACTTGATCCAAGAGGGGAACATTGGCCTGATGAGGGGGGCCGACAAATTCGAGTGGCGTCGCGGCTACAAGTTCTCCACCTATGCCACCTGGTGGATTCGTCAGGCGGTCTCACGTGCCATCGCCGATAAGGGGCGCACGATTCGAGTGCCGGTGCACATGTCCGCCGCCATCATCAAACAGAGTCGTACCACCCAACAACTCGTCCAGGAACTAGGCCGCGAGCCTACCGCGAGGAGATCGCCCGGCGCCTGGAGGTCAGCGTCGAGAAAGTGCGCAGCACCAAGAGGGTTGCTCAGCGAACCATGTCTTTGGAGACGCCCATTGGGAAGGACGGCGAGTCGGACCTGGGCGACTTGATCGAGGACAAAGCTCTGGTTTCGCCGTCCGACGCGGCCATCAAACTCAACCTGAAGGAGCGGATGGCTGCCATGTTGAAGACGCTCACCACCCGCGAGGAAGCCATAATCCGGATGCGCTTTGGCCTGGACGATGGCACCGAACGCACACTTGAGGAAGTCGGCCAGATCTTTGCCGTGACTCGCGAGCGGATCCGCCAGATCGAAGCCAAGGCGCTGCGGAAACTCCGCCATCCGTTGCGGTCGAGGCCATTTTCGGGTCTTCCTCCAAGACTCTTGCTGAGACAGCCGGGAGGCCGCACCGGGCCCTAAAGATCGGGCGCCTCCGGGAATGTATATTTAGGCAAAGGAGAGAAATGAAAAACCTCTTTGTTGGTAATTTGAGCTTCCAGACGACGGAAAGCGAGTTGACCGCGCTGTTCAAAGGGTTCGGGGAAGTTAAACGCGTCCAAGTTGCAAAGGACCGGGAAACTGGCCGAGCCCGCGGGTTTGCTTTCGTCGAAATGCCCAACGATGAAGAAGCGGCCAAGGCGATTGCCGGCCTTGAAGGAAAGGCGTTTGGTGGCCGCAACCTTAAGGTGAACGAAGCGCGTCCCAGGGCGGAGCGAACCCCCACCCGCCACAGCAGCGGTGCAGGGCCAAGGCCGGGCAGATTCTCAAATGAGGACTACCGCGAAGCCGCACGCCAGCCGCGTGAACCTCGCTGGTAGTCCCGAACGATGCGTTGGGGATATTGTCAGCGTACATTCGTATTCTAAGGAGACCTGATGGCCACTACGCCCGAGAAACGTCGGAAGGAAATGAAGCGATTGGAAAAGCAGCGCGAGAAGGCCGAACGCCGCGCCCAGAGAAAAATTGCCAGCCGTCGGCAGAAAGAGATTCTCGCCGATGGCGCCAACCCCGCGGGCAACGAAGCCTTGATAGCCAGCGCGGCCGAACCCTCCGAGTCGGCGCGCTCAAAATTGATGTCCCCAGGCCGGGCGCACCCTCTTGTCCCAGTAGGGCGTCGCCCCACCTCGCTCACTTCCCAATGACGGCTATCGTGAAAGGAGGAGTCTGGGTCGATAGCTTCGATAGCTTCTTGCGACGTGCGGGATGGGGTTTGGGCGGAGGAGCTTCGTCGGTAAGTTCGACCGTCATGAGCCGGGTGACAAATTTCTTGATTCCGTGGAGGTGGAAGTCGATGGAGGTGCGCTCCGGCGTCCGATTGTGTCACCACGCCGAGACCGTACTGAGCGTGCTTGACGAACTGGCCTTCCGCGAGTGATTTGCATAAAAGCCTCCTTGAATACGAGCACTAGATTCTACTAAAGGTTAACCCCCGCCTTCCGTTACTCCTGAGGGCGCTGAGGGGTTCTTGTGCCATCAGCGATGCCCGGCTGGGCTATACGGCCACCGCCATAGCCTGCGTACGTCGCAAATTCAAAACGTTCTCCATGGCACACGCCAGGACGTGAGCGAGTTCATCGCTCGTCATGGGAGGCACAATGAAGTCAAATGCCCCGCCCACCATGGTGTCCGCATAGAGCTTGAGATCGACGAGGCGCGACACCACGATGACCTTCACGGGCTTCAAGGCCCCAAGCGCCAGCTTGACCACGTCCGCCCAGTTGCCGTCCGGAAGCAGCGCTTCCGTGAAAACCAGATGCGGTGGATCAGCCTCGCGGAGCAGCGGCAAGGCCTCTCCGCAGGTTTTCAGCCAATTGACTTTGATCGACCGCCCTTCCAGAGACTCTTTCAGCAGGCGCTGCGATTCCGTGGACTGGTGCAACAGGAGTGCCGAGATTTTTTCTTTCATGGGACCTCCTTTCGGGTCCGTCAACCGGCAACAGGTTTTTCCTCTGCCGGCAGCGCCGATCCTTCGAGTCGTGGCTGGAGGCGGAGGGCGGAAGTTGAGCTTGTTTGCTTGCCGGGCTCTTTCCAGCGATTTGAGCGATGGCAAGGCTTGTTCCGCCTATCGAACCTCAGCCTTCCCGACGTCCTCACAACATGGGCTTGAGTGACCGCGAAGATGTGCCGTCATGCTCGGACGCGGCAATGGCTGGAGTTGTTGTTTTACTGCTCATTGCATCCCGTACCTCTCGGATGCGCCTCCGCAGCAGAATCCGGTGCTTTCGTAACCGGCCGAATCTGGCTTTATCGCCGTTTCGTTCCGACATAATGCCCTCCTTTGCGAACTCTCCGCACTGCGAGCCCGCATGAGTACCTGAATGAATCTCGTCTGGGAGGCCCGTTTGCAGATTGCCTGACCTGATTCAGGCAGCCCGGAAGGTGAGAGTGGATGGGCTCATCTTCTGCACTAAGATACGACACTTAACTCTTTTTGTCAAGGTAAAGCGGTTAGTTTGGAGAAATTTAATAAATATAGTTAAACTCCGTAGCGTAATTGAATTAGCCTTTGTCATCGCGCGACGCCTCTGACTGTCCGCGGTGGTTCGTCAACATTTTGGCCGGCTGCAAAATCAATGACATAGCTGTCCCCTCACCCCTAAGTACCTATTCAAGGAAGCGACAATCCCCGACGGACACGCGCACCGATTCCGCGACACGTTTGCCGTGGGCTTGCTCCAGAAGGGAGTGCCGATGGACCGCGTATCAACCTTGGTTGGACACACCAGCATCAAGGTCACGGAAAAGCACTATTCGCCGTGGATGCGGGCTCGGCAAGAACAGTTAGAGGCGGATGTCAGGCGGACTTGGGAAAACACTAGCTTGGGGGAAAGTTCCTCATGCACTCTCGGCTTAGCTTTCTAGCTTTTTGTGGGTGACCGGACGTTCGGACATCCAAACAGGAGATTCGTGTTAAGATATTGGCGCGGTAGCTTGGAATCAACGATAATTGTGCAGGGGAGTCGATGACAGCTCATTTGGGCAGCGTGGCTGCTATATCATCTACAAGTTGTCCCCTGTCTGCTTTTAGGAATGTCATACGATGATCAAGGTTTTGCAGCTCACGAACTTCCGAAATCACGCTCAAACAAACCTCCAGATGGAGCCGATCACCTTGCTGGTCGGCCCTGCAGGGGCCGGAAAATCTAATGTCTTCAAGGCTATGCTCACACTGCAAAGCTCTATTCGCCGGACGCTGGAGGAGATGTTCCCTCCCGGCTTGGGAGAGTTTCACTTGGTGCGCAGCCGCTGGGCAGGTGAAACCGACCCGATCGGGTTTAAGGTGCAGATCGATCAGATCCCCGATTACCCTGGTTGCACGGCAGACTATGTACTGAAGGTCGCCGAAGCGCCAACTGCTTTGTACGTCTTGGAGGAAACGCTCACACGCCAACAGGACCAACAACCCGCCGAGTGGGTTTTTCAGCGCCGCACAAACCGCACGCAAATGGGAGAGTTTGGCAGTGTAGAGTGGGACATGCCGACCACCCTGCACCGCGTCTGGCATGGAAGTGCCGGGGTGTGGGCCGAGGCGCCAAACGTTAAGTTCGCTAGGGCCGTCGCCAAGGCTCTTTCCCGAGTCGGCTACTATCACCTGGAGGTTTCGAAACTCAAGTCGCTGGGGAGTGGTGAATCCAAGGACCGCATCGGCTACTACGGCGAAAATGTAGCGGACTTCATCGCATGGACCAAGTCTGATCCTGAGGGCGCTGCCATCTACGAAGGAATTCTGGCCGAGATGCGCCAGCTTCTCCCCGCTTTGGAATCAATGATTATCACGCAGACCCGAACAGACGAACAGGGTTTGGCATTCAAACTCAGAGAACAGCGGGGCTATATAGCAGCCCCGGATGTGAGCGATGGTACGATGTTTACCCTTGGCATGCTCTGCATCCTAAACGCGCCTTACAAGCCAGATGTCATATGCATGGAAGAGCCTGAAACAGGGCTGCATCCTCGTCGGCTCCGTTGGCTTTTCGAGAAGTTCGTAGCGCTCGCCTATCCCCCAGCGGGACAGGTGCCGACTCAGATCCTGCTGACGACGCATTCGCCGTCTTACGTCGATCTCTTCAGAGATTTGCTCCCATCCATCCAAGTGGTTGAACAGCAGGAAGGACGCGCGAAGATCACACCCCTTCCAGAGATTCTCCAACGTCTTCACATAAGCCAGGAAGAAGAGGAAGGGATCGGATACCAGTGGGCTACCGGTTTGTTCGAGGGGCTATGAAATGCCAATACTGGCCGGTTTTCATGTCGAAGGAAATGATCACCTTATCCTTCGCGCCTTCGTTGCCAAGGCGCTTGCGCTGCCCGAGGATCAGATTCAGGTGGACTTCATCGACGCGCCGGGCCGCGGCTGGCAGTTCGTCCTAGAGTTCATTCCAAAGGCCCTAAAACGCTTCTATGGACAGTGTGCCCAGTTTGCAGTAGTAGGGGTAGATAATGACGGCAATGTTGATTTGGATCGAGCCGCGCTCCCAGAAGACCCTCGCCATCCCCGTCATGACAATCATCTCGGCGGGGCAGCGGTTGGCGCCTGCCGATGTTGCATGATCGCGGAAGCCGTCGCCCGCACTCGCCCCGAACTGTATTGGATTCCGAAAAAACCCGGCATCAATTGGCCCATTCTCATCGCTGTACCTGTGGAAATGATCGAAACATGGCTTCTCATTTTGCAGGGGAAGCCCGGTATCCAGCGGAGACCCAGGAGCATTCAGAAACGGCTATTGTATGGAAAACCCGTTGCGACGGCCGCTGACGTAATAAGCGTTGCAATCCCATTGGTGCAAGCACTAACCGATGCCGATCTCGCAAAACTTTCCGAGGCATCAGCGAGTTTCCGGTGTTTCCACGAGCAGATTACTGCCGCCAAAACCACGATCCTCGGAATTGCCGACTGTTACTAATTGCTTGGACTGTTTCCCTCCCATTTTCGGGCGACTTAGACGCTACAGCTCAGACTACCGGGGAAATAAGACCTGAGGCGAGACGAAGGGGACACTACAGGTACACGAAAAACAGTGTGCTCCTAACCGACTGGAACTGCAATTGATAGGCTGGCGGAGAGGGTGGGATTCGAACCCACGTTGGAGTTTCCCCCAAACACGCTTTCCAAGCGTGCTCCTTCAGCCACTCGGACACCTCTCCGCGGCCACCAAGGGCAGTATAGCATAGCGGACTGGGCTGGAAGCGGACGGGAATCTCAAATTCAAAATTCCAGATTGCAGAAAAAACCCCGAGACTGATTCACGGCTGGCGGACTGGAAATCGCAAATCAGAAATCACCAATCACAAATTCCGGCCCTGGCCCCGATCACTTGAATCGCCGGCGGAATCTCAGTTCCACTCCCACGATGCCGTTGGGGTCGCGGACGCCGAGGAGCGAGACATTTTCACCGAAGGCATACTCAAACTGGATAATCTGATATTGTGAAGAAGCAGTATTGGTAATATAGGTGAGGGTCAAGTCCTTCGTCACCTGCTGCTCAACGGTGATGCGCTCTCCGTTGTTGAACCCGGGCAGACCCACATTGGGATCGATCTGGATGCGGCTGACTCCAAAGAGCCGCTGGATGCGGCCGCCGACCTGGGTGGAGAGGGCTTGCGAAAGCAGGGCGCTTTCTCCCACGGTTTGGGTTGCGTTACCGGCGGCGAAGGAGCCGACGATTCCGGATGTGGACCCTTGCTGTTGCTGGGGCGCATATCCCAGCGCCAGCAGCGAGAAGACTTCTTCCGTGGGGAGCGGCGGATCCGAACGGTAGGTGATCTTCAACCGTCCCGGCGGGCCCGCCACATTGACCGTGAGGTTATACTGCTGGACGCGCGTCTGAGCTTCCAAATCGAGTGTGGTCTGGGTTCGCTGGGGATTGGTCATACTGAGGTCACCCCGCGTGAGGGTGAAGCGATTGCCCCGCACAACTGCTTCGCCATTCAGGAAGTGCACGTCGCCCAGGTCCACGGGGTTCGCCAAGCTCCCTTGCAAGCGCACCTCGACGTCGGCGGTGAGCCGCAGATCCTGTATTTGTAATCGCACCGGCGTGGGCGTGGCGACTCGAACATTCAGTTGAATGGAGTTGGCCAGGGAAGAAGTCGCGGCCGACGCCGGGGCCTCGAAAGGGCTCGCGGTCTGCATAAACTGGTTGAGCCAGGGCTTGCTCCCGCTCGCGAGCACCTGGCTGAGCGCCAAGTCGCCGCGGAGTTGCGACCGTTCCGACGTTCCCTCCAAACGCAAAGTCCCGCCGAGAATGGAAGTGAAGTCAACCGGGTAGCGCACCCTGACTTGGTCGAGTTGCACGCGCAAATCGAAGCGGGGCGGCAAGGCCAGGGTCACAAAGCCATCCAAAGTGACCGGGCCGCCGCCGCTGACGCCGCGCAAAGACTTCACGGTCGCCCGCTCTCCCTCCAGTTGGACTTCGCCGTTCAGCCCGCTCAAGCGAAAGGGCAGGCCCGGATAGGCGAGGCCCACGTCGCGAATCTCGACCGTCCCGTTCATCTGAGGCCTGCCGGGCGAACCCGAGACGCTCAACTTGATCCGCGACTGCCCGGAGGCCTGTAAGCCGGGCTCCACCAGGCTGAGGATTGTGGCATCTGCTACCCCTTGAACGTTTAAGTCAAGCGAGGGCGGGCCCGCCAGGAGAAGGGAGCCATCAACGACCAGGCTCGTCGAGGGGCCCTGCATGCGAAAGGGCTGAGCGGAGAGACGGTTGTCCGCGTAGCGCACTTCCACGGGATGCTCGTTCCACCACTTCAGAGCGGGAAAGCTCACCTCCAAGGTGAGCATCTCACTATGCAGATCGAACTTCGAAGCATCGCGAAGTGAGCCCGTCCCCTTGAAAGAGCCGCTGGCGGTGACCTGAGCGTCGAACTTGTTATTCGCGAACAAGCGGGCCCATGGATCCAGGCGAAGAGACGTGTATTGGCCTTGCAATTGAAGCGGCCAGTCTCCCGCAGCCCGGGCATCGCCCTCCAGGCTGAAAAGGCCCGCAGGTCCGGAAGCCACACCTCGAAACTGAACATCCCGGCCTTCGCCGCTCACTTGAAGGCGGAGGTCGCCGACTTGAACGCCGCCAACACGGATGTCCTTGACGAGGCCTGTGGAGTGAAAGTGAAGATGGTCAGGGGCGCCACTGCCTTCCAGGTCAAAGCTTGCCTGGCCATCCAGTGGGTTTGACGGGTGGGACTCCTGGCCACCCTGGGCAGGCGCAAGGCTTGGCCCCAGGAGCGGTTCCAGGCGCTTGAAGTCGGCAAGAGAAAAACTCGTTCCGTGAAGTTGGCATGACACGGCGTGAGTGGAAATATCGGCCTGCGCTTTTCCCGTAATCCTGCCGCGGCCTTTCATCGCCTCGATCGAGCTGAGGTCTACGGAGGAGCCGTGGATTCGAACTTTGGCCGAAACGGAATTGAAGCTCTCGCCCGCGATGTCGGCGTTGTCCAGCTTGAAATCGCCGTTACCCAGGAGATTCGAGGCTGTCCCCGCAAAGTTAACCTTCCCGCTCACCTCCCCGGAGACGGGGTAGTCAATGCCCAATGCAGCGTTAAGGCCTTCCAACGGCGTGCGCTGTGCTTGGGCGGATAAACGCACTTGAGAAGATTCGGAAATCGCCCAGTCTTCCAGCCGGGCGGAGGCCTCGAGGTTAAGCAAGCTGCGACCGCGTGAGAGCTGCCCGGAAGATACTTGCAGGGAGTCCGGCGAAACGGCGATGTTTGCCTTCAGGCCATCCCAGGCGCCGCCGCGATACTCGAACCTGCCGACACGCACCGAGCCGCGCACTTCGGGACTCTGCATCGAGCCCAAGACTTCTCCCTCAACGGCTGCCCGCGAACCGAGTGTGAGTGGAAGGCGAAAGTCTGAAACAAATTGCGCTCCCAGCAAGGAGCGCCATTCCTGAAGTTGCGTCGTCTCGAATTGGATTTGCAGGCGGCCCGGCGGTTCGCCGGGTCCCACGGACTCGACCAGCGTTCCCTTGGCTTTGAGGAGCGAATGAGGAGTTTCGAAACTCGAACTCGCAAGGCTTACTGAGAAGCCGCGGTTGATTTCCAATGATCCTTGCATGTCGCCGCTGACGGGAAGGACGCCCGACGGAGGGGCGGCGAGAGGCAACAAATGGAGATCGAATCTCGACTTGAGGTTGTCGAATTTGCCGGCCGAGGTCAGCTCCACGATCCCCTCGACGCGCGCGGCAGGGCGGAGTTGTGCGATCAGCCGAGGTTGCCTTTTGGAACTCTCAAGCAACGCTCCCAGATTCATATCATGCAGGCGAGCGCGCAAGGTGAGCTGAGGCGCGGGGCCGGTGAGACGGACTTGGCCATCGCCCTGCGCGCTGCCGCCCCAGCCGGTCAACTTCAAATTGGAAACCGTCACTCGCGACTGGTCCAGGGAGTAGTCCGCCGAGGCCTCGATCGGCCCGGAATCGAACTGTGCGTCCCGGTAGAGGACTTGATGCGACTGGAGCCTGCCTCGCGCCGAGAGTTGCCCATCGCGGTAGATCCCTTGACCTTCGAGGCGCACGATCCCCGTCTGCAAACCGGGAAGACGCAGCATCGACTTGAGCGTCGCCACGTCCAGACTGGTTTGAAAGGAGAAGTAGGCTTGAGGCGCCGGCAGCGGGTGAAACGTGAACGACCCTTGTCCCGCCATGCCGTGAAATTGCCAAGCCAGGGACTGCACCGCGAACTCCTTTTGCGACAATCCAAAGCGAGCTGAAAATGCCAGGGTCGGCAGCGCGCGTCCCGGCATACGCACATTCACGGCCGAGGCCGCCAGACTTCCCTCGTAGCGAGGCCCGCTTCGCAGGTGGAGGAGCAGCGCCAGGTCTCGGGCGCTCAGATCCATTTCCAGCGCCTGGTTGTCCCAAAAGAACGTGGAGTGGGCCAGCGTCACCCTGCCAATGCGCAGATCGAGCAATTGCCCCATGACCTGGCCGGGATCAACGCGGGTCAGCGGACCGGGGATGTTCGTCGAGCCATCCGGGTTCGTGGTGAGGTGTAGTTCGGCTCCATCCCAATCCAGCGTCATGATGCGGATTTCGCGATGCAGTAAATTCACAGGGCTGAGACGAATCACGATGGTGCGGGCAGAAAAGAGAGGAGGCGCTTGGGACGGCTCGCTGCCATGGAGGACAAGCCCCTGAAAGACCGCTTGCAAGGCGAAGGGGTGAAAGCGGAAGCTCTGAACTTCCGCCCTCCCCCCGGTCGCGTCCTGGAGCGCCACAATCAGGCGGCGCTCCAGGGCTTGGCGAAACCATCGAGTGCTCATGACCGCAATCGCCACCGAGACCAGCGCGACCGCCGTCAAGATCAAAGCGAGCGTGATCCGAAAAGGTTTCGACATACAATAACCACAGTGACGAGTGACAAGTGACGAGCAAGGCGGCAGGAGCCAGCTTCCAGGTGTCAGGCCTGACACCTGCACTTCGGCTCGTCACTTGTCACTCGGTCACTGGCCCGTAAAACCGCACCCGGCGGCTGGGTCTTAACTCCCCCAGCCAATCGGCGAGGAGTTGGTCGATCTTCTTCTGCACCAGGATTTCCTGGATCTGCCCTTGCACGTCCGTCAAGGGTGGTACGGGCTGCCCGCGCGTGCTCTGATATTCAGGGACAAACACGTCGCGGTAGTAGGATTCAACTGCGGGAGTAGCCGGCGCCGCCTCCGGCCGCAGCCGATCTTCAATAACTCGCAAAATTCTCTGCTGATCGGCAAGGGTGGTGAGAACCTGTTTCTCGTCCATGCGCAGAGAGCTGAGAGCAGCCTGGTAGTCTTTCTCCGAGGCGAAGCGCCGGCGAACTCCGGCCAGTTCCTCGGCGGCCGTCTTTTCCAGCGCCGGTTCATGGGAGAGGTCCTGATTTTCTTCCTCGAGCAGAAGTTTTTGATAGGTCAACCGCTCACGAGCCATGTCCAGCGCCTTGGCGTCGGGGGCCGGAGGCGGCCATTGCCCGTCGAGGAAACGCTCCAGGCGGTATTCACGCTCGACGTCGCTCCGGGTGATGGCGACCTCGCCGATCGAGGCCACCACCCGATCCAGCACTTCGGCCCGGGAAAATGGGACACACGCGACCATCAGCACCAGCGCGTTCGAAAACTGGAAGGCTATCATCCTGCGCAAGCCAGCCATCCGGCGCGCGCCTGTCATCCTGAGTGGGCCTGTCATCCTGAGTGGGCCTGTCATCCTGAGTGGGCCTGTCATCCTGAGCGAAGCGAAGGATCTCCGCAGTGGTTCGCGACTCGCCGGACCCGATGGCAACTGCCGAGATCCTTCGCTTCGCTCAGGATGACAGCCGCCGGTTTTGTGGACGCATCCGGCCGCATTTGAAGCGGCGGCCCTGGTGGCCGCCCGCGGGCAACCACGAGGGTTGCCCCTACAGCGAACGGCCCCTAAAAGCTCTGCCCGACGCTTAAGAAGAACTGAAAGCGAGCTAATTGTTGCACCCCCATTACCCCGTTGGTCGTCACGTTGTACCGCGGGGGGTTGAGATTGTAGCCAACATCGAAACTTAAGGGCCCCACAGGCGTCTTGTATCGGAGACCGATCCCTATCGCGTCCGAGTCGTAGTCCAGTGTATCAACGTCGGTGAGGGGATGGGTCTGGCTGAATTTCAGCAAACGCATGCGGCGGATGGTGGTGAAGACATTTCCTGTATCGTTGAAAAGAACCAGGCCCAGCCCTTGCTGCGCCATCCGGATACGAAGCTCGACCGAATTGAAGAACAAGGCATTGCCGCCGATCGGATAGCCCGTCGACGGGTCTCGCGGTCCCGCCTGATTGATCGAGAAACCGCGATCCGAATCGCTGCCGCCCATGAACAGCCTTTCCGGCAACGGCAGGCTGTCGGTATAGATGTAATGGTTCGGCCCGACGGAGATCCTTTCCAGGCTGCCGTAGGGAGATTCCATACCGACCCGCGTGTTGCGCGCAAAAACCAAGTGTGAGTTCAGTTGATAGTAGGTCGCATTTTGGCCCATCAGGCGAACGAAATTGGCCTCTGAACCGAAGCCTTTATACACGATTCCGGCGTCGGCCAGGGTGTACGAGCCGCGGGTGGCATCCAAGGGATCGTCGCGACGGTCGCGGATAAAACTGCCGCCGAAACCGCCCACGCGCGCCGGCTTGCTGAGCAACTGAGCCTCGTCCGGCGAGATGCGGCCCGAAAGGTCGAGAGCCTGAACGTAAGAGAAGTTATAGCGCGCCGAGATGGCCGTAGAAGCGCTGTAGCGCTTTTCGACCGTTATGCCAGCGCCTTCCTGTTTATCCGTGAAGGTGAGCACGTCGCGACTGACGTCGGCGATGCCATTGATGCGCAAGCTTAGGTCGCGTCGATTAAGCAGGTTAGGAATCACGTAAGTCGTTCCCGCGCCGGTCTCGAGGTACGAGAGCCGGCCCCACAAAGTATAGGTTTGATCGCGTCCGCCGACATCGATGCGGCGAAGGTCCAGCGAGAGGCGGGGACTGGCTTTGAAGGTACCCTGGGGGTTATTACTGCCCAACCTTTGGACTTCAAGCCCTCCGCCGTACCCCAAGGTCCATCGCCGCGTCTCGTCCACGGCCACCAGAACGGTCTTCTCCGTCTCCGAGCCGGGCAGGTCCTGAGGCGCAATCTGCACCTGGTTGAACATCCCCAACTCATAGAGATGGCTCTGCGACTCGGCGACGTTGTCCTGGCTCAAGGGTTGACCCGTGCGGATCGCGAGCTCGCGGCGAATGACTCCCGCACGAGTGTGTTGGTTTCCAAGCAACACGATGCGCCGGATTCGCTCCTGACTCCCCAGTTCCACTCTGAAGTCCACATCAACCTGGTGTTGTTCGCTGAGCGGCGAGGCGCGCCAGTTCACCTCCGCCTGAACATACCCGAGGTTGGCAAGGTAATCCGAGATGACGTCGCGGTCCGACGCGGCCCGGCCGGGCGAATACGGCTGGTTGGGCTTGGTCTGCAAAGAAGGCCAGAGGGCTTTTTGCATGTCCGCAGAGATTCCTTGCAGATCGAGTTGGCGAACGGTTGTTGGGAGTCCCTCTTCAATCCGGAAGGTGAGAAACCAATGACCGGACTGATCGCGGTAATGATCGTCGATGAGCGGAGAAACCTTGACATCCAGAAAGCCTCTGGATTGATAGAGCGCGGTCAGAGCGTTGACCTTGTTCTCAACAAGGGTGCGATTGTAGAGCGGCGTGCGCGTGAGGAGGCCCTGCGCGGGGCGGGACACCGCGGCACTGAGCTGCGCAGCCGGAATGGCTTTGTTGCCTTCGAAGCCATATCCATGGAACTCTCCCTGCCGGCCACGATTCACTTGAAAGGTAAGGTCCAGCGTCTGAGACTCGGCATGAAACTCCTGCTTCGCCGTCACGGAAGCGGAAAAGTACCCTTGCTGCTCGAAATGGTCTTCCAGAATCCGGTTGCTGCGGTCGAGAGACGGCCCATCCACCACTCCGTCGTGATAGACGGGCAGGAGGGTCTTGAGTTGGGAGCGTGAAATTCTGGCGCCCTGAATATGCACCTGCACCCAGGGCCCGGTTTCAACTTTCACCAGCAGCTTTTCGGTGTTGAGACTGGAATCATATTGGCGTTTGAGGACGCTTACGGTTGCCTGAAGGCGATTGCGCGATACGTAATACTGGCGGAGCTTAAATACTCCCCTCTCGACGCGCGCGGAAGTGAGCTGGACTCCATGCTTCCAGCCGGCCACCTTGGCGAGCTTGGAAGTTGGGAATCCGGGCTGGCCCTGGAATTCCACTCCACTGACTCGGGCGGGCTTGCCCGGAAATATCAGGTAGATCACACCCGCCTCCAGGGTTGCCGGGTCAGGACGAAGCCGGTATCGGACGGTCGCCCGATAATACCCGTTGGAGGCGAGCGCCTCCGAGATGTGCCGCTGGGCCGCGACAAGAATCTCCTCCGATACGGGCTCTCCCAACCGCAGGCGGGTGGTCGTAAGCAGGATGCGAGGCTCCATGGTGCCGGGAGTTCCTTCCACTCGCACTACCCCCACAAAATACTGCGCCCGCGCAACGAAAACTAAGTGAACACCTCCCTGACCAGGTTCACCCTCCGCGCGCAGCTCGGTAAAGCGGCCGGTTGCGTAAAGCCGCTTCAGACTGTCGCTCACTTTCGAAGGGTCGAGAGGCTGGCCGGTCTCCTGGGTAACAACGCCGGGGAAGTCGGCCATCGAGAGGCTCGCGTCACAACGTAGCCGGATGTCCAACACCGGCTGGCCCCAGAGTTTGACTTCAGATTCGGAGGTCTGCGCCGCGATGCAGGCGGGAAAGGCAAGCCAAAGCGCAATGGGGAGGGTGACCCAAAGTGCGAGGCAGAAAACTGCACCCTCGACTGTTATCTCCCTCCGGTAACGCCAAGGGTTTGCAGGCAAAGTGACAGGGTTGGATGACAAGCTAAAATTCTCGTGCGCTGGATTTTGCCCGAGGCTGGAAATTCCGCGTCATTTCGCCCGCAATTCGCACTCACTCCTGTTATGAAGGGAATGGGTGCGAACTGAACTCCAGCCCTCTAGCATATTATACTTCTCTTCTCCTGATAATCGAGTCACCCAGCAGCGCGCTTAACTTGTCGTCCGATGGGAAGCCCTGCCCAAGATGCTGGCGAAATCCCTCGGCCCACTCGAAACCGGCGAGCGCTCCCGTCCAGGCGGCCATTTTTCGCATGTTGTCGACGGGACCCGTCATCCCTTGTTGCGACTTCAACCATGCCTGCTGGCTCTCATGGCAGGCCAACATCCGCTGCTTACGCTCCAGGGACGAGCCGATGTTGACGCAGAGGCTCGGCATGACCTCTTTCCCAAGAATGTCGGTGCCTCCGGCAGGCTGGGCGTAATAAAGGTGCGGAATCGCCCGCAGCGGCTTTGACGGCTTCCTTGCGCCGGTACGGAAATTGGGCGCCATGGCGCCGAAACAAGCCGTCTGGCATAAGCGGCTCACGATTTCGTGATCGAGCATGTAGTCCGACGGCGAGTGAGTGAACACCAGGGAAGGGTCCACGCGGCGGACCAATTCCATCACTTTGCGTATTGTCGGCCGATCGTAAAGGACCAGCAGATCTTTCTCCTTCAAAGAAGTGAATGGCGCGCCCAGCAGGGCTGCGGCCCGCTGGCCTTCCTTCAGGCGAACGCGCGAAATCTCGGCTGACGGCAGAATAGTGCTTCCGCAATCGCCCGCCGTCAGGGTGGCGACGTGAATGGCCGCGCCGCGATCAGCCAGGAGAAACAACGTGCCAGCGCAAACAAATTCGGTGTCGTCAGGGTGGGCGAAGAGTGCCAGCACACGAAGTGGTTCAGACATGTCAGGCTCCGGTGAATTGAGAAGTCGAGAGTCGAGAGTAAAGAGTCAAGAGCCGGGAGTCAAGAGCCGCGGAGGTATGAAAACGACAGGCGCTTTCTGCGCCGCAGCGGCTCTGCGGTGAGGACTCTCTCGCCGATTCCTTGAGCTAAACGGTGTGAATGGACGGCTGCGAGATGACGCCTACGCCGGCTTGAACGAGGCCGTAAGCCGCATTTTTCCCCAGGCGATCTCGAGAACACCCGACCCGCCTTGGTCGGTGAGTTTCAGGGTT
Organism: uncultured Acidobacteriota bacterium; assembly: GCA_963722675.1. Taxonomy (GTDB): domain Bacteria; phylum Acidobacteriota; class Terriglobia; order UBA7540; family UBA7540; genus CAVROP01. Next base: position 28,710 of record CAVROP010000072.1, read on the forward strand.
ACCATTTCGTCGGACTCGTTAGCTTCCTCGAACGTCAACGGAACTTCCGCTATTTTGGCGCTTGCCTCGTATTGGAAGACCGACTTGCTTGAAAACACCAGGGTCCATTTTCCCGGCCCCACCAACTTCGCCAGCAGAATGTGCTTGCCCTTCGGAACGACGGTTCCGCCGAAATCCAGATCTTTGTCCGATTCAAGTGTGGTCGGCGAATCCGCGCCAATCCGCCAGACCTGGCCCGGCTTGAGTTGCGCAAGCATGTCGCGGCCCCGAAGCATGGGGCGGCCGTAGTCGATGGTAATGTGCGCGCCGTTGATGGTGGCCTTCACGCTGCCTCGTTCGGCCCCGTGAGCGACGCCGGCATGGGTGGTTAAGAACACCAGTGCGGCCGTAGCGATTGCGGTCAGAAATGGGCGAGTCTTCGTCATATCCTTGTCTCCTTTAGTGAGCCGTCAAGCTGGCTTTCTCGGCCTGCGTGAATACCTTGGATTCGAACTCGAGCGAGAAGTGCATGTACTCGTGGAGGTAGTCCCAGCCGTGACCTCCGGCGCGGAGGGCAAAGGTGTGCGGGAAATTCTTCTGGGAAAGGACGCGGTCCAGCAGTTCTGCCCCTTCGTTGAAACCATACCGGTCGTGGTCGCCGCAATCGAAGTAAAGCGCCAGGCGGGAGAAGCGCTCGGGATGCTCGGCTAAGGTAAGAGGATTGTTGGCATCGAAATAGCTCTCATTGAGCGGCGAGCCGAAAGGCCCCTGCAGCACGCGCGCGTAAAAGCTCCAGCGGCCCTCGGTGGGAAGCGGGTCGGGGAACTTCGGGAGCAAAGCCGCGCTGTGAGCGCTGGCGGAGCCGAATACGTCCGGATGACGCATGGCCAGATGCAGAGCGCCATAGCCGCCCATGGACACTCCGCTGATGCCGCGTTCGCTCGCGACGGCCCGGGTGCGATACTTGCGGTCGATTTCGGGCACCAGCTCCTGAATGAAAAAATCCTCGTAACGGTCGTGGCCGTCCTGGGAATTGACGTAGAAAGTCCGCCCTCCGGCAGGCAGGACCACAATGAAATTCCCGATCGCGCCCTGCTCCGTGAGGGTTTCCCAAATCTGCTCGCCTCCTCGGTCCAGCCAACTACGCTCGTCTTCGAAGAGCCCGTGGAGGAAGTAAAGCACTGGAAACCGCTTGTTGGAGGAACCATCGTAGCCAGGCGGAAATGCAACACAATAATCCACGGAGCGCCCTAGAATGGCGCTGGAAATGGATGCGCACTCGGTTTTGGCGGAAGTTTCCGGGTGGGCCGACACGCAAAAAGCTTCCGCGCCCGCGAAGACTAACGCGGCCGCAAGACAATGCGCGGCCGCTTTCAGGTGATTGCACCGAAGGAGACTGGCCATTTTTTCAAGCCTTGTGCCCTATAGGAGGTCTCAAACACTCCAGAGAATATTCTGACGCCTTAAATGAAGGGAGTCAAGTTGAACGGCGGACCGGCAAACCTGTAGGGTCGACCTTCCGGTCGGCAGAGCGACGAACCTCTGTATTGGTGAAAGGAAGGAACTGCTGTGATCCTTCGCTCAGGTCAGGATGCCACGGGGGAAGGCGACAGGAGTGATACAAGATTCCCCGCCGCATCAAACTCAGTTGAAAGAACTCCCTCCAGCAGTCCCCAGCTTTCGAGGTCCGCGGCCTGGCGCGCCAGAGGCGCTGAGATGGCAATCCTGTCGAGGCTGAGCGTGTTCCGAATCCACACGATGCGCTGTTCGGCGGGCTCCGGACTTCCCAAATGGCCGAGGGTCAGGTCAAATGCCTGGCGGTCCGTCGGCAAGTGAATGGGTAACCGCCCCCCGCGAGGGCTCAGGGCGGTGAGCGCATTGAGGTAGGTTTTCTCGAAGTCGATCTTGCGGAAGAAACGATCATGGATGACATCCGCGGAGCCCATGCCCACCGCATTGCCGCCGCTCGCGGATGTGAGGTCGCGAACGTAGATCATGGAAATCTCGGGAGCTTCGCCGCGCGGCAGTTCCACGCCACGCCCAATCACTTTGGTATCCATTCCCGTGCCGCTAATGTTCTTCCCCATTTCATCCACCACGAGCATTTGGAACTCCGTGAACGGAATGCGCGGCACCAAGGTGCGGGCCAGCTTGAGCGTGGTTTCCTCCTGCTCGACGAGGCCTTCGGCCAGCGCGGCGCGGACCGCGGCGATCTGGTGCAACTCGTTCTCGACCGCGGCCACCCCGAACAGGATTTTGCCACTGGCGAGGACCTTGGCGGAAACGCTGCGAATGGTCGTCTCGAACCCGTACTCTCCAACTTCGCCGATGACCCTCGCGGGCCCCCTCGAGTTTTGCCATGCCGATGGTGATCATCTTCAATACGCCGCTTTCGATCTTCCCTGAAAAATCCGTGTGGGGCTTAATGCGATTCACCACCACCACACCGTCGGATTCCCAGGCATTCCGATCCATGTAGGCGTTGAACCCTTCCGGGGTTGTTCCAATCAGCACGGCTTCCATCGAAGAGCGGATTTCTACCCCCAGCGCAGCCTCGGTAACGCCGTAACCTTCGAGGATTTTGCGCTGCCCCTCCGCGGTTCCTCCTCCGTGGCTCCCCATGGCGGGGAAGACAAACGGCTTAGCGCTTTGCGACTTCAGCCAACCGCACACAGCGCCTACAATCTCCTGCAAGCTGGCAATGCCGCGGCTACCCACGGCAACAGCGATGCGCTTGCCGCGCAACTTCTCGGCCGGTACGCCCAACCCATTCAGGATTTCCAGGATTGAGCCCTTCAGATCTTCCAGTTTCGGAAGACCCGGCCGGGTCCGTTCCAGAAGATAAAAGCCGGCGATGGGGAGATGACCGTTGGTTTTGTTGTCCATAGAATGAAAGTTAACGCTGCGTTTGACATTCGTCAAGCCGGGTGCGAGGTTTCCACCGCCGAGTCTTAGAGAGGCAGAGGCAAGGCCTTTTGGCTTCATCTCCGCGCCTCCGCGCCTCTGCGGTGTAACAGGCCTTCCAGAGACGTGTGCTATCATGTTCCCACTCGCTCATGACCCAGACGACGGAGAAGCCGGTTCTCGTCAGTGTGCAGAATCTGCACAAGCATTATGGGGATTTGGCGGCAGTGCGCGGCCTGAGCTTTGACATCTTTCAAGGCGAAGTTTTTGGCCTTTTGGGTCCCAACGGAGCGGGCAAGACCACCACCATCGAAATCATTGAAGGCCTGCGCCAAGCCGACAGCGGCTCGGTGCGGGTTTGCGGCCTCGACCCGGCGCAGGAGAGCATGGCGCTCAAAGAACGCATCGGAGCGCAACTTCAGTCCACGGTACTGCCGGATAAAATGCGCGTGGACGAAGCCCTCCGTTTGTTTGCCGGGTTCTATCAGCGCTCCGCCTCCGTCGAGATGCTCCTCGAGCAGTTCGGCCTGGCGGAAAAGCGTCACACTTACTTCGAGAAGCTTTCCGGCGGGCAAAAGCAGCGCCTGGCACTCGCCTTGGCGCTGGTGAATGATCCCGAACTGGTTCTGCTGGACGAACCCACGGTGGGCCTCGATCCGCAATTGCGGCGCGATATTTACGCCCTCATCGAGCGTTTTCGAGGTGAGGGGCGGACTGTGCTCCTGACCACCCATTACATTGAGGAAGCCGAACGGCTCTGCGACCGAGTGGCCATCATGGATCGCGGCCAATTGGTGGCCCTCGGCACCCCGCGGGAGTTGATCACTCGCTCCGGCCAGGGCACGCGGCTGGAGCTTCGCCTGGCCAAGCCGGTCGGGCTCGAGCGCTTAAGGGTGATTGACGGCGTAATTGATTGCCACGAGGCGGAGGGCGCCTATTTTCTTCGCGCCCAACCCCCGGCCGTGACCATCGCCGCCTTGGTCCGCTTTCTCGAGTCTGATGATAATGCCCTGCTCGATTTGCACATCGCCCGGCCCAGCCTGGAAGACGTCTTTGTGGAAATGACCGGGAGAAGGATGGAGCACTGACCATGGCCGCCGTCCGCATTGCGCTGCTGACCATCCGCTTGGTGATGCGCACCAAGGTGGCCCTGTTTTTCACTTTTATTTTTCCCCTGGTCTTCCTCTTCGCTTATGCCGGACTGATCGCTCACGGCAAGCCTGAGGTGGTGGCGTACATGTTTGGGCCCGTGGTGACGCTGAACATCATGGGCAGCGGCTTCTTTGGACTGGGCATACAATCCGTGATGCAGCGCGAGCGCGGCAGCCTGCGGCGCTACCGCCTGGCCCCCTTGGGCCCGCGCACCATGCTGCTGAGCAACCTGCTGGCGAATTACCTGCTTCAACTTCCCACTCTCGGGCTGTTGCTCTTCTGCGCAGTGGTCATCTTCCACATGCCGATGAAGATCGGCTGGGCGACGCTGCTGATTCTGGTTACTGTCGGGACGTTCGCCTTCGCGGGCTTCGGACTCACCATTGCCAGCGTAGCGAACACCATGCAAGAGGCCCAGGTTTACAACAACATCGTCTGGTTTGCGTTGTTGTTTCTCTCCGGCGTCACGTTTCCCCTGGCCATGCTTCCCCGCACCATTCAGAGGCTCGCCATGTTTTTCCCTTCCACCTATCTTGTCAGCACCTTTCAAAGCATTACGACGCAAGCCGAACCCCTGCTGAAGCACTGGCCGGAGGTGCTGGTGCTGGTGGTTTCGGGGTTCTTCGGATTGCTCTTTGCCATGAAGCTCTTTCGTTGGGAAAGAGAGGAGCTGATATCAACCCGGGCCAAACTCTGGTCTGGCGTTTTTGTGCTGCCGTTCCTGGTGATGGGCGTGTGGATGAATACGCGCGCCAACCCCACGGCCACCTGGTCCCGCTCGTACAACGCCATGGAGCAGAACTCCTCTGCTGGTCCGAGCTCCAAAGCGGCGAAACTGAATTTGATCGAAGACTTCGAAGGTATTCAGACTTCCGAAGAACTCTTGCGCCGCTGGCGCGTCACCGCCGATTCTGACGCCGTCGACCACTCCGTGGCGGAAATCCACCTTCTGACGCCAGGCGCCGAGAGCACTCGCCACGCTATGCGCTTGCAAGGACGGTTGGCGCCGGGCCCGAAGAACACCCAAGGCTACGTCTCGGCTCGGTGCGAAGTGCAAGTCCCGGCGAATTCGAAAGGTCTGCGAGGTATCGAATTCGAAACTCGGGGCGACTCACGCGTCTACCAAGTAGCGTTTCAGCCGCCCAACGTAACGCCGCTTGGCTCTTCAACGCCGGCAGCCCAGGTGCCTGCGGCGGTCGGACCTTCGGCTCTTCCCTGCCCTCTGCCTGCCATCAGTTTTGTTCCAAGCGATGCTTGGCAAAACGTGCGCGTACCCATTGCGTGGCTGGCCAACCCCAGGGACCGCGGACTGGCGGCGGGACCATGGATACTGCAACTCTCGGTGACCGGCCCGCCCGGCGAGTTCACCATGGACCTGGACGAAATCAGATTCTATTGAAAGAACTTGAAGCGGCTATGAACGTTCTCAGTATCGGCGAAGTGTTATGGGACGTGTTCGGAGACACAGAATATCTGGGCGGAGCCGCCCTTAATTTTGCCGCGCACGCCCGAATCCTGGGCCACTCGGTATCCTTCCTCAGCGCGGTGGGTGATGACCCGCGAGGGCAACGTATCGTCGAGAAGATGGAGGCCATGGGCCTGCCAACCCGCTTCCTCCACCAAGTTAAAGAACATCCCACCGGGATCGTTACGGTCAACCTCGACGCCTCCGGCCAGCCGCACTTCACCATCCACCGCCCGGCCGCCTACGACTTCCCTGAGCTCCTCCGACGCGGACCTGCAAGAACTCGCTTCGCTGCAGCCGGACTGGATTTACTTTGGCACGCTCTTCCAGATGAGCCCTCAAGCAAAGGCGCTGACTCTGGAGCTGATCGAGGCCATACCTAATGCACGCCGTTTTTACGATGTGAACTTGCGTGAGAATTCCTACAATGCGGCGCTGGTCAATGAACTGATGTCTCACGCCACCACCGTAAAGCTCAACGACCAGGAAGTCGACACGATTCAAACTATGTTTGGCTGGTCTTATCGCTCGCTCGAGGACTTCTGTCGAGGCGGCGCCAAGAAGTTCGGTTGGGAGGCTGTCTGCGTGACGCGCGGAGAATCCGGGTGCGCGCTGGCGGTGGGCGACCACTACGTTGAAGCGAAAAGCTACAAGGTTCGTGTCGCCGATACGGTCGGAGCCGGCGATGCTTTCGCTGCGGCGTTCGTCCACGGCCTGGGGCGCGGCTGGAGTCCGCTTGCTATCGCAGATTTCGCCAACCGCGTCGGGGCCCTGGTGGCCAGCCGGCCCGGCGGAACGCCCCATTGGACTATCGAGGAGACCGAAGCGCTGACGCGCCCGTAGTCTGTAGCTCCGCTGCTGCTGTCCGCGACTCTTCCTCGAACAGAATCCCATAATGCTCTCTGCGATTCAGACAGTAAGAAACCAGGCTGGGCAGCTGACCCGCGGTCGGTCTGTCAACCGGTCTACCCGATCCGTCAACACCGCTTTTGACGGCCTTTCCGACGCCCAGTTGTCCTCCTTCCGCTGTGGTTCCTCTCCTGCATGTGACAGGTAGCTCATCGAAGTTTTGCCGCCTCCTCATTTTTCCTCTTGCTTCTCTACTTTCCTTTATGTTAATATAGATTGTAGCATAAAGATAGGAGATTGTTGTGTTAGCCCCTCGCCGCGATCAGGCCAGCCGCCAGCGCCGGGTTCTTCTCGGTCTTCTGGAGGACTACGGCCGCCTCCTCAGGCAACTCCTTGCCCTTCGTGAGTTGCTGAAGGGCTCGCTGTACGAGCTGAAGACCCGTTGCGGCAAGCCCTCCTGTCATTGCGCCGCACCCCAGGGGCCACCCCACTCGACCACCGTGCTGAGTTGGAGCGAGGCCGGCCGAACCCGGCTCCGCGCGGTCGGCCCTAAAGACCGTGCCCGCTGGCGCCGCCTGACCGAGGATTACCGGCGCTTCCGCCACGGTCGCGCCCGCTTGGTGAAGATTCATGGTCAGGTGCTGCTGGCTATCGACAGGCTGGAAAAGGCTCTGCGGCGGCCGTCGCCGAAAAAGAAGAGCAGAAGCAAGAGGAGGAAATTGTGAATCTGACGGTCTTCGAGCATGATCGTCAGTTTGTGATCGAGGCCCTGCGCCGGGGTGAGCTCGATTACCTGGAGAACGTCTCGGAGGCCGCCGAAGCGAGCTTGTTCCGTCATCTCCTCGACCGCCGGGTGCTGGAGCGCTTGGCCGAGAGCTACCCCAGTCCGCGGCAGAAGCAGGAGGTTCCCGTCTGGTTCTATTTGGCCAGCCAGATCAGCCTGCGGCTTCATGGCGCCCCCGGTTACAACGCCTTCCCCTACGTCATTCGCTGCGGCGGCCTGATCGAGGCGCTGGGGCCGGAGGTGGGTCGCAAGGCGGTGCACCCGCAGACCGGCGATGTCAGCTTGGGTTGCACCGGGTTCAACGACAAGAACCGCTACGACCGGCAGACCCCTTGCGATCAGGATTTCTTGCGCAAGTTCGCCCGCGACACCGATGCCCAAGGATTACAGGCATGGTTCAACCGGGAGGTGCCCCGCTGTCTCCGCGCCTTGAAACTGTTCGAGGCGGAGGGGCTTTTTATCGGCGACGCCAGCTACCTGTTTGTTCCCGACCAGGAGCACTACGAGTGCTCCGCCGTCCTGTTGTTCGACGAGCATCACCATCCGGTCGATCCCGGGGCCGTGGACCTGCGCGACAAACGCTACCAATGGCATCGTTGCTACAAGATCGTCTCGCTGATTCATGTCAACCGCGACCTGGATTTCTTTCTGGTGGTGGCCGCCTGCCTGGTCCCGGGCAACCAGCATGAGTGTCCCCTGCTCTATGAACTGGTCGACGGCTTTGTGAACGCCGTCGGGAAGGGGGTGATGAAGGTCCTGATTCTGGACCGCGGCTTATTGGATGGGCCAGCCATCGGGCGGCTCAAAACCGAATACCACATCGACACCGTCATCCCGCTGAAGACCAACATGGACGCTTATCAGGACGTGATGGGCCTGACGCGTCGGAAGGATTTCCACTGGGAACCGTTCGTGCTGCCTGCTCCCACCCCGCCGGAGCTACCGCAGCGAGCCCAGGATCCGGTCATTGCTCAGCGCGAACGGAAGCGGCAGCGAAAGCTGCAAGCCCGCCAAGCTCGATCCCATCCGCAGCCGCTTCCCCCCGCGCAAACCTTGCTGGGCCTGGTCCGCGGCGTCTCCAGTTGGGCCGACTGTCCCGTGCCCTTAACGGCGGTCATCAACCGCGAGATCAACGCCCAGGGAGAGGTCCACGATTGGGTGCTGACGACCACCGCGCCCCGTTGGAGTGCCGAGCTGACGCGAACCACCTACAAGCTGCGGACCGCGATTGAAGAGCGCCATCGGCAATACAAGTGTTTCTGGGACATCACCCGCATGACCGCCTGCAAGTTCGCCCTGGTCCTCAGCCAAGTGCTGTTTGTCCTGCTGGCTTATACGCTATTCCAGGGACATCTGTTCTTGCGCCATCGTCCCCAGATGAACCGCCGCACCCGACCGCGAATCTTGCAACGACTCGGACCGACCCTGCAGGTGGTCGCCGTCTACTACCGCCAACGCTTCGGCTTGTTGCTGCTCCCCGAGTTCGCCGAGATCCTGCTGGAACTGGCCGAGGATGCGCGCGCCAAATTGCTCAGGAAAATGCGCCTCTTGAAACGAGACCTCTACCAGTTGCTGGAAAACGCCCGATCCCCCTAGCCGTCCGCTGCCCGGGTCCAGCCTTTCAACCGACGACTTTTCAGCTCACCACTGAGCGCCAGAAATTAGCCGCCTGAGCTGTTCCCCGCAACCCGTCTTCACCCTACGACACAGCCGCCACCCGTCTCAACACACCCCCACTCCAGCGCCCAATTCCCCTCGTCTCGCCTCTCCTGCCTCCCGCCAGCCTCGCGCCCTCCCCCCACTGTCTGAATCACAGATAATGCTCTATAATAGCTTGTATTATCTCGGAATATGAGGTATGATGGGCGGGCTATGCAAAAACAGGCCAACGACATGAAAACGGTGAGCTTCCGCATTGAGGCAAAGAAGATCGCTGAGCTCGACGACCTCGGAAAGGCCCACGCTCGCGACCGCAGCTTCCTTCTTAATGAAGCCGTGGAAGCCTACCTTGACGAGCAGCGCTGGCAACTCGCACATATCAAGGAAGGCCTTCGCCAAGCCGCAGCGGGGATGGGTAAGCCTCACGAGGAAATTGTGTCTAAGTGGCGGCGGCGACTACGATGAACGTCCGCTGGATGCCTCTGGCAGAGCAAGATCTTGAGGCAGCGTATGACTATGTTCGCCAGGATAACGAGGACGCTGCACGGCAGCTTGTGGCGCAAATCTTCTCGTCAGTGGGAATGCTCATACGTCATCCCTTCGCAGGCCGCGAAGGTCGCGTGAAAGGAACGAGGGAGCTTGTGGTGGCGCGAACTCCCTACATCGTTGCCTATCGTATTCACGAAGCCGATATTCAGATTCTCGCTGTCCTGCACGGCGCGCAAAGGTGGCCCCCCAGGTTCAGCACGAGTTAGCCTTGTGGGTGTGAGCTTTGCTGGACGTCTCCCACATCTGTTACCGAATGCGGACCGCTCATTCCTCCAACGTCGAGAGGTCACCCGTCGGCAAGCCGAGTTCCCACGCCTTCAAAACTCGCCGCATGATCTTGCCGCTGCGCGTTTTGGGAAGCTTTTGTTTGAACTCGATTTCACGCGGCGCGGCGTGCACGGCCAACTTCTGGCGAACGTATTTCTGGATCTCGTCTTTCAGATCGTCGCTGGGCTCGTATCCTTCCCGGAGCGAGATGAAGGCCTTGATGATGTGGCCGCGCAGGGCATCCGGCTTGCCGATGACGCCCGCCTCCGCCACGGCCGGGTGCTCGAGGAGGCAACTCTCCACCTCGAAGGGTCCCACGTTTTCGCCTGCCGTGATGATGAGGTCATCCACTCGACCCTGGAACCAGAAATAGCCATCCTCGTCGTAGTAGGCGCTATCCCCGGTTACATACCATCCCGGAATACGAAAATAGGCACGGTATCGCTCCGGCTGTCTCCAGATGGTCGGCATCATGCCGGGCCAACCTGGTTTGAGCACCAGGTTTCCCAGCGTGTTGGGCGGCAGCTCCTTCCCCTCGTCATCTACAATGCACGCCCTCACGCCCGGGACAGGCTTGCCCATCGAGCCCGGCCGGATGGCCATCGACGCGTAATTGGAAATCAGGATATGACCCGTTTCCGTCATCCACCAGTTGTCGTGAATCCTTCGTCCGTAGGTCTTCCAACCCCACCACACGACTTCCGGATTCAGCGGTTCGCCGACGCTCAGGACGTGCCTGAGAGACGAGAGATCGTAGCGTTTCGCCACCTCGTCGCCCACGGCCATCAACATCCGAAACGCCGTGGGAGCGCTGTACCAGATGTTCACCCGGAACCGTTCGATCGTGCCGTACCACTCCGAGGCGTTGAAGCGGCCGCCGCGAATCAGGTTCGCCGCCCCGTTCAGCCAGGGCGCGAAAATTCCATAAGAGGTGCCCGTCACCCAACCTGGATCCGCCGTGCACCAATAAACATCATCTTCCTGGAAGTCGAGCACCCACCGGCCGGTCATCATATGGCCGAGCATGGCGCGCTGTACGTGGAGCACGCCCTTGGGCTTGCCGGTGGACCCTGACGTGTAGTGGATGATCAAGGGATCATCCAGCGTCAACCACTCGATTTCTGTCTTGTCCTCGGCCCCGTCCATCAAGGCATCGTAACTGTAGTGTCCCGCCGGCAGACCGTCCGCGCTCGCACCCACCAGGAGCACGTGCTTGAGCGTCGGTAATTCCCATTGCGGGACCCGATCCAGCAGCGCGGGAGAGGTTACCAGGGCCACGGCTTCGGCGTTCGACATGCGATCGCGAACCGCGTCCTCCATGAACGCCTCGAAGAGCGGACTGGGAACGGCTCCGATTTTCAAGATGCCGAGAATGGCAATGTAGAGTTCCGGCCGGCGCCCCAAGAACACGAAGACGCGGTCCCCTTTCACAACTCCCAGCTTCCTCAGGACGTTCGCAAAGCGATTCGACTGGAGCGACATGTCCTCGAAGGTGAATCGCGACGTCCGATCGCGGTCGGTGTAAATCAGGGCCAGCTTATTCCGCCGCCCTCGGGTCAGATGCCGATCGATGGCCTCATGCGCCATGTTCACCTTGCCGGTGCGGCTCCAATCAAATTCCTGATGAACATCCTCCCATTTGAAACCCTTGTAGGTGGCGTCGTAATCCGCCAAGTGATGCTTACCGGGAGCATCCGTAGGTTCCAGTACATGGCTCGCATTCAGTTGCGCTTTGGTAGCCATACTCGTCATCCTCCCTGATGGTCATTTACAAGCTCGATACGCCTCATCCAATAATTCCACCACGTGAAGCACGCGGCGTTCGCCCCCGGCGCGCGATACGCCGGCCCGCAACTGGAGCAGGCAGCCGGGGTTCGCCGTCAGAATGAGGTCGGCTTTGGTTTCATCGATCCGCCGCATTTTGCCGGCGAGGATTTTTTCCGCCAGATCGTTGTGCACCACGTTGTAAATCCCGGCGCTGCCGCAGCAGATCTCCGATTCCTTCAGTTCCACAAACTCCAGGCCCGGCACCGCCGCCAGCAACTTCCTCGGCGCGGCGCGGATCTTCTGCGCGTGACCCAGGTGGCAGGAGTCCTGATAAGTGGCGCGCGCCCGGGTCACGGCGAAGTCCTTGTTCAGCTCAATGCCCGCCAGGAATTCCGTGATGTCGCGAACTTTAGTGGAAAAGGCTCGCGCCGGTTCCAAATAATCCCGCTCTTCCTCTTCAAAGAGCAGCGGATATTCCTTCAAAACCGAGCCGCAGCCCGCCGCGTTCGTGATAACCGCATCGAATTCATCTGTCCGGAAAGCGTGGATGTTCTTCTTGGCCAGCTCTCGGGCCACGTCGCGAATCCCCGCGTGGACATGCAGCGCGCCACAACATCCCTGCTCGGCAGGTATGACCACTTCGCAGCCGTTCTTGGCGAGCACGCGCACCGTCGCATCGTTCAGACGCGCAAAGGACAGGTTGGCGATGCAGCCCGCGAAGAAAGCCACCCGGTAGCGGCGCGTCTCAACAGCCGGAACCACCGTGCCCAGGCGCTCCGTGAAAAACGGCTCTTCCATGCGCGGCGCCAGTCCGGCCACGCGCTCCATGCCCCACGGCAAGATCTTCAGCAGCCGGGACGCAAGCACTAGTTTCTCCAATCCGGAGCGTTGGTAAAAGCGCAAAATCTTCCCCGCCATTTCCAGCCGTCGGCGGTGCGGAAGAATCTCGCGGAAGAAGAGCTTTCGCAGAAGCCCGGCGAGTGGCGGCCTTTTGTAGTATCTTTCTATCTGCCCCCGCGCAGCTTCCACCAGCTTTCCATACTCGACACCCGATGGGCAGGCAGGTTCGCAAGCGCGACAATCGAGGCAGAGGTCGATGTGCCGCACGAAGCTCTCACCCAGAGTCAGCCGGCCCGCTTCCACCTGAATCATCTGGTAGATGCGCCCGCGAGGCGAGTCCATTTCGAGGCCAAGCTCGCGATAAGTCGGGCAGGCATTCAAACAAAGGCCACAGCGAATGCAACGGGAGTAGTCCGCCCAGCGCGGGGCCTCGCCGGGACCGTACCCGCTGCGCTTGGGCTCGACTTTTGCGGTTGTGCCCATGAATCGTTCTCAGCTCTCAGCCATGAGCGATCAGCCCTTCAGCGGCGGAAAAGACCAACCCCAGAGGCCACAGAGAGCGCAGAGAATAAACAGCATCTCTTCTCAGTGAACTCCGTGACCTCTGTGGTGAAGCTCTTTTCGGCCTTCTGTCTTCTGCTTTCTAAATTCCCCCCACGAACCTCCCGGGCGAAAGGATGCCACGAGGATCCCACGCTGCCTTCAGTCCTCGCATCGATTGCAGGACGTCGCCCGGTGTGCCCCAAACGTCGCGCTCGCGCTGAAAGCCTGCCGGATACCGCTCCACCACCAGGGCGCCCCCCAGGCTCACAGCAGACTTGCGGACATTCGTAACCAAGCGCTCTGTGACATCCCCGAGCCTCTCTGCCCACAGACCCAAATGCACGATGCCGACTCCCGGCTGGGCAATACCGGCCATCCGGACTCCCTCGCCTTCAGCCGCCTGCCTCGCCAGGCTGAGAAACTGCTCGCTGCCGGCAATGGGCAGAGCCGCTTTCAAAACCATCACTTCAGTCTGCAAGGCTGCGAGTGACTGTTCAAAGTTTATTAACTGATCCCATAAGCGGTTTTCCGCCTGCCCGTCCATCCGGCGGCTCGCAACACCCGTGGATTGTCCTATTTCAGCCAGGTCCTTCGCGTGCCTTTCGAGGATTCCTGGCGAGCCTCCGGCTTCGATCCAAAGTTCCGGCTCTTCTCCCGGGTGCATCCCCTGGTGGAACAGGCCCGATGCCCCGCTGTCGAGGAGGACCATGCGCAAGGGCTCTAACGGCGAGTTCAAGATTCGTCCGCGCAAATCGCGAGCTCGACCGAGCGTCCCCGGTTCAAGCACCCAGGTGGCGCGCGAAGCGGGGCGCGGAAACAGCTTAAAGCTAGCCTCCACGATCAGTCCCAGCGTCCCGTACGAGCCCACCAGCAGCTTGCAAAGATCGTACCCCGCCACATTCTTCACGACGCGTCCGCCGCTCTTGATCAGCTTCCCTTCCGTGGTGGCAACCCGGATCCCCAGCACCATGTCGCGAGCGGAGCCAAAACGAAGCCGCAAGGGACCCGAGGAATTCGAAGCTAAAATGCCGCCGACCGTCGCGGCCGCCCCCCCGCGCGGGTCCAGAGGTAGCCAAAGCCCATCGCGGCCCAGGAAATCCTGTAACTCCCCCAGTTTCATTCCCGCTTCCACGCTGATCGTCAGGTCAGCGGGTTCATAATGTCGAATTCGATTCAATTTGCGGAGCGACACGGAAAGATCGTAGCGGCCGGGTGGGCTGCCTAGACCGAGTTTAGTCCCATTGCCGCGAGGGATCACGGCGAGATCACGGTCGGCGGCGATTTTCAGAACGGCAGCAACGCATTCCGCCGTCGGCGGCTCCACGACGTACCGAGGAACCTTGCCTCCCACCGCCCACACCGCGCAGGCTGCAGGTTCTGAAACCACCTGCAACTCCCCCAGGATTGCGGCAAGCGTCATGGATACGGAATCCGCGGCCACCGTCACAACACGCCTCCCACACTCGCGTCGGCTCGAAGTTCGCCACACATCTTACTGGTTGGAAGCACCTTTCCGGGGTTGAAGCGCGCCTCCGGATTGAAAACTTCTTTGATCTTTCGCATCATGTCCAGATCGTCTGCCGAGAACAGATACGGCATCAGGTTTATCTTCTCGATTCCCACGCCGTGCTCGCCGGTTATTGAACCGCCCATGTCAATACATCGGGCAAGGATCTCCGCGGCGGCCTCGCGGACCCGTTTGGATTCGTTTTCGTCGCGGCGATCAAAGAGGATAATGGGATGAAGGTTGCCGTCTCCGGCATGGAAAATATTGCCGATCTTAACGCCGTACTTGGTTGCCGTCTGTTCAATGAACTCCAGCATTTCCGGCAGACGAGTGCGGGGAATCACTCCGTCTTGTACGTAATAGCTTGGGCTGATTCGCCCCAGAGCTCCGAACGCGTTCTTCCTGCCCTTCCAGAACAGGTCGCGCTCCTCTGCCGACTTTGCGCGGCGCACCTGGCGCACCCGATTTTCCTGGCACACGGATTCAATGTGCTGGGCGTTTTCTTCCACGGCTTCTTTCAGCCCTTCAATCTCGATGAGCAGAACGGCGGCGGAATCCATCGGATAGCCCGCGTGTGTAGCTTCCTCAATGGCGCGCAGGGTGAAACCGTCGATCATTTCCAGGGCGGCGGGGGTGATGCCGCGCGCGGTGATGGCCGCCACGGTACGCGTGGCGTCAATGATCCGGTCGTAGACAGCCAGCAACGTTGCCACGGCCTCCGCCTTGCGCATCAGGCGCACGGTGATTTCTGTGACGATTCCGAGCGTTCCCTCAGAGCCAACGAACAAACCTGTAAGATCGTAACCGGGAGGATCCAGAAACTTGCCGCCGGTATGAATCACCTCTCCACTCGGCAATACCACTTCCAACCCTAAGACGTGATTGGTCGTCACGCCGTACAAAAGAGTGTGCGGCCCGCCCGCGTTCTCTGCCACGTTCCCGCCCAAGGTGCAGGCCTTTTGGCTGGATGGATCGGGCGCGAAGTAATATCCGGCATCCGACACCGCCAGGGAGAGATCGAGATTCACCACTCCGGGCTGGACTCGGGCACGCTGGTTCTCGAGATCGATTTCGACGATTTCTTTCATCCGCGCGAAAGCAACCAGGATGCCCCCTTGCCAAGGGAGCGAGCCTCCGCTTAAGCCCGTTCCTGCGCCTCGCGGAACGACCAGGAGCTTGTGATCCGCTGCAAATTTCACGATCTGGACGACGTCCGCCGTATTTCGTGGGAAAACCACGACGTCTGGTGGGCGCAACGAAGAAAGGCCGTCATACTCATAGAGCATAACGTCATTAGGCCGCCACAGCACAGCCTCGCGTCCCAACATTTTCTCCAGTTTGCGGACCAAAGCGGCGAGCTTCATGGAAAAGCATCCCGCGGAAGGCCTGCGGAAACTGCATGAACGCACGGGGAAGAAAAATCCCGCCCGGCGATATGCAATCAATTGGCCCCGCAAACTGAGTATATCGACCTTCCCGGGGAGCGTCAACGTAACCCATGATGGAGCAGGATTCGCACTGATGTGGCCATCAATCTAGATGATGAGCCATGTGGAATTTGCAGAATGGGGCATAACGAATTCCGCCTATGCAGTGTTCGATCTTGGGAAACAGCGTCTCAAAAGCGGACACTCCGAGGCCGCCCGGTTTACTAGTTTGGCGGCCAAAAACCTACGGATTCAGTTCATTGGCCGGTGCGCTCGAATGGCATGAGAATTGCCCGAAATTAAGGGGGCTGCAAGAAGTGCGCAAAGACGGCTTGGAATGGCTCCGTGCCGAATATCGAGGGCGTTTCGTCGCTTTTTGGAACTCTGCGCAGTGCATGTACGTATTAATCAAGGGTAGCTAACAAAAGTATCGTTCGGACGTCTTAAGGAGTGATGGAGCAGGGTTTAGTGAATCTGTGACAACGCTTTTACAAAGATCTTACTCGGAGCAAGAAAACTCAGACGCGACAATGTGCGTCTAAGGGGCAAGTCGGGCAAGAAGAGCTAATCAGGGAAGCGGCTCAAAAGAAGTAAGGGGTTAAATGGATTCTCTCCGCTGAAGGTTTGGCGGCCTGGGCGAAGAGAATCCCGGGGAAAAGGCTTAGAGACCTGACGGTCCCGGCATTTTCATTTAACCCCACCTGATTGTAAGGGCTTTCATAACCGAAATGCAAGTGAGATTAGAAACTTAGTTTCGGCCTTGACGAGGGCGCACTAAGGCTCGGAACCGGGCGCTACAAGTGTCTCTAAAGACGCGACTTGAGGGTCGCAACCGGAAAGCTGGGGGCGATTCGGGAAACGCGGTACCGCAGCAAAGATCAGCCGACGCACGACCAGGAGGCCGATATGAGCGGGAAACGGTTCAAGCCGGAGGCAGGGGGAAGAAGGAGGGACATGCTCTGGAGTTCCATCCTGACCCTGACCATAGTGGGTGTCAGCCAGCGCGCCGACGCGCGAACCCATGCACCCACCATTCTGCGAGTCAGGCCAATGATCAAACTGCGAATCTACAACTACGGCATCTCACGCACTCTTCTGCTGCGGTCTGAAGGCGAAGCCACGACCATCTTGAACCACGCCGGACTCGCGGCACGCTGGGTCGATTGTCCACTCAGCGCAGAAGAATCCGCATCGTATCCCGCTTGCCCGCACACCATGGGCAGCACTGATTTCACCATCAGGATTCTCACCGTGCGAGACGCGCAACGCATCGCCATGCATCGAGATGCTTTGGGCGAGGCTCTGGAGTGTCTGGGCGATCACAGCGGGTGCTCGGCCTACATCTTCTATCGCGATGTTCAGGAACTGGCAAGAGACTCGGACGCGAGCGAATCTGAACTCCTGGGTCACACCTTGGCACATGAAATCGGCCACCTGCTGCTGGGCGCGAACTCCCACACTTCCGAAGGAATTATGCAGGCCAATTGGCGCCGGCAGGAACTGAACACCATTGCCAGAGCGCATCTGTTTTTCACCGATGAGCAGTCCAAACGCATGTGCGCCGAGGTGTCGGCGCTGAACTCGGACCGGCACGATCAAACGCAAAACAATGCCGCCGAAGACTCCCAAGAGGCCCGCAACTCAACAGACGAACAAAAGAAATGATCACCGCCTCCGACGGCTCGGAAGGCTTGATTCAACCAGGTTAAACAAACAAAAAAGGGAACCGAAGAGGAGGAAATGATGAAGACGATGACCAGAAAGTGGTTTGGAACAGGAGTTTTGACTTTGGGGCTGCTGCTCGCCGCCATTCCCGCCGCGGCGAAGAACTCGCGGACAATCAACCTCGACCACGCGATTGTCATGCAAGGTGCACATCTGCCCGCCGGCAGGTATAAGGTGGAGTGGCAGACTCATAGCCCCGAGGCAACCGTGCAATTCTTGCGCGGCCGCAAGCTACTCGTCTCCACGGAGGGTAGAGTCGAGCAGCGCGACAAAATGTCTTACTGCGACTCTGTCCTATACGAAACGCTGCCGGACGGGTCCGTGTCCCTCCTAGAGATTCGCTTCGCCGGCTCCAACAAAGTTCTGGTGCTCAATCACTGATCGGGAGCGGCGCGGCGTGAGTTTCGCCGACCGATTGGGCGGGCACAATCCATAACTCATTCTGCCCGAGGTGCGAAGGCCCATATGCGGAGCGGCCAATCGAAGGCTTGTACAAGCCGGATCCATCAAGGTCGAACAGAGACTAATCAGACCAGAGAGGAGGAAGACTTGAAAAGGAATTTCAGGAAGTATTTCGGAACCGGGATTCTGGTAATGGGGCTGCTCTTGGCCGCGGGCATTCCTGCCTTGGCCAAGAACTCCGGAACTGTAACCCTTCTCCATGACGCGGCCTTACATGGAAAAACTCTCCGGGCAGGCAGTTACGCGGTGGAGTGGAAGACTCATAGCCCGCAGGCGACCGTGCAATTCTCGCAGCGCTTCAAGGTCTCTCTCTTCGCCGAGGGCAGGGTCGAACGGCGCGCCAAAAAGTACGAACAGAATTCAGTCGTTTATGACACCGCGCCGGACGGATCGCTGTTCATCATTGAGATTCGCTTCGCCAACTCGAACCGGGTCCTCGTGTTCGATTAGTACGGCCCGAAGCTAAGAGAAGAGCTAACTAAAATGCCGAGCGGGCGTCTAACAATTACGAAACGGAGCATTGGGCGGCAGGCAATTCGGTAACTCGAGCTGGCTCCGTTCGTCTACGAAGATGGTAGCGAGAAAGAAGCAGATGGGGTTAAACGGATTCTCCTCGCTGTAGGTTTAGGGGCCTGGGCGATGAGAATCCCCCCGGAAAGGCTGGCGGTTGTGTAGTCCCGGCCCTTCATTTAACCCCATCTGATTTTAGTAGTTGCAACTCAAATGCAAGAGACAGGCCAATCAACTTTGAAGGGGGACTCTATGTTTGTTAGAAGGCATCTTGGCATATTCGTTGTATCCGTGGTCCTGGTTTTGGCGTACGCAATTTCCGGCTTTGCAAAGACCGCTCGGAATGTGGACATCCAACACGCGGTGGTAGTGAGCGGCACAACCCTTCCGGCAGGTCAATACGCTGTGCGATGGGAGGCTCAGAACCCTAAAGCCAGCGTCGAATTTGTACGAAACAGGAAGGTCGTTGCGTCCGCGCCATGCAAACTCGAGGACCGTGGCAAGAAATATGATTCCAGCACGGTGATCTACGCCACCAACCCGGATGGATCCAACACCATCAGCGAAATCCGGTTCGCCGGATCAAGCGAGGTGCTGGTGTTCAGCGAATGAGACGTGGCCGCGCGAGCCACAATCGATCATGGAAGCCGCGCGGTTTGAAACCCCCCACCGCCCGCCTCTCTCCACCGGGAGAAAGGCGGGCGAGGGTGCAGGGCGCGCAAGCTGGTAACTGCTGCTGGGGGCTAAAGCGGCAAACCCACCTGGCGCTGCAAATCTTGAAAACGCAAGTCCGCACGCAGTGGGTCCAGCCGCGGTTCTGCTTTGAGACACAAGAGCATCGAGAAGGAACGTTCCAGACGAGCTTTTTCCAGCCACTCGAAGGCCTGGTCCGCCTCGCCCAAGCCGGCGTAAATCATCGCAAAATCGAAGGCCGAAACGAATCTCTGCTCCTCCAGCCCGTAAAGCTCCTTGAGTGCCTTGCGCGCCTCGGACTTTCTCTTGAACACGGCATGCGCATGGCCGAGCGCCCCCACCAGATCCGGGCTGCCCGGAGAAACCCGGAGCGCCCTTTCCAGGTGCCCAATCGCTTCTTCGTACTTCCCCTTTTGTTGAAAAGCCAGAGCAAGGAAGTAGTGTGCCGCGGCGAAGTACGGCTCCATATCGAGTGTTTGCGCAAGCTGTCCGATCGCCTCGTCGTAACGTTCCCCCCTATACAACATCAGCCCCAGGTGAGTTCGGATGATGATCGACAACGGATTCAGCTCTTGCGCGCGCCGCAACTCAGCGAGGGCCTCGTCAACTCGTCCCAGTATTCCCAGATAGAATCCATGCCAATGGCGGGCCGTCGCAAAGTTCGGGTTAAGCGCCATGGCTCGTTGATATTCCCGCTCGGCGCCGTCCCAGTCCCAATCGTAAGAGTGAGTGGCGAAAGCCAAGGCGTTGTGGGCTTCGGGAAGCGAATCGTTAAGCTCCAGCGCCTTCATGGCCGCCGCCTTGGCTCGAGGGAAGGCGCGGCTTCCGGGAAGGATTCGAAAGTGGTCCGCCAGGTTCAGTGCGACCGCTAATCCCGCGTGCGCCACAGCATACCCGGAGTCATGCGCCGCAGCCTCCTCAAAGTACGCGATCGCGTTTTTAATTCCCTCCGCGGTTCCTTTGTTTAGACAGTAGCGGCCTCTGAGAAATGCTCCCTGCGCCTCCGGAGTTACGGTCAACGTCCCGGTCGCGAACAGGCGCCTGGCGGGGGGCGTTTCAATCTGCAAAGAGCGAGCGATGTGACGGGCAATGGCGGCGTGGAAAGCCGGAACGTTGTCGAGATCGCCCTCGAAGTGATCGGCCCACAGATGGGTTCGGTCTTTGACCTGGACGAGCTCCGCGGCAACGTGCATCCGTTTGCCCGCCCAGCGCAAGCTGCCTTGGAGAACATAATCCGCGCCCAATTCGCGCCCGATCTCGTCAACATCCTTGTCCGCATTCTTGTATCGAACGGCCGAGGCTCGCGCGATGACGCCCAGCCGCTCCGGGTTTAAGCGTCCCAGCCGCGCAATGATCTCTTCAGCCATGCCGTCGCTGACGTATTCCTGTCCGGCATCGCCGGTCCGGTTCTCAAAGGGCAGCACGGCCACAATGGGTTTGCCGGCGTCAGGTCTTGCTTCCAGGCTTCCCACGAAGCGATAGCCGCGGCGCGGCAGAGTCTCAATGAAGCGAGGATGCGTGGCAGAATCGCCTAAAGCTCGACGGAGCTTTTTGACCGCCGTGGCCAGGCTCTGCTCGAAATCCACGAACGTGTCGCCGGGCCACAGTCTTTTCCGCAATTCCTCCCGCGTCACAACCTCGCGCGGGCGCTCGATTAATGCCGAGAGAATCTGAAAGGGCTGTTCCTGGAGCCTGACCTTCGCTCCGTGCTTGCGCAATTCACCTGATTGAAGATCCACTTCGAACGCAGCGAAGCGAACCTCGTTCGCGCGGCTTGTTCCCTTTTCCATGGACCCTGTTGCAACTTTAGCAAGTTTTGTGCTGAAAGGAAAGTTCTGCACGGAATGACAAGGGAGCAGGTTCTTCCGCAGCCTGTCCGGGCCGCAGATGCCGACCCTTCGCTTCGCTCAGGGCAGGCTCTGAAGGTCGCGCGACTTTCACACTGCCCGAGGAAGTCCAAGGCTTTGTTGAGAATACCGGTTCATACAGAGTTCATCCGGAATTCATCCCCCGTCCATTGACGCTGCCGCGGAACGGCGCGAAAGTAGGTTCATAAGACAGGGCTCGATCAGCGACACGGCCTGAGTTGAGACGCAAGGGCGACCGGAAAACCGGTCGAGCCCGCGGCGGATGACGCGTTCAGTAGCAAACAACCAGGGCCGGATCGCGAAAAATCAAATGGAGACGGAGAGGAGAACAAAGATGAATTTCACAAAGTATATCGGAATCTCGGTTCTGTCGGTGGCGCTGGTTCTGGCGGCCGGGGTTTCGTGCTTAGCCAAGAACTCCGAGAGTATCACCATTTCTCATAATGTCGTTGTGAATGGGACCACTCTTCCTGCAGGCCACTACACCGTCCGTTGGGATGCTCACAGCCCTGAGGCAACTGTGGTATTCTCGCAGCACCGCAAAGTTGTCCTATCCACGGATGGCACGGTTCTGACCCGCAAGGGCAACTATCGCAGAATGACAATGGCAACCCCGGACAAGGCGTCTGAAGGAGCAAACGTCTACGACCCACTCGCAGTTGTCTATAACACGGCTCCGGATGGAACCGTGTCCCTGGTCGAGATTCGTTTGGCGACTTCGAACAAAGTTCTGGTTTTCAACCAGTAACACGTCAGGCTGATCCTCTCCGCTGAAGGTTGGCGGCTGACTTGGCGGGCCGTTCGTGCGGCCCGCCAAGCGCTTTTATACGGCGCGCTGAGCGCCTTGCCCAGATTCGCCTCATAGCCTATCCAATTCGAAAAGTCCATTCGACTTCGATCAAGGCTCGGCGTATAATTCGTACGAGCGAGGCGTCCGGGGCATGCTGGCATGTGCTTAGTGGTTCGCCTGGCAACCCGCATGCCCGTAGTGCTGGTCAGCGTCAACCGGTCAGCAGTTCAGCAGAGAGGGCAAGATGCACGAAGTCATTTCGGTTATCGGCCATAACGGTTTATGGGTGATGATCATCGCCGTGGTGGCGATTGGTGCCTGGTTTAAGTTTCGTGAGAAGGAACTCCGGATCCAGCAAGAGATGCGCACCAAAGAGATGGCGCACCAAGAAAAGATGAAGGAGATGGAACTGGAGTTGCAAAAGACCAAGGCAAAGCAGACAACCTAGTCTCTTGGCGCACCTTCCTTTTCCCTAAGCCGCGGCCGTGCCTTGGAAGACAATTTCAAACGGCAAGCGGCAAAATTCAAATGGTTTTGAATTTGCCATTTGCCTTTTGCCATTTGAACTGCTTTTTCTATGGTTCCCCTCCCCCTCACCGACCACATCCGGCGGCGGAACTTCTGGACCATTACCCTTGCGCTCATCATTGCCAATGTGTGCGTCTTCTTGTTTGAGCTGGCTCAGGGCCCGGGCATTAACCGCCTGGTTTTCCTCTATGGAATTGTCCCGGCGCGATACGTCAGTCTTCATGGATTGAAGAACCTGACCCCGGATGGTTTTTTTGTTCCGGTCCTCGTGTCGATGTTCCTGCACGGGGGATGGCTACACCTGCTCGGGAACATGTTGTTCCTGTTTGTCTTCGGACGGAGCGTGGAAGACCGGTATGGCCACCTCAAGTTCCTTCTGCTATACCTCCTTTCCGGGTTCGCCGGCGCAACTTTGCACATTCTCCTCAACGCGGGGTCGCGCCTGCCGAGCATCGGCGCAAGCGGCGCGATCGCCGGAGTGCTGGGCGCCTACTTCATCTGCTTTCCCCGGGCCCGAATTACCACCCTTTTCTTCCTGATCTTCTTCTTTTGGAGAGTCGAGCTACCTGCCGTTGTGGTGCTTGGCTACTGGTTCCTGATTCAGTTCGTGACCGGCTACCAGATGCTGGCGATTCAGTCCGCAACCGGCGGCGGGGTAGCCTGGTGGGCTCATGTGGGAGGTTTCCTGACGGGGTTAGTCCTGGCGTTGATACTCGAACCTGCCCACGGAGGCGCAGTAGTCGAAATGCGGTAGGCAGAACTGGACACTCACAAACGCCTATTCGTGCGACCGTGTGGTTGAGATGACTTGTCCGTGTTCTCCATGCCTAAGAAAAGACTGAACACAGAGGTCAGAGAGGCTCCGTGTCCTCTGTGTTGAATCTTTTGAGGCACAGAGGGCACGAAGGAATACGTTTGCTAATGGTTGCCGGGGAGTGCGCGGAACAGTCAACTCGAGCACGGCAAGGGTTATCGTGGCCTTATATTCTCTGCAACAGATGCCGCAATGCACCTTCGAGTTGCGGAAATCGGAACTGATATCCTGCGCCCAGGAGTCGCGCAGGCTCCATGCGAGCGCTCGCCAGTAGCAATTCCTCTCCCATTTCTCCGAATGCCAGGCGTACCGCGAAGGCGGGCATGGGGACGATCGTGGGACGCCCGAGAACCCCGCCAAGCGCCTTGGTAAATTCCGAGTTCGTGACGGGGTTAGGCGCCGCGGCGTTCGCCGGGCCGCTGAGCGTCTCGGTGGTCGCCGCGAAGAGGAATACTCGGACCAGGTCATCGATGTCAATCCAGCTCATGTATTGCTTTCCCGATCCGATCTTGCCACCCACGCCCATCGTGAACGCAGGCAGCATCTTCGCCAGCCCTCCGCCGGCGCGACTCAGGACTAATCCGATCCTGAGATTCACAACTCGAATCCCGGCTTCGGCCGCAGGCTTGGTCGCAACTTCCCATTCCTGGCACAGCCGGGAAAGAAAGGACGTCCCTGCTGCGCTGTCTTCTCTGAGCACCTCATCGCCGCGATCCCCGTAGTAACCGCTGGCCGACGCCGCCACCAGCACCCTTGGCCGCTCGGAAGCCTTCGCGAGTGCTTCACTCAGGACTCGTGTGCCTCGCACGCGGCTCTCACGGATCGCCTGCTTCTTGGCAGGCGTCCACCGGCCGGAGACAGATTCTCCCGCCAGATGAATGACCGCGTCGAATCCTTCCAGCTTCGAGCTGTCGATTTCCCCTCCGGCCGGGTTCCAGTACACCAGAGGCGCCCCGGGTTGCGGCTTGAATCTCACTAAAGAAGCCACACTATGCCCGCCGCTCTTGAGTACAGGAATCAGCGCTTGCCCAATCAGCCCGCTTGAGCCGCTGATGAGAATGTTCATGAGACGTGAATCCGCTTCAACTCCGCCTCCGACCGGCCTTCCTTGCGCAGCCATTCAATGCTCTCATCAAGCAGCGCGCGCATGGCCTCCAGAACTTCAATCGCGGCGTTGCGCAGGTGCTTTGCCGACCGGGTGCGTGGCGGTTTGAGCCGGCTCAGGAGCGGGCCCAATTCTCGCAACATCCAAACGGCGCAGGATGGAATCCCCGCGCTAGCCGGCTCACGCCGGGCGCGGGTTCGGCGATTTCGTTTCGCGTTCGGCATTGTTCCTCCCCAGGACTACCACCAGCTCACCTTCCTCGACGCGAGCGCTCAAAGGCTCACAGTGGGCGATCCTCTGCGGCAACGACACATGCCGCTTTACTCCCCCCACCCGGATGATGAGCTCGTCTAATTTCTTATGAAGGTTAATATCGTCGCTAGACACGAAAGGCAACTTGAGGTGAAGTTCGTATTTGCCGTTCACTTTGCGAAAGCGGTACGGCGATTCATTGAAAAACCGCTTCGACGGGTCCAGTTCGCCATAGAGCGCCCTGCCCAGCTTTCTCAAACGTTCGGTGCCCAGAACTTCGTCCTCGAACAGGGGCACCCGCCAAACCGGCACCGGCGCGAAGAATTCCTCGACAGACTGTGTCCAGCGTTCCTGCGTGTCCCTCCAGGAATTAAAAAAGCTATCGCGCACCTTATCGGGCAGAATCCGGTTTACGATCACGGCATCGATAGTCAACCCGAACAAGCAGAAATAGGTAAAGGCCCGCTGCGTTTCCTTCAGTACCACCTTCTCCGGGTTGGTCACCAGGCGTACCGTGGTGATCTTCGGATCGGCCAGGAGTTGGTCGATGCCGCCCAGCTTGCGGTGGAGCGACTCCAGGTTCTCAAAGTACTCCTCCTGTGGCAAGGGCACGCCGGCCACCGAGCCCATCATGGGGCGCACCAACTTCATCACCCGCCGCTCGATCTTAAACAGCTTGGACATGTACCACTCGAGCGTCGTCGGGATGCTGACGAAGCGTAACGACTCGCCCGTGGGCGCGCAGTCCAGCAGCATCACGTCGAACTGCTTCTCGCGCACGTATTGATTCACGTATAAGAGCGAGCTGACTTCCTCCATGCCCGGAAAAATAGCCAGCTCTTCGGCCAATGTCTGCTCGAGCCCCGAAACATTCAGCAGACCTGAAACATAGGCGTAGACAGAGTTCCAGTGCCTCGAGATCTCTTCCTGGACGTCCACTTCCTGAATCCAGAGGTTCTTCGAGATGTTCACCAGTCTTCCGGCCTCATGATCCATCAAGCGCTTTTCGAGATCGAAGGCGTCGCTTAGAGAATGGGCCGGGTCGATGGACATTACGAGGGTACGATAACCGCGCCGGGCGAGTTCCAGGCCCGTGGCGGCAGAGATGCTGGTCTTCCCTACCCCGCCCTTTCCTGTGTATAGAATAATGCGCATGCCGTCGCCTCTCGGCTCGCCGCCCCATTCATCAGATTAGCATAAAGGCAGGATTCAGGATTCGGGATTAATGCAGGATCCAGCATCCGACACTCGCGCGGCGAGGTCACAGGATTCGGCTTCGCCAGTCATCCTGAGCGAAGCGGGGTTCTTCGCAGTGATGACACAGTAGGAATCGATGTGGCCTCTGGGAATCCCGAATCCTGCATCCTGAATCCTCCTATAATGTGTCGTGGCTCAAGTGTTTCTCGCCGGCAAGGACTGGCAAGCTCGCGCCCTGCTTCGGGCCCAATTGCTCGAGGAAGGCGTCAGCGTCGAAGCTTTCGAGACCGTTCGAGAAGCCTTGGCGCAGCTCGAGTTTTATCCCGTTCGTCCGGCGCTTCTCGTCGCCAACATCTCCGCCAGCGACCACCCCTCCGCAGATGTCGATTCTCTGGCGAGTTGGGCAACACGCATCCCGATCTGGATCATCGCCAGCCACACTTCAAGTGTGACGGGCGGCCTCGACGGCCGCGGCTTCGAGAGGCTCCTGTTTCGTCCTGTGGACCTCGGGAAACTCGTCGAGCAGATTCGACAACGCGTTGGGCGGCAGTAGGCAGTCGGCAGATGGGCAGTAGGGCAGGATCGGGCGGGGTGAGGGGGTATTGGGTTTGCGCGGCTTCTTCGCGTTCCACTTTACTCCTCTTTGTGCCACGTCTTCTCATCCAGGAATCGTTGAGTTATTCCCGCATACGCATCGATGCGCCGGTCGCGGAAGAAAGGCCAATTGCGGCGTACCTCCTCGAGGCGCTCGAGGTCCACTTCCGCAAGCACAAATTCCTCGCGATCCGTGGAGGCCTCTTTAAGCACCACGCCGAACGGATCGGCAACAAAGGAGGTTCCCCAGAATTCCAGCCCCGCTCCCTGCGCATCGGCTGGCTTCTCGAAGCCGACGCGATTCACCGCCGCCACGTACACCCCATTGGCGATGGCGTGGCCGCGCTGGATGGTTCGCCAGGCATCGCGTTGGGCATCGCCGTACTGCGCTTTCTCGTGCGGGTGCCAGCCAATGGCCGTGGGATAAAACAAAACACTCGCGCCCTGGAGCGCCGCCAGGCGCGCGCCTTCCGGATACCACTGGTCCCAGCAAATCAGCGCCGCGATGCGTCCCGAGCGCGTGTCGAAGGCCCGGAAGCCAAGATCGCCGGGGGTGAAATAGAACTTCTCGTAATAGGCCGGGTCGTCCGGGATGTGCATTTTCCGGTAGATGCCCGCCACTTCGCCATCGGCGTCGATGATCGCGGCGCTGTTGTGATAAACCCCCGCCGCGCGCCGTTCGAAAACCGGCGCGATGACTACAACTTGCTTTTCCTTGGCGATCTTTCCCAGCGCCTGCGTGCTGGGCCCTGGCACGGGTTCAGCGAGGTCAAACAGCGCCGCGTCTTCCCGCTGGCAGAAATATTGGGAGCGGAAAAGCTCCGGCAGGCAAATAACCTCGGCGCCTTCTTCTGCGGCCGCCGCCACACGCGACTCCGCCCGGCGCAAATTCTCCTCCGGGTCAGGAGTACACGCCATCTGGATCAGGCCAATGGTGAATTTTCGCTGCATGGAAATGAGCGTACACAAGTCCGCGTGATTTGCCAAGAAGCAGAAGGAATGGTCGAATTCTGAATGGTGAATTCCGAGTAGAATGGCTGTGTGCCGATTCCCTTTGCTGAGCACTTCGCTCGGGTGCAGGAATGCTTGGAACGCATCTACGGCATTCGCGTCGTCATCAGGGATATCCCCTATCCCCTGATCGGTGACTTGGACGGCTTGGAGATTCACATTGATCCGGGCACTGATCCTGAACAGCGCCTCTTTCTCGCGGCCCACCTGTTCGGCCACACCGCCCAGTGGAACGTCAACCCGCACGCGTTCGAGTTGGGAAGCCGTTATCGGCTCCCGGTCGAGAAGAAAGACATTCCCGCCATCCTCGACTACGAACGTGAGGCGGCGGCCTATGCGCTCCAGATGCTTCACCATGTCGGCATCACAGACATTGACCAATGGTTTTCCGACTATGCGGCGTGCGATGAGGCCTATCTGCTGCATTACTATCGCACGGGAGAAAAGCGTGAATTCCGCAGCTTCTGGCGCGACAAGGTCCCACGAGTTCAACCTAAACCTGTCCCTTCGTTCACTCCCGTCAAGCGGCGCTTCCGCCTGGAGGGAGTGGTGATCTGACCACTGAGGAATGCTATGAGAAACATCAGGGTAAGCGCCGTGCAATTTGAGCACGCGCCTGGCGATAAGATGAAGAATCTGGAGAAGATACGGCGCTTTGTCGAGGATGCCGCGGCGCGCAAGGTGGATATCATCGCCTTCCCGGAGTGCTGCATCGTCGGCTACTGGTTCCTGCGAAACCTTTCGCACCGGCAATTGCACGAACTGGCCGAACCGGTCCCGCAGGGCCCCTCTTCCCAGGCGCTTCTGGCCCTCGCTCGGCAGTCCGGACTGACCATCGGCGCCGGTCTATTGGAAGTGGACGCTCGTGGCGCACTCCACAACACCTACGTGGTGGCGATGCCCAACGACGACTGGCGACTGCACCGGAAGATACACGCCTTCGAGCATGACGAGGTCATCCCGGGGTCCGAATTCACCGTGTTCGACGATCCGCACGGCTGCCGCGTGGGCGTCCTGATCTGCTACGACGTCAACATTAACGAGAACGTTCGCATCGTCGCCTTGCAGGGAGCCGAGGTCCTGCTGGCGCCTCACCAGACGGGCGGCGTCACCTCCAAGAATCCTCATCTCATGGGACGGATCGATCTTAAGCTCTGGGAAAATCGCCATACCGATCCGCGGCGATCGAGGCTGAACTCCGCGGCGATAAGGGACGCGCCTGGCTGATGCGCTGGCTCCCCTCACGCGCGCACGACAATGGACTGTTCGTGGTATTCAGCAACGGCATCGGCATTGATGACGACGAGGTCCGTACGGGCAATGCCATGATCCTCGACCCCTACGGCCGCATCTTGGCAGAAACCTGGAAGGCCGATGACGATATGGTGGTGGCCGATCTGGACGCTTCCCTGCTCGAACAAAGCACCGGCCGGCGATGGATCAAGACCCGCCGCCCGGAACTGTACAAGCCGCTGACCATGCCGACCGGAAAAGAGCAAGACACTCGGGCGGTGCGATTCGATGAGGTCGGGGGGTAGGAGAACGGCAGTAGGCAGTGGGCAGTGGGCAGTTTTTGTGATGAGGCGTCCCTCTCCCCCTTGGGGAGAGGGTGTCCCACGACGGCGTTTTCATCAGCCGTCGCGGGACGGGTGAGGGGGTCCCGATCCTAACTGATGACCTCGCGATGCTGCGTTAACCTGCGGCGCATCTATCGGGCAACGTCAGCGCTGAACTGGCGTGGTTCCTTGAGCGTGCTGCTTTTCTGGGGCACTCTGTTCGCAACCACCCTTCTGCTTCGGGAAAGACTTCGAGACAATCACGTTTCGAGCCCCCCACCTCGCGGGCAGAGAGGTCCCACTTAGTGTGATCCTCCCCGCTGGCTACGACGCGTCCGACAAGCGTTATCCGGTGCTTTATCTGCTGCATGGGTACACCGCGCACTACTCAGACTGGGTAACCCATACGCACATCAGGCAGTACGCACGCCGCTACCAGGAAATCATCGTCATGCCGGAGGCGGGGACAAGCTGGTACGTGAATAACTACGCGAATCCGCAGCTCAAATGGCAGGACTATTTTATCTACGATGTTATTCCTTACGTCAACCATACATTACCGCACCCGGGCCAACCGCCGGGGCCGCGCGCTCGCCGGGACTTCCATGGGCGGCTACGGAGCGCTTCTCCTGGGCTTGAAGTACCACGCAATGTTCGCGGCGGCTGCCAGCCTAAGCGGCGTGGTGACCACACCGGAACTCTCCTTCGTGCAGTATGTGACCAGCAAACTCGACGAGCAGGTCATCGAAAGTGACTTTGGCCCGTTTGGCAGCCAGGCGCGAGATGAAAACGATCTCTTCAAACTGGCGAGGCAAGTTCCGCCTTCCGAGATGCCCCAGCTCGACTTGTCCATCGGAACTTTGGACAAATATCTGGGAACAAACCGGGAGTTTGTGAAGCTACTCGAAAGCTGGGACATTGATTTCCGTTACCGCGAACTGCCCGGCGGACACGACTGGCGTCTCTGGGATCCGGAACTCGAAACGGTGCTTGCCTACCAGGACGACGCAATTTGGACAGTGCCGGAAGGCAGGCGTTAGCTCAACTGCGCCAAGCAACGGCGTTGCCGCTAAAATGGGACCTAGATCTCCTCGCTGAGCGGTTGTAACGCCAAGGTCGGAAAGAATCGGGTTCACGCAAAGCCGCAAAGCACGTAAAGGTCGCAGAGGCCTTCGCTTCGCGTTTCTTTGCGCCTTAGCGCCTTGGCGTGAGCTGTTTTGGATTCTTCAAATCTTCGCAGCGCCTCCGCACATCAGGCGGCGGAGCAGCGGATTCTCAAAGGATCAATCATGAAATCACACACCGAATACCTTTGGTTCAACACTAAAAAGCAACGCGAGTTCATTAACATTACGGACGAAGTTCAGAAGGCGCTGGAGAAGTCACAAATCAAGGAAGGCCTGATTCTGGTTTCGGCCATGCACATCACCGCCGGCGTCTACGTGAACGACGCGGAAAGCGGACTGATCGCCGATATCGAGGAGTGGCTTGAGAAGCTGGCGCCCTTCCGCCGCGACTACCGGCACCACCACACCGGTGAGAGCAATGGCGATGCCCACCTGAAAAATCTCCTGATCGGGCACGAGGTGGTGGTGCCGGTCACCAACGGCAGGCTCGATTTCGGCCCCTGGCAGCAGGTTTATTACGCCGAGTTCGACGGCCAGCGGCGGAAACGCGTGCTCATCAAAGTTATTGGCGAGTAGGGGCTAGGGACTAGGGGCTAGCGAAATTGTAAATTATAAATTATGAATTGCTTAGCCGGCGGGAGCGCCTCCAGCGAGGTTATGGTGCAGGGAGTCTAAACGGATGGGTGATTTGCCGGTCCCCCAACCTTACCATACAGTCCCTGACCCCTAGCCCCTAGTTCCTAGCCCCTGCTGTTATTCCACCCGCTTGCCGTCAACGTCGTAGACCTCCAGGGGGCCGTACTTTTTCAGAGTTTCCTTGATCTGCTTGCCGTCTCCCACGCAGACGATTTGCAAGTGGTCGAGGTCAACGTATTTCTTCGCCACGCGCTCCACAACTTCCGGAGTCACTTTCGCGACCTGCTTCGGGATAGCGGTCCCAATAATCCTGCGGCAGACGATAATAATTGGCCGTCATCCAGAAGTTAAGCAGGGCGGACGGGCTGCTCCAGAGAGAGGGCGAAACTGGCGACAATCGCCCGGCGAGCCTCGTCGAGTTCCGGCTCCGGCACCGGTTCGGTGCGAATCCGCTTGAACTCCTCCATCAGTTCATGCAGCGATCCGTCGGTCACGGCGTTGCGAACCTCGGTGTTGGCGCGCCAGGCGCCCGGATAAATGTCGGAAGTAAAGGAACTGTAGGCGCCGTAGGTGTATCCATGCTTTTCGCGCAGATTGAGGAAGAGCCGGGCGCTGGGGCCGCCGCCCACTACGCGGTTCATGACAGTCAAAGGGATGAAGTCCGGATCAGCGCGCCGCAGGGCGATATCCCCGGCAAGGATGTTGGTCTGCACAGAGTCAGGGCGATCGACCAGAGTGACTTTAGAAGCCGCCGGAGGCGAAATCTTCCCCAGGCCCGGCGGAGCCACGGGATGGCTCTCCCAGGCGCCGAAGTGTTTCTGAATGAGTGAAACAACCTGATCGAACTGGACGTCGCCGACCACTCCCAGGAGGGCATTGTTAGGGACGTAGTACCGGTCGTGAAAATCCTTGAGCTGCGCCGGGCTCATGGTTTTGAGCGATTGGGGCGTGGCGGAAACCACCGCCGCCGCAAAGTCGCCATAGAGCGCCTGGTGGAGCCGCTCCTGGGCCAGGAAGGCGGAGCGCGAACGCATTTGCTCCACCTGGGCCAGTTGCCGTTTCTGGTAGATGGAGAATTCGTCGGGTGGGAAGGTAGGATTCAGGACGACATCGCTCATCAATTCGAGGAGGCGATCCACGCTTTCCGAAAGCCCGGAAGCGCTGATCGTGGAGGTGTCGGCGCCGAAACCAGCCGAGGCCCCAAGACTGGCCCCCAGGCCGTCAACATCTACCGCAAGCTGAGCGCTTGAGCGGTGAGCAGTACCCTCGCGCAGCATCTCCGCCGTGGCTTTGGCCAGGCCCGGCAGGTCCTTGGGGTCAGCCAAGGCGCCGGTTTCCACCCACAGCGTGAACGCCACCGTCGGCAGTTTGTGTTGCTCGAGCACCAGGACGGTCAACCCGTTGGCCAGCTTGATCTGGCGCGGCTTCGGCAGCTTGACGCGCAGGACTTCCTTGTTCACGGGTGCGCGATTGAGGCGCTGCACTTCGAGGACGCAGTGCCCTTCTCGCCTCCGGGGCCTTGCGCGCGGGCAGGCGTTAGAGCTGCGAGGCAGAATACAACCCATAGAATCCATACTGGGCGTCTCATCCAGTTCCTCCTCTTGGGTACGGCCGGCAATCCGCGTCAACTGTCATTCCGAGTGGTCATGGGCCTGCGGCCCACCACCCATGGAGATGAAAGTCGCTGTCATCCTGAGCGAAGCGAAGGATCTGCAGTTCCGGTCCGAGGCGAACTAATGCAGATTCTTCGCTTCGCTCAGAATGACAGACTTTCGCCAGAACTAAGCCAGGAATGACAGGTAGCGCGGCTGCTTCTCACCACACGTTACTGCCCCACCGCCGGCCTCGCCTGGGCCTTTTCCGGCAGTGTCGTCACCACCGTTCGCTCCGACGGCACCAGGTATTTTTGTGCCGCCTGCTTGACCTGCTCTTCGGTAACAGCATTGAACTTATCGAAACTCGTATTAATCAATTCGGGATCATTGAAATAGACAGCATACTGCCCCAACCGGATGGCCGTCTGCATCGACGACTGGCGGCCTTGGATCTGACTTCGCAGGTACTGATGTCGCGCCTTCTCGATCTCCTGGGCGGTCACGCCGTCCTTCTGCACGGATTCGATCTCCTCGTAAATGGCCTTCTCAAGCACATCCGGCTTGACGCCGGGACGCGGCGTGGCGGTGATCTCGAAAAGGCTGGGGCCGATCCGCGTCTGCGGGTAAACCTGAATGGAAACCGCCAGTTGCTTTTCTTTCACCAGGTGCTGATAGAATCGTGAGCTCTGCCCGCCCCCACCGCCCCCTCCACCAAACCCGCCGCCAAATCCTCCCCCGCCCAAAATATTCGCCAAGACTTGGACCTGGAAGTTCTCGGGTGTGTCGCCGCGCGGAATGTGATAAGCGATCTGAAGCTGGGGAAGCCGCGCCAGCGGGTCATAGATGACCTCGCGCCGCTCGCCATAATGCTCCGGTTCCGCGAGGTCAACCTTCGGGGGCGCGGGTTGCGACGGGATGTCGCCAAAATATTTCTTCACTTTCTCCAAAGCCTCCTGCGGCTCCAGGTCACCGACCAGGGTCAGAACGGCGTTGTTGGGAGCGTAGTAAATCCGGAAGAAGTCCTTTACGTCGTCCACGCTGGCGGCGTCGAGGTCGGCCATGGAGCCGATCGTTGAGTGCTTGTAGGCGAAATTATCGTAGGCGAGGTTCTCGATCTCGAGTTCCGACTTGCCATAAGGCTGGTTATCAACGCCGATCCGGCGCTCCTCCTGCACGGCGTTTCTTTGATTGTCCACGTTGGCCTGGTTCACGGCCAGGGAGCGCATGCGGTCCGCCTCCAGGAACAGCGCCAGGTCCAACTGGTTCTTGGGCAGCTCCTCAAAGTAATTGGTGCGGTCTTCGTTGGTCGTGCCGTTCATCCCGCCGCCATTGTTCAGGATCAGAATGAAATGCTCGCCCTTGCCCACGTTTTCTGAGCCCTGGAACATCATGTGCTCGAAAAGGTGCGCGAACCCGGTCCGGCCCGGGCGCTCGTTGCGCGAGCCGACGTTGTAGGTGATCGCAATCGCAAAGACCGGCGCACTGTGGTCCGGCGCAATGAGCACGCGCAGCCCGTTATCGAGCCGCTGGTCGCTGAAATCCAACCGGGGCACCTTCGACTGTTGGGCCCCCGACTGGACAACGCCCAGAACGAAAACCAGAAGCAGAACCTGAACGCCACACTTAGTCATAGGAGACACACTCCAATCCGCCGGATTTCGACTGACCGTGAGTCCGCTAGTCTGGCCCATCTTTGAGGGCAAATCAACAGGAAAAGGCGACCTGTGGTGCGGGCGTCTCGCCCGCTGTGGTGCGGGCATCTTGCCCCCGCTCGGGACCGGAACGCTCCCGCCGCAGCGGGGGAGACGCCCGCGCCAAAACGCCGGGTCGGCATTTCGTCCCGCGGGGCAACCCCGGGCCTCAAGCTAAGTTCTAAGAGACTGTGCAATTTTCCGCTTGACAAATGCCTGGAGGCATGATAGCCTATGGTTGTGGTCATATTACGGACACATTGTCGCAGGTGGGTGTCGGCACGCGCCAGCGCCCAATCGAGAGCGGAGTGGCGCCGGCACGAGGATGACTCGGGACGTTGCGAAAAATGAAAAACAGTGGAAACGAAGCTAAGGAGTACTTGAAAACAAAGGACATCACCTTTTTGAATGCTGCAAATTCTGCGCGTTTTGCGCACAATTCAGCACAAAAAAGAGCCTGCGAGGAGCAAAAAACACACCATTTTGCGAAAACGAAGCTAAACATTTCAGGCGGCGGGCAAGATCTGAGAACGACACATTGTCGACTAGACACGGGCCGTGGTACGGGCATCCTGCCCGTGTAATGTCATGCCAAGATGGCCGTGCCAAGTCAATCTGAGACGCTACCCCGAGAGCCCACGGCTTGACCGCCTTTCATATTCCGTGGTATTCAAACAGGTTAATCACCAGTTCATGAGTCCCCTATGAAGCATCGTACAGCTCGCTGGAAATTATGCATTCTCATGCTCTTACTCACCGCAGGTTGGCAAGCCCTGGCTGGGCCGACGGGGATTCACCCCAAGCCGAAAGTTGACGGTGCACGCGTCCAGCAGGAGGGATATTCTTTAAGAAATGAGGACGTTGAACGCGTAAGAGAGCCGGCGGGCGCCGGCGCGCCACCAGCCGGAAAACTCTCCTTTGCCAAATTGCCGTTAAGCTTTGAGGCCAATCAAGGGCAAGCCATTGAAAAGGTGAAGTTCCTCTCGCACGGGCAGGGGTATGATTTATTCCTGACCAGCGATGAGGCAGTGTTGGAAGTGCAGGATTCAGGAGTCAGGATTCAGGATTCAGCGAGACAGAACCAGGGATTCAGCCGCTATCCGCGCACCGCGACGGACTACGAGCTGTGGACCACGGACAACTGACGTCTTGCGGCTGAAGCTCGTCCATGCAAAGCCGGATGCTGCCGTGCTGGGCGCCCACGAACTGCCCGGCAAGGTCAACTATTTCCTGGGCAATGACCCCGCCAAGTGGCGCAGCAATCTGCCGACTTTCGCCGAAGTTCGCTACCGGCACGTTTATCCCGGCATCGACCTGATTTATCACGGCGATCAGGAGGGGCGGCTCGAATATGATTTCGTCGTCGCTCCCGGCGCCGATCCGAACGCCATCACCTTGCAGGTAGGGGCGGTTCGCGAACCGCCCGTACGAATCGACCGCAACGGCAGCCTCGTAATCTCCACCGGGCGCGGCGAGATTCGCTTCAACAAACCGCAGGTCTACCAGTCTGAGTCAGGCTCGTCACTTGTCACTCGTCACTCGTCACTTGTTGAAGGCCGCTTCACTCTCGACGCCCTGAACCACGTCCGCTTTGCGCTCGGTCCCTACGATCACACCCGCCCCCTGGTGATCGACCCTTCTCTCACTTACTCCACTTACCTGGGCGGTGCCGGCGATCAAGCCAAAGGGGTCACCGTGGATTCCTCCGGCAACGCCTACGTGACCGGAACAACAGTGTCAACGGGGTTCCCCCTCGCCAACCCATTGCAGTCGAGTAACAAATCCAAGAGTGGCACCGCCTTCGTTTCCAAGCTGAACTCGAGTGGTTCGGCCCTCGTCTACTCCACCTATCTGGGCGGGAGCGTGAGCGAGCAGGCGAACGCCATTGCCGTCGATCCTTCCGGCGATGCCTATGTGACCGGCTCGACCTGTTCGAGCGACTTCCCCACCGTCACGCCAGTTCAAGCCGGGTTGAAGGGCGTCTGCGACGGGTTTGTCGCCGAATTGAATGCGGCCGGATCAAGCCTCGTCTATTCCACTTTCCTCGGGGGAAGCGGCACGGTTCAGTCAGGAACTAGCTTGAGCGATGAGGGATTGGGCATCGCCGTCGACTCCTCCGGCGCTGCCTACGTGACAGGGGGAACATGGTCGACTGACTTCCCCACCGTCGCCCCGATCCAGACCTATGGAGGCGGTGAGGACGCGTTCCTCTCCAAATTCAGCGCGGGGGGTGCAACCCTCGTCTATTCCACTTACTTGGGCGGGACCGCCCAGGACCAAGGCAATGGCATTGCGGTGGATTCTTCAGGCAACGCCTACGTAACAGGGTTCACCCTCTCGAGCGATTTTCCCACCGTGAGCCCGTTCCAGGCGAGCAATAAGGCAACTACTTATGGGACTGCCTTCGTAGCTAAAGTGGATCCCGCCGGCTCGGCCCTGGTCTACTCCACTTACATAGGCGGCAGCGCGATGGACTCCGCAGAGGCCGTTGCCGTCAACTCCGCGGG
Organism: uncultured Acidobacteriota bacterium; assembly: GCA_963722675.1. Classification (GTDB taxonomy): domain Bacteria; phylum Acidobacteriota; class Terriglobia; order UBA7540; family UBA7540; genus CAVROP01. Next base: position 65,063 of record CAVROP010000072.1, read on the forward strand.
CGATGCCTATCTGGCCGGCGCGACGTGGTCAAGCGACTTTCCCACCTTCATCCCGCTGCAGCCCGGCATTGCCGCCAAATACGCCGGTTCCAACGCCTTTGTCACCAAACTGAACCCCGCCGGCTCAGCCCTCCTCTATTCAACCTATCTGGGCGGCAGCGGTCATGCAATGAACGCCACCCCCTCCTCCGGAGGCGACACCGCCTATGGCATCGCCGTCAACCCGTTGGGTGTGGCCTTCGTGGCCGGGCTCACCGGTTCGGCTGACTTCCCAGCCGTCAACGCCTTGCAGAGCAGCAACAATTCCCGGGATAAATTCTCGGCCTTTGTCGCCTGCCTGAACTCGGCTGGTACTGCACTAGGCTACTCAAGCTACCTGGGCGGCACGGGAGACGACCAGGCGAATGGCATTGCCGTCAACGCCTCCGACAATGCTTACATCGCAGGAAAGACGACCTCACCCGACTTTCCCACCGCCAGCCCGCTGCAGGCAGCCCCCGGGGGCGCCTTTGTGGGCGAGGTGTCGCCACCTCCGACGGTGGCGCTCTTCCCCACCAGCCTCAACTTTGGGACCGTGCCAGGCAACACGATGAGCCAGCAGCGGATCGTGACGCTGAGTTCCATCAACAATTCCGCCGTCAACATCACCAGCATTACCGCCAGCGGCGACTTTTCCCTCACCACCACAGCCACCTCCTGCCCTTACACCGGCGGCACGATGCCGGCCGGCGCGAATTGCACGATCAATGTCATCTTCATGCCTACCGCAACCAACACCAGGACCGGCGATCTGACGGTCACCTACATTGGCGCGGGCAGCCCACTCTCCGTGCCCTTGAGCGGCGTTGGAATCGTCTCCGCTGTTAATGTCAGCCCGGCCAGCTTGACCTTCAGCGGCCAGAACGTGGGCACCGAGAGCACTCCGCAACCCGTGACGCTCCTGAACATAGGTTCGGTACAGTTGACCGTGGGCAGCGTAGCGGTCACGAGCGGCTTCAAACAAAACAACAATTGCTTGCCGACCGTCGCGGCCCTAGCCAGTTGCACAATCAACGTCAGCTTTCTGCCTACTGCGACCGGGCCCCAGACCGGCACGCTGACGATTACGGATTTTGCCGGAAACAGCCCCCAAACCGTTGCGCTGAACGGGACGGGGGTGGCGCCGGCCGTCAGCCTCTCGGCGACTGCCTTGAGCTTCCCTGCCCAAACGGTTTCAATTGCCAGCTCCCCTCAGACCATCACTCTGAGCAATCCCGGCAATGGCGCCCTCGCTCCGCTCCGCATTAACCCCTCGGGTGACTTCGCCCAGGCCAATACCTGCGCCGGCTCGGTGGCGGCGGGCTCGAGTTGCACGATCAGCGTCACCTTTACACCCACTGCCACGGGCATTCGCACCGGCGCGCTAACGCTTACGGACAACGCCGGAGACAGCCCCCAAACGGTGACGCTGAGCGGGACGGGACAAGACTTTGCGCTCGCCACGTCGAAAGACTCGTCGCCGTCGGCAACCATTTCGCCGGGTCAGACAGCGACGTACAAACTAGTCGTCAACGCGGAGTCGGGATTCGACGGATCCGTTGCCCTCACCTGCGGGGGGTCTCCTGTCGCGGCGAACTGCACGCTTTCGCCCTCCACCGTGACACCCGGCACGCAGTTTATGCTCCTTGTCACCACCACCGCCCCGTCCGTGACTTTACCCCGCACAATTCCTCCGCCCCGCTCGCCGGGCCCCGAAGTTTTGCTGGCGTTGGCCATGCTCCTGATTTGCTTCGCCTGGATGTTGACGGCTTCGAGACGCCTGCGGGCCAGGTGGCGAGTTTTGCCTCTCGCGTTAGCACTGTTGCTGGCCCTGGCGCTTGTGAGTTGCGGTCGGGGCGGCCCGGTTTCCGGCAGCAACCATGGGACCCCCACGGGTACGTACAACCTGAAGGTGACCGGCACATTCATTTCCGGTTCCGCCACGGTGAGCCGGAGCCTAGCGCTGACACTGAATGTGTCGTAGCTTCCAGCCATGCCGCCCATGATTGAAGTCGAAGATCTCACCAAGGAATTCCGCACCTTCCGCCGTCGCGAAGGCGTGAAGGGAGCAATCCAAAACCTGTTTGTGCGCGAGTACCTGACCGTGCGCGCCGTCGATCACGTCAGTTTCTCCATCAACGCCGGGGAGATGGTCGGGTACATCGGAGCGAACGGCGCGGGCAAATCCACCACGATCAAGGTGCTGACGGGAATCCTGGTTCCGGGCGGCGGGCGGGTGATTGCGAACGGCTACGTGCCCTACCGCGACCGCCGGCACTACACCCAGCACATCGGGGTGGTTTTCGGCCAGCGCACGCAGCTTTGGTGGGACATCGCGGTCATCGAATCCTTCAAACTCCTCAAAGAACTTTACGAAGTGCCTGAAGAGCAATACCGGCGCCGGCTGGATTTCTTCTGCGAAATCCTCAATCTCAAAGAGTACCTTCATACGCCGGTGCGAAAGCTAAGCTTGGGTGAAAGGATGCGCTGTGACCTAGCGGCGTCGCTGCTTCACAACCCGCCGCTGCTTTTTCTCGACGAGCCGACAATTGGCTTGGACGTGGTGGCCAAGGACCGCATTCGCGAATTCCTGAAAGAGATCAATCGCACCCAAGGCACAACGGTCTTGCTGACTACCCATGACCTTTCCGACATCGAGGAACTCTCGAAGCGCATCATCATCATCGATAAGGGCCGCATTCTCTTCGACGGCGATCTTGAATCCATGAAGAAGCGCCTGGCCAAATACAACCAGGTGAAGTTCTTTTTGAAAGACCGTTCCCAGATTGCGCACCTGGCGCAGATTACCAAGAACGGCATCGCCTGCGAGCGTATTGACGAGCTAACCTATCTGATGCGCTTCGACCGCGACGAACATTCCACCGCCGAAGTTATTCGCGACCTTGTCAACCAACTCGAAGTGCGAGATATCTTCGTCGAGGAGGAACCGATTGAGGACATCGTCAAGCGGATCTACTTGAGCGGAGAAGTGGAATGAAGGATACGGGAGAAACCTCTTCAGCCTCGCTGAGTGGCGCGGGCGTCCCGCCCGCTGTGGCGGGAGCGTCCCGCTCCGGCGCGCGGGCAGGATGCCCGCGCCACAACGGGCGGGACGCCCGCGCCACATTACACCGCCTCGGGCGTGTGTACGCGGAGTTCATCCGCGTCGGGTTCGTCAACACTCTTGCCTACCGCCTGCGCTACTACACCGGGATCGTGACTTACTTCCTCTACGTCACGGTCTATTATTTCATCTGGAAAGCGATTTACGCTCACAGTTCGCAGATCGGAGGATTCGACTTCAGCCACATCCTCACTTACATTGCCGTGGGCTGGATTATCCGTTCTTTCTACTTCAACAACGTCAACCAGGACATGGCTAACCAGGTCATCGAAGGCAAACTGGCCATGGACCTGATCAAGCCCGTCAATATTCAGTTCATGTATGTTGCCCAGGCATTCGGCGAGTGCCTGTTTCGCGCCGGGATGCTGAGCTTGCCCTCGGCTTTGGTGCTCATGCTGATTTATCCTTTGCGTCGCCCGGCCAGCCTGCGCCACTTCCTGGCTTTCCTGGTCAGCGTGCTCTTCAGCTTCTTCCTCGTGGCTGCCATCAATTTCGCCGTCGGGACACTCGCGGTCCGGCTGAAATCGATTCTTGGCTTGCTGCGCGCCAAGTACTTTCTGCTCGAACTGTTCTCCGGCCTGCTTCTGCCGATTTCCTATTTCCCGGAAGTCTTTCAGAAAGTTTTCAAGTTTCTTCCCTTCGAGTACATCAGCTATATCCCGGTGCTGCTGTACTTGGGGAATATCAACGGCAAGGCAATCGCCGGGGCGCTGGCGGTACAGCTTTTTTGGGTCGTCGTGCTCTTCGCTATCGGACATGCAATGTGGCGATGGTCGAGTAGGAAGATCACAATCCAAGGAGGGTAGATCGGAAACTGGAAATCAGGATGAAACGGCACTTCAGACTCTTCGCTCTGTACTTCGCCCAGTACGCCAAGGTTCGCTTGGCCTACAAGGCGGATTTCTTCATTGCGGTCTTTTCCTCGATGACGGCGACGGTTCTGGGGTTCGGGTTTGTGCTGGTGCTTTTCTCCAAGATTCCCAAGCTTCAGGACTGGTCGTTCTACGAGATTCTCTTTCTTTACGGTTTTTCGCTGATCCCGCTCGGTATATTCAACGTCATCAGTTGGAATCTTTACGAGTTCGGGGACATTTACATTATTCAGGGCAAGTTCGACCGGCTGCTGCTGCGCCCCGCGTCAACGCTCTTTCAAGTGGTCTTCGAAAAGTTCCGGTTGGAATCGTTGCAGGAAGTTGTGACGGGAGCTGTGGTGGTCGGCATCTGCGTGCGGCGATTACACCTGCCGTGGCACGCGGTGGACTCGTTCTGGTTCTTGTTGATGGTGCTCTGCGGGGCGGTGATTTATCTGGCTGTGTTTCTCATTCTCACTGCGGTGTCGTTCTGGTTCGAGGACCGGGTGGGCATCGTGCCGCCGGTTTTCAACATGCTCACCTTCGGGCGCTATCCGCTGACCATCTACAACGTCTTCTTGCAATTCCTGCTGAGCTGGATCATCCCTTTCGCCTTTGCCTCTTTCTATCCGACAACGCATTTCCTCGGGCGGCGAGTGTTCACGCCCTATTTTTATCTTGTACCGGTTGTAGCGACAGGCTTCTTCCTGCTGGCCGTCTTGGTTTGGAACAGGGGAGTTGCAAATTACAGCAGCACCGGATCATGACGATTGACGATTGTCGATTGACGATTTGAGAATGACGGAGGACGGTTGCTGGTTTGCGGAACTGACCCCTCACCCGTCCTGCGACTGCCGAAGAAAACGCCCTCGCAGGACACCCTCTCCCCACG
>CAVROP010000073.1:0-56325 GCA_963722675.1 uncultured Acidobacteriota bacterium
CCCAGGAAGGAGGGAAGAGCGGAATTGGAAAAAATGAAAAATATTACGACCGAAGCCAGTATGTTACTGAAAATAAATGGGGCCATGCGCGGACTCGAGGAACGAAGCTAAGAAGTCACTGGAAACAAAGGAGTTATACGCTAACGTGAGAAACGTAGCTATGAACTTGATGAAAATAAAGCACATAGCCTTCTCGAAGGCTGCGAATTATGCACGTTTAGAGTGCCGTTCTGCACAAAAAGAGCCCGAAAGAGCGCATTTTGCGCAAAAAGACCCGGAATTTGCAACTCCCGGGGTTGCCTTGACAGTGACAAGCAGTCGGCTAGACAGTGTTGCCGCCTGCATCGGCGTTGGCAGGTGGTGCGGGCGTCTCGCCCGCCGTGGCGGGGGCGGCCCGCTCCAGCGTGCGGGCAGGATGCCCGTGCGACAGCGGGCGAGACGCCCGCGCCACGATGGCCCCAAGTTGATTTTTTGTCGCTGATCGGCCATTCTAGGCGTTCAGGTCGTATCAACGGCTGAAATTGAACCATGAAAAAGATCCAGATTTACGACACCACATTGCGAGACGGTTCTCAAGGCGAGGACATCTCGTTTTCTCTGGAAGACAAGCTTCACATTTTGAAGAAGCTGGACGACCTGGGAGTGGATTACGTGGAAGGCGGCTGGCCGGGATCGAACAGCAAGGACATCGCCTTCTTTCACCGCGCTCAGGAGTTGAAGTTGAAGCACGCGCGGCTCACGGCCTTTGGCAGCACTCGCCACCCTCGTCACGCCGTGGCGCACGACAAGAATCTCCAGGCGCTTTTGGAAGCGAACACGCCTGTGGTGACCATCTTCGGAAAGTCCTGGGATTTACACGTCAAGGTGGCGTTAGGCATCTCGCTCGACGAAAACCTCAACTTGATTCGCGAGTCGGTCGAGTTCCTGAAGTCCAAGGGAAGGGAAGTGATCTACGACGCCGAGCATTTCTTCGACGGTTTCAAGGCGGACTCGGAATACGCGCTCGCCACGTTGGCCGCGGCGGAGGCGGCGGGCGCGGACACCCTCGTCCTCTGCGACACCAACGGCGGCACCCTGACCGCCGATCTCGTCGAGGCATTCCGAGCTGGGGCAAAACACGTCAAGCGGCCGCTGGGCATACACACTCATAACGATTGCGAAATGGCGGTCGCCAACTCCATTGCCGCCGTGCAGCAGGGCGCCGTGCAGGTGCAGGGCACCATCAACGGATATGGGGAGCGCTGCGGGAACGCCAATCTTTGCTCGGTGATTCCCAACCTCGAGTTGAAACTGGGCATGCGCGCCATCGGCCGCGAAAACCTCAAGCACCTCACCGAGGCGTCGCACTACGTTAGCGAGTTGGCCAACCTGCATCACCGCCAGGACCTGCCCTTTGTGGGCAAGAGCGCCTTTGCCCACAAAGGGGGAATCCATGTGAGCGCCGTGGTGAAAGAGTCGGCTTCCTATGAGCACATCGACCCGGCGCTGGTCGGCAACGAGCGGCGCGTCCTGGTTTCAGAACTCTCGGGCAAAGCGAGTGTGCTGTACAAAGCGGCGGAGCGGGGCCTCGAGATCGACCAGTCCGCGCCCCACGCCAAGCTGGTGGTCGATAAGCTCAAAGAGATGGAGCACTACGGTTATCAGTTCGAGGGCGCCGAGGGATCGTTCGAGATTCTGTTTGACAAGCTCGTACACCACGCCAAAGAGTTCTTCGACCTGGACGGATTCCGCGTCATCACCGAGAAGAAAGGAGCCAACCAGCCCTACTCGGAGGCGGTGATCAAGCTGCGCGTGGACGGCACGGAAGAACACACCGCCGCGGAAGGCGTCGGCCCGGTGAGCGCCTTGGATCGGGCGCTGCGGAAATCGCTGAGCACGTTTTTCCCGTGCATCGGCGAGATTCGCCTGACGGACTACAAGGTCCGCGTTCTGGACGCCAAGGCGGCCACCGACGCCAAGGTGCGCGTGCTGATTGAGACCACCGACGGCCACGAGACCTGGGGGACCGTGGGGGTTTCCGAAAACCTCATCGAGGCTAGTTGGAGAGCCCTCGTGGACAGCATCACCTACAAGCTGAAGAAAGAATACGGGTATCGGAAGAGGTAGGCAGGTGGGCAGGTGGTGAGATGGGCAGGTGGGCAGATGCGCAGGCCGGTACATGCGGCGCAAGAACGCTTGAACGTTGTCATTCTGAGCGAAGCGAAGAATCCCGCACTGCCGAGATCCTTCCTCGCCTTCGGCTCCTCAGGATGACAGCCCGAAACGTTTTTCCGCAGGCTGTATCTACTTGCCCACCTGCCTATCTGCCCATCTGCCCACCTGCCTACTGCCCGTTCTCCTGCGCATACCGAGTCAGCGCGTGAAGGTTCGCATGAGGCGTGTCGCGAGGCACTTCGCATCCTGCGCCGACGATGTAACGCGGCCCGGCTTGCTGGTGGCACTCGGCGATGGCGGCCTCCACGGACTCGGGTGAGCCCTCGCGCAAGACGCGCACCGGGTCGATGTTCCCTAGCAGGACTTGATTCGGTCCCATCTTCTCACGCGCCTCGGAGATCGGCACCATGTAATCCAAGTCGACGAGGTCGCAGCCAAGGCGCCCGACGCTGTCGAGGACGAGCCGGATATCACCGCAAATGTGCAGCCGCACCTTGGCGCCGAGGGCGTGCAGCCCGTCGACCATTTTCTTTTCGTATTCCCACACGAAGTCCTCGTAAATCTGCGGACCCACCAGCGACGCCGCGGCGTCACCGATGCCAATCAATTCCGCTCCTTCCGCAACCTGCGCGGCGGCGAAACGCAGCTCGAGCTTCAGCACAAAGTCGAACAAGCGGCGCACGAACGCAGGATCGTCATAGAAATCCAGCATCAGGTTGTTGATTCCGCGCAGATCCGCGCCCTGCGCGCATGGCCCCTCGACCCAACCTTCGATCAGCTTCTCTCCACCCACTCGTTGCTTGTAGAGGGCCAGAGCTTGCAGGCGATTGTGCATGCGCTGCCCGACGTAGGGGTCGGGGACATCGAGCGTGTCCAGGCGCGTCTTATCGGTCAGCAGGGCATTCGCCTCGTCCAGGGCCGGCGGCTGGTTCGGAAAGAACTTCACGGCGGCGCCGCAATCGGCCGCCTCGCCCGCAGGGTCTGACATGGTGTTGACGTGGTCTATTCCGAATTCTTCCGCGGCCCGCATCTGGCCTTCCGTCAGAAAGCGGAAGTTCGTCGCATAGTTGATGTAACTCGATCCGATCAGGTCTCCGGCAAACTGCATGAGAATCGGCATGCAGGGAAGATGGTCCACCGGAGCGCCTTCGAGCATGGCCAGCACACGTTCCCGACTATTCACGGTTCCTCCTGAAAATGCGTCCATGTTTATAGATGGCGAGGGGTGGGCCGGTCAAGGCCAAAAACGGGCAGGAGTTCTTGCTCATCCGCTCAGGGCTTGGTGGCCAGGATCAGCGGTGAGGGCCCTGGGGAATCGAGGGTGCGGGAGTTTACGAACCCGGCCTCCCTCAGCCAGGAACTGATCTCGCGGTAGGAGTAGGTGTCGCCATGGTCGGTGTTCACGAGCATGTTGACGGCGAAGAGAAGGCCGCCCAGCGGTTCGGTCCGCTCGTCGTTCACCAGAAACTCGGCCACGGCGATGGTGCCGCCGGGCGTGAGCGCCTCAAAGGTCCGTCTCAGCAAGGCACGGCTGCGCTCCTCGCCTTCGCTGTGCAGAATATGGCCCAGTGTAGCGACGGCGTGGTTGGTCCCAAAATCGGCTGAAAGCAGGTCGCCGGGAACGAACTGGAATCGCTTCATCAGCCCGAAGTGGGCCACGGTTTTGCGGGTGACGGCGATCACTTCCGGCCAGTCCACGGCCGTGACGCGGACGAATGGCGATTTCTGTGCCAAGGCTATACCCCAAACGCCGGAACCCGCCGCCAAGTCAAGCACACTGATGGGCCTCCCGTCGCCGTTCAAGTCGAGCGCGCCCGCCAGGGTCTGTGCGGGGCCATAGCTTCTGGGGAAGATATCCGCGACGAATTTACTGAAGAAATCCCCACCCAGCCGCTCTTGGTTGACCGGTTCCACGGGCTTGCCGGTGGCGACAATATCATTGAGCCGGAGCCACTTGGGAATCAGGTGTTGGCTGCAGTGGAGGATCATGCCACCCTGGAAGCCCGGTTTGGTGCTGACCAGGAAGGCGGCGCTCTCGGGAGTGAGTGCGTAATGGCCCTGCACGTCTTTGGTGAGCAGGTTCAGCCCTACGAGTGCGTTCATCAACGCGGTGAGTCCGCGGGCGGAGGCGCCGGTCGTATCCTCGACTTCCTCGACGGTCTTTGCGCCGTTGTCCAATACGTCGAAGACCCGGTGGCGGATGGCCGCCTCGAGGATCAGCGGCGGCGCGTAGCCCCAAGTAAGCTGCATGATTCGGTCGGGCTTAGCAGGCGACTGGGCAGTGCTCATGTTTCCCCCGAAGTTATTAATTTACATTTATAGCCCTGGCGAATCTCAATATATCTCGAACTCACCCCTTCCGGCAAGCCCTGGCGGAATCACAAATTGCCAAGGGCAAGGTCGGCGAAAAAAAGACTGAAAAAAAGGGCTTGCAATTCGCGATTGAGAGGAGTGACAATGACTCTATGCTGACGGGAGGAGAAATGACTCCACCGGGCACGCATACGTAAGACAAATGATCACACCGCTCTTGCGGTGCGCACTGTGGCTGACGCTCCGCGGACGTTAACACAGCGCAACAAACCGATAGCAAACGAGACGGGGGACCAGAAATGGTTCCCCGTTCTTGTTTTGGGGCTTACCGGTGAATGCCGGTCAGGCAGGCATCGAGTATATCAATCGCCTCGTCCATTCTCTCTTTGGTGATGGTCAAGGGAGGAGTTAACTGGACAACGTTTCCCATCATCAGTTTGAAGCTCAGACCCTTGCTCAACGCGTCGTACATCACCTGCTCAGCTTCTTCCACGGCTCGCTCACGCGTGTTCCTGTCCCGGACCAGTTCCACGCCCAGCAGCAAGCCCAGGCCTCTGACGCGCCCGATGATCGCGTGTTTCTCTGCGAGCGCCTTCAGCCGTCCCAGCGCGTACTCTCCCATTCGGCGCGCATTCTCGATCAAACCTTCCTCTTCCAGGCAGGCAATGGTTGCCAGGCCGGCCGCGCAGGCGACGGGGTTTTTCTCGTGCGTATAGTGGCCCAAGGAGCCCTCGCTCACAACGTCGAGCCCTTCGCGAGCGATCAGGGCCGCGAGCGGGAAAATACCGCCGCCTAGTCCCTTGCCGAGTACCAGCATGTCAGGCACGATGCCGAAGTGCTCGCAAACGAACATCTTGCCGGTGCGGCCCAGGCCGTTGGGAATCTCGTCCAAAATCAGCAAGGTCCCATGGCGGTCGCAGGCCGCGCGGACGATCTGCCAGTATTCGGGCGGGGGAACGGAGGGCGTGCTGCGCACCGTCTCGGCGATCACGGCGGCCACATCGCCTTCTTTCTCCAAAACATACTCGACGTAGCGCGCACATTGCAGCGTACACTCTTGCCCACAACCCCAAGGACAACCGGCCGGGTCGGCGGGCGGAACGTGCTCAGCGCCGGAGAGTAGAGGACCGATGCCGCTGCGAAACATGGCTTCGCCCCCCACCGAAATGGCATCGAGCGAGGCGCCGTGAAACGAGTCCCACATGGAGATGGTCTTGTATCTTCCCGTGGCCGCCCGCGCCAGTTTCAATGCCATGCCGACCGCCTCCGCGCCGCCTGGGGCAAACAGGACCTTGTTTAAATCTCCAGGAGCAAGGTCGGCAAGTTTCTTGGCCAGGTTGATCGCGGGCAGATTGGTATAGCGCCGCGTGCAGAACGGCAGCGTTTCCATCTGAGCCTTGATGGCCTCGATCACTCGGCGGTTTCGGAAGCCCACCTGGTGAACGCTGTTGCCGTGGAAATCGAGGTAGCGGCGGCCTTGCAGGTCTTCCAGGTAAACGCCGTCGCAGGCGGTAAGGACATTCAGACAGGGCGTGGATAGTGACTGGTGCAGGAAGTAGCGGGCGTCTTCGTCCAGCCACTTTTGAGTTTCCGCATCGATATTCCGTGCTGCCCACTCCTTGCGCCGGGACGAAACGTTCAAGTCTCCCTCGGCGCGAAAGCCTAGAGCTTTGTCCTGATCTTGGGGCGTGATGCGTCACCTCCCGTCGCGCGACGAAGTAGAACTGTAGGGGCAACCCTTGTGGTTGCCCGCGGGTGGCCACAAGGGCCACCCCTACGTTTTATGGCCGCTCGCCGTGCGCCAACCGCGCGTTGATCTCATCCAGAATCGGAGCCACTTCCGCGATCGCATCCACCACGAAGTGAGCGCCTGCCTGACGAAAGCGTTGACCAGCGCGGTCGAGTTTGCCACGCAGGACTTGGGGCTCAAGTGCGGTGATTTCCTGCTCGGTCAACCCAAGCTCGTTGCCTGTCTTGGCCAGTCCGATCGTCCACATCCCCGCGTTGAGTCCTTCCGCGATATCCGGCAACGTGTCTCCCACCTTGACAAGAGCTTCCATAGGGTAGAGTTGCAGATTCATGGCGTTTTGCAGGCACATCCAGGGGTGGGGCCGTCCTGCCGGAACCTGCGCGGCGCAGACACTCGAGTCCGGCACATATCCCTGCTTCCTAGCCTCTTCCTGAAGCACTTCCATCATCTCCGTGGTGTATCCGGTCGTAGACCCGATCTTCAGGCCCCGGCGGCGAAACTCCGCCACAGCCTCCAGTGTGCCCGGAATCAAATCGGCGTACTGCGCCAGGCACGCGAGTTGAAGGGGCACGAAGTCCTGGAACATCATCTCCACATCGTCTTCATCAGGCAGGCCGCCATGCACTTCCTGCCACATGCGCCGGACAGCCTCCATTTCGGAGATCATTCGGATGTGGACTTTCTTGTGCGCCCCCATCGGTTCGCGCGCCTGTTCTGTGGTGATGGGGATGCCTTGGCGCTTGAAGACTTCCACAAAAACCACGGCAGGAGCAAAACAGCCGTAGTCCAGGGTGGTTCCAGCCCAATCCAGGATGACGGCCTTCAGAGGGCCGCGATAAGAACGCTGCAGAACAAAGTCCATGGCTGAAAACGCCCCGATCTTGAGGTTGAAGCCGCGGGATGGCGGCCTGAATTCGCCGTTACGTCGCGACGGCAGCCGACATTTCAACTCCCATCTCCGCCAGGGTCTGCCGTATTGCTTCGAGAAGGCCGCGCATATCGTCCGGGAAAATGTGCCCGATGCAGCCGATCCGGAAGCAGTCCGCCTTACTCACTTTGCCCGGGTAGATCACGAAGCCCTTGTCGCTCAGGCGCGCGTAAAAAGTTGCAAAGTCGAATTTCGGGTGCCGCGGGTAGCGAAACGAACTGATGATGTAGCCTCGGTCTTCCGGTCGGAGGTACCCCTCGAAGCCCAACTCTCGCATGCCTTGCGAAAGAATTTCGAAATTGGTTCGATAGCGCGCGGCGCGGCCCTCGACTCCTCCTTCCGCTTCCAACTCCCGCAAAGCCTGGTGAAATGCCAAGAGCGCGTGCGTGGGCGGGGTGAAGCGAAACTGCCCGTCGGCCTCGAGCCCTTTCCATTGGGCCAGGAGGTCCAAGCTCACGCTGCGGGCAAATCCTACGGTCGCCAGCAGCGCTTCTCGCTGCGCCAGCACGAAGGCGAATCCCGGTATGCCCTCGAGGCACTTGTTCGCCGAAGAAACCAGGTAATCGATCCGGCAGTCAAGTAGGTTCAGGGGCATTCCTCCGAAACTGCTCATCGCATCCACGAAATAGATCCGGTTGAAGTGTTTGACGACCTCCCCAATTTCGCGCACCGGATTGATCATGCCAGTGCTGGTTTCGCTGTGCACCACCGCCACATGGGATAGGGAGGGGTCGGCTTGCAGCGCGTGGCCGATTCGCTCCTTGCCGGGGCGCTGATCTTCCGGGCAACTCAGTTCGGTGACGGGAATCTCGAGGGCCTGGGCGATCTGGGCAATGCGCCTTCCGTAAGCGCCATTGATTACGGCCAACACCTTCCCATCCGGCGGCAGGGTGGACGACAGCACCGACTCAATGGCAAACGTGCCGCTGCCTTGCATCAGAATAGCCTCGAACCCTCGGTCCGCCACCCCGCCCAGTTCCAGCAGCTTGCGGCGAATGTTGCGCACCATCGCAATGAATTCCTGGTCCCGCGAGCCCAGGTCGCGGAGCGCCGCCTGTTTCACCGTCAGGCTGGTCGTCAAGGGACCAGGCGTGAAGAGTAACTTATCCTTTCCTTGGGTGGCTTGTTGCATGGAAAACTCAAAATAGGACACTACCAGGATAATGTCAACGATGATAGACTCCTTGATGAGTCAGTTTGGTGGGGGCGGCTTCGCGTCGCCACTGCCCAGGCAAACTCCCCGCGACATCATGCGAAGAGATTGGCACATGAGAACGGAGCAAAGGACTACAGCCCGGCGGTTGCTGCTCTGGCAGATTCTGATCGTCAGCCTGCTGATGACCGGCTATGCCGGATTTTACATTTGCCGGTCGAATTTCTCCGTCACCCTGCCGCTGATTATTCGTGACCTTGCGGCGCACGGCATTCCGGCAGACCAGGCGCGCATTCGCCTGGGACAGATCGTTTCACTTGGCGTGTTGGCCTACGCCCTGGGCAAGTTCTTTCTTGGCGGCCTGGCTGATTTCTGGGGTGGCAAACGCCAGTTTCTGGCCGCCATGGGTGGAGCGGTTCTGTTTACCTTGTTGGCTGCCGGCGGCGGCCTCCAGGTGTTCGCAGTGGCGTGGATCGCCAACCGGCTCGTCCAGTCTGCCGGTTGGGCGGGAATGGTGAAGATCACCTCGCGCTGGTTCTCTTACGCCGCCTATGGAACCGCCATGGGCGCGGTCAGCCTTAGCTATCTGTTTGGCGACGCTTTCGGCCGCCAGTTCATGGGCGTCTTGATCGCTCATGGCTTGGGTTGGCGCGCGGTCTTTGTGGTTGCCGCCTGTAGCTTGTTTGTGCTTTTCCTGGCCAACCTCCTGCTCCTCAAAGAATCAAGCTCCGAAATCGGGGAAGCGGAGACAAAGGCGAGTCCTGATAGCCTCTTTGTGGGCCGCGGCGAAAGCCAGCGCAAACGCAGCCTGGCTGAGCACCTGAGGCCCTTATTCCGCAGCCCGGCTTTTTGGACCGTCTGTACTCTGTCGCTGGGCACCACCTTCGTGCGTGAGACGTTCAACACCTGGACGCCAACTTACTTCTACGAAGTGGTGGGCTTCACCACCGCCAAAGCCGCCAAATTCAGCGCGCTCTTCCCGCTGTTCGGAGGAGCTTCCGTGGTGCTCGTCGGCTATCTCAGCGACCGCCTGGGGCGGGGAGGACGGGCGATTATCACGTTCCTCGGGCTGGTCGTTGCCACCCTTGCCTTGTTCTCGCTTGCCTCGCTGCGATCCGGCGCCGCCCACAACCTGCCTGTGATACTGGTCGCCCTGGTGGGCTTTGCCATCATCGGGCCCTATTCCTACCTCGCCGGCGCCATGGCACTCGACTTTGGCGGGAAACAAGCCGCGGCAACCTCGTCCGGTATTATTGATGGGGTTGGCTATCTGGGCGGAGTCCTGTCAGGCGACGCGGTGGCGCGCCTCTCGCTCGCCGCAGGTTGGCAAGGCGCGTTCCGGGTCCTGGGAATTGTCACTGCTTTCTCCACATTGGCCGCCGCCTACTTCTGGGTACTTCAACGACGCCCAACTCCAGCCCCTAACACGACGGTCGCTTGACCAGTCCGCTCGGTAGCGCATCAGACATGCGGTTTGGCTCTGCGGCTCTTCCTCCGCGGACATGGAAGGACGGTGTTCCTCCAAGCCGCCAACCTTGAGAAGCAGGTCTAACTGCTACTGTTCTATAATCGAACCGTATCGCGATGCTACGCGTTGACCCAGCCGAACTCGAGATATTCAAGAACCTCTTTCACGCGGCGGCGGAAGAGATGGGGGCAGGGCTGCGCCGCTCCGCTTTTTCACCGAATATCAAGGAGCGGCGCGACTATTCCTGCGCGGTATTCGACGGCGAGGGAAGAGTGGTGGCCATGGGCGACCACATGCCTGTGCACCTGGGATCCATGCCCATGTCAGTTGCGGCGGCACTGGAGGCGCTCGAACTCGAGCCGGGCGACATCGCCATGCTGAACGATCCCTACGCGGGCGGCACACACTTGCCGGACATCACCCTGGTGATGCCCGTCGTGCCGGCGCGCCGTTCGGGCCGGAAGTCGCAGCCGGTCTTCTACGTCGCGAACCGCGCTCACCACTCGGACGTGGGCGGCGCGCAGCCCGCTTCGATGGGCCTGAGTGAAGACATTTACCAGGAAGGCTTGCGCATTCCACCCTTGAACCTGGTTCGCAAAGGAGCCGTGCAACGGGATGTACTCGCGATGCTGCTTGCCAACGTGCGCACGCCCGCCGAACGCGAGGGAGACCTGATGGCCCAGGTGGCAGCCTGCCGCCTGGGGGAGCGGCGATTGCGCGAATTATTGGAAGCCTACGGCGTCCCAAAAGTCTGCTTCTACCTTGATGCCCTGCAAACATACTCGGCCCAACTGATGCGGCAAGCTCTATTGCAGATTCCCGACGGGACCTATTCCGCCCAGGATTATCTGGACGACGACGGGTTCAGCAGCGAACCTGTGCCTCTGCGCGTCTGCATCAGGATCAAGCACGGCAAGGCACGAGTGGATTTTGCGGGCAGCTCGCCTGCCTGCCGGGGAAGCGTCAACGCGGTGATGGCGATTACCACCTCCGCCGTCTTTTATGTCTTCCGTTGCCTTCTGGGCGAAGATGTTCCTGCGTGCGCCGGCTTGCTGCAACCGATCGAAGTGCGCGCCCCGGAAGGAAGCGTCGTGAACGCGCGAGCTCCCTCGGCGGTAGCGGCCGGGAATGTCGAGACCTCGCAGCGAATTGTGGATGTGCTGCTCCGGGCATTGGCCAAAGCGCTTCCTCACCGGATTCCCGCCGCGAGTTCAGGAACTATGAACAACCTTTCGTTTGGCGGCATGCGATCCGCGCACGGGCGAGGCCTTTGCCTATTACGAGACGATCGGCGGGGGAATGGGCGCCCGTCCGACCGCGGACGGCCTCAGCGGGGTTCACACCCACATGACGAACTCGCTCAACACCCCCATCGAGGCGCTCGAAGCCGCCTACCCGGTGCGGGTGCGGCGTTACTCGCTCCGCCGCGGCTCCGGCGGAAAAGGGCAATTCCGCGGAGGCGATGGTATTATCCGTGAGATTGAGTTCCTGACGGATGTGCGCGCTAGCATCCTTTCCGAACGCCGCCGGCTCCAACCTTATGGGCTCGCTGGCGGTAGGCCGGGTGAGGCGGGCAGGAATGAACTCATTGTTCCTGAAAAGCGAAAATCGAAACTCGAAATTCGGCCAGCGAAATTCGAAAATTCGAAATTCGAAACTCCAAATTCGAAATTGGGAATCCTGCCTGGCCATGTGCTGGAGTTGCCTTCGAAAGCGGCCTTCAACGCGCCGCAAGGTAGTATTCTAAGAATTGCCACGCCGGGCGGGGGAGGATGGGGAAAGAAACGGAGTCCGAAGTCAGGAGTCAGGAGCCAGAGCGGGAAATCGAAGATCGAAACTCGAAAAGCAAGGAGCTGAGGAGATCTGACAGCCGATTGCTGATCTCCGGTCCGCGAATTATCGATTTTCGATTTCGAATTTCCATTTTCCAGTGGGAGGCGAAATGGACGGCATTGATCGGCGAGACTTCATGAAATCCGTGGCGGGAACTGCGGCGCTTTCGGCTTTGGAAACAGAACCCGCGTCCGCCTTGGAGTCCGGACCGGTGTTTCTTTCCACTTGGGCGCACGGGAAACCGGCGAACGAACGGGCGGCGCAAGTCTTCAAGAGTGGCGGCAGCCTCCTGGATGCGGTGGTGAACGGCATCAACGTTCCCGAAGACGATCCCAGAGTGATGAGCGTCGGGTACGGCGGCCTTCCCAACGAAGAAGGAGAAGTGGAACTCGACGCCGCCATCATGGATGGCACTCGGCATCGCGCCGGCGCAATCTGCAACTTGCACCACATCAAGAATCCCATCTCGGTGGCGCGCCTGGTGATCGAAAAGACCCGGCACACCACGCTGGCAGGCGAGGGCGCTTTCCGCTTTGCGCTCAAGATGGGATTCGAGCCCATGCAGCTTCTCACCCCTGAGAGCCTTAAGAAATGGATGGATTGGAAACTCGACCCGCAGCACGCGACGAATTGGGTGACGGCTGAAAACCACGACACGATCGGGATGGTGGCCACCGACGGCAAGGGCCACGTCGTCTCGGGCTGTTCGACTTCCGGGATGGCGTGGAAAATTCCGGGGCGCGTGGGAGATTCTCCCCTGGTGGGTTGCGGCGTCTATGCCGACGACAATGTGGGCGCCGCCTCCGCCACCGGCGACGGAGACTTGATGACCAACTACTGCACCAGCATTTCGATCGTTCATTACATGCAGGCCGGCATGACTCCGCAAAACGCCTGCCTGGAACTACTGCGGCAAATGGTGAAGACAGACTCGAAGAACCGGAATTCAGACTGTGGTGTGATCGCCATCAACAATCGCGGCGAAATTGGAGCCGCCTCCATGAGGTCCGCAACTCGGCTCCAATATGCGGTGTGGATGAATGGCGAGAGCAGTGTTCGGGACGCAGCCGCGCTGTACTGATAGCAGTTCTCGGCTACCAGTCGCCAGGACCGGTGGTTACCCATCACGATTATACGGGTCACCCCTGGACCAGTTGCGCGGCCCACTCCACAACCTTTTCGGCCAGGGTCACAGCACGACGGTACTCGTCCTCGGTTACCAGCTCAGCCGGTCCGGGATAGCGCGTCTCCCATGCGAAGTCCGTCAGTGTGACTGCTTCTCGGATCTCTTGGGGAACGAACACGCCATGGCGATCAAGCCCGTCCAGCAGTTCCGAAAGGTCGTGAGTGTAGCGAAATCCGTATCTCCTGGCACGGTAGACCGCTTTAATAGCCTTTTCCGCCGCCTGTTGAGCGTGAAAACAGAGATCCGCGTAAAGCACGTCGGTGGGCAAGGGCGCTTTGGCCAACGCCAAATCGCTCCGCGCACGACGCAACCAATCACTGGGCAAACCCAGGCTGCGCCTTTCAGGAGGCACGATAGAGTTCCCGCCCTTCCTTCAACGCAGGATGAATGATCAACGATGGGTCGTCGCCGTACTGACTCACGTCGCTTTCCGTCACGACAACAATATCCTTCGCGACGCCTAATCCTGCCAGCGCCAGGTACAGGCCCTGGGCTGTCCGGCGGCGGTGGACGCCGTCCGGCATTATCACCAGCAAATCGACGTCGCTGTGCGGCCCCATCTGGCCGCGCGCCGCCGATCCGAACAGCACGATGCGGCGCGGGTGCGCGGTTTCAACAATTCTCGCCACCAGTTGGTCCAGCGTTGCCTGGTCAACGACGGTCGCTGCTTCCATGCGAGCCTCATTCGAGTCTGCGTCGATCGCTTTCCTAGTATACCTTAGTGGACTGGCTTGGGCTCAAGGGCCTCGATGTAGAAGGGATTCCGCTCTTTTGATTCTATCCGGGGCGGCCGTGCCAGCGTGTTCGTCTATTGCTTACGCGCCGCCATGAACTGCTCCCTGCATTGCCGGGCGAGCGCGCGGACTCCTTCAAAATCCGGGTTCGACCGAATTCCCGCGAGCAACGGGTCAGACTCGATCCCTGGATAAGCGCAATACCCGGCCGCAATCGCCGCGCGCAGCATGTGCAACGCCGTCTCAGGCTGCCCGGCGTATGCCAGGTGCGCCGCAGAGAAATAGTTCATTTCGGGATCGGATATAGGTTTCATGGCACGCGCCAACACCGTAATCTCGCCGGCAGGGCGGTGCTCCAGGGAAGCGAACAGGACCGGAAATCCCGCCCAATCGGGCGATGTCGCCGGGCGAGCCTCCCACGCTTCCTTTTCCTTGCCCTCTCGGAGCAGAACGTCCACCGCGATAGCTTGTTCGTACTGCGATCCCAGATCGAGATGCAGAAAATCGCGTGCCCGCTGATAATCTCCATGCAGCATAAACGCGACCGCGCAGGAGCGCAGACCGGTGGATTGCGGATCGAGCAAGAGGCACGTGTTGCACTCCCTCTCTGATTCTTCGAGCGACCCGGCGTAGCGCAGCACGTAGCTGAGAATAAAATGCGCTTCTGAACTCTCGGGCCGTCGCCGCACCAGGTCGGCCGCCTCGCGACAAGCCTTCGCTATGTGATTCTGCTCCGTCTCCATGAAGGTGAGCGAACCCTGGGTCCACAGGTTATCGGGATCCAGCGCGGCCGCGCGCCTGAACGCATTCATGGCGCACTGCATCGCTTCCGCCCCGCCTCCGCCATACCAGCTATCGCTTGTAGAGGTGGTGCCCAGAGCAGACCAGGCGGGTGCGTATCCCGGATCGAGCGCAACGCTCTGTTGGAGCATGGCCCGCGCCTGCTTCACGGCACCAGGGTTGTTGGTGGGCATTGCCATCGCCCGAAGATAGAGGTCATAAGCTTGCTGATTCTTCGGCCGCGTGGCGGTTTCTATCGCCACGTTCATGCGCAGCAAAGACGCTAAAGCGAACTCCTTGGCTCCCAGATTCGGGCCCAGCCCGCTCCGGGTCCGCGACGCGATCTCGCCTTCCAACCTTATCGAGTTTGCAGCCGGCGTAATGAACACATCGCGCCACAAGGAGTGGCCTGCTTCGACATCCAGCGCGTCGATGGTCACTTGCAGTTGATCGCCCTCTTTCAGGAAGCGCCCAGTGACCACAGTCGCCACGCCGAGCGCGCGCGCCTCCTTGATCGGGTCCGTTTGGGCGCGGCTCCCATCGAACGGCCGTACCGTGAGCGAACGCGCATGCCCAGCACGCGCGCGATCTCATCCGGAATCGTAGTTCCCAGAAAATCCATGCTGTGGTCGGATCCGGCGTTTGCGAAAGGAAGCACCGCCACCGTCCGTGGCCGCGTGTTTACAGCCGGCCCATTCCTGCGCAGCGTCAGCGCGAGCGTACCCGCAAAAAGCAACAGGCCCGCCACCAGCGCCGCCACGGACGCCGCCGCCCAGTGCCGCCGCAGGAATTTGCCGGCAACGTACAGCGCTCTGTCCGGATGCGCCTCCAGCGGCTCATGCTTCAAATAACGATCCACATCGCCGATGAGCGCCTTCACCGAGGCGTATCTGCGCTGCCGCTCCTTATTCATGGCGGTCAGGCACAGGACATCCAGATCCGCCCACGAGGCGGTGCGCGTGGCGCCCTTGCCCGAGCTTCGCCGCACAAGGGCAGACGGCTTCTCCGGTTCTGCCGTCGTGATCAGGTTCGCCGCCTCGGCCGGGGTCTTCTCAGAAATGTCGAACGGCAGCCGCCCGGCCAGCAATTCATAAAGGATCACACCCAATGAGTAGACATCGCTCGCAACCCCCACAGCCTGCCCGCGGATTTGCTCGGGCGACGCGTAGGCCGGAGTCAGCAGGTGCATGCCGGTGCGCGTAAGATTCGATGCGTGATTGCCGCCGTCAATCTGTTTTGCGATGCCGAAGTCCACGAGGCGCACCGACCCGTCGGTCCGTACCAGAATATTGGAGGGCTTCAGGTCCCGGTGAATCACACCGTGCTGATGCGCGTACTCGACCGCTTCGCACACCGCGCGAAACAGCTTCAGCCGCTCATCTACCTTGCAGTCGTGCGCGCGGCAATACTCGGTGAGCGGAACGCCGTCCACGTACTCCATCACGAACCAGGGTGTCCCGTCAGCCAGCGTTCCCGCGTCGTACAAGCGCGCGATCGATGGATGATTTAACTGCGCCAGCGTGCGCTGCTCCGATTCGAACCGCTGGCGCCGCGCCGGCGACGGCCACGCGTCGCGCAGAATCTTCAACGCCACCAGATTGCCCAGATCCATGCGCATGACCAGGTACACCACGCCCATCCCGCCTTCGCCTAGCTCGCGGACAATCCGATAGGGGCCAAACTCTTTGAATGGAAGAGATGCTGGGTGGGATTCGTTGAAGACGAGGTCAGCGGCTTGGGCAAGGTCGCGGTCCAGCAGCGAATCCCCGCGGGCGTCTTCGTCCAAAAGTACCAGGACGTCGCCGGCTAGCCCGGGATCATCTTGACACCGGCCGTCCAGGAAGGCGCGGCGGTCCGGCTCGGGCATTTCCAGGGCCTCGTGAAAGAGGGTTTGGACCTTTTGCCATCGGTCGCTGTCCATCGCTGCACCCCGATCTACTTTGACAATGCTTGTGCCGAAGGCACCTTGGAGTGCGGCGGCTTGACGCCGCCTTGACACACCGCTGTCACCAGGGTGTCCTGAGCCGCGCCCTCTCAGCCTCAAAGACCCAAGGCGGTGTCAAGCCACCGCACTCCAAGGCGCTTCGCGCATCTTCGTCGTTTCTGAGTGCGCGTCCGCCGACGAGCATGGACACTGCTTTTCCGTGCCGCTATAGTCCCTGCCGAAGCTCGTGGGCCAGCCATGCCTTCGCCGCGCGCCAGTCGCGCAGGACCGTAGCTTCGGAGACGTTGAGAAGCGTCGCTGTCTCAGGGATATCCAGCCCTCCGAAGAAGCGGCTCTCCACCATCACCGCCTGGCGCGGATTCATGCGCGCCAGCGAGTCCAAAGCGGTGTTGAGCGCCAGGATTTCTTCTCCGCCGGAGGGTTTTCGCTGAACCGCCTCGTCAAAAGTTACGGTCATCTCCGCCCCGCCGCCGCGCTTGTTCGAACTGCGGCGCCGCGCGGCCTCCACCAGCACCTGCCGCATGGCGCGGGCCGCAATGCGTTTGAAGTGCAGCGGCGAGGTGGCGGCAATGTCGGGGGATTTCGATAATTTCAGCCAAGCCTCACTGACCAAAGCGGTTGGGTTAAGCGTAGTGTTTGGATCGTTGCGCCGTACAGTTGCAGCCAGGCGGCGCAGTTCTTCGTAGGTGACGCTGAAAAGGTGGTCCAGAGCACGCCGATCTTCAGAGGCCGAGTCGGCCTGCCCGATGCCTACACCATCGCTCTCGCCAAAATTTTCGCCGCCATGACGGTTTTCCCCATGCTTTTGCGTATAGCCAAGTAAAGGGCCATGCGCTGATCCGCGGCGCGTAGAGAATGGCCAAGGTCGGTAAGCCGGTTCGTTTGCTGTTGCGTGTGCCTGTACGATAAGGGCAATTGTAGCATTCGAACCTGACTTGCCGCAACAGGGCGTAGCCATTTAAACAGCAGTTTTTGTTGCTGAAGTGTGCAATAGCAGGATTTGTAGCGGCGTTCTGGCGCCGCACCGCGGTGAGGTGCACTCGCGTACGTATGGCGAGGTAAACTCGCCGCTACTGTAGGGCTGGTCTCACAAGCGCATCGAAACTCAACAACTGATTGGGAGGAGAATATGAAGACACGTTGGCTTGGCAACGTCTACATTCTGGCGGTAAGTTTGGCGTTTCTCTGTTGCTCGGGCAAGGGCTGGGCGCAAAGCTGCGACCCTGGCAATTGTCTTACGACCACTGCCACGTCGGCGACCTTTGTCAATACCGGGGCGCCGGCAGCGAACGCCTCAGGTGAGACGCTGTCAGCTAACACCCCCACCGAATGGATCGCCGTTCAGTTCACGCTCGCCAATCCCGCGGCGATTACGTCAATAGGGGGCTATTTCGGGTCCGGCACTGGTGGCGGCCTGAACGTCGTCATCCGCACCGATAACGAGGCCGACCCGACCCTTCCCGTCCCAGGCTCGGCAATCTGGTCCCAGACTGAAACAATCCCCTCCCTAGGCGCCAACAGCCTGGTCACTTTTTCGAACTACCTTGCGGTTCTCGCCGCAGGCACGTACTGGGTTTCATTCGAGCCCCCTACCACCTCTACCCTGAAGAGTTTCATGCCAGGTCCGCCGGCGCCGCCGGGGATGGCGCAAACGAACAATGCCTTCTTTGTCCCCACAAACCACAGGTGGATCAACTTCAACGAGGGAATGGGTCACACGACGAATTACCCGGCAGTGGTGATCTCGGGCTACGATTTGGGGACGGCTTCCGGTGCCCCGCTGATGGTTTCCGGGACGTTCGCCCGCACCATCACGCAGGGGACCTTTTTCAATACGTTTCCGTTCTCGCAAAACCTCAGCCCCATCGGGAACATAGGCCAAGCCGAGACCAACCAGTGGAACATTTTCGCGCCGGAAGCCGTCGCGAACGCTTACGGGCAGGTTAGCGCCAATCCCAAGACTACTCAAGGCGACATAGTGGAAGCCGGTGCCTACTCGGCCACGGGGACCACCGCCTACGGTGCGGCACGCGGCATAGTTTTTTCCACCTATCTGAACACAACCGGCGCAGACATCTCCAGCGTCCAGGTTAACGCCGCTCTCAGCGGTTCGATTTTCGGCGCCAGCGCGAACTCACCCGTAACTGTGTCGGCGGGCGTGTACGTTTTCGACCCGGCGTATTTTACAACTTACATCAACTCTGTCGTGCCGAGCACATACGCCACCCTCGCCCAATTTCTCCTGGGCGGATCCAATCTGGTTGCCGGGCCAGGATATCCGGGGCAAGGGTCCTACTACGCGACCGACCTTACCCAACTTTTCAACTACAATTATGTCGAAGATTCCTGGGATTCGAACTACGTCCCGCCATTCCCGTTGGTGTGTATGGGTTCCTGTCCCGGCGGCTATGAGGTGTCCACCGCGGACTTCGACCTCCCTGCGAATGCCCTCTTCACGGTGCTGTTTGACGTCACGGCAGCTTCAAACGGCGCGGTAAGCGCTCAGTCGGACGCGATCGGCGACTTCCTCAGCACCCTACAGTCCGACGTGACTACTGGTATGTTCACTGACGGCTCCTCGGCGAACGGCGGCTTGGGCAACCCCATCGCGGGGATCGTGGGACCCATTGCGGTGATCCTCCCGGCCACGCCCGCCAGCATCGCACTCTCCACCACCACACCTTCTATTCCAGTAGGTTCGACAGCCACGATCGTCGCCAACGTGACAGATGCTTCCAACAATCCCATTCCCAACGCCATCGTGCGTTTCGCCATTAGCTCGGGCGGCCCCCACGCTGGATTCACCGGCCCGGTCGGCACCGACTCCAACGGCAATGCCACCCTCACGTTCACCGATACACTCGGGACAGGCGGCACCGACTCGTTCTCGGCGAGCGTTGGAACCCTTTCGGCGTCAACTCCCGCCGATGTCGATGTGACCTGGACCACGCCGGGTCCGCTGCTCACGATAAGCCTCAGTCCGGCGAACAGTACGACATCGCCCGGCACCGGCGTGCCCTACACTGCCACCGGACAGGATGCCTTTGGCACCAGTCTCGGCAATGTGAACAGCTCAGTGACCTTCAACATCTCCCCGGAGGGCTCGTGCTCGGGCGCAACCTGCACCCCGACCGCTACCGGGCCGCACACCATCACAGCGACCGGCAGCAACCCCGTGATCGGCACGATCACCGGGACGACTTCGCTTAATGTGACCAGCAGTTCGCTGAGCACGCCCACGATCACCTTTGGTGCACGCGCCCTCGGCGACCTATCTGGGCGGCAACTTCACTGTAAGTGCGACTACGAACTCCAACGGCGCCCTCACCTATAGCTACGTAAGCGGGCCCTGTATTCAAGTGAGTGGCGACACATTTAACTCGACCGGGGCCGGAATGTGCGTGGTCCAAGCGAACACAGCGGCCACAAGCACCTACTCTGCCGGCTCAGCGCAGCAAACCGTCACCATCAGTCCGGCGACGACCACCGTCAATTTCGGAACTGCCCCCGCCCCGACGTATCAGGGCGGGAATTTCACCGTCAGCGCCAGCACGAACTCAACGGGCACACTGACCTATAGTTACGTCAGCGGGCCCTGCGCGTTCGTCAGCGGCGCCTCCTTTAGCTCCAGCGGAGCTGGACCGTGCGTGGTGCAGGCCAGCGTGGCGGCTACCACGAACTACACAGCCGGCTCAGCCCAGCAAAGTGTCACCATCGGTCCGGCAACGACAAGCGTCACCTTCGCAACTGCGCCCACGCCCACCTACCTGGGCGGAAACTTCACCGTCAGCGCCACCACGAACTCGACGGGCACGGTGACTTACAGCTACGTCAGCGGACCCTGCGCGCTGGTCAGCGGCGCCTCCTTCAGCTCCAGCGGAGCTGGACCGTGCGTGGTGCAGGCCAGCGTGGCGGCTACCACGAACTACACAGCCGGCTCAGCCCAACAGACCGTCACCATCAAGGCGGCGACGCCGACCATCACCTTCGGCGCGGCGCCGTCGGCAACGTATCCGGGCTCCAACTTTGTGGTTAGCGCCACTACCAACTCGAATGGCGCCCTGAGCTATAGCTACGTGAGCGGACCGTGCACGCTGGTCAGCGGCGGCACCTTTAGTCCCACCGGTGTCGGGTCCTGCGTGGTGCAGGCCAGCACAGCGGCAACAACAAACTTCCTTGCGGGATCCGCAAACCAAAGCGTTACGATCGCCGCGGCGGGACAGACCCCGACCTTCACCATCACTCCGAATCCAGCGGCGGAAACCGTGAGCCGAGGCGTGGTGGGCGGGTTCCTTCTCAAACTCCAATCGGTGGATGGTTTTGACGCCAACGTGACGCTAAGCTGCTCTGGCGGCCCGGCAGGTTCCCATTGCGTCAATTTTCCGATGACCGTCAAAGTGAATGGCACAGCTTATGCGGTCTCTGGAATCTTGTTCCCCAAGAGCGCGACACCCGGCACTTACCTCATCACCTTCACCGGTGTTTCGGGCTCACAGACCGTCAAGGCGACCGCGACGTTCACGGTGAAGTAAGCGGGTGGGTGGTAATCCGATATGACCGATTATACGGATGCGTCCGCCCAAGGTGTTCTGACCGCGAAGAAGTGATCGGCAGCTTAGAGCGGTGATTTCTAAAGGGGCACGCCTCGGCGTGCCCCTTTTTTGTGCTTGCAGCGCTCTTCCCGAATTGGACGGCGCAGATAAATCAAAACAGCTCACGCCAAGACGCTGAGGCGCAAAGAAGCGCAAAGGAGAGGTCCTTGCTGTTCTTTGCGAACTTTGCGTCCTTTGCGGCTTAGCGTGAAACCGCGTCGTCGGCTCAGGGACTAACTCCCTTAGCGCGTCAAAACCAGATTCAGGTACTTGTCCACCTCGCACCTGAAATCCGGCGGCACGACGGTGGTCGAACTATATTCGACAATCACTGCGGGGCCTCGAAGCCGCGCACCTGCCGCAAGCCGCTCCCGGTCGTAGACAGGGGTGGCGCGAAAGCGCCCGTCGAACCAGACCGGTTTGGATTTCATCTTCACCGGAGCTGCGACCCGCATCTCATGGACGTTCAGTCGCGGCTTGGGAGTTCGAATCACCAGGCGCAGGCGCAGGTTGACGATTTCGATGCGCCGCCCCACGTGAGAATACCCATAAGCCCGCAGGTGTTGCTGATCGAACAGCCTGAGAAAGTCTTTTTTGAAAGGCACCGAAAGCTCATAGGACTGGCCGGCGTGGCGAAGGTCCAGCCGCCGTTCGGCCCGCGCCGACTGGGAGGGAAAACCTTCCTGTTGAAGCTCCGTGCGTGAGGCTCGCTCCATGCTTGCAAAGCGCTTCTCGAGTGCGAGCCAGAGGCCGGCTTGCCCTCCCTCGGAGGGTACGGGAAGGAAGACCGACTGGACGGAATCTCGGACGATACCCGAGAGCAGAATTCCGAGTGCGGAGAAAGCTCCGGGATTCCGCGGCACGACGACTTTAGGCAGCCGCAGGGCGCGCGCCAGGTCCGCGGCGTGCAGCCCTCCGCCGCCGCCAAAGCAGACAAGAGCAAAGTCCCTCGGGTCGTGGCCGCGCTCGACGGAGATCACTCTCAAGGCTTTCTCCATCGTGGCGTTGGAGACGGCCACGATGTCAGCGGCTAGTTGCGGGGCGGTCTTCGAGCCAATCTCTCTTCGGTGCAGTCGAAGGAACTCTGCGAATCCCTGCTCCGCCGCTCCGAGGTCCAGGTCAAACTCCCCGCCCAGAAAGAGGCCGGCGTCGAGCCGCCCGAGCAACAAGTTGGCGTCCGTGACGGTTGGTTGAATGCCGCCGCGGTGATAACAGATCGGTCCGGGTTGTGCGCCGGCGCTCTCCGGGCCCACACGCAACGCGCCCCCCGCGTCCAGGCGAGCCAGCGACCCGCCGCCCGCCCCCACCGAGTGAACATCCAGAACAGGAACTGCCACCGGCAAGCCGCCCAGGGTGGTTTCATTGGTGGTACGGGGCAGACCGTCGATAAGGCACACGTCCGTGGACGTGCCTCCCATATCGAAGCTTATGGCGCGGTCCAGTCCAAGTTGCCGGGCAAGCCAGGTGGACGCCACAACGCCTCCGGCAGGCCCGGAGAGGATCGTCCGCACAGGCTCACGCGCCGCACGCTGCGCGGTGGTTATTCCCCCGCTGGATTGCATCACGTACACGCGACCCGCCGCCCCCGAGCCACGCTCGAGCCGCTTGAGGTATTCGCCCATAGTTGGGATCAGGTAGGCGTTGATGACCACCGTGGCCAACCGCTCGTATTCACGGAACTCGGGGAGAATCTCGTGGGAGACTGACAAGGGCAGTTGCAAGGCTCTCAGCGCTGCCGCCACTACGCGTTCATTCTCAGGATTGAGATACGAGAAAAGGAAACAGAGCGCGATGGAATGGGCATGCAACCGCTTGAGCTGTCGGGCCACCCGGGCGATGTCGGCTGCGGACGGCCGCCGCACAATCTTCCCGCTCGCCGCGGTTCGCTCATCAATGCCGATGCGCAAATCGCGCGGCACGAGCGGCGGAGCGTGCCGCGCCTCGAGATCATAAAGGCGGGGGCGCGCCTGCCTGCCGATTTCGAAGAGGTCCTCGAAACCTGCGGTAGTGACCAGGGCCACGCGCGCTCCTCGCCGCTCCAGCAAGCTGTTGGTGCCCACGGTTGTGCCATGGATGATGTCGAGTGAGTCAGCAGGCGGAAACGGCTGCGCCAGGCGGCGCACGCCCTCGAGGATGCCGCGCGAAGCATCCTCGGGCGTCGAAAACACCTTGAGGATCTTAACCTCGCCGCGTTGGAGGATCACGCAGTCCGTGAACGTTCCGCCCGTGTCAACGCCAATGCGCATGGTAAGTACAGAAGCAGGGGCTGGGGGCTAGGGACTAGGGAAAAACAGAACCGGATCCACCGGGAGGAGAAAGCGCAGCGTGGATTGCCAGGACACCACACTCCGCCCGGCGGTTTGTTCTCCCTAGCCCCTAGTCCCTAGCACCTAGCCCCTGCTTTTCTGAATCCTGCTTCTCCCCGAGCGGAAACGCCGCATGTGCGGTCAGAGTCGCATCGGCAAGTTGCCCGGCTTTCAGCTTGTAGTAGCCCGCCGACGCGATCATCGCGGCGTTATCGGTACAGAGCCCGGGGGAAGGGAAGAGAGCGCGAATTCCCTGCGCTCGAGAAGCCTCCAGAATGCGTGCGCGCAGAAGGGAATTGCAGGCCACCCCGCCGGAGAGAAACACCGAGTCAACGTGCGCGGCATCCGCTGCCGCCAAGGTGCGCTCCACGAGGTTGCGGACGACAGCGTTCTGAAAGCTGGCGATAAGGTCCAGTGTGGCCTGCGAGCAGCGGGCCCGCAATTCCTCGATGGAGACGTTGTCGCGCGTCTGGCGCCACGCTCGCCGCTCCTCCGCCTCGAGGGCCAGGGGAGCGCCGCGGACGCGGTAAAGAACTGCCGTCTTAACTCCGGAGAAGCTGAAATCCAGCGGGTTGCCCTTCATCTTGATGCGGCCAAAATCCACCGCTTCGGCATTCCCCCAGCGGGCCAGTTGATCGATCAGCGGCCCGCCCGGGTACCCCAAAGCGAGCAGTCTTGCGACTTTGTCAAAGGCTTCGCCGGCTGCGTCGTCGCGTGTTTGTCCGAGGCGCCGGTAATTGAAGCCAGCCGAAGGTGAATGGGCAGAGGGGCTAATTGCCTCAACCAGGAACAGACTCGTGTGGCCACCCGAAACGACCAGCGCCACCGCAGGGAGTTGCGCCTCTTCCGCAACCTTTCCGGCCCGCAGGTCCATTTTGTTTTCCAGCAGCACGGCGTGGATGTGGCCTTCCAGGTGGTTCACGCCCACCAGCGGTTTGGCCAGGGCGTGGGCCAGCGCCTTGCCGTAAACCAGACCCACCAGAAGCGAGCCGATCAGCCCCGGTCCCTCGGTGACCGCGACGCCGTCCACGTGGCTTATGTTCACTCGCGCCCGCGCGCAGGCTTCGTTAACCACCGGCTCGATCTTGCGCAGGTGCTCGCGCGAAGCCAATTCCGGCACAACTCCGCCATACTTCGCGTGCATTGCCACCTGCGACGCAACAACGCTGGACAGTATTTCTTCCCCGTCCGCGACCACGGCCGCCGCCGTCTCGTCGCAACTCGATTCAATGCCAAGAACCAACATGCCTAAATGCTAACACAGGTAGAAGCAAGGAGTCAGAAGAGAAGGGGCTAGGTACTAGGGGCTAGGGGCTAGGGAAGAACACAAATCGCTCCATCGCGCGGAGGAACGTGCAGCGTGGACTTCCGGATTACCGCACCCCGTCCGAGGTTTGTTTCCCCAGCCCCTAGTCCCCAGTCCCTAGCCCCTGCTTTTCTGATTTTTGACTCCGTTCGGAGGGTGGCGGTACACTGGGCTTGTAGGGAAACTCGCCAAACCGTGAGGTGCTGAGGAGCCCATGAAGATTCGCAAAGCGGTTCTACCGGTTGCTGGTCTTGGCACGCGATTTTTGCCCGCCACGAAGGCGCAACCCAAGGAGATGCTTCCCATTGTGGACAAGCCTTTGGTGCAGTACGCCGTCGAGGAAGTTTCCGCATCCGGCATTCCCATGGTGATCTTCATCACCGGCAGGGGAAAGACGGCCATCGAGAACCATTTTGACTTGTCGGCGGAACTCGAGCAGGAGTTGGCCGGAAGAGGGAAGGAAGAACTTAGGGAGCAGTTGCGCTCGATTTCAGGGCTGATGCGCTTTGTGTATGTTCGCCAGCAGACCCCGCGAGGCCTCGGGCACGCCATTCTCACCGCGCGCGACGTCGTGGACGAGGAGCCGTTTGCCGTGCTGCTCTCCGATGACGTGATCGCGAATCCTGTGCCCTGTATAAAACAAATGTTGGCGGTCTTTGAGCGCTATGGCCGCAGCGTTATCGCGATCCAGAAGGTGCCTCGCAAAGCCGTGGGGAGTTACGGCATAATTCGCGGCCGGGCTGTGCCCGACGCGGAATGGCAAGGGCGGCTCTTCCGCATCGACGACATGGTGGAGAAGCCCGCGCCGAGCGAAGCGCCCTCCAATCTGGCCGTCATAGGACGATACATCCTGACACCGGCAATTTTCGATGAGCTGGCGGCCACCACACCAGGGTCGGGAGGCGAAATCCAACTCACCGACGGCTTGCGGCGCCTGCTCACCAAGGAGCCGATTTACGGTTACCTGTTTGAGGGGAAGCGGTACGATGCGGGAGACAAGCTGGGCTTCCTTCAAGCTACGGTGGAACTGGCGTTGAATCGCCCGGACCTGGGGAAAGAGTTCCGCAAATACCTCAGATCGTTGAAACTGTAAGAGAGATCAGGCGGAGCGGCGGGCGGAACAACGGACTGGTTTCTCTTCAGGATTCTTTGCCGGCAGCAGGCTTGTCTGCGGATTTCTTCGACTCTTCCGTCTTTGCGCCTTTGGTGTTTGGCCCCTTGTCTCCATTGCCGGATTCTGAGGAACTGCTCGAGGGAAGGGCAGAAGACTTGTGAGCATAGTCCGTCACATACCATCCGGTCCCCTTAAACTGGATGGCTGACGACGATATGAGCTTTTCCAGCTTGCCTCCACACTTCTCGCATGTGGTCAGGGGAGAATCAGAGAACTTCTGGATTTTCTCGATGTGCTTTCCGCACTGCGTACACTCGTACTCGTAAAGCGGCAATTTGACCTCCTTGCAAAAACCCTTCTGAAGTATTATATCGGCACCGTCCAGCCACGTCAAAGCCGGGTAGTGTCTCACTTCGAGGTGACACGGGCATCCTGCCCGTGTAATTTCATGGCCAAGATGGCCAGGCCACTTCCATCTGAGACGCTACCAACTCTCCGTTGTCATTGTGTAAACGAGTTGATACACTAGAATTGATAGAGCACACTTGATGCCTATGCCGAAAACTCCTGTTTCCGCCAAGTCGGATCTGATGGATCCTCTGGAGGATTCCACCAATGGGTCGAAGGGCAAGCTCTTTGTAGTTGGCACGCCCATTGGGAATCTCGAGGACATCACTCTGCGCGCCATCCGTACCCTCAAAGAGGTGGATCTGATTGCTTGCGAGGACACGCGCCGCACGCAGCAATTGCTCAACCACTATCAGATTCACACGCCCACCTTAAGTTACCACGAGCACAATGAGATGACCCGGGCCCCGGAACTGGTCATCAAGTTGGCGGAGGGAGAAAACATCGCCCTGGTCAGCGACGCGGGAATGCCCGTGGTGTCTGATCCTGGCTTTCGCCTGGTTCACCTGGCGGTTCGCCACGCGATTCCGGTGATCCCGGTTCCCGGCGCGTCAGCCTTTGTGGCGGCTCTAGCTGCCTCGGGGTTGCCAGTGGACAAGTTTCGTTTTCTCGGTTTCCTCCCCGCCAAAAAGGCGGCTCGCCGGCGGACCTTGGAAGAGAACACGACGGCCACGAAAACCCTGGTCTTTTATGAGGCCCCCCACCGCATCCTCGAAATGCTGCGCGATCTTCGGGACATTTTGGGAGAGCGCGAGGTGGTTTTGGCGCGTGAAGTGACGAAGGTCCACGAAGAATTCTGGCGCGGCACGGTCTCCGTGCTGTTAGAGCGGCTGAAAGGCAAAGCCATCAAAGGCGAAATAACCCTCCTGGTGGGGACTGCCGCCGCGCCGGGAGAGGCCCGGCCTGCCGAATCGCCGATCCGGGCCGAAATCCAAACGCTGATGGCCGAACGCGGACTCGATGAGCGCGCCGCTCTGAAGGCCGCTGCCAAAGCGCGAGGCATCTCTCGCAGCCAAGCCTATCGCCTTTTGCAGGGCGAGAAAACCAAGCCAGGGTAATTTCCACTGGTTTCCTCACTTACCCCAACCGATTCAATAGAAACAACGGTTTGCCGTCAAGCCACCCGAGGCGATGAGGACTGCCCGCCACAGTCTGGCGCCTCTACTCTAAAGACCTGCTTTTGCTTGCCGATGGAGTTATGGAAGAGAGGCAGGCATGCCGGCAGAGATCAACCAAGCGGAATCAGCGCGTTTGGAGAAGGAACAGAGTCAAGAGGCGAGGGTCTGGGCCCTGCTCGCGGAGGGCATTCCCACTCTTCCCGCTTATGTTTTTGAGCTCAGTTCGCTACTGAGTTGTGTCCCAGTGGACCTGAAGCGGGTCTGCCGGGTTATTCGAACTGACCCTAGCCTCTCCGCGCAGGTCATCCGCCTATGCAATTCGGCGATGTTGGGTCTGCGGGGGAGAGTCTCGGACATCGAACACGCGGTCATACTCCTGGGGACGGAGCGGCTGAGGACCCTGGTGCTGACCTGTTCGCTGGTCCAGCATTTGGGGAACTTCTTATCTTCCGCGGATTTGCAGTCCTTCTGGCAGCACAGTTTGTTGACCGCGACCCTGAGTGAGCGTTGCGCATTCTGTCTCCGCTACCTGGAGACCGAGCAGGCGTATCTGGCCGGGCTCCTCCACGATTTGGG
The DNA here is from genome assembly GCA_963722675.1 of uncultured Acidobacteriota bacterium. Lineage (GTDB taxonomy): Bacteria > Acidobacteriota > Terriglobia > UBA7540 > UBA7540 > CAVROP01. Next base: position 27,665 of record CAVROP010000073.1, read on the forward strand.
GGCTCTGCCTCTGCTCCTGCTCCCGGCGGGATCGCGAGACCCCAAACTCGCTCCAGGCTCCATCGCCTGGGGAGAATCCGTTGAACTCGAGCGCCAACTCAGAGGCGTTGATCACTGCCTGGTGGGCAAGTGTATTGGTCTTAGTTGGAACTTTGCGCCGCAGATTATCGAGGTCCTGGAATGCCACCATCGGCCTCAGGACGCAAGGTACGACCGGACTCTGGTGGAGATCGTTGTCGCGGCCGATCTGGTATGCCAGATGCACGGGGTACGGGTTGGCGGAGAGCCTTCTCAGATCGCACTTGCCGACCGAAACGTCTACAAGAGCCTCCTCGATGACTCCACTCAGAGCTTGACCGACGACGAAAAAAGCGAGACTCGCAAAGGTCCTGGAGCTTGAGTTTCCCGAGATTATGCATTTATTGGAACTGCCCATCGCCGTGATATGGGGGTAATACAGGGATGAAAACATGATCACGACTGAGGCAGGGGAGGCCCACGTGGTGCAGGCCCTCTCGCTGGGCGCTTCCGGGTACATTCGGAAGCCCTTCACACCTGAACAAATCAAAGAGCGCGTTATCCCACTGCTTCGAGGTTAATCAGGGATCAGGCGATCGCTCCCGAATCGGATCGGGTTCGGATCCATCTTTCCGCCCGAGCCGCCGGGCCCGGCGCCCAAGCTGTAGACAAAGCGACCGGGGTCAAGCAAGCAGTGGCTCAGAACAATTGGCGTGAGGAACTGGCGCAGGCGAGCCGGGAAGTCTTTGAGATCATGGTGGGGCCGCTCTGACCGTGCCCAGCGAGCCGCTTTGGGTGAGCTTGGACCTGCATAGTTAGTATTTCGTTTGATCCTCACTCAACACAGTTGACACTTGGTACGATACTGCGGGCTGGCGCCGGACGAAACCTTGCGGGACCAGTCAGCGAAACGCACAGCTTCGCTGTGCGCCAGCCGGCGAACCTGCCATCATTAGCCGCTGCTCACATTTGGTCAGCATCAGCGGGCACCGCCAGCTCGCCGTAACCACGTACTGCGTGCAGAAGTTTTTCGCTGGCTGGCGCAGGGTAAAACCCTGCGACGTTGGCGTCGACGCGTATCGATCGAGCGATTCGCAGAGCGTTGCTCTGCGCTAACCCGCGAATTTGAAGGTAAACTCCTCGCCGTGAGCTTGGACCTGCATCGTTAGTAGTTCGTTTGATCCTCACTCAAGACAGTCGACACTTGTTAGGATGCTGCGGGGCTGGCGCCGGGCGAAACCTCGCGGGATCACTCGACGAAACGCACAGCTTCGCCTTGCGCCAGCCGCGTAGTACCCCGGGTGGGTAATACAAGGCGCTCACCGCAACCCACGAGAATAAAAGCGGATATCGCTCGCTTTGCGAGTTTCGCAGTAAACTACGGCTAGCGCGCGTGAAAGCTCGCGGAAGAACTCCTGTCGCGGAAGAACTCCGTGCCTAGTACCTGGTCTTGCAGTATAATCCCGCCCCGTGAAGTTCCTGGTAATCTCTGAGCAGCCGCGGCATTCAGAACGAGGTTCACAGAGGAATGGTAAACGACAAGGACCACGTGACCTCCCAATCGGGCTCGGAGACAACAACAGCAGTTTGTCTGGGCTATTCCTCGAAGCGCGTTTATGCGTGTTCGAGGGTGTTCAACAGGCTATCAAGGCTTGCACCGCGTCGAGTTCGAACTTCGAATGGTAGGCTTGCCCACCATTACTGAGTTTTCGTAAGCTCTACGGTTCTCAAACGACATGGCTCACTTCGGCAAGTTCGATCGTTTTCTCGAGAACGAGGCCAATGAACCTGGCAATCGCCGGTTTATCGCTCGTAACTTCCTGCTCGATGAGGGGCTGTCGGCAAGCAGGATTAGTGCCTACAAGGACTTAGCGGCCACAGATGGAATTGGAACTCAAACCGAGTGGAAGGATCGTCACGATGACTACTTGACGGAGCGCATAATGCTCCCCCGGCCCCCGGACTACAGAGTCCCTCGGAGTATTGATCCCACGGCGTTGAGAGATTGCCCTGAAACGTTTCGGGAAGGCGCGACTTTCTGCAGTTTTGGCGCGACAGACCCAGCCTACGACTTGATTCGAATCGAGGACGGAGAGCATCTGGCACGGTTCGCTCCTCGGCCGGACCGGTTCATTGCGTTGGTCGAGGAGTACCTCGCTGATAAGAAAGAGGAAGCGAGGCTCGAGATTAGCGCCACGATTAGCTCCTGGCTCGAAGGTCGCGATTTACGTCCCGTGTTTGCGGCTTTCTGGTATGCGGTTCAGGACCTCCTCGAAGGTGGACCGGACGACTGGGCCGATCAACTGCGTGACCGTTTGGGCCTCATACGATGTAATCCAGTAGGCGGTCGGAAAAGAGCTGTGCTCGTCTTCAGATATCCGGTACGTCTCGTTCCCAAGCTTGCTAATTCCCGCTCAGAATCCCGCGCGATTGCCGTGCCCACCGTACTCGATGGTGAATGGTCAGAGTCGTTCTGCCCCGTGCCCTCTGGCCAAGAGGCCGGTTATGCGATCGATCTCTCTGCCAGTCTCGATCAGCGGGCGCAGGAAGTAGTGCATCCACAGGTCCATTTCGCTGTAGAGCACTTGTGTCGGATAGGGTATATTAGTAGGAGAGTACCCGACGATCTCTCGGAGGCTCGCCTTGCTCATCTGCTCTGGTTACAAGAGATCAGTGGAAGGCACGATTACGCGCTTGTGACTGACGGAGACCTTCTTCGATGATTGAGAGCTTGGAAGCGCGCTTTGACCCCGCCCCACTTCCGAACTGGTTCTATGCGTTTCAGGAAAATCAGCAGAAAGCGCTTGACGACCTCTTGTTCGGTCGCTTTCTGATGGATTCGATCGGCGGCGACGAACCGGAGGAACTCTTGATTGATTGGGCTAATTTCGTGGGGACGGGGAGTGATTTCCTGGGGCTCTTGGACAAGGGTCTTGCTCAGTGGGTCAATGACAACTGGGGCCGGTTTCCTCAGGTGAGCAGTGGTCGGCTTGCCCTGGCATGGTGCAGACTGGCAGATGTGGTCTCCTTTGTTGAAGGCCTCGAAACGGCTGCCGCAGCACTTCTGGAACGCTTTGACGCACGGGAGCAGTATTTGGGTGCCTTGTCCGACGGACCATCACGGGATGCGCTGGGCCGGTATTTGTTCGCGATCGCCCATTATCAAAAAGACCGGCGCCTTTCCGGGTTCTGGTGGAGGCTCTGCAACCTCAAGGGTGCGACGCCATATTATCACGGCAGGTATGGGATCGCTGGATTGCGGGGCTTGCCTGCGCCGGACCCTCTGAAGGGTGGGTTCCGAACCGATGTGGCGATGGGCCTCGTAAAGCTCGGTCGAGCCATGGAACAGCTAGCGGTGGACAGCGTTATTTCGGACGCCACCGCAGAAGAGTTCTTCTTGGCTGTGAGCTACCACACGGTAGCAGCCTGCCCGCCTCGCTCTGCATGGCGCCAACTACTGACTGAAGTCATTGCGGATGCGTCAGACCCTCTGGGCAAATGGCTTCTTAAGGTATTGCCGGAGCTCGATAAGCCGATTCGCGATATGGCGAGTCGCTCCGAGGGTTTCAGGCGGATCGATCCGGAGTGGGCTCGCCGCGCGCGTCACCTAGAAGATGTGCTAGCGAAGAGCCCGCAAGACCGCTTGTCGGAGTCGGAAGACTTGATAGCGAAAGTGCGCGAACTTGCGGAACGCTCTGGTGACAGCAGGACGTTCGCGCGGATTCTCTGCGCACTTTCCCGGGGCATTCGACGGCACAACCCGCAGCGTGCAGCCGAATGGGCTGAGACAGCAACGAACTGGGATATAGGCGAACCCAGGACGTGGACCCATTGGATCAAGGCGCTGGAGGTCGCGGACGAGATTCCCAAAGCCCTTTCAATTGCTTGGGACGCGCTCGAGCGCTTTCCTGAAAACGCCTACGTGTACACGGAACTGATTCACCTGCTGATGATTTCTGGACGGCTTCAAGAGGCGGAGCAGCTTGCGTTGGACGCCGTGGAGAGGTTTCCTGGTACAGAGCACGCGTACGCACTTCTGGCAGCCATTCTGGAACGCCTAGCGAAATACCCAGCAGCGGAGGTTGTGCTTCGGAAGGCAATCGAACTTTTTTCCGACAACCACCGATTCTGGGTTGACTTGGTCCGCGTCCTGCTGCTTCAAAGCAAGCTCCACGAGGCCGAGATTGAGGCACGGCGCGCCGTGGAGGGGTTCCCGAATGAACTATTTTTGCGGAACACCTGGGGTGCCGTCTTATCCAGACAGAGTCGATTGGCCGAGTCAGAAGACGTTCTCCGGAAGGCTTGGGACCTTTTTCAGAACCATATCACGAAGATCTCTTTGGCGGGTACGATTCGCAGGCAAGGTGGCGATCGGCTTGACGAAGCGTTGCGCCTTTTGGAAGAAGTATTAGGCAAATACCCTGGGGATGTCTTCGCGCTGAGCGAGAAAGCCAGAATTCTCGGAGACAAAGGAGAATTCGAGCAGGCTGGGTCAATAATGCAAGAGCTTCGTCGCAGAGATCCTCAACTTGCGGCCGACGGACTGGATCTGCTGACCGGCTCTCTGGCGGTTGATTTTGCCTTACAAGAACTGCATGATGTGGAACCACGAGGCCCGGCCACTGAAGGCTCTCCGACCTTGGAACTGGTGGAAGGGGAAACGCCCACGGCCGAGCATTTCGAATCTGACGGAACACCGAAGGCGCCTGCGCAACCTGGAGTCGTGAGACCGCGCGAACCGGAAGCGGAAAGGACCTCCAGGCCGGACTTAGCCGCCGCATCCGGCGGTCCCGCAGCAGCCAAACAGCATCAGAGGGAACTACTGACCACAGTCAGCGAGGCGCGCCTCCTTCGAAAGTGGGCGCGTCGAAATGAACTTACGAGGCAATCCCCAACCCCGGAAGAGCTTCGGCGGAAGGCCAGATTCCTGCTGGACCATGTTCTGTTACAAATGCCTAATCATCCTATCGCATGCCTGGAAAGGGCTAACTTGCTGACTGAGTCTGGCGAAGTCGAAGAGGCGCAAAAATACCTTCAGGATAGGATAGTGCAAATGCCATCCGCTCTCGGCCTCCGCCACGCCCTGGGCCGCGTGAATCGAGAACTGGCCCGAAAACAGGGTCTGGAATTCGACAATGAACGATACGAAACACTGACGAAGCCTTTGTTGCAGCTCAGGCAAAGAAGCCCGGACTTTCAGCCATTGGTGCATCTAGGCCGCGGAAGAATCTGTTACGCGATGCGTGACGGACACGCGTTGCGTAACGCTGAGGCAAAAGAGTTCGAACACCTTCGCACGTGCATTAGCACGACACCGCAGCGAGATGGCGAATTTCGTGCTTGGTGGAGCAAACAGATTCGGACCCTTCTTTTCCCGAATTGCGATATACAAATCCCTGTGACCGCGGAAAATGTCGGAACCATCGAGCAGGGTCTGGAAAAGAGTGGCCACAGCATCGATGGACTTGAGGAAGACTTTACAATCAGAATGTCCCGTTGACCAGAGATGGCGACAAGCGGCTTGAAGTATGTTCGCGCGATCTAACTTGATATTAACTTGTCTATGGAGACGTTCCACCGGTTAGCCCGAGATGTAACGCTCACGGTCCGATCAGGGTTCGAGGAGATTGGTTCTGTTGCCTAGTCGCCTAGTGTTTAGCTATTGCTTGCGAGAATAGCCCTTCCCGCCAGCAATCCGGCCTGGCTAGACGCACACAGCGTTCGAGGAAATTAGTCCCACCTTGGCGCCCACCAATCGTCAGTAGTTCCGCACGCCGGGCACTGTGGCGGTCAAGGGCGTGACATGAGAAGTGCCGAGCAGACAAGCTCATGCGATCAAGGGCGCAGCGTGGCTGATCGACTGGGATGAACGGGGAAACGGAAAAACGTCGTTCAGGGGGAGTTGCTGGTAACGGCAGGCTCGTACGGCCTGACGCTGGCCATCGGCCAACCGACATTGTGTCTGGGCTGCCGTCCGGTAAACTCACTTTCCGCGAGGGTCGCCTGCTCCAACTCCCCATGGCCTCAGCTTGTCCGAACAGGTCAGGGTCCTCACGGTTTTTCCGCGTTTTTCACTTGACAAAACCCGGGACCTATGATAGCCTACTATAGTGGTCATTTTATGGACACCTTGTCGCCGGCAGCCTTCGGATCGCGAGGAAAAGCGCAATAGTCCCGGCACTCGGGGAAAACCGGGCTCTGAAAAAACAGAAAATAGTACGAACGAAGCCAGTATGTTATTGAAAACAAAGAATGGCTTTGCGAAACGAACCTAAAACGAACCTCAATTGGGTGCTCAAATGCGTGCAATTGAGCCAGAATTCGAGCTTATTGACGGGTTGGCGCAGACTCCGCTTCTTGGAGTCTGCGCCAACCGGGCCTGCGGCGATCCACCTCGCGCATTGCCCCCCGGTAGACTTTGCCCAGTGCAGCCTGGTTTTCCGGCAAATCCTTACCAGAAGTCATCCCGCTCTGCCCACCCTGCATGTCGAAGAGTCGTTTAAGTGCCTGCCCCACAACGAGTTATTCCTATTCCTGGCGGTTGGCGGTTTGGCCGCTGCGCTGCACTGTTCTTGCACGGAGACAAGAAACGTGGACAGCGGCTTCTACGCAGCGTATACGGGCTTGGCGGCGCAAACTCAGATCGTATTACGAACCTGGCAGGAAAGCCTGATGCCAGGGCCCGAATGCAGAAACTGACCAAGGCAGCGAAACAGTTCGAAGGGATACTGCTTTCGACGTTATTGCAGGAGGTCCAGAAAGGCACTCTAGACCCCTCGGATGCGGGTCTTGGGGCCGGCTCAGAAACGCTCCGTAGCCTGGGGACCGAGGCCGTCGCCGAAGCTATAGCGCAGAAGGGAGGTTTGGGCATCGCACGAATGATCGTTAACCACTTCCGATATTTGGCAGATGATGGGTCGTAGTCTGGCATCTCCCTCCTGCGAACAACCACCGACCCTCCTCACCCGCCGTTAAAGTTCCTGGGCTTGGTGCCGATAAGGGGATTGAGATTAGAGGAAACTAATGAAGATTGATGCGCCCCTCACAATCCCGCAACAGGCTGAGCCACAACGAGTTGGCACGACTGGCTCCGCGCCGACCCAGAATCAGGGAGGAACCGTAGCACTCACTCCGGACTCGGGTCAGCTATCGGTGGACGGCGAAAAGGTTCAACAACTTAAGGCTGACTTGGCGGCAGTGCCTGACGTGAGACAGGACCGTGTTGCTGCACTCCAAAAAGCCATTACTTCCGGCAGCTACAATGTGTCCGGCCAACAGATTGCTCAAGCAATGTCTTCCGACTTGCTCGGCGGCGAGTGATTAAGGGCCCGACATCCGGGGCTCGCAGACTTGGAGAACCTCGGGTGTGACAGGTTGCCGGGAGGTTGCCCCTCATGGAAGAGTTCTCAACAGCTCCCATCCCTGGGTCCACTCGCGCTGAAGACCAGCAGCCGCCACCGGCACATGCAACACGTCGTCACCAGGAGAACCGGCCTCCAGTACAGGGTCTCGAGTTGGAAACGAATCAGGAGGATGAGGAACCTGCGAACAATGAGCCTAAGCATGATCTTGATATTTCGGTCTAAACGATGAAGAAGCTAGAAACCCGGACCTTCATCGAACTCCTCAAGAGGCGCGTCGCCAGCCTGCGGCGGATCTTGTGGAGAGAGTAGATTTAAGCGGCGGGCGCGGCACAGCACCCACGTTATCACCCGACGGCTCGAACGCACGGGAGGTGATTGGCGTCCGGCTGGAGAAGTTAAACTCGTTACCGACTGTTCCTGCCATTGTCCGCCCCTTACTCCACTGCATGGAAAAACCTATTGACCAGATGGAAGTGAAAAGGGTCGTGGACATGATTTCTTGCCTGGGGTATGGCTATCGTGAGAAGAGACTTCCGGACCCTCTTCTGGCGATTGAGTGGGAGCTCCTTCGCGAGAAATCTCCCAAACTGGTACGTCTAGGCCGAAGTTCCAACAGGCTTCGAGGGGTATTCTGCTGATTCCTTGACGGATAGCGCCAAGCTCAATTTCCGGTTACTGGGAACGCACGGATCAGTTCGTACGCCCGCGCCTGGAGCGGCGTCGGCTCCGGCACCTGCTTGCAGGTCAACTTCAGCTCTCCCGATTTGAATTCGTAGGTCACTCTTGCTCGGCTGGCCAACTCCGCCAGCAGGGTGGCAAAGCTGTGCACGGGAAGTCCCTCCCGCGTTTCATGGGAGTGCTTCTTGGCTTTTGCCGAGGCGGTGGGTTCCGCGGGCAGAATCGGGTCGCGTCGCTTACGCTCCTCCCGTCGCTCCTCATCCTCGAACAACAGCGGTGCCCAAGCCTGCCGCAAGTGCCATTCCACATAGTAGGCCAGCAGGCATAAGAAAATATGTGCGGGCACCCGCTCCTCGGTGCGATGCCGAATGGGCCGCACCAGCAGATCAATCCCTTTCAGACAGCGGAAGGCACGCTCGACTTCCGCCAGGCTCTTATAGTTGCGCACGGTGTCTTCAGCAGAGAGGCGCACCGCGGGTTCACTGGTACGCAGCACATAAATTCCATCCAGCTTCTCTTCCTGCGCAATGGAGTCCTGGCGCCGGCTCCATCGGAAACTCCCCTCGCCGATCCGGCAGTCGAAGTGTTTGCCCACCTTGTAGCGCCCCAGCACTTTCCCCACCTTTAGCCCCATCTCGGCCGCCTTGAGCGGATTCTTCTTACGGCGCGCTACTTCCTTGGCGATTTTCGTCAAACTCTTCTCCGTCGCTTCCAGCAAAGCCTGCCGCTTGCGCGCCCGCTCCTCTTCCAGCAGCGGATTATGACCGACGACGAGCCTCTCGCCCGGGTAATCCGGGGAGGTGATTTCGGCCAGGTTTTGTTCGTTCAGCAAGGAGAGTTGCAAGGTCCCTTTCTGCACCAATTCTCGAATCGCTGCGCTGGTTAGCGCGGTGATCCAGCCCATGCCGGGATGCTGCGCGAAGCTTGTTGATCTGCGGCTGGGTCAGCATCCCGCGATCCCCCACCAGCACCACCCGCTGCAGGCCAAAGCGCTGGCGCAACTTCTCCACCTGATCGCCCACTGTGGTGGGGTCGCCGGTGTTGCCCGCATAAACCTCCACGGCCACCGGACGCCCCGCCTCGTCCGTCATCACCCCGTAGACGATGATCGGTAGCTTGTCTTCATCCCGATTGTGACCGAACTGCACCAGCGGGCACGTGCGACCCTCATAGGAACTGCTGGTCACATCGTAAAGCACCAAGCCGCCTTCGGTCAGATGGCGTGCGGCCAACTTCTTCTCGATGCGTTCCTGCCGTTCCAGCAGCCAGTCCATGGCTGCGTAAAGGTCATCTTCGCTGGCCTCCTGTACCCCCAACTCTTCCGCCAAGGTGGTGGTGCTCCACTCCCGGGTGGTCGCCAATTTGGAGGAGGGCGAGATCAGCCGCTGGACGATCATGGCCACGACCAGATCTCGCTCGCGGCAGCGCTTGGAAGAGATCAGGGTGTCGAGGTCGAGCCGGCGGATCATCGCCAGGATGGCCTCGACGTGGCCGTGGGGAGAGGTATGAGCAGTGTTCAACAGATCTTTCGGGGAGACCAGCGCCTCGCCGCGCAGTACGCGGCGCAAGGTTTCGATCTGGGGTTGCGGCCAATCGGAGAGATTGGCCAAGGTCCGTTTGCGGGTTTTCCGGCCCTCCCGCCAGCCTTCGCGGAGGAGGATGGCGGGCGGGGAGTTGCGGTTGGGAACGGTTTCGATGTACATGGGAGCTATTATTCATAAATAGTAGCCATTGTCAAGTAGAATATTTGAACTTACATGGGAACATAATAAAAACCACAATCCTGCCAAGTTCTGCGTAATCAAGGCTCGACCCGGAAGTTCGGCCTAATTGTCAGGGGAACTTCGGTCTAGGCTCGGCTCATCTGGTCCAAGAGCTGAGCGGGCACGCCCAACGAATCCAGAAGCATGTCAAGTCCGTATTCCAGGGTTGAGGGCCAGGCGGGCCTCCCCTTGAGGAGGGTCAGACAAAAACTACCTGTGGAGATACGGTTTGCCCTTCGCCGCAGCGGTTCTACGTCCTGGCTCTCATTTAAGATTAAAGCCTGATCTGCCGAAAAACACATTGAGGTCTGGAATGCCGGAACGAACAGTCAAAGTGTCGTTTGCCAATCCATGCATCGAAACTTGTCCTTCCGCGGTTTCCACGGGCGGCCAGATTGTCCGGGTTGGAGATTCTGGCCACGAATCACCGGAGCAGCCGGAGTTATGTGCGCACTGCAAACTCCAAGAAAAGCTCTCCCAGGCACAGAGAAGCGAGGCGCTTGGCACGCTGGCGGGCGGTATAGCGCATGATTTCAATAACCTGCTGGGCGTCATTCTGGGCTTCGCCTCGATTGTGCGCCTGCGCCTGCCTCCGTCCGACCCACTGATCGAGTTCGTGAAAATGATCGAACAATCCGCCCAGCGAGGCTCCGAACTGACCCGGCAGCTACTTGGCTTGGCGCGGCAAGGAAAGCAAGAAGCACTCCCCATTCGTGTAGGGGATGTTCTGGGCCGCGTTGTGAAGATCATCACCAGCACCTTCGACCGTCGCATACAAGTACAAACTCGCAGCCAGTCCGGCCCGCTCTGGGTTGAAGCCAACCCCGCGCAATTCGAGCAGGCGGTCCTGAATCTGTGCATTAACGGCAGAGATGCCATGCCCGAGGGGGGAGTTTTGACGCTCGAGAGTTCGCGGGTAGCGCATCGCGAGAATGATCTCGCGCTTCCCAGCCGTTGCCTGCCGGGTAGTTATGCGTGCATAACCGTTCGAGACACGGGTGTCGGCATGCCTCCGCAGGTGATGAGCCGGATTTTCGATCCCTTCTTCACCACCAAGGAACCCGGCAAAGGTTCAGGGCTGGGACTATCGATGGTGTATGGAATGGCAAGCAGTGGGGGTGGGTTCGTGCAGGTGGCAAGCGAGGTTGGCCGGGGATCCACTTTTTCGCTCCACCTGCCGCTGAAGGCTCCTCCTGTGGAACAACGTAGCTTAACTCGAAGCTCTTCACTCGAAGCCGGGAGCGGAACGGTCCTGGTGGTCGACGACGAGCCGATGGTTCTGGCCTTTTGCAAGGAGGGACTGACGAGGCTCGGTTATGAGGTGCTTACGGCCGCGGATGGCCAACAGGCCTGCGAGGTTTTTCAATCCCACTCCGGCCGAATCGATATCGTGTTACTCGATTTGGTGATGGCCGGCATCACGGGTCTCGAGACCTGCCGGCGGCTGCACGAAATCAAGCCCAGCCTTAAGGTGATTCTTTCCTCGGGCTATACCTCGGCCGAGGTGGTCAGTGAGGCGCGCCTGGCAGGCGCCGTGGGTTTCATCGGCAAGCCCTACTCCCTCGAGGAACTCTCCGCGGCATTACGCCGGCCCGAGTCGTTGAGTCCCCGGGCCCCAAATGAAGATTCGGGCCACGGAGGTTAGGTGGACGCAGGAGGAGTACCGTGCGGGTCCTGATCGCCGACGACGAAGCCACGACGCGGCATCTGATCCAAGTGACTCTGGGCAATTGGGGATTCGAGGTTCTGGTAGCGAAGGAGGGCGCCGGGGCCCTGCGCATCTTGAAAGGGTCGAATCCCCCCGAAATCGCCCTCTTGGATTGGGTAATGCCGGGGGTCGATGGCCTGGAAATCTGCCGCCGCACGCGCGCCGCACAGTTGAGCGTCCCGATCTATCTGATCTTGATTACGGCGCGCGGGGGGCTTGAAAATGTCGTACAGGGGCTAGAAGCCGGGGCCGACGATTACGTCACAAAGCCCTTTGACCCTCGCGAACTGCGCGCCCGCCTGCACGCCGGCGCGCGGGTTGTGCAATTACAGAAAGCCCTGCTGGAACGCAATCAAGCACTGGAAGAGGCTTTGAAGCGAGTGAAGCTGCTTCAAGGACTGCTCCCCATCTGCTCTTACTGCAAAAAGATTCGCAATGACCGAAACTACTGGGAACAAGTGGACGCTTATGTGGCCAGCCATTCCGAGGCCCAGTTCAGCCATGGAGTCTGTCCTGACTGTTTCGAGGTGCACCTGAAGCCCCAGTTGGAGAGGCTCGGTGATGATCCCAAGCCTTGAACTCTGGCTGCTGGCCGTCACCGCCGCTTTCTTGTGCGGCGGGATCGTATGGGGCGCGATTCTCCGTGCCCAGGTGCGGCAGCAGTCCACAACCTTACGAGAATGGATCCGGCGCGAGGCGGCTCTGAGGAGACAATTCGTCGATCTCTTCGAAGACTCCAGCGACGCCATCTATACCCACGACCTTGACTACACCATTACCTCCTGGAACCGGACCGCGGAAACCATTACGGGTTTCACCCGCGATGAAGTGCTGACCAGGAATTTCGCCGACCTGCTCAGTGGGGAGTCACTGGAGCGGGCTATGGAGATGACGAAGCTGAAGCTTCAAGGCTGTCCGAGCACTACCTACGAGATAGAATTCGTCGCCAAGGATGGCCACGCGATTCCGGTCGAAGTCAGCACGCGCTTAATCGCTGAAGACGGCAAGGTGGTGGGAATACAAGGCGCGGCTCGTGACATCAGGGAACGCAAGAAAGCCCAGGAGGCGCTCCGTGCCAGTGAGCGGCGCTACCGCCTGTTGTTCGAGCGAAACATGGCGGGAGTGTTTCGCACCACGCTGGATGGCCAGCTTGTTGATTGCAACCAGTCACTTGCGCAGATTCTGGGTTACTCCTCTCCGGCGGAAGTGCTTCGCCATGGCGCCCAGGTGTTGCACATTGACGAGGGAGGCCGCGAAGCGCTGCTCTCGCGCTTGAAAGAACATAAAGCGGTGACTTTCTATGAGCTCTGCCTGCGTCGCAAGGATGGAAGCCGCGTCTGGGTGCTGGAGAATTCCAACCTGGTCGAGAGCAACGGAGCGGGTCCCGAAATTGAAGGCACGGTGATCGACATAACGGATAGGAAGCGCGCCGAAGAGAAGTGGCGCCAGGCCAAGGAGGCTGCCGAAGCCGCCAGCCGCGCCAAGAGCGAGTTCCTGGCTAACATGAGCCACGAAATTCGCACGCCTTTGAATGGCGTGGTGGGGATGACGGAACTCACTCTCGAAACCTCGCTGACTTCGGAACAACGCGAGTATCTTGAGGCCGTCCAGTCGTCTGCCTGCTCTCTGCTCGGCGTCATCAATGACATCCTCGACTTTTCCAAGATCGAGGCCCGCAAGCTCGAGTTGGATTCGGTGGAGTTCCGATTGGCGGACACGCTGGCGGAGGCGATGAAGCCTGTAGCGATTCGTGCTCAACAGAAAGGGCTGGAGCTCTGCCTGGAGATTTCGTCGGGCGTTCCGGAGGCCTTCGAAGGCGATCCCGGGCGGTTGCGTCAGATCCTCGTTAACCTTTTGGCAAACGCCGCAAAGTATACGGAGAAGGGGGAGATTCTCCTCTCGGTCGAAACAGAGAGTGCCGACTCGGAGAATCTGCGCTTGCATTTCGCTGTCCGGGATACGGGCATTGGAATTCAGCCGGAGAAGCACCGGTTGATCTTCGAGCCCTTCGCTCAAGTGGATGGCTCGACAAAACGCCGATTCAGCGGGACGGGACTGGGATTGACCATCTGCGCCCGGTTGGTTGAGATGATGGGAGGCAAGATCTGGCTGGAAAGCGAAATGGGCACGGGCAGCACTTTCCACTTCACCGCTTGCTTTCGCCCCGTTTCGCCGCTCCGGGTTGAATGCCCGCCACCCGACCTTCAGGAAGAGCGGATTCTGGTGGTGGACGACAGCCCCACTTGCCTGCGGATTCTGGGAAGTCTGCTGGCGCGATGGAACGCGCAGCCGCTCCTCTGTGGCAGCGGTCAAGAAGCGCTCACCCACCTGGGCTCGGCGGATGAAAAGACCCCTCCCTTTGCAGCCGTACTGCTGGACGCGCGCCTGCCTGACCCCGCTGGCCCCGCCCTCGTTCAACGAATCAAGGCCGACCCCAAGCTGGAAAAAGCCACTATCCGGCTCTGCAGCGGCTCCCTCCCAACCTCTCATCTGGCGCATGACCGGGAATCGGAGGCCGCAAGGTTTTTGATGAAGCCGGTTCTTCCACAGGAGCTTCTGGCCGCGATCCAGAGCGTCTCGGGTGACTCAGCGGCGAGGGTTACGCCTGGAGCGGCGCAGGAGCAGCGCGCGCCATCCAGTGCCGGCCGAAAGCTCCAGATTCTCCTGGTCGAGGATAACGACGTAAACCGTACGCTGGTGACGCATTTGCTCGCCAAGCGGGGGCACCACGTGGTGGAGGCGCAGAGCGGCAAGGAAGCCGTCGCGCTGATCGAGCACACCCCTGGGCGAGTATTTGATTTAGTCTTCATGGACGTACAGATGCCCGACATGGATGGATTCGAAACAACTGCTGCCATACGCGATCACGAGAATCTGTCTGGCGGCCACGTGCCTATCATTGCCATCACTGCCTACGCAATGACCGGCGACCGGGAACGTTGCCTGGCGGCGGGAATGGATGGGTATCTGTCGAAGCCTGTACGACTTCAGGAATTGCGTCAACTCCTGCGGGGCTATGAGGGAGGGCCTTCTGTCGAGGCGGGGCTTGTCTCACCCCAGGAGGAGCTGGACATCGCCTCCGACGCCCAAGAAGCAACTGGCTCTGAGCCGCTCGGCGGCGAACGCGAGCCAGTCGAAAGAGGCGCCCTTCTGGATCGTCTGGGAGGGGACGTCCAGCTCCTGAGTGATCTCATCGAGATTCATCTGAGCCAATGCCCCGGCTTGCTTGCGGCAGCGCGACGCGCCTTGCAGGAGAATAACGGACCTGAACTGGCACGCCTGACTCACACCCTCAAAGGATCAGCCGGGAATCTTTTGGCCCTTGAGGCGGCTGAAATAGCTGGACGGCTGGAAACCTTTGCCGAGCAGGGGGACTTCTCGCGAGCCCGCGAAACCATGGCTGCTCTCGAATGCGAAATGGAACGTGTCGAACACGGCCTGCGGGCGCTCCAGGCTCTGGCAGTGCCATAATACCTATCATCAACAACTCGACCTTTGGCTTTGTGACCAACGCCAAGCCTCCGCGCATCGGCGAGGTGAGTATGAAATTCTTCTTCTAGCGTCTGTGGGGGCAGCCCTCGGGGCCGCCCCCTTTCTTTTCCGTGTTTTTCGTCAACCGACTGCCATCTGCCCGCGCCGAAGTGCTCCTCCCGTGCTGCACGACTCCCTCCCGGACTTTTGGCCACAATGCCCAGAAGTTGTGCTAAGATGCTCGGTCCGATGCTCACCAGGGGCTTTTTCCAAGGCGCTCGCTCCTGGGGCGGCCTCTGGAGTTTTAAATCTCACCACAGAGGCCACAGAGATCACGGAGCAAAAGCGGATCGTTCTTCTCTGTGATCTCCGTGGCCTCTGTGGTGAATCTTTTGTTTGCCGCTCGCGCTGCACCGGTACACGGAGGATTGGAATGGTGATCAAGCGGTTGGGTGCCGCACTTATCCTGGGTGCAGCGTTCGTCTCCTTAGTTCCTTCGGCCGTCGCACAAACTGCCGGCGAGGAACCGGTCTATCTCGATCCTAACCAGCCCGTCGAGCGGCGCATTAACGACCTGATGAGCCGCATGACGCTGAAAGAGAAAGTGGGCCAGCTCAACCTGCCTTGCGTTTATGTGCGAGGAATTAGGGACGGGACATTCCCTCCAAGACCGAGGCCTGCCGCAAGTTCGCAGCCGGAACTTACACTCAGGAGATCGGCCCGGCCTGCGGCTTCTTCACGCTGGCCAACGAGATTCTGCACAAAGGCGCGCGCCAGCAGGCGGAGTACTTCAACGAACTCCAGAAGATCGCCCGCACCCAGACCCGGCTGAAGATTCCCCTGCTCGAAGACGAAGAAGGCACGCACGGCACGATGATGCCCGGCGCCACGATCTTCCCGGAGGGCCTCACCATCGGCAGCACGTTTGACATGGATCTCGGTGAAGTCGATTTATGCGGCCGCGGCCGCCGAAGCCAGGGCGGTCGGAATCCACATGCTCTCCACACTCGTACTGGAGGAGGACCGCGATCCGCGCATGGGTCGAAACGAGGAGGCCTATACCGAGGATCCTTATCTCTACGAACGCATCGCCGAGAGCATCGTCCAGGGCACTCAGGGCGATAATCTCGCTGCCCCGGATCAAGGTGATCGCGGTAATGACGGATTTCCCCACTCAAAGCGAGCCTGCCAGCGGCCTGGAGCGCGGCGCCATCGAATTGTCAGATCGTTACATTCGCGAGAACATCCTGCTTCCTTGGATTGGCGGAATCACCAAATCCGGCGGATTGGGAGTGATGGCCGGATATCCGGAGGTCGAAGATGTGCCGGCGCACGCTTCCGAGAAGTGGATGAATAACGTGCTGCGGCAGGAACTGGGCTTCAAGGGCATCGTTGTAAGCGAAGGCGGCGGCTTCGGAACGCTGATTTATGAGCACATCGTTCCTACTCAAAAGGAAGCGGGTGCACTGGCGCTGCAAAGCCGGCGTGGATGTGAATATTACTTACGAACCCGCATACATGGGACCCTTGATCGAGAACGTCGAAGAAGGACGAGTGCCGATCGCCCTGGTGGATCGCGCGGTGCGGCGGGTGCTCGAGCAGAAGTTCGCTCTCGGACTCTTCGAGCATTCCGAAGTCGACCCTGAGCGAGCCGTGAACATTGTGCATTCGCAGCCGCATCAGGAACTGGCGCTGCGCACGGCGCACGAAGGAATCGTCCTGCTGAAGAACGACAACCACCTCCTGCCTTTAAAGAAGGACGTTGGCTCGATCGCCGTCATTGGCCCCAACGCCGACAACGTGCGGAACCAGTTGGGCGATTACTCGCCCTCGGAAGTTCTTCAGCACGTGGTGACCCTCCGCGAAGGGATCAAGGCGGCGGTCCCCGCCTCGACTCGCGTGACCTACGCCAAGGGCTGTGGGATTCTTAGCCCGAACAAGAGCGGATTTGCGGAAGCCGTTCAGGCCGCGAAAAACTCCCGAGTGGCCATCGTGGTGGTCGGCGAACAACAGGAAGAGCCCGACGGCGAAGAAGGTGTCGAGCACCGAACTGATGGAGAGGGCCATGACGTTGCCAACCTGGATTTGACGGGAGTTCAGGAAGATCTCGTCAAGGCTGTTTATGAGACGGGCACGCCCACGATTGTGGTGCTGATTAACGGCCGGCCGCTCTCCACCCGTTGGACGGCGGAGCATGTGCCGGCCATCGTCGAAGCCTGGGAACCGGGCGAGCGGGGCGGGGAAGCGGTGGCGGATGTGCTGTTTGGAAACTACAATCCCAGCGGCCGGCTGGCGATTACCATTCCGCGCCACTCCGGGCAGTTACCCGACTATTACAACTACAAGCCCTCGAAGGCCGCCTGGATGCAGGAGATCCACAGGGGCTACGCCGATATGCCCGCCACGCCTTTGTATCCGTTCGGTTATGGGCTGAGCTATACCAGCTTTGACTATAGCAACCTGCGCATCACCCCTGAGCAGATCCACCCGGCGGGGAATGCCCAGGTCAGCGTGGATGTGAAGAACGCGGGGAACCTCGCCGGAACGGAAACCGTGCAGCTCTATGTGCACGAGACGTACGCCCCGGTGTCAACCCCCGTCAAGCGCCTGCGCGGATTCGAGCGCGTGGCCCTCGAACCCGGGGAGACCAAGACGGTGACCTTCACCCTGACCCCGGAAGACCTGCAACTGCTTAACATCGACATGCACTGGCAGGTAGTCCCAGGCGACTTTGAGATCATGGTGGGACGGTCGTCGCAAGATATTCCAGTCCACGGGATTCTGAAGGTCACGGAATAATCGCGGCCCGGTGGCCGCCCTGGGCAGGCCTAACTCCCCTCCTCAGTTGAGGAGGGGCCGGGGGTGGTGGGTGCCAGGACTGAGCGGACCGCCAACCACCCCTCACCCCTCCTTAGCAAAGGAGGGGAATCTGAAATGGAGAAATGTCAAAATGCCAAACGAAAAACCAGAAAGCCCAAGCACTCAGGTTCTCAACGACAAGCTGGCCATCGACGATGGGGCGCCCGTACGGACTGAGCCTTTGCCTCTGGAATTCCCCGGCGTCCACTATATGGACGAGGAAGAGGTTGAGGCGGTGGTGCGCCTCCTCAGGAGCCGCTCCTTATTTCGCTACTACGGGGTAGCCTTGCAGAAAGAGGTCGAGGCATTCGAGGCGGAGTTTGCGAGAGTCCTGGGCGTCGCTCACGCCATCGGAGTCAGCAGCGGCACCGGCGCGCTGCACACTGCCCTTTCGGCCCTCGCTGCGGGCCCCGGCCAGGAGGTGATCGTTCCGGCCTACATGTGGGTATCGGTGCTGGCGGCGGTGGTGAACCACGGGGCGATCCCGGTGCTGGCGGATATTGATGAAACCTTTTGCCTGGACCCGGTGGACCTGGAGAAGCGCATCACCCCGCACACCAAAGGGATCATCATGGTTCACATGAGCGGTTCGCCTGGAGACGTGAAGGCGGTGCAGGGGATTGCAAAGAAACACGGTCTCTGGCTGCTGGAAGATTGCGCCCAGTGCAACGGAGGAAGCGTCGGCGGCCAGAGAGTGGGCACGTTTGGCGACATGGCTGTGTTCAGCTTCCAGATGAACAAGAACATGAGGTCGGGAGAAGGCGGCTGCATCGCTACCAACAACACGCGCCTTTGGCAGAGAGCGTTTGCCTGCCACGACCTGGGTTACGCTCGCGACGAGTCAGGAAGGCTGATTTTCAACGATCCCGACCTCACGCTGTGGGGCATGGGCTATCGGCTCGACGAGATTCGGGCGGCCGTTCTGCGGGTTCAATTGCGCAAGTTGCCGCGCATCGTCGCCGCCATGCACGCCAGCAAATACCGTATCCGGGAAGCCTTGGCAAAATTCCCCGGCGTGCAGTTGCGTAAAATCGTTGACCCGGCCGGCGACACCGGTTGCTTCCTTATTACCACGTACGCTGACGCCGAGACGGCGCAACGCGTTAACCGGGCGCTGCGAGCGGAAGGCATTGTCACTTTCCCGCAAGGCGTTTCCAATGTGGTAATGACAGATTGGGGCCTGCATCTCTATTTCAACAATGTCAGCCTTGTGAACACGACCTCCGTGGACGGTCACGGCTTTCCCTGGAACCTGGCAGAGAACCAGCCCTTGCTCCGGAGTTACAGCAAAGGGACATGCCCCAAAGCGGATAGCCTTTTCGAGCGAAGCATACTTATTGCCATCCCCTCATGCTTAACCCCCAAAGACGAAGACGAGATTATTCGCGCCTTCGAGAAGGTGCTGAAAGCGCTTTTGTAGGTGCGGCCCTTGCGGCTCCCTTCCCGGGAAGCCACTCGGAGGCCGCGGAAAAGGTCATCTGTCATCCTGAGCGAAGCGAAGGATCTGCATTTGCTTGTGTTCAAGGAGAGACTGCAAATCCTTCGCGCAGTTTACCCTGAGCGAAGCGAATGGGCTCAGGATGACAATCTGCGGGACATTTTCCTCAGGCTCCCAGGGATGACCTCATCGCGAATCGAGCTTTGAATGATGACAGAATCGCCTCTAACAAAACCTCTGGCGGGCTCCTGCCAGCACAAGTGGCAGAACCAGAAAACTCCCTATGTTTTCGCCCAGCTCTGTGAAGTCTGTAAGTTGTTTCGATACAAGGCAGCGCCAACCGCGGACTGGGAATACCGCGCCCCTATTCCCATGGGCCACGTTGCTCCCGACGAGCCTGCCCAGGCGTGAGAATATGATGAGGTTAATATCCCCGCTTCTTGTCCACCACATTGAGCAGCGGGAGGCCGCCCACATAGCGGCGAACGTTTTCACAAAACAAATCGTAGCAGCGCTGCTGCGAGCCCTTTGAGACTGCGGAAGTATGCGAAGTGATGATCAGGTTGCCCGCCGTCCACAACGGGTCATCGGGCGGCAACGGCTCCCGGTACGCCACGTCCAGCCCGGCCCCGGCGATCCAGCCTTCTTTGAGGGCGCGAATCAAGTCGGGCGTGTTCACAAGCTTGCCGCGCGAGACATTGATGAAGTACGCGCTGGGCTTCATGGCGCGGAAAATCGCCTCGTTGAACATGCCCTCGGAAACCGGCGTGTGCGGCGCTGCACTCATCAGCACATCAACCTGCGGCACCATTTTGGGAAGCCAGTCCAGGGAGTGCAACTCGGCCACGAAAGCTGGCTTTGGCAAGGGCTTGGGGTCGACGGCCAGGACCTTCATGTGGAATCCGTAGTGGGCGCGATAGGCTGTGTCCGTGCCGATACCGCCCAGGCCCACGAGACCCAGGGTGAGTCCGCTGATTTCGCTAAGCCCATTGACCTCTTTCCAAACGTGCTCGCGAGTCTGATGGGTGTACCGATTCAGGCCGCGTGTGAGGGTCAGGATCAGCCCGATAGCCGTCTCCGATATCGTCGGTGAGTACATGCGCTGCATGTTGGTGAGTACGATGGGACTGTCCACCAATTCCGGATGCAGGATGCTCTCCACGCCCGCCGCAGGCCATTGAATCCAGCGCAATTGGCGGGCTGCCCGGAGGTGCTCCCGGGAGAACCAGCCGTAAATCACGTTGGCGTCAGCAACCTCTTTCAGGAACTGCTCCTCGCCCCGGCAGAGAGTGAAATCCATGTCCGGAGCATAGGCGCGCAGTTTCTCCTGATAGGCCTCCGGCATCTGATCCAGAGTCGCCAGTTTGAAGCGCCCCACGCCGCTGGACTTGCCCGGTTCGGCCAGCGGATAAGATTCAACGGTCAGCGGCCACGGCGGCTCAGGGGCCGGCTCACCGCCTTCGGCGCGCGCGGTGGCGGGCAGGGAAGCCAGCGCTGCTCCTGTTGAAGCCAGGGAAACGTTACGAAAAAACACGCGTCGTGTGAAACCATCTTTTTGCATAGGTAGCCCCCCAGTTGCGATGGTTCAAATATAACATGACAAGGAATGAATTGGCGGGTACTTAAAGGGATTTGGCAACGCGGGCCCTCCTCTTGATCGGGCCCGCGTCACCTGCGCGACGAGGGGCAATCTTATGTGGCCCGGTAATCCTACCGCCGCGGCCCCATCATGCCGCCGTGGAAGCCACCAAAACCGCCGATCCCACCTGCTATCCTACCACCTCCGAAACGGCCGACACTGTCCATCGGCATGGCTTGCATGCGACCCATCCTGCCCATCGGCATCCCGCGCATTCCGCCGCGGTTCATGGCCATCGCGCGAGGCAGAGCACGGAACCCGACTGAACCCTTGACAGGCGCATGTGCGAGCGGCGGCAGCGTAGCATGAATCACCCGAGGGTCCGTATGCATCGCAACGGGATAATGGTAGTAGCGGCCCCCCACGCCAAAGCCGTAGTACGGGGCCATTCCCATCGCCCACGGCGAGAAGAATGGCCATCCGAACGCACCCCAGCCCATCCCCCAGCCGGGCATCCAGGCAAAGTCCATCCAGAACGGATCCCAGTACCAGCCGGGACCCCACCATCCCCCACCCGCCCACAGCGCGTTGCCCTCTTGAACGTTCGAGTTCGCGGCATACTCGCTTCGCAAATCGCTCCAGCGATAGAGTGAATCGTTCTCAACCTGGGTCTTGTCGAACTTTTCTGCCTTCAGCGGTTGACCCTCTGCTAACAACACCTCATGGCCCTTCTTGAGGTTGACGTGCTGATCTCCTTCGTAGGTTTCCGCTTTGCCATCCAGCACCCTTACGGAAGCTGGGTTGGCAGTGAAATCGTAGAGTCCGTTCTTTTCAAGCCGCGTTCGCGTACCGTCCAGCACGACACTCATGTTGTTCTCTTTGAACAACTCATCCACTTCCAGCAGGGCCGAACCCTTCATCAATTGCACCTGGGTGTCGGCCAATCCCGGCGCGATCATTCTCACGTCGCTGTTGTCGCCCAGTCGCACGTACACGCCCGGCGTCAGCAGCATCTCCGCATGCCCATTACCGGTTGTCAAATCCTGATTGGGCTCCAGATACGTGGAACCAACTGACTTCTGTGTCTGCACTTGGCCCTCGACAGACACCTGGCCTTCGACATAATTCAACGTTCCCGGCGGGGGCGAGTTAGCATCCGCCAGGCCCAGTGCCGCCGTGGTCAGAAGGGCTAACGCCACTTGCCAAACCTGCGCCCATCTACCTTTCATAGCGCACCTCCTTCTTCCATTTAGTTAGATGCAACCGGGTTGCCGCGCAGCGATTCTGTGCCCCAACTCATAGACGTTTCGTGGGTTACGGAGCGGAATCGAAGGGAGACAGGTGGGAACGTTCGGGTACGTAATTGGAAACGCGAACTCACCCACCACAGAGGTCATTGATGACTCACAAGGAGTGCTGCTACGCTCTCCTTTGCTCTCCGTGACCTCTGTGGCGAAACTTTCCTTCGACGTCTTGGGTCGTTGTCGCGCTTACATCTCGCCGAAGTTATAGCCTACCCAAACAGTAAAACCGACAACTTGGTTGGAACCGTACTGGTACACCGAATTCGAGCCGTAAGTCCCCGAAAGACCCGGAACCTCGTGGAAGTCAAACTGGGGGCGGATGAAGAAATGATCCTTCACATAAAATTGCACGCCGGCTCCCACGTGCACCTGGAAATGGCTGGAACTGCCCACGGGGGTCGTTTGGGACTGGCAAACCGCAGACCCGACGCATGCAGTCTGGGTGTAACTGGTGCCGAAATGGGCGCCGCCGACTCCGCCTTCGAATCTCAGTTGCACCTTCTTGGTGTTAATAGGCGCATAAAGTCCGTCGAAATCGTAGAATAGTTCCCGAGATTGAATCGGGCCGTAGTTGCCCTTGGAAGGTTGAAAGTTGAGTTCGCCGCCGAAACCCATGTGCTTATTCAGCATGGCGTCTCCTTCGAATCCCATGAACAACCCGCCCAAGGCCGGCGTAGCCTCGCACGTCAAATCGCTTGATGACGGCAAGCAGGATCCCAGAAAGTTGCTTGAGTTTATGTTTGATTCGATGCCAGACCCGGTGGCCTTGGCGTGCTGAGTTCCGAAGCCCAAGGCTAAATCGAAAGACCCCTGCGCGCGCGCCAAAGGCGCACAGGCAAGCAGTAATACCAAGGGAAGGTACGTGTAAATTCGCTTCACGTTAGTGGTCTCCTCTCAAGTCAACAAGCGTTCGTGATCCGGATTTCGTGCCCTTCAGCCGGGACATGGCTGTGTCACGGGGCTGCGCCTCAGCTATTTCTCGACTCGCCGCCGTGCAATTCGACCATGCCCTCTACTAATACTATCACGCCTCTCGCGCCTCTGCGGCACACGAGTATGGCCTCTCCTCCGCCATTACTACTTCTGATGCTGAGAGGTTCGTCAATGATGCCTTCGGGTAGTTGCCGCATGCGAAATAGCGGCGTTGCGTGTTCGACGGGCAACAGCATTGAAATGCGCCGCAACCGGCGCGAATCGTGGTGCGGGCGTCTCGCCCGCGCCACCCGTTCAGGCCGCATGCCTTGACTCTCCCGTACCTCCAGCACATACTGAATTTTGGGGCAGGGAAGCCGCGTGGCTTTCCCAATCTCCGCGAGAGATAACGCACGAGGGCAGTGGTACAGTTTGATGTAGAGGCGGCTTTACGCCGCCATTTGGCGAGCTAAACTCGCCGCTACAACATCAAACTGTACCACTACCCACAGGAGCGAAGATGCTTGAAGTCGAGTCCCAGCGCGCCTTGCTGGTGGACCTCTACGAATTAACGATGGCGGCGGCGTACTTCGAGCAGAAAGTGGACTGCCGCGCGACGTTTGAACTCTTCGTGCGCCAGTTGCCCCCGGAGCGCGCCTATCTCGTAGCTGGAGGCATTGAGGACGCGCTCGATTACCTCGCAGACCTGAGATTCCGCGAGGAAGATCTGAGTTTCCTCCGCAGCCTGCCGGTATTTCGCAATATCTCGTCCGGCTTCTTCGACTATCTTCGCCAGTTCCGCTTTGCGGGCGAGGTTGGCGCGGTCGAAGAAGGCACGCTGGTTTTTGCGGAAGAGGCGCTTCTTCAGGTGACCGCGCCGATTTTACAGGCCCAGATCGTGGAGACCTACCTGCTCTCCGTGATCAACTACGAAACCCTCGTGGCCTCGAAAGCGGCTCGCGTCGTGCGCGCGGCGCGTGGCCGTGGAGTCCTGGAGTTCGGCACGCGGCGTGCCCAGGGGCCGGAAGCCGGGCTTCGCGCCGCGCGCGCCGCCTACCTGGGCGGATGTGTTGCCACCTCAAACGTTCTGGCCGGATTCCGGTACGGCATTCCGCTGGCCGGCACGGCGGCCCACTCCTGGACTCAGGCCTTTCCTACCGAACGCCAAAGCTTCCAGGCGCTTCTCGACACTTTTCCGGAAGACGCTATCCTGCTGATTGATACTTATGATCCGCTTGCCGGGGCTGAAACGGCTGCCACGCTGGGACGGAAGATCCCGGGCGTGCGCATCGACAGCGGCGACCTGCTCGAGAAGAGCTGCGAGGTGCGAAAGATCCTGGATCGTCACGGCCTCTCGGAGGCGAAGATCGTGGCCAGCGGTGACTTGAACGAATACAAGATCGCATCCTTGCTTTCGCAAGGCGCGCCCATTGACCTCTTCGGCGTGGGGACCGATCTCGTCACGTCGCGCGACGTACCCGCGCTCAGCGTGGTTTACAAGCTGGTGGAGACCGAACGCGATGGGAATGTCGAGTACAAAAGCAAGTTCAGCGAAGAGAAGGTCTATTGGCCGGGCCGCAAGCAGGTGTTCCGGTTCTATGAAGGCGCGCAGTTCCACCACGACCTGATCGCCTGTGCTCACGAAAAGCCGCCGGAGGCCACGCCCCTGCTTCATCCCGTAATGCGCCAAGGCCGGCGAGTCAAGTCCCGTGCCCGGCTTCTCGACTCGAGAACCGACGTTCTAGGCAACCTTGCTCTGCTGCCGGAGCCGTATCACGCCTTGCAGAACGCCCCCACATACCCGGTGGCTAAAAGCGCGGCGCTCCATCGCCTTCTCGAGCAGGTCCACGAGCAAACGTTCGCAAGGCAGAAAATGGAAATTGGAAACCGGAAAATGGCAATCGGAAAATGGAAACTGGAAAATGGAAACTAGTGTTGCGTTACGCAAATAGGTGAAACACGGGGCCGTATGCCGTCATGCTGAGCGAAGCGAAGCATCCCCGCAGTTTCGCGGAGAAAACAACTGCAGCGACCCTTCGCTGCCCTCAGGGTGACAAACCATCTGCTGTTTCACTTTCTTCGGTAAGGCAACACCGGTTTCCAGTTTCCATTTTCCAGTTTCCATTTTCCAGTTTCTGCTTTCTGATTTGAGATGAGTGAAGTGACCCAACCCGACCGCCTCGCATTCGTTGATGTGGATACTCAGGTAGACTTCATGCTTCCGGGCGGAAGGCTTTACGTGCCGCAGGCGGAGGAGATCATCCCGAACCTTAGGGAATTGATGTTGTGGGCCCGCGCCCACAAAGTTCCCATCCTTTCAACTTCAGACGCGCACGCGCCGGACGATCCGGAAGTTTGCCCATTGGCCGCCCCACTGCGTGGCGGGAACCCCGGGCCAGCAACACATTCCCGAGACGCTCTTCCCTGATGCCGTGGTGATTGAGAACTCTCCAGCCGCTCCCCATTTGCCACGGGGCTGGGTTGGACAGATCATCGTGGAAAAGCGAGTCTATGACTTCACCACTAACGTGAATATCGAAGCCATCCTGGCTTCCCTTGCTCAGCCTCGATTTGTGGTGTTTGGCGTGGCGACGGAGTATTGTGTGCGGTCGAGTGTGCTGGCGCTGCGCAAACGCCACCTGCCGGTGGCCGTCGTGCGGGATGCCATCAAAGCCATCAGCGAAGAGGAGGGACGAAAAGCGATTGAGGAAATGGTCGCAGCGGGAGCACAGTTAGTCACCACGGCAGAGGTCTGCCGCCCGCCGCTGAAGGTGGAATAGTCACCCCGCGGGTTCCCGATGCTCCAACTCAGATAAACCACGGCACGTCACCATCAATAATATCCGCCTCCGTCTCCACCCGGCGCTCGGCGGCGTTCTGACGCTTGGCTTCCCGTCGCGCCGCCAGCATGGTTCCTACGGCAATAGAACTGAACATCAGAACTCCCGGATGGCACATTCTGGACCCTGTTGTGGCTTGACTCTATGCGCAAGAGGTGGCATAGATTAATTGAACGAACTTAACGGCGACGGACTTTTGCTTTTCCTAGCTGCCCCGGCGCGGCCGCCAACCGCCTGCCCTCGAGGTTCCCATGGTGATCGCCTCCCAACTCCGTCCAGGCACGGTTCTGAAGATTAATAACGACCTCTTCAAAACCGTTGAATCGCAGTACCACGTCGGGCAAGGCAAGATGCCCGGCAGCGTGCACGCCAAACTGCGCAACGTTCTCAAGGGCACGTTCAAGGAGTTACGCTTTCGACCGGAAGAGCGCCTCGAAGAAACCCAACTCGAAAAGCAGGATATGGAGTTCCTGTACTCGGACGTGGATTCTGCCACATTTATGAATCCACGAACTTATGACCAAGTCTCTATTCCGCTCGAGGCCATCGGGGCCGCGACCGCCTTTCTCCAGCCGGAAATGAAGGTGCCCGTGGAGTTCTATGAAGGCCAGCCGGTCAGCATCGTTTTCCCGGAAATCGTGGAGGTGAAGGTCCAGACCACCGCCCAGCCCGTCCACCAGCAGCAGGACAACACCTTCAAGGCCGCGACGCTCGAGAACGGCCTCGAACTCATGGTTCCTCAATTCATCAAACCCGGTGAGACGATCCGCGTGGAAGTCGCCGCGGGCAAGTACGTGGACCGCGTCCGGGCGGACAGCAAACGATTTTAGAAGACGGAAACTGGAAAATCGAAACTGGAAATTGGAAACTGGAAACTGGAAAGCGAAATTCGAGAGTGGAAGCACTCAGGCTTTAGCCTTTACACTTTAGACTTTTGACTGTTAACTTTAGCTTTCTGCCTTCTGCCTTCTGCTTTCTACTTTTCTATGGACACATCCAGCGCAGCCACCGCCACCCGACCCCATTTCCGGCTCAACGTGCGCCCCGCCGAACTCCGCGACGCATCGGACATTGCTCGCATCTATCTGCAAGCGACGCAAGACAATCTTGCTACGTTTGAGAACTTCCTCGTTACACCGGAGGAGCGCGCCAGTTGGGTCAAGGAACATGCCGGCAGATATCCTCTCGTGGTCGCGGAATTGAACAACTGGATTCTTGGCTGGGCGTCGCTCAGTCCCTACCTCGTGCGCCCGGCCATGGACGGCATCGCCGAGCTCCTGATCTATATTGACCGCGACTACCGGCGGCACGGGGTGGGACGGGAA
The DNA here is from genome assembly GCA_963722675.1 of uncultured Acidobacteriota bacterium. Lineage (GTDB taxonomy): Bacteria > Acidobacteriota > Terriglobia > UBA7540 > UBA7540 > CAVROP01. The sequence goes on from CAVROP010000073.1 coordinate 54,924, forward strand.
CTGATGCGCGCCGTCCTGGCACTCGCTGAGTCTGCCGGCCACTTCAAGATTGTGGGGCGCTTCCTGTCCCACAACGATGCGGGGCGGAGACTCTGCCGCATGACTGGATGGCGCGAGGTGGGGCTGCACGTCAAGCACACTAAGGTGGGCGGCCAGTGGCACGATGTGGTGGTCGTCGAGTATCTGATCCCAGCCAACCTGAAGTAGGCGTCCGGCAAAATCAGAAAGCAGAAAAATGGAAACTCGAAAATCGAAATCCGAAACTCGAAAAACCAGGAATCGCTTTGGGTCTTTATACTTTACCCTTTAGCCTTCACCCTTCCGACTTCTGCTTTACTTTTCGCTGCCAGACCAGATAAATCGGCACGCCTACGAGGACCAAAGCTAACCCGATTCCGGATTCGAGTGGGCTGCGAAGCAAGGCGTTTCCCACGATGAGGAGCGCCGCGGCGCTGAACGCCAAAGGCACTACCGGAAACCCCCAAACCCGGTAAGGCCGCGGCAAATCCGGGCGCTTGCGTCGCAGGACGACCACGGCGAAGGTGGCTGAGGCGTAGAACAGCCAGCCAGTGAAAATCACGTAAGTGTAAAGCTGCTTGTAGGTGCCGCTGGAGGCCAACAGAATCGACCACACACCCTGGATCAACAAGGCGGCAGCCGGGGTTGCATAGCGCGGGTGGACTCTTCCCACAGAAGGAAAGAAGACGCCATCGCGCGCCATGGCGAAGTAAGCGCGCGGGCCCCCCAGCACAGTCCCATTGATGGCGCCGAAAATGGAGCAGAGGATCAGGGCGGAAACAAAAGTGGCGCCGCGCGGCCCCGCGAGAAGTTCCATGGTCGTCGCCGCGACGCGCTGGTGCAACGCCATCTCGGGAATCGGCAGCACTCGCAGGTAGGCGAGATTGGCGCCCAAATAAACCGCGACCACGACGACAGTTCCGACCAGGTAGCTGCGCGGAAGCACTCGGGAGGGGTTCTTGACTTCCCCAGCCGCGAACGAGAGCATATGCCAGCCTTCATACGCCCAGAGAACCGCAATCATGGCGACGCCGAAGGAACTCGCCGTAGCGTGGGGCAGGGGCACGGCAGGGCAGGTCTGCGCGGGAGTGCCGCGGAAGAAAAAAAAGGCGGCGCCTATAATCGTTGCCAGACCCGCCAGCTTGGCCACGCTGAAGAATGTCTGGACCGCCGCCGCTTTGCGCACTCCCATAATATTGACCAGCGTCAGCAACGCAATTACCGCGCTTGCCACGAGCTTCTGCTCGAGCGCTGATAGCGGAACAAAGCTGGTGCTGTAAATTCCGAAAGCTACGGCCAGCGTGGCGAGGGAACCGGAGTTAATGACGAGGAGCAGAGCCCAACCGTAGAGGAATGCGAAGAGCCTGCCGTAAGCATCCCGCAA
>CAVROP010000074.1:0-140009 GCA_963722675.1 uncultured Acidobacteriota bacterium
CAGCCCACTTTCGCATCTGGTGGATTGAGGGAATCTATGGTAAGATTTTCTTACTATGCAAGCCAAACTTTCCACCAAGGGTCAGATCGTACTTGCGGGCGCAATTCGCCGGCGATTAGGTCTCCAGCCCGGCGATTTACTCGATGCGAAAGTCCAGGATGGGCACGTCGTGTTAACTCCGCGGAAAACGCGTTTCCCAAAGGCTTCCCTCGTCCTCGACCCGATTACGGGACTGCCGGTTCTCAGTGCTGGAGCAGGGGCTCCCCATTTGAGCAGCAAGCAGGTCCGCGAAATTCTGGCTGAGTGCCCATCAAATACCTGCTTGACGTCAATGCCCTGGTCGCGCTGGGTTTCCTCGAACACGAATTTCACCAGCGCGTTGCCCTATGGTTGCGGAAACTGGCTGCGAAGGAAACCCCCGACCTGGCGACCTGCTCAATTACGGAGCTCGGTTTCGTTCGAGTCCTCGCACAAGCGCCCCAGTATGGATTTACCGTTGGCCAGGCCCGCGACCTCTTGCAGCGGCTTAAAGCCGCACGCACGGTGAACTTCACGTTCATTGCTGACGATCAAGACATCACTCATCTCCCCGGCTGGGTCAGGACGCCCAGGCAGACAACGGACGGCCATCTGGTTCAACTCGCGGCAGCGCGCGGCGCGGTTCTTGCGACCCTTGACAGACACTTCCCTCGAGCATTTCTGATCCCCGTGGAAAGATAACCAGCGCTGCGCTCGGAGAAGCACGGAGAAGCAGGTTTGCTGCGGCCACAAGTCAGCATTGCACGGCGCGCTACCCTAGCAAGCGTGCAACCGTCTTGGCGTAGTAGGTCAGAATGATATCCGCGCCGGCCCGGCGAATCGAGGTGAGGGTTTCCAGGATCGTCCGTTCGTGGTCGATCCATCCCATTCGGGCTGCGGCCTCGATGAGAGAGAATTCGCCGCTCACCTGGTAAGCCGCGATCGGCACCTCAAACTCGCGGCGAGCCAGCGCGATGATATCGAGATACGGAAGCGCGGGTTTCACCATAATGATGTCTGCGCCCTCCTCGATATCCAAGGCAATCTCGCGCAGAGCCTCGCGTTGGTTGGCGGGATCCATTTGGTAGGACTTGCGGTCTCCGAATTTGGGCGCCGAGTCCGCAGCCTCACGGAACGGTCCGTAGAATGCCGAAGCGTACTTGGCGGAGTAGGCCAGAATCGGAGTCTGGGAGAAGCCGCGAGCGTCCAATTCCTGGCGAATGCGTGCTACGCGGCCGTCCATCATATCGGAGGGAGCAACGATGTCAGCCCCGGCCTCGACCTGGGTCACCGCGGTCTTGGCCAGAAGCGGCAGAGTCGAGTCGTTGTCCACTTCCCCGTTCTTGATCAGCCCGCAGTGGCCGTGGCTCGTATATTCATCCAGGCAAACGTCGCAGATCACCAGCAAGTTCCGCAATTCTTTCTTGATCGCCCGCACCCCCCGCTGCACGATGCCGTCGGGGTCATAAGCGCCGGAGCCAACGTCGTCCTTGCTCTCCGGAATGCCGAAGAGAATTACGGCGGGAATGCCCAGGTCGTGCGCCGACTTGCACTCCTCCACCAGCAGGTCGACCGACCAGCGGTAGTTCCCTGGCATGGACTTGATTTCGTCCTTCACCTTCGATCCGGGACAGACAAACACCGGGTAAACCAGTGACCGCACACTGAGCGTACTCTCCCGTACCAGTGCGCGCAGGGTTTCGGTCCGCCGCAAGCGGCGGGGTCGATGAGTGGGGAAAGGCATGTAGTCTCCCTTCTACTGCGGCTCGGAGTTGGCCGACGCGTCTAGAATCTGTGTGCCGAAGGCACCTTGGAGTGCGGCGGCTTGACGCCGCCTTGGAATTACCGCACGCCGCGGAGTTACACAACCCGTCGGTCTTACCCCTTAGAATTCTACTCACGAAAAACCTCGGTGGGCGCGGTGCGAAGGCGGCGTCAAGCCGCCGCACTCCAAGGCGCTTCGCGCATTTTCATGCCAGGTGGTGAGCCTGCGGATCATGCAACTTTCGCACAGCATGACAGATGACCCGGGTTAATACAACCGGTCGCGTGGTTTGAAGTTCCCAAACGTCCCTACATTCGCGAGCGAGATGGCCACCCGGTAGATGTTCTCAACGCGCAACGTGGTCAATGAATACCGCTGGTACTCAAAATTAATCCCAAAGCACCCGAAGTTATAGCTGAGCTGGCCGACTCCGCCCGCCGCGATCTTCTGAACAAGATTGTAGTTCACGCCCAGCGCGCCGCTCAACCCTTTGCGGTTAAAGTCCCCGAAGGTCGCCAGGGCGTTCAAGAGATGGTACGACGTCGTGGCCGTCGTGGGGGTACTGGTTGGGGACCTGGGCGGCAAAAGAAGTTCCTCCGCCAGGGGGGCCGCGGCAGAAGCGTTCCCGGCAGCCGCCTCAACAGAACTGTTAGTGCCGCTCAGAAGGCTAAGATAGGAATTCTTGTTAATGTAGAAATCAGTAAATGCAAGTCCGTAAAACCCGTGCCGCACGCGAGAGGTAATGCCGGCGTCGAGAATACCCAGACCATTGGGATTTAAGTCAAGCTTCAACTCGGTATCGTAAAACGAGAAGGGGGCCACCTTCAGATCGGAGACAACCGGAGACAGGCGCCTCCCCGGAATAAAGTGAAATCCCGTAAGGGAGAGGGTAGGTTCCCACACCATGGGACTGTTCTGCCCCAGGACGCCGCCGAAGGTGGGATCGAAATAGTACTTCTGCGCAATGCGCCAGGAGATCAGTTCCTGTGCCTGGGGTGGATCGGTAGTGCCCGCAGGAGCTTCTTTGCGAGTCAGAATAACATTGGTTACCGAGTATTCAATCTCGTTAGTCTGGCAAAGAATGTCCAGATCGTCGTGCCGGACCACGTCCGCAAGCTCTGCGGGGTTCCTGGCTTTTACCAAACGATAGGTGAAGTCCGGCTCGATCACATGCTTAAAGCGCCGATGCCGAAGCGATCTGGAGAAGACCTTCTCAAACGAAGGCGGACGCAAGTCGAGCGAGAATTCGCCCAGCAGCCTGTCCAGGGGTTCGCGGTTGGGGTCGAGGCTGATTCCGTAACGTGCCGCATCGACTCCTGCCGACGGAGTGAGGTGGAAGCCCCAGAATTCCGGCAGGCGCAGGGTCGCCTCGGGATGAACGTCCAGCCGGCTCGAGAGTGCGGGGAGGTCAAGGCCTGGCTCAGTACGTCCGACCTCCCCGGCAGAGGTCTGGAAAGAGAAGTAGAGAGGGCTATCGCCGGCTTGTTTATCCATCCCCTGAGACGAAAACTGGGGCGTTTGCCGGATGATCACGGAGTTCTCCGGCACATATTGGCACTGGCTTCCCTGGCACTGATACAGCGGTAGCGCGGAAAGGAAATCCTGATAGCGCGATGCGTAAACGTTGAGGCTGTAAGCCTGGAAGTCTTTGGTCACGAACCCGGCCTGGTGCGCCTCAGAATTGACCGCTTCCGTGAAACTCGGCGAATAAGTTTCACGGAAGGCCAGCGAGGAAACGTAATCGACATCCGCGACGCCGCGGAATCCCCAGGGAAGATCCAAAGTATCCCCCACCACTTTGAGGCTTTCGCCGGGCGCGCGGTTTTGGCGAACCTTGTCATTATCGTTGACCTCGAAAAAATCCGCCGTGAGTTTCGTGTCCGGGGTGGGGTGGGCGCGGAATTGCGCCCGCGGGGCAAGTCCCCTGAGACTGTAATTCTCCAGGCCCAGCAGCAAGTCCATGCTGGGGCTGATGGCCCAGAAGAAGCCTGCGCCAATAATAGTCCCCTTGATCGACGAATTGCTGAATTGCGGAAGCAGGAAGCCGGTGTGGCGAGGCCGGCGGGCGATGGAGGCGCCCACAAAAGGAAAGTAGAAAATTGGGACGCCCAGGAATCGGATCACGGAATCCCGCGCGATGGCCTTGTCGTCCAACTCCAGCCTGGCCTCGCTGGCGGAGAACGACCATCCCTTGGTTTCGCAGTCGCAGGTCGTAAACCTGCCATGCCTCACCGTGTAAGTATCTTCGTCCACACGGTCCATTTCCTTCGCCTGGAAATACAGGGGGTTCTGCGAGTAGAGCATCTTCGTCCGGTCCGCTTGAACGTAGTAGGGATTGTCGCTGGGGACCGGCCGCGGCCTAGGGCGTGGGCTGGTGTGAATATATCCGCTGGCGTTTGAGAACCACCCCGCCTCGGTGCGCACGTTGTAATGAACCTCCCCGGCAACAATGTGACTCCTCTGATCGATGAAAAGCACATGGCCGGTGGCAACCACTTCTCCCGACGCTTCGTTGTAGGTCACCTCGTCCGCCGTCAGCTTCATGCCGCGATAGGTTACTTCCACGTGCCCGCGCAGGCGAGACACGTCTTTGCCTCGCTCCTGGGAATCCGCGCGAATGCTGAGGGTTTTGTCGGAACTCTGCGCCCTCACAGGAGCCGACGGCGGATGTTGCGCGGAGGCGACCCAAGGCGTGGCCAATGCGAGCAGCATGCACAGAACCACAGGCGCGCTATTCTTCCGCAAGGAAAATGAAAAGTTTCGAGTGTCCATGAGCGAACACGGAGGCTTTATTCTACCCGAAGCAGCTTTGCCGGAACGAATCAATTTGCTAAGATGCGCTAGACGGCGTATAACGCTGCCCAGAGGATTTTCAGCTCGTGGTGAAATGCTCTAAGTGCGGTGCATTCAGCTACCCTGAACTCACACAATGCAACATGTGCGGCGCCAGTCTTCTGCCCGCAGCGCCCGCCAAGACGCCGCCCGCCCCAGCCAGTCCGGCGACCCAAGGCGCGGAACAAGGCCTTGGACCCTCCCCAACCGTTGGTAAAGCCGCGGCGGAAATTCCAGACGAAACCGCGGTCAGGGACCCAGCTTCCGTTTCTTTGGACCCGGCTCGAACCCCGGCTGAAGCTGCCCCTGGTAAGACGCCGGACGCGCGACCCGTGGCAGTCAATCTCGACCTTGGATTTGAACCCGAGCGTCGCGAAGGCGCGGCGGCAGCGTCTTCTGCGCGCTCGCCACAGCGGACGCCTTGGAGGCAGGAGGTTTCCGATCGTGTCCTGAGCTTTCGCCAGCGTCGCGCGAAATTGCGGAACGAGCCTCCTGAGGAGCAGAACCTGGATTTTGAATTCGAGCGGAGCGAAACGCCATCGGCCCTCGAGCCGGATGGGGAGAGGTTTATCGAATTCCCGCAGGACTCCGGGCGCATCGACGCTGAAATCGGTCCTCCCGCTGCGCTTGAGGACGACGCGCTCTATTCCGACGAAGAGACTCGGGAACCAGGTGACGAGGTATTTGAGATTCCCGATTCACCGCGGCCTCGGGCTGAGGACTTCGAGCTCGAACCCGACTCCGGCGGCCGGCTGGAGATCGTAGTCGAGCCCGCCGAGTCTGAGGCTCCTTCGCCTGCCTCGCAACTCGAACAGGAAGCTTTTCAAGTGGCTTCTTTGGGCCCCAGGTTTTTGGCCGGGCTGATAGACGGACTGCTTCTCCTGCTGAGTGCGGGATTGTTTGCTTCCATTTTTCGGTTCGCCGGCGGCCACCTCCGGTTGGTCCCTCTCAACCTCGCGGTCATGGCAGTCATTGCAACCGTCTTCATCTGGTCGTATTTCGGGATGTTCACCGCACTGGCCGCCTCCACACCGGGCCAGTCCTGGATGGGTATCGAAGCCCGGAACATGGAAGGCTGGCCACCCGACCGCCACGAATCCTTATTACGCGCTTTTGGGTACCTGGTGTCGCTCTCGGCCTTCCTGCTGGGTTTCTTTTGGGCCTTGGTGGACGGCGAGAGTCTCACCTGGCATGACCGGATCTCGGGGACGTTCCTGACTCCTGCGAAGCAGCATCCCCGGCAAAGGGTGTAGAATCAAAGCCATGAGCAAAGGACGCTTCCTAAACCAGAAGCTCGGCAAGCGGACCACGCGCAAAATCGCGCTGCTGAAATCCAGGATTCAGGGTCCAGGATTCAGGATTCAGCCGCCCAAGCCCGGGTTCACAACCAACCGACAAAAGGATTCAGGATTCAGGCCTCAATCCTGACGCCCGACGCTGACTCCTGACTCCTGACTCCTGTTTTTCAGGTGACTTCGGGACCCCGGAATGCATCCAATCAATTGCCGTGCTATACTTGGCGGGGTAGGGGTCCTTGTAACCCAACGGCCGAAGGAGCTTCTTAGGTAATGACTAACCGCATACGGATTACACTGGTTTCGATTTCGAGTCTGCTAGTCCTCTATGTCTTTCTGGGAGGATTGCTTGGCAAGAGTGATTCGAACTCGGAGAAAACCTATCGCGATCTGGGTGTGTACAGCGAAGTCTTGAACCGCATTAACCTGGATTACGTGACCGAGCCCGACCTCAAAAAGGTAACGGACGGCGCGATTCGCGGCCTTCTCGAGGCCCTGGACCCTTACAGCACGTACTTCACGCCCGCCGAGTATAAAGCCTACCAGGAGCATCCGGACCCAGGCCCGGCCAGTGTCGGCATTTACCTCTCCAAACGAAGCGGCTACGTCACTGTGGTCTCCGTGCTGCCGGGCAGCCCGGCGGAGAAAGCTGGCATACGGGCTGGCGACTTGATCGATCGTGTGGAAGCCAGCCCCACCCGTGAACTTTCCGTGTTGCAGATTGAGCGCCTGTTGGCCGGTGCGCCCGACACCACGGTCAAGGTTTATGTGGTACGGGAAGCTCGGGGCGAGCCGGAGCCGATTTCCTTGACTCGCACCCTTCCGAATTATCCGCCCGTGGTGGCCAAGCTCTTGGAGGACGGCGACGGCTATCTGCGCGTTTCCACTTTTGACAAAGGCAAAGCCAGGCAGATTGCGGCGAAGATCAAAGAACTCCAGTCGAACGGCGCGCATAAAATCATTCTGGACCTGAGAAACTGCGCCGGTGGCGACGTGCAAGAAGCCATTGATACGGCCAGTCTCTTCCTGGGCAAAGGCCTGATCACCTATCTCTCCGGCCAGCGCTATCCTCGGCAGGATATTACTGCCCATCCCACCGACGGCGTGTGTGATATCCCCTTGGCGGTGCTGATCAACCAATCCACCGCCGGGCCCGCGGAGCTTGTCGCTTCCGCCGTTTTGGGCAACAAGCGCGGCGAAGTGGTCGGCGTGCGCAGCTTTGGCGTGGGAGTCTTTCAGAAGTTGATTCCGGTAGGCGACGGCTCAGCGCTCTTGCTGTCGGTGGCGAAGTACTACGGACCGGATGGGAAATCGATCAACGACAACGGCGTCACGCCCAGCGTCGTCCAGACCGCGGAAGTCGCCATGCCTGAAGCCCAAGGGGGAGAGGATCTGCAGAACCCCGAACACTTTGGCGGGAAGGACGACGTGCAGCTTCGTAAGGCGATCGAAATCCTGACGCATCCCTCGGCGCCTGCGAAGGCTGCTGAGCTCGACCCGGACAATTGCAAGGGCGGCCCTTGTGGTAGCCAGATGGGCGTAGGGACGGCTCTTGCGACCGCCTGATAGTTGTAGGGGCGGCCCTTGTGGCCGCCCTGAAGCAACCACAAAGGTTGCCACCACGATCTTCACTCAGCCCCTGGTCCCTTGAATTTCACTCTTCACGCTAGGCAAGCATCAAAATTGAAGCTTGCCGCCCTTCTATTCTTCACGATCTGCGCCCCCGCCTGTAAGCGCCAACCAAAACCTGTCTCCTCCCTCGCGCGCGAAGCCGACCATAAGCAACTGACGCAAAAACTCGAGCGCTCCATCGAAACTGCCGGACGATCTCAAGTCTGGATCAGGCCCTACATGGGTCGTTTTGCCGTAAGGCCTACGCCGCCTCCTGAGGCGCGAGCCGGGTCCGAGGTCTATTCCGCGGTGGTCGGCGCTCTCGAACGTCAGGCTCGGGAAGACCACCTGGATGTCTCCGTCGATGAAACCAGGAGCAGGAAAGGATTGCGGGTCGCTGATATCCGTCTGTCACGCAATCGGAAGCCGGTCGCTCGTTGGACGATTCGTGAGGTCCCGCGCCTCCTTCACGCCGCGATTATTATTGACGACCTCGGGGCCAATCTCGAGAAGCCACGCCAACTGCTGGCCTTGCCGTATGCCCTCACCTTCTCGATTCTTCCGCATCTTAGCTCCTCCGCGGAAACTGCACGGGAAGCCCGGCACGCCGGGCGGGAAGTGATGCTTCACCTGCCGATGGAGCCGATGCCGAGTCCTCACGCCCCGCCAGGGCCGGCGGATATCCGCGTGGGAATGAACCGCCTCGAGATTGAACATGTCATCGACTCGGACTTGGCTTCCGTCCCGCAGGCGGCCGGCGTCAACAACCACATGGGTTCGCGCGCTACCGCCGATCCCCGCTTGATGGCAGCGGTGATGAGGTCGCTCGCCGGGCGACACCTCTTCTTCATCGATAGCCGGACCACCGCCTCGAGCGTCGCATTCGACGCAGCCCGCCGGCAAGGCCTTCCGGCCTTTTATCGTTCCGTTTTCTTGGACGACACCCAGAGTGTGCCCTACACGATCCGCCAGCTCCGCGAGTTCCGGCGCGTCCTCGAGGAACAGGGAGCGGCGCTGGCCATCGGTCACCCCTACCCGACCACCATCGCCGCGCTCGCCCGGTTTTTGCCGGCACTGGTCGGCGACGATGTGGAATTGGAGCCCGCCTCCCAACTCCTCCAGCGTCCCGAAGTCGCCCACCTGAAGCCGCCTCCGCGCCGCTGACGGCGCAGCACACGGCGGGCGCAGTTGCCCCTCCTCTGCGGCTCTTCCTCTTGAATCTTAAATCTCAAATTTGAAATCCCGCCGAGGCCCCCGCGCCGGGCGCAGCGCACAGGCGGGCGCAGTTGCCCCTCCTCTGCGGCTCTTCCTCTTGAATCTTGAATCTCAAATCTGAAATCCCGCCGAGGCCCCCGCGCCGGGCGCAGCGCACAGGCGGGCGCAGTTGCCCCTCCTCTGCGGCTCTTCCTCTTGAATCTTGAATCTCAAATCTGAAATGCCGCCGAGGTCCCCGCGCCTGGTTGACCCTTCTGAACCGGAATCTCAGATACCGTGGTAGAGTTCTAAGCTGGACAATTCGTGGAATCAGGAGAAACGCCGGGTGGTAGTGCGCCATATCGTTGATTTCGCAGAGCACGTCGGTCGGTTCTCAGTCGAGTTTTGCGGAAGGCGGCATTTCCTCGGCGCGGCGCTCGTCGCTCTCTGGATAATAGCGTTCGTCAGTCTTCTGTGTGCGCAGTCTGACGCCACGGGGGCGCTAGGCGGGACCATCACCAGCGCGAACCAACCCGTGCCGGGCGCCACCGTCGTGCTCACGAACCACGCGACGAATCAGACTCTCACCATGATCTCGGGAGAGAATGGCGGCTATCGCTTCTCGTTGCTTGTCCCCGCGACGTACCGTGTGAGCTTTTCTGCACCCGGATTCAAGACCTCGCTAGTCTCCTCAATCACCGTGAGCGTTTCAGAAGCTCCCACGCTGGACGCGAGCCTGGAACCCGGCGACCCCCGTGAGAGGGTCGAGTGCAACTGCCGCCTAAGCTTGTCGGCCTCGTCCACCGGCACTCTGGTGGATCACAAGACGATCACCGGCGTGCCGCTGACCACCCGCAACTTTGCCCAGGTTCTCTCCATGTCTTCGGGTACCGTCGCGGATGTGAACAATGCCGGAACGCTGGGCAGAGGAACCCAGACGGTCAACGTGAACGGCAGCACAACAGCGGGCAGCTACGCCATCGAGGGCGCTTACCCTCCCAGCACCGTCCCCAATCCTGACGCCATCGCCGAGTTCAAGATCCAGACCTCGCAATACGACACCGGCTATGGCGCTATGGTCCCCAGCACCAACGTGATAACGCGGGGCGGCGAGAGGCAGTATCACGGCACCGCCTGGGAATTCGTGCGCAACGACATTTTCAATTCCAATGCCTTCTTTCGAAATGCCACCGGTCAGCCCAAACCGAATCTGAAGCAAAACCAGTTCGGACTTTCCCTGGGCGGCCCGGTGCTCCGGGACAAGTGGTTCTTTTTCGGCTCCTACCAGGGAACGCGGCAGGTGAACGGGCTCGACCCGACCTCCGTGGCCACGGTCATCCTTCCTCCTCTGACCAGCGACCGTTCGGCGGCCACCCTGGCGGCGGAGTTCTGCCCCGCGAATCACGTGCTGACCAGCGGCCCGGATACGGGTCAAGCGGACCCGCGCTATCTGACCTTTGCGGGCGGCAAGCAACTGGACTGCGCGAACCAGAATACCGCCACGACCGCTCCCATCAATCCGGTGGCGCTACGGATTCTGCAAACCACGCTGCCCGATGGCTCATTCCTGTTGCCGGTTCCCCAGACGATCCTCCAGTCCGGCAGCAATGCGGGCATGGGTTTCTCGTCCTTCAGCTTCCCGTCTTATTACAACGAGGATCACCTCGTCGCCAACAGCGACGTTCTCGCCTCATCGGCCAACACCCTGTCATGGCGCGGCTTTTTTTCACGAATTCACCAGCGTCGGTCTCTGGGAGCGCCGGGCGGGGCGACCGTCACCCCGGTGCTTCCCGGCTCCGGCTCTCCCCAAGCGCTTCACGCGGAGGACGCTGCGCTCTCCGTCAAGCTGACTTCGGTGCTGACGCCCAAGGTGGCCAATGAAGCGCGGTTTGCTTACACGCGCACTCTTCAGACAGCCCGCGGCGTCGGCACTCCCGATGCGGATTCATTCGGCATGACCCCCGTGGATCCGTTTTTCGCTTTCCCCCCGGAAGTCACCATGCTGGGCCCCATGGGAACGTTCCGCTTTTTCGGCAATGGCGCGAACGATTTCTCCATGCTCACGAACACGCTCACCTGGGCAGACAATCTCTCCCTGGTTCACGGAAGGCACAATGCGCGGGTGGGCGGAGTATTCCTCTTGCAACACAACGACCGGCTGGACACCGGCGCCGCACGCGGCAAGATCACCGTCGAAACTTTCGAGGACTTGCTGGTGGGCCTGAGCGCCACGGACAACGAAAGCCCGGTCGGCCGCAGCAACATCGAAACCGTAAGAGCTAACGAAGGAGTGGGACCGAACGGCGAGGTGCAGTACCAATACCGGCACTATTACGGGGCGGGCTTCGCGCAGGACGATTTCAAGCTGACGCCGCGCCTCGCGCTCAATGCCGGCCTGCGCTGGGAGTATGTGGGACCCTCGTTCGACAAGGCAGGAGAGATCGGCAACGTCTGGCCGTCGCTACTGAAGCAGGCGCCGATTCCGCCGCTCGCGGGAACTCTGGCCGGCGACGTGGTGGCGGCCAATTACCATCCTGCCCTGATCAATCCTTACACAGGCGAGCCGTTTGGGCCGCCGCCCACGGGTGTGTGGACCAGCGCCACTCGCAGTTTCTATCAGAACAGCACTCCGCTTGGGAAGTTCGCGCCCCGCTTGGGTTTTGCGTGGCAGCCGTTCGGAGCAGGCGGGCGCGCCGCGGTGCGCGGCGGTTACGGCTGGTTTTACCAGGCGCCGGGATCGAGCGCCAACGCCGGCAACGCGCCCCTCTTCACCGCGGCGCCTTTTGCGCAGGGATTCACCAATACCGACGCCGCCAACGGTCAGTCGGACCTCCGGAAACTGTTTCCGGCCACGACCCTCGGCTTTGTTCCGCGCACCCCATCCTCCCAGCTTTCTGACCGGATCGCCGGCCCGGAATACAAAATTCCGCGGCTCCAGCAATGGAATCTAAGCATCCAAACCCGGCTGCCCAGCGCTTTCACCTTTGACGTTGGCTACGTGGGATCGTACGGGGACAATCTGCTGATCGGCGTGGGCCTCAACCAGCCCCTGCTGGCCAGTCCCGCCCGCCCCGTGAACTGCGGCTACACCGGAGCGCCCACCGGCTGCATCACATCCAATACCGCCGTCAACGCCGGGCAGCGCGTTCCGTACCTGGGAGAGACCCCCTCCGCATTGACGGACAGCGAGTTTGCCGGTGAGTCCTGGTATCACGGCCTCCAGGCGACTCTTCGCAGGCAGATTTCCCACGGCCTGACCTTTCAATCCGCCTATACCTTGTCGAAGGCCATGAACGACACGGCCATCTATAACGACCTGAATTATCTCGCCAGGAACTGGGCGCGCGCCTCCTTTGACCGCACCCACCGGAGCGTCACCAACTTTGATTACCAGTTCCCCAATCGCCTCTACAATGCCGGCGCGGCGGCAAAACTGTTGAACGGGTGGTTCTCAACCGGGATCGTCATTCTGCAAAGCGGATTGCCGCTGACTCTGAGCGATCCGAACGGCGGCACCGTCTACGGTGAAGCCTCTCCCTCCACCGTCACTCTCTGCCCGGGTCGAACCCTCGCCTCCGTGGCCACCGCCGGCAGCCTGGAATCGAGGCTGGGCGGCTGGATCAATACGCCGGCATTGTGTTCTCCCCCCGCCCTCGGCTCCGATGGCGCCACCGGGTACGGCAACACAGGCCAGAGCTTCCTCGACGGCCCGCCGCAGCTTAATACCGACTTTTCGCTGGGAAAGACGACCCTGGTGGGTGGCCTGCGGGAAGACGCCGAACTCGCCTTCCGCATTGAATTCTACAACTCCCTCAACCATCCCCAGTTCTCGAACCCCGGCACGACGCTTGGCACTGCAAACTTCGGGGTGATCACGCAAACCTCGGTCGCTCCTCGCCTCATCCAATTCGCACTGAAGTACCTCTTCTGAGAGTGACGGAGGTGTCCGCCTACGAGCGCGGAAAACGACGGGAACAGTATTTCTGGCGTGGCCACAGGCTGGCTTGACAGGTATGGGCACGTCTTGTAAAATGTGTACACAGGTGAACGCACATGGGACTTCTTAAGGTCGGTATCCGTGAGTTTCGCGAGAATCTTGCCAACTACTTGTTGCAGAGCGACAAGCCGGTGGCGATTACGCGGCACGGCGACACCGTGGGTTATTATCTCCCGGCGCGCCGGAAGCGATCTGATGCTGAGCGGGCGCAGTTGAAAGAGGCGGCTGCCCGGCTGCAGGAAATGCTGCTGGGCGAAGGCATCACCGAAGATGAAATCATCGCGGACTTCAAGCGCTGGCGCGCCGCAGGGCGTAAATGAGCCCACGGAAAGGGCTGGTGCTTGATGCCAATATCCTTATGCGCGCCGTCCTGGGCCGACGCGTTCGTGAGTTGCTGGATTGGACAGAGGACCAGGACCTTTTCGGCAGCGGCGTGGCAACCTGGACGACAGACCGGGTAGAACTGTTCTTGCCGTAGCGTTTCGACACGTTACGATGTAGCCTATGGCGAGTACAAAATCGGTACAACCCGGAAAAGGGTGCCTGCCTCCGGTATTCCTCGGTTATCGGCGCCGGATTTCCCTTGGCGAGCTGGCCGTAGGCAGCCGCCCTGGCGACTTCGTGGGCCTCGTTCGCCCACTGCAGCGCGGTCCCCCTCTGCCACTCAACAGGGCCTCCCGGTCACACGCCCGATTCAGATTGAAGCTGGCTTGCTCTGATTGTACGAAGTTGTTCTTAGACTCCTTGGCTTGTATACTCAGTGAGCTGGTAACACTTCATGATGCCGAAGACAAGAACTAGTGAACTGTTCGATGTGTTTGCCGAAGACCTACTTGCAGAGCGAAGTGCGAGGCCCTTGGTTATTATTGGGGCCTCTAAAGTCGACGATATTCTACTCGAGGTGCTGCGCGCCTTCCTCTTGCCCAAAATGGCAAAGCCAAAGTACCCAGATGAATTGCTTGAAGGAGATACCCCATTGGCGACATTCAGTGCTCGCATCAAGATGTGTCGGCGATTGGGGCTAATTGACGAAACGCTGTGCCGTGCGCTCGAGCGACTCAGAAAGCTTCGAAATTTAAGTGCCCATTCAATTTCGTTCAATGATGCAACTTCCCCTGTCCGTGAGCATCTTGTCGAACTCAAAAGGCAAATTGGCAGCCGCCACTCCTACCGGTTAACAAGGGAAAGATTTTTCGATGCGGCACCTCTCCAAGCGATCGAGGAGTGGCAATGCCTGCTACTGACATTCTGCGTTCTGCTTGAAGGCATTCGAAAAAAGGTTACCCGCACATCTGGAAACAATAACGCGCTGAGTATCGCGGCCAAGTAGGAAGGGAAAGCCATATGATGAAGGTCAAAACGAGATTCCTGAAATCGCCAGCCATCAGAGCGAAAGTCCTGGGTGTCAACGTCTACCGCGGCTTCGCCAATCTGGCGGACTTGGCGGATGTCTCCAAAGCTGACATCTATGATCAGCAGAGGAATCCCAAGGGCACGCAGAGAGATCTGAGCCCTGCGCATGCGCGAGATGCATATGAGTACGTAAAGAACAGAGAATTAGGTTTCTGGCCGGAGGTATTCCTTTGCGCGCGGAAAAAAAGTGTGGTGACCTTTTATCCCGTGTCACCAGAATCACCCGATCTTGGAAGGCTTGAAATTGACATCAGGGCGGCCAAAGGGAGTGCAGGTGTAGCCATCTCGCGCGTCGATGGCAACCACAGGTTGCATTACGGGGATGGAAGACAAAGTGGCTACTCCCGGATTGACAGAATCGTATCGTTCTGCTTGGCGTATGATCTGAATCAGGAGGAAGAGATTCAACTCTTTAGAGACATCAATGATAATCAAAAGCGCATGAACACGAGCCACCTCGATGGAATTGAGGTTCGTCTCACCCCCGAGGAGCAATTGAAGCACCGAAACCCGGAGCTTTACATCGCTCAACAGCTTAGCCGTGATTCGGCAAGTCCGTTTCACGGACGAGTCTTCGAAGGAGGAAAGAAGCCGGTCGGCGTCGATATTCCACTTCGCGGGCTGAAAACAGGTATTGAATACATGCTTAGCAGGTCCACGCAATTACCACACCTGGAAGATGCGGAAGCCCAATATAGGGTGATTAGGAACTACTTCAATGCTGTAAAGAAATGGCAACCCAAGGCTTGGAGTTCTCCGAAAGAATACATCATGCTCCGTGGTTCAGGGCTGTGGGCGATATGTTTCATCGGCGCTCAGGTTATTGATCGAGCACTGCTGAAGGCTGAGTTCAAAGCTACGCAGATGCTCACCATCCTGCGTTCAGGGAAAGACTGGGATTGGGGGAAGACGGGTGATTTCAAGGGCCTCGGCGGGCGAGCTGGGGCTTTGGAAATCAGCAAGAAAGTTACACGAAAGCTTCAGGATGAGAGCCGTATGTCCACGAAGCAACTCTTCGACGAGATCATGGCCGGAGATTCCAACGACTAAACAAGGTGTCGGCATTACTACCGCTATGAGCGGGAGCCACGGTCAGCGCGTGACGGTGATGGCTACGCGCTGGATTTTCTCTCTTGCATTCGAAACCCGTTTTGGGTTATTTTATTGACTCGGAGGGATTCACTCATTGCGTGGACAGGCTGCATTAAAGTTAGACGAACACCGTTTCGACGTTAAACCCTGGTTAAAGGATGGTGCAAGCATCGAGCCAGTTTATACATCTGCGCTTGGAGCCTTGTTCGCCGCCGACTGCATGGAAGTATTGCCGCAGATCAATTCCGGGGTGGTCGATATGGTCTTTGCTGACCCTCCCTTCAATCTCGGGAAAGAATACGGCGAGAATTGCAATGACCTGCGGCCCGACGACGAATACGTGAAGTGGTGTAAACGCTGGATGGCGGAGTGCGTCCGGACTATCAAGCCGGGTGGTGCGTTCTTTCTTTACAATCTTCCCAAGTGGAATGTCCTACTCGGGGCATACCTTGCTGAAATTGGTATGGATTTCCGCCATTGGATCGCGGTCGAAATTTCTGCCTGCCTCCCAATTCCAGGGCGGCTCCATCCAAGCCACTATAGCTTGCTGTACTATGCGAAGGGAAAGCCGAAGACCTTCCGGCGCATTCGCACCCCGATTCAAACATGTTGACATTGCGGTGGTGAGGTCAAGGACTACGGTGGTCATCGGTATGCAATGAATCCCAACGGAGTTACGCTCAAGGATGTCTGGACGGACATCCCCCCGGTGCGACATTGGAAATTTAAGTCTAAGGACCGCAAGGCCAATGCGCTCTCAACGAAAATCCTCGACCGGGTAGTGGAGATGTCAACCGTTCCCCAAGAGCTCGTCCTTGACCCGTTCGGCGGCAGCGGGACTACGTTTGCCGTTTGCGAAAAGAAGGGCCGCGAGTGGATTGGAGTGGAGATAGACTACGCTGGCGAGATAATTGACCGTTTGGAAAGCGGCGAGATCCGCTCGCACAAAAACGACGACTACATCGAGGGCTAACCCGCTGCGCGGCCATCCGTCGCCTTCGGTATGCGGGGCACCTTCAAACTCTCGGCGTCCTGTTCGATCACGACTATCTCAAGGACGCCTTTCTTGCACGGGACGGATTTCCAGAGACTTAAATAGGGCTCCAATTCTTGGTAGTTCCCAATTCTGTCGGTGAGGTAAACGTAAAGCCTACGCGAGGGAACCACCAGGGTCCCCGCAGCGATAACGCGATCAGATACGAGCATGGTGAGTTTGTTCATTGAGCGGTGGCTCGACGAAATATTGCCTGTCTCCCACTCCACAACAATTGGACCTTCGGGGCCAAGAGACACGGCATCAAAATCGCCCAAGGGCTGCCCACTCTGATTCTTCGCGACGCCTTCAGTGCTCCATTCCAGCTTCCTCAGCTCGGCTAAAAACTCATTCTTGATCGGGCCGACGCCATTTCCTTCTCCGCGCTTCTTACCACTTTGCGGGTAAATCGTGAATTTTGTGCTACCAGGAGGCCACGAGCACCTTTTTATCGCCGCATGAATTGAATTGCGGGTTCGCTTCCAGTGCTTCGATCTGGCATAACTTCCGCAGCTCAAGATTGTCTCCACATGAACTATTCTCATGCGATTTCCTTGTAGAGCTTCGCGAGAAATTCAATGGGGTCTATACGGAGGCCACGGGCCACTTCCCGAAACTCAAGCACGTCTAGCCGTCGCTCGCCACGCTCGTACTTTGACACGAATGACTGCGGTCGATTGAGGCGCGAGGATAGTTCGGCTTGGGTGAGATCATCTTTCTTGCGGGCTTCCACGAGGAGCTCGCGAAACCTCATTTGTGGCTCATTCCGCATAGGATCACTCCAGTGGGAAGGAAGTATAAGACCTCTTGTGGGACAAACCCAAAACAGGTTTAGGCAAGGGCGAAAGGGGGAAAGGGTGTCGGGCGCTCCCTTGTTAGCCGGCCTGCGTGATGGCTATCATGGAGTTGGAGGACCCTTCGATATGCGCACACATGTGGAGCGGCGTACCGTCAATCTGTCTGCTTATCCGGATCTGGTAGTCATCTATCTTGGGATGCGAGTTAATCGCATCGCCGGGATCAAGACACTGCTAGGCTTTGGGCCGAAGATTGCCTCTTCTGCTGCGGCACAGCCCGACGGGCTGCTTCGGCACGAGGTGATCATCTACTCGTTATTACCAATGCATGTCGGCATGCGCCAATACTGGCGTGACCCAAAATCACTTTTGGAATGGACGCGTTCGGAGCCGCATCGGCAGTGGTGGCAGAGCTTTTTGAAAGACTCCGGCGGAACCGGGTTCTGGCACGAAACGTATTTTCGACGCGGAGGCATCGAGGCTGTCTACGACGACGTACCGGAAAACATCGGCTTAATGGCGTTCGCGCCAGTGGTGCCGGCTCGCGGCCCAATGTTTGGCGCAGCCGCGCGGGCCGAAAAGGAATTTGCGGAGAGCCCCGTACTGTCGGAGGAAGAGCTCTACGGCGGGCCGGAAACATAACGGCTCGCTGGCGTAGCTCGGCGCTCTCTGTTCATTCCGGCTGCACGCCGTCCGGCGTAGGGGCGGTTCGGGAACCGTCAAATCCCAGCAAGTCGCACGATGAGGGGGACGGCAAGCCGTCTCCGTCAGCCGACGGATAGGGCTTGCCCTACCCGTGAGTGGCAACGGAGTAACGGTACTCCGTCGCCACTTGACAACGCTAGCCTCTGATGGTACGCTGTAGGGTCTGTGAAAGTCCGTCTCATCTCTCGTGGGGACGGTTCGCCTGCCGCCCCTGCTCCTAACCTTCCAATTCATGGAGTTACTATGTCTCTACGCAAATCTACGTGTCTTACTCCCCAGCGGCTCGACGCCGCTCGGCGCAATTCGCAGCACTCCACCGGCCCTCGCAGCGAGGCCGGAAAGCAGCGCATGAAAATGAACGCCCTCCAGCACGGCTGCGATGCCGCGCCTGAAAACGAAGCCGCCGTCATGCGCGCCCTGGGCGAAGATCCCGAACGGTATGCAGCCTTGCAGCGGGAACTCTCGACCACCTACGGCCCCGGCGACGCGCTCTGGGACCGGCAACTCGCCGACCTGGCCAAGCTCTACTGGCGGCGCAACCGCATCGAGCGCATGGAGACGGGCCTGATGCGCGGACGCTCTCGAGGGGGTCGAGGAGCGGCGGCGCGGGCTCGCCCGGGACCTTGCTGACGTTACCTTCGAACCCTCCCAGTGCGAGGCGGTGGCGCTCAACCTGCCCAAGCCCACACACCCCTGCGTGCGGCTGCGCCTGCTGATTTCGCTTTGGGGGGTGATTCGCGAGCAGGTGCGCCGGCAGTACTTCTCGCTGCCCCATCATAAACAGATCGAAAGCTACTACCAGGGTGAATTGGGGTGGAGGCCCCGGCAGATCGTCCACCTGCTGGCGCGCTTCTACGACTGGGCGTACCTCTGGCAGAAGAAGGACCAGGCAAAGCTCGACCAGTATGTGAAGGATACCTTCGGGGACGAGGCGGGGCGGGAAGCTCGCTACCAGGAACTGCTAGCGCCTGCTGGAGGAGCAGATGGCGGCGGTGGAGGCGGCGTTCGCGGAGGAGATGAAGGCGCAGGAGGAGAAGGACGCGATCGAGCGGGACTGCCTGCCTGGCTCCGGCGGGGGAGACTTGGGAGATGCTGCTGCGGCAGGAAGCGGCGCTGGACCGCTCGATTGACCGCAAGGTGAGGATTATCCTGACCATGCGCCAAGAACATGCGCGCCTGTGTAGGGGCGGTTCGCGAACCGCCCCTGCGGGTGAGCCGGAGGACCGCGCTGCCGAGGAACTGAGCAAGGTCGTGGGGCTGGACGCTGCGGACAGAAAGTCCGGCAGAGGAAAACGCCGGCGAAACCCAAAATCGCCGGAACAAAGCGAGAATGTCATAGAAAACAAAGGACCGGCCGCAGAGGGGGTCGCTGCATGAGAAGTGTTGCGGGCAGCCTGCCCCGACCTGTCGGGGTCCCGCCCGCTGTCGCGGGGGCCACCCCCGCAAGAAATCGCGGGCAAGATGCCCACGCCACGGCGGGCGAGACGCCCAGTCCACAGCCCACAGCGGGCAAGATGCCCGCTCCACAGCGGCACGTGCGTCTGGATTCAGGCTCTCGGCCTATTTCGACTCAGGGGATGGCGTAAGTGTGTAGGTAACGTCGCGGTCGAGGCGCATACCGATCAGCGAGCCCGCCGCCAAGGTGGCTTGTTTGCCATGAGGAAGGAGGATTGCCAATGCCAAGCCCGTGGCGGCCCCGGCAATGCCCGTGCCGAGCCCGCCGGTTGCGCCCACCGCAGTGGCGGCGCCGATAATGGCCGCTTGCTTCTTGCGGGAGGCTCCGCCCCCCTTCAAATCGCCCTCCGGCCCGACATTGGGATCGCTTCCACCCTCGCTCGAAAAGACTTCGGTGAGTGAGCCGGTGATCGCCAGCCTCTGGCCATTGGGCAGTTCAACGGTGTCAAAAACCAGGGACAAATCGCCGCCTTTTCCACGCCGCCCGGCGGCCTTCACCTCGGCAATATGCCCGTCAATCCGCGTGCCTTTGGCCAGAACGTCCTGGTCCTCGACCGCCACGGGATCAAGCAAGGTGGTCAAGATCCTATCGCCGGGGTGGGAAGTCTTGGAGCTGACTGAGGAGTGGAGCTGGAGCTTGAATTCCGTGCCTTCAGGAATCGTTATCTCGTTCTCGTTCGGGGTAGGGTTGTCGGAAGCGTTGTCCGTCGCATTCTCAGCGGGTTGTTGAGCTTCAGGCTGCTGCGGTTGCTGCTGTTGCTCTTGCTGTGCCCAAGCCGGCAGCGCGAAAAGCAGTAACCCCAACCCCGCTGCCGACATCCAGAGAAACTTTCGCTCCATTACTTGACTCCCGCCTAGCGCTCTTAGTCGTCCTCAGAACGTCCTGGTCCCAACCCACCTTGTACCATTAAACGTCGAGATGAGTCAAAGAGAAAATGGGCGCAAAAGTCCCCTACTCATCTCGCTCTAACTATTGGATGCATTGGGCTGCTGCGGGTTGGATGCTTGCAGGGGCGCCCCTCGTGGGCGCCCTCTGAGGAGGGCAGGCCAAGGCCTGCCCCTACGCCCTGTTATTCGCGCACCTCCGCGTGGTGCCGAACCTCAACTCCCTCCACCAGGAACAATACGTCTTCGGCAATGTTGGTGGCATGGTCGGCGAGCCGCTCCAGGGCACGCGCAATGAACATCAGGTTGATACATTGGCGGACCGAGCTGGAATCCTGCTCCATCACGCCGATCAGCTGTTCGTACACAGCGTCGCGCAGTTGATCGATGACATCATCGGAGGTCAGGATGCTCCGAGCCAGTTCGGTGTCCTTCTTCACGAAAGCATCCAGGCTTTTCCGGATCATCGACTGGGCAATGGTCGCCATGTGAGGAATGTCGACCAGTTCTTTCAGCAGGGGCTCGCGCATCAGGGCCAGAGTCCTGCGCACGATATTCACGGAGATATCCCCCATGCGTTCCAGGTCGTTGTTGATCTTGATGGCGGCGGTAATGAATCGGAGGTCGGTGGCCATGGGCTGGACCCGCGCCAAAAGGCTGGTCGCCAGCTCATCGATATCAATCTCCATGCGGTTGATGCGGGCTTCGTTCTGGAGCACCTGCTGCGCCGCCTCCTCATTCTTCTCGATCAGCGACTGGATGCTGCGGTAAACGGAGTCCTCCACCAGCCCGCTCATTTCCAGCAGGCGGTTTCTCAGGTTATCGAGTTCTTCTTCAAAATGACGTACCATGCGTCTGCCTTCCTCCTCTATCCGAACCGGCCGGTGATGTAATCTTCGGTCTCCTTCTTGGCTGGAGTCTTGAAGATCACCTCCGTCTTGTTGTATTCGATGAGTTTGCCCAAAAGAAAGAAACCCGTATAATCCGCCACGCGCGCCGCCTGCTGCATGTTGTGGGTGACGATGACCAGCGTGCATTGGTCCTGAAGGGAAAAGAGCAGCTCCTCGATTTTCGCCGTGGCAATGGGATCGAGAGCGGAACAAGGCTCGTCGAGGAGCAGCACCTCCGGATCGACCGCCAGAGCCCTGGCGATGCACAAGCGCTGCTGCTGCCCCCCCGAAAGCGCGTACGCGGACTTGTGAAGCGAGTCCTTCACTTCCTCCCACAGCGCCGCGCGCCGCAAGCTCTTCTCAACCTTCTCCTGCAAGGCAGCCCCGTGATAACTCCCATTCACGCGCAGCCCGTAGGCAATGTTGTCGAAAATGGACTTTGGAAACGGGTTCGGCCTCTGAAACACCATTCCTACCCGGCGGCGCAACGCCACCGGGTCCATGGCCAGAAGGTCTTCATTGTCGAACAGGATTTCGCCCTCGGCCCTGGCGTGCGGCAGGGTCTCGTACATGCGGTTTAGGGTTCGCAGGAACGTAGACTTGCCACAACCCGAAGGACCAATCAGCGCAGTAATGCGGTTCGTCAGGATCTGAAGACCGATGCCAAAAAGAGCTTGTTTGGGACCGTAGTAGAAATCCAATCCGGAAACCCGCATCTTCACGTCGTCGGCGGCCACTGTCCCTCCTCGAGACTGAATGGGCTGGCTGGCTTGTTGGGCCGTGGTCATACTGCTGGGCGTTAAATTCGTCATATGAGTCACCGGGCTCAGACGGCGCGCCATCGCCTGCCCCTGCTTGAATCTCTCCACCCCCGCTAATGCGCCGTCCGCCCGGAGACGCTCAACCTGGCGATCACGTTCGCCACCAGCACCAAAGTCAGCAGAACTAGGCCGGCCGCCCAGGCCTGGCGGTGCCAATCATCGTACGGCGAGATGGCGTAAGTATAGACCATGACCGGCAGAGAGGCCGTGGGCTGATTCCATCCCGGGCTCCAGAAGCGATTGCTAAAGGCGGTGAATAACAGAGGCGCCGTCTCACCGGCGACACGAGCAATGTCCAGAACGATTCCGGTGATGATCCCCTTGCGCGCCGCCGGAACGGACACGGTGGCGATGGTCTTCCATTTGCTCGCCCCCAAAGCCAGCGCGCCCTCGCGCAGCATCATGGGGACGGTCCGCAGAGCTTCCTCCGTACTGCGCACGGCGATAGGGATCATCATCACGCCCAATGCCAAGCTTCCCGCTAAGGTTGAAAAATGCTTCATCGGCAAGACCACGACCGTGAAAGCAAAAATCCCCATCACAATCGAGGGTACGCCGTTCAAGAGATCCGCCGTATAGCGGACCACCGAGGAAAACGCCTTGCCACCGAATTCAGCCAGGTAAACGCCGCCCAGGAAGCCAATCGGGATGCCGAAAACGGACGCCAACAAGAGCAGCTTCGCACTCCCCACAATAGCGTTCGCCATTCCCCCGCCGGCCTCGCCCACCGGCGTCGGCAGGTGGGTCAGGAACGTCCAACTGAGAGCACTGCCACCGTGCCAAAGAAGATATCCCAGAATGAAAAACAAAACGCCCACAGTGATCAGAGCGCAAAGTCCCGTAAGGCTGAACATGACGTAGTTGACGAGTTTTCGCCAGTTATTGCGCCAGCCCATTAATGCGCCGAACTTTTCTTCGTCGTGGAAATGATAAAGACTCTTGCCAGGCCGTTAATCACGATCGTCAGCGCAAAGAGCACCAAGCCAAGCTCAACCAACGACTGGAGGTAAAGATCGCCCGTGGCTTCGGCGAATTGATTGGCAATGACTGCCGCGATGGAATATCCGGGTGCGAACAAGGAAGCACTGATGGCGGGAGTGCCGCCGATGACCATGGTCACTGCCATGGTCTCGCCTAGAGCTCGCGCCAAGGAGAGAAAGATGGAGGCCGTGATGCCTATGCGGGCATAGGGGACAACGACCTGCCAGGTGGACTCCCACTTGGTGGCGCCCAGCGCCAGCGCCGCCTCACGTTGCTCCACCGGAACCGCCATTAGAACGTCGCGTGAAACCGAAATGATGAACGGGACCACCATAACCGCGAGCACTAGACCCGCTGCCAACATGCCCACGCCATAGGCCGGCCCCTGAAACAACGGCAAGAAACCCAGGGTGTGTTTCAGGAACGGCTCCCCATACTGACGGAGAAAGGGGACCATGATGAATATGCCCAACAGCCCGTAAATCACGCTGGGGACGGCGGCAAGGAGTTCGATGACGAAGGTCATCGCATTGGAGAGGCGCGGCGGCGCCAACTCCGAGAGGAAGATGGCTGCCCCGACTCCCATGGGAACTGCTATCAGCAGCGCTAGCGCCGAGGTAACCACCGTACCGTATATGAAAGGCAATGCGCCGAAATCTCCGCTCACCGGATCCCAGGTGTGCCCGGTTAAGAATGCAAAGCCAAACTTGTGTCGTGGGAGTGCGGAATTGATATAAAGCTGATGAACGAGAGCGACGGTCACCAGCAGGATGCTCGCCGCGCAAAGCAGCGTGAAAAGGTGAGCAAATGTATCGCCGCTTCGGAGGCCTTGAACAAGCCCGGAGGCGCGACGGTTCGGCGTCGCGCGGCCGGTCGGAATTGGAATGCCAGCCATAATGATCGATCACATTCCCCTCCTCTCTTAGGAGGGGATGAAGGGGTGGTGCGCGACCACCCCCGACCCCTCCTGAACCAGGAGGGGGAGACCTGCCTAGCGTCTTATTGGATCTGCGAAATCTGCTTCAGCTCTTTGGCAACCACTTCCTTTGGAAGCGGCGCATACGCCAGAGGCTCGGCTGCCTTTTGACCGTCCTTCAGCATCCAGGTGAGAAAACCCTTGATCACTGTCCCTTTTCTTGGCGTCTTCAATTCTCGTCGGAATCAGTAGGTAGGTGAAGCTAGCAATCGGATAAGCTGCTTTGCCAAGAGCGTTGGTGATGGAAACGCGGAAATCTTCCGGCATCGTCTTGGCAAGCCTGCCGCTGCGGCTGTTACGCTTACAAGGTCCGCTTTGACGAAGACGCCCGAAGCGTTTCGAACCCGACCGTAGGGAGTTGGTTCTGTATGGCATAGATGAGTTCGACATAGCCAATTGCTCCTGGCGTCTGTTTAACCAGCCCGGTCACACCTTCGTTGCCCTTTCCGCCCAAGCCTACCGGCCAATTCACAGAGGTGTTCCGCCCGACCTTGCTTTGCCACTCGGCAGAGACCTTCGAGAGGTAGTCCACCCAGACGTACGTAGTTCCGCTACCCTCCGAGCGGTGCACCACAACGATATCTTGACCAGGGAGATTCACTCCCTTGTTGTACTTGGTAATCTCAGGGTCGTTCCACTTGGTGATTTTGCCAAGATAGATGCCCACTAGAGCATCGGGCGTAAAGTTAAGTTCCTGCGTTATACCGGGAATATTGTAGGTGGGAACGTCGGCGCCCAAAACCGTGGGAAAATGCAGAATCTTGGTCTTCGCCTGCCCGAGCTGTTCGTCCGTCATGGGAGCGTCGGAAGCGCCGAAATCCACCGTCCCGGACAAGAGTTGCCGGATCCCTCCACCAGAACCGATCGACTGATAATTGATCTCAATGTCGGAATGTATCTTGTTGTAATCTGAAAACCACTTCGAGTAGATCGGATACGGGAAAGTAGCTCCTGCACCGTTGAGCATGACGGCGTCCGGGGCAGGCGCCGGCGCGGCAGTCGTGGGTAAAGATTGGAATATTACAAGGCACATCAAAGCAACGGCAGTACCGAGAAGAACCGTTGAGAGATACGGCAGTTTTTTCATGGTGTGATCCTCCACTCGCACTTTGCCCCCGCTCTTTTACAAGAGAATTAAGCGAAGGTTAATATTAGGGTTAGCGTCACCTGTGAGAGCCATCCTCCGAAGGTGCAGGCTACTCAGAATAGTGTGGGGGAGGCAGGTTACCCGGGCGTGAATGTTATGTTACAGAATTGTTGCGATTCTTTGGAGTGTGGCGGCGGAGTTGTCGGCTCAGCAACCGCCAAGCGGAAAGCTACGTGGTTGCGCACGAAGCGGAGGACGACAAGGGCCGACCCTGCAATCGCAGCGCGGTGTTGCATCACCTCGAAGCCACGGTTGGCGAGCTTTCGGGGCTTAGCTGTGTGGTGGCGCCAAGATGGTTCACATTCAGCTTCAGCGCCGCCTGGAATTCGCCCCGAGCTTTGGCTGCCTCACCCATTCCCAGGTTCCCCAGGCCGATGAGGTAATGGGCTTCGGCGAGGCGCAGGCGGCTGGAACGCCTCTGGCCGAACTTGGCGAAGAAGTCCGCCTCGGAGCGGGTGGCCAGCGCCTCATCACCTTTGTGGATCAGTTCGCCGAAAAACCGTATTGCCTCCGCGGACCGGCCAAGCTTCTGAGCCGCCAGACCCGCGTAATACAGCATCTCAGGTTGCTCGCGCCCTTGTTCAGGCCCTAGAGCGGCCACTGCCTGGCGGAACATCCCGAGAGATTCAGGACTCTTTCCGAGCTTGCCGTACGCCACACCCAACCAGTAGTCAACCTCCGGGCGCCGCCCTTCATGATACGGTCTGCCGACCTCGAGGTTCTCCGGATACTCAAGGGCTGCCTGGAAGTCTCCTAACGCCTCGTTGAACTTGCCGGCGTGCAGTTCTCTTTCACCTGCGAGGAGGCATGCGTCCACATAGACATCGTGAACATCGCCATAACCCTCCCAGTTGTGGAATCGGTGGGTCTTGAGCAATTGAAGAGCCTGCTCATACCGGCCCACCAGCAAGTAGACCTTCGTTTCCTGAGTCATCGCATCCGAGCGCTTGGCAGCCAGCGTGGGGTTGGATTCAAACGAAGCCAGTCTTTTCTGCGGGGAAACGTTCTCGGCTTCATACAGGATGTCGAGCTCAAACCGCAGACGGGCATTGTCCGGATCCAACCCGACAGCCCTTTCCATGGAGGCGATCGCCTTGGGGGTATCGCTCTGCGATTGCTCGTAGCCCTGCGCGAGATTTCTGTGCACCAGCGAGAATGAGCTGTCGATTGCGGCGGATTTTTCCCACTCTTTGATGGCGACTTCAGGCTGCCGATCGTAAAGAAGATTTCCGAGATAGTATGGCGCGCGAGCATCGCCTGGATTGGCCTGCATGGCAGCCTCGAGCACTTTCACTTCTTCGAGACGGAATGGGAAGACGTAGTCGGTGGGCATCTGGGCGGCCAGGTGAAAGTATCTGGCCGCTTCGCCAGGCTGGCCGGACTGCATCGCGAGATAGCCAAGGTCGTAATAAACGATCGGGTTCACTCGATTCCGGTCAGGGCTCGCAGCCGCCAACTGCTTGAGAACCTGTTCCGCCTCACTCCCTAATCCGGCGTCGGAGTAGTCCGTGGCCAGCTCAAGGTTGGCCTGCACGGCATTTCCCGGGAAGGACTGAGGCTGTGAGTTCGCATCGAGCAAGCCGATTTCACGAAGGCCCCAGAGGTCGAGCGGATTGACGGCCAGAGCTTTATGGGCGGCTTCCCTGGCATCATCAGCGCGCCCCATGCGTCTCAGAACGGCGGCCTTCAGATCCCAGGCCCTACAGTCGAGCGTGTTGTAAGCCAGCGAATGGTCCAGATCGGAAAGCGCTTGCGGCCAATCTCCCCTCTGGCCATCCAATTCCGAAAGCTGCTCGTAGCCGGCGGCGGCCCATGCTTCGCTCCACGCGGCGCGGTGGAATGCGTCCTCCGCTTCGCGATTCTTGCCCTCGCCTCGCAGCGTGACGCCCAGGTAGTAATACGCTTCGCCATCTTTGGGCCGCGTGTAATTGCGAGTGGCCCGGGCGAGAGCTGTCGTGAGTCTCTCCCTTGCCTGCCGCCAAAGTCCGCGCTCACTGTAGAGGCGGCCCAGGGCGGTGTTGACTTCATAGTTGCCAGGATCGCGGCTCAGGGCCTCTTCAAAGTAAGCGTAGGGCTCGAGAGCCGCATTGTGGAATTGCTCGAGCCGCAGTCCGATGTGATAAAGCTCGTCGACTGTCTTGATCTGCTTCGGCGGAAGGGGAGGTTCAACCACGGGAGGCGTGCTCTCCGGCACAAGTTTCACCGGCTGGTAACTGAGCAGTTCCTGGTTTGCCGAATCCAGCAGTTCAGCCTTGAGATCGTCTTCGCTAACCCCATCCGGCAACGTGATGTCCTGAACGAAAGCCTTGGCGGGGGAGATGTCGATGCTCCGTTCAAACAGCGTGCGATTCCCAGCGGTCAAAACTGTCTTCGCGCCGCGAAACTCCCGGGTCGTGGAAAAACCGATCATGACCGTTCGCCCAGGTCCCACCTCCAGGTTCACCGCTCCATTCAGGTTTGCGTTCTTTGCGCCGCCGATCCCCCGGATCGGAAACCAGTACGCCGTGGCGATCTTCGTTTCCGAGGGCTGGATCCAACTGTAGTCAGGTTGGTTATCCGAGAAGTTTCCCGACATAAGCTCGAGGTAGTCGCCCTGGCTGTCCAGAACCTTGTCCCACAACTTGCCCTCGGGGCCATTGCCCCATTCGAAGAATTTTGCGCCCGGTGAGACGTTATGGTCCTGGACGCAGATGATTCCCGCCTCCTTACCGTGATCATAGCCACCGAAGAAATCTCCGTCGAAATTCCAGGCAAAGAAGGAGACGGGTGTGGGGTGGTTCTTCCACCAACTCAAGTCCACACCACGCGTGTAGTCTACGCCTTGGTAAATGTCGTGCGAAATCGGCCAGCGGGCGAAATCAACCTTGGCGTGGTACACCGCAAATTGTGTGTCCGGCGGAAAAATGACCTGGTAATTCCGGTTGGCGTGCACACCGGTGTTAGTGAAATCCAGAAACGAGTGTACAAAAGGCGTGCGATTCACAAGCACCGTAGTGATCTTCGTATAGGACCTATCCGGATAGAGCGTGATCCCCACGGCCCATTCCATGCGATGGCGGAGTTCCAATTCTCCTACCCAGATGGTGCTGCTTCCATCAGGATTCTTCACCAAGCGATGGTCCACGGGCAGATAGCTGGTGGCGCGGTGGTGGTGAGGGATGTTCCACTCGACGCCGCCGGAGATCCAGGCGCCCAGCATGCCGATCAGCGCCGGCTTGATCTCGGTTTGCCGATAGACGTAGTCATAGTTGTCCGTCTTGTCGGTGGCGGAGAGAATGCGCCCTCCGAGCTCCGGAAGCACGCAGACCTTCACGTATTGGTTCTCAAGAAAGTCGGCTTGATAGGTCTTGTCGTGCCGAATATCCAGGAGGTTGTCATAGAGTCCATAGGGATAAATCGCGCCTTGCGCGCCCTGATAGTCCCGTCCGGCATAAAACATCGGCTCGAGATCCGGCGGGCCCGTTTCGTAGGTGGGAAGCACCAGCGGCGCTTGCCAGATGTTGACAGACTCCTGCGCCCCAAGCGGGGAAGCGCTTGCCAATGAGAACAGGGACAGAAGGAACAATTGCAGAATGATCGTGCCGTTTTTCACTTTGGTCACTCCTAACATGTCATCCTGAGCGCAATCACTTTCCATACTCGTTCTTCACCACTTCACCACCCTTCATCACGAACTTCACATGCTGGAGCACGGTGATGTCCTGAAGTGGGTCGCCGTCTACGGCGATGATGTCAGCCCACTTGCCGGGCTCGAGGGTTCCTATTCGGTCAGACCAGCCCAGCAGATCGGCGTCGTTGACGGTGGCGGTTTGAATCGCCTGCAAGGGGCTCATACCTATGCTGACGTAGACCGCCAACTCATGTGCATTCAGGCCATGGGGGTAAACGGCGGCGTCGGTACCCAGCCCGATCTTAACGCCCGCCTCGAATGCCTTCTTGGCATTGGTCTTTCCGAGTTCCGAAACCATCTGCATCTTGCGCTTGGCGAAGTCCGGAAGATTCGCTGTACGAGCATTTTCGCGCTGCCAATCCATCAGATAGAGCGTCGGCACGAGATACGTACCGTTCTTCTTGAGAGTCGCGATGGCGGCGTCGTTCATCAAGTGTCCATGCTCGACGGAGTCCACGCCCGCCTCGGACGCCCAGATCACACCCTGCGCTCCGTGCGCGTGGGCAGCAACCTTCCGTCCCAGGCGGTGCGCGTCGTTCACGATGGCCTTCATCTCCTCGAGCGTGTACTGCGGGGCGTTCGGATCATCTCCTTTCGAAAGAACTCCGCCGGTGGCGCAAATCTTGATCAGATCGGCGCCGTACTTGATGACCTCACGAGTCTTGTGCTGCACGGCCTCCACGCCGTCGGCAACGCCCTCGGCGGTGAAGTGAAACTCGAACGGCAGCAGATTCTCGTCGCAGTGGCCTCCCGTAATCCCGAGTGCCGGACCGCTGACCAGCATGCGTGGTCCCGGCACATCTCCGGCATTGATCGCGTCGCGCAGAGCTACATCGGCATAACCCGTGGCGCCCACGTTTCGCACGGTTGTGAACCCAGCCTCCAAGGTGACGCGGGCGTGGCGCGCGCCGATCAGCGCCTCGCGCGGCACCGAGATTCCCAGCGTTTCATAGCCGAAATTCGTGCCAAAGGTCAGGTGGGTATGAGCATCGATCAGGCCGGGAAGCACGGTAGCATCAGGCAAGTTGATGACCACTGTGCCGGCGCCGGGTGACACGCCGGAGCCCGGACCCACGCTCACGATCTTATCGCCGGCGATGACAATTGCCCCGTCTCGAATTACCTGCCCCGTCTTCACATCCAGGATTCGTGCCGCACGGATCACCGTGTGCTTTGCCGGAACCGGCGACGGTCCTTGACCGGAGGCAGAGGCGGTCACCAGAGCCATCAGGAACAAGGTGAGAACGGAAGCTTTAGTTGCCTTCATCTGGGTTTCCCTCCCTCAGCGCTCAGAGATGCGTTCAAAATTGGTATTAAAGCCTACTTCTTCATCAAATCCAACACCGCGCTGGTCATAGACTTCACGCCGGTGCGCAGCGTGGGCTCGGGGACCGGGGCCCGCAAACTCGAGTGCAGCCCGGGCAGGGGCACACCGGTGCGTCGACTCTCCGCGAGCTTTGCCGGATCCACGGCGCCCAAGGAATACTGGCAGATCGGGATTTGGCGATCCTCGAGAGCAAAACGGCAGAAATCCTCACTGGCCATGACGGGCGGCAACTCCACGACGTTTTCCGGGTCCAGTACCGTCTTGAAGACCTGCGCCAGCCGCGCCGTCAGTTGGGGATCGTTGTACAGCGCAGGGCTGTGGTCGCTCTCATCTGCGGTCACGGTGGGCGAGAGAGACGGCGGAATTCCGTGAGCGGCAGCAATGCCCTGCGCCATTCTAGCCAGCGCTTCCAGAATGTGCTGCCTCACCTCCTCCTTGTAGGTCCGGATGGTAAGCTGCAAACGCACTTCGTCCGGGATGATGTTGGGACGTGTGCCGCCGTGAATCGAGCCGACGGTGACTACGGCGGGATCAAAGGGTGAATCTTCGCGACTCACGATGGTCTGAATGGCCAGAATGAACTCCGCGGCTTCGACGATGGGGTCTTTGGTCATTTGCGGCGCTGAGCCATGCCCGCCGATGCCGCGCAGCGTAACCTCGACGGAGGTGGAACTGGCCATCGCGTAACCGGGAGTGAACCCGACTTTCCCTGCCTCGAGCGCGGGCGTGTCATGCAGCGCAATAACGAAATCCGGCTTCGGAAAGCGCGTGTAGAGACCGTCGTCCAGCATGGCCTTGGCGCCGCTAATGGCTTCCTCGGCGGGCTGGGCGAGCATCACCAGAGTTCCGTGCCATTGTTCCTTCATTTCCGCCAACATTTTCGCCGTTCCCAGCAAAGAGGTGATGTGAATATCGTGCCCGCAGGCATGCATGACGCCCACCTCGCGCCCTGCGTCATCCTTGGTCCGGACTTTACTCGCATAGGGCAGGCCCGTCATTTCCTCCACGGGCAGCGCGTCCAGCTCGGTTCGAACGTACACCGTCGGCCCCTGGCCATTTTTCAAAACACCCACCACGCCGTAGCCGGACCACTCCGGATGGCCAGCGTATTTGCCCACGCGTTCTGTGACGTTGTAACCCAGAGCCCGCAGTTCGCCGGCAACAAAAGCCGAGGTCTTTTGCTCGTGATGGGAGAGTTCCGGCGCGGCGTGAAGCGACCGGTAGGTGGAGAGAAGCGACGGCATTTCGCGTTCCACCAGCGCATCCAGATTCGTTTGCTGGGCGCGCGCCAATGGTACTCCTAAGAGTAAACACAAGACGAGGCAAGCCAGTGCAGAATAACCACTCGCCGCCCTGCAGCGCAGCAATTCAAGATTCAAGATTCCAGATTCAAATCGACGCACCATGCCCTCCTGATCGGCGATGGAAATCACCGTTGCGCCCTACGGACGATGCAAATTGACGGCTATCGAGCAGGGCGGCAACGGGCCCCAGTAAGTATCAGGGAAGCGGGCAACGCAAGGCAAGGGCAAGTCTCAGTCCAATGAGGGCGCCGTAAGGACCGGAACATGGTAGACACCGGAAAGCGAGATTGCTACGCTATGTAGATCAAAGGGTGGCGGGTGGCGCAAGGCGGTGAACCATGAAGGTCAGGCTGTGGGGCGTGCGCGGCTCAACGCCAACCCCGGGAAGAGAGACGGGGCGGTACGGCGGCAACACCTGCTGCATCGATCTTCGGCTCGACAACGGTACCCGCATCATTCTTGACTGCGGCAGCGGCATGAGGGCGCTGGGTAAGAGCCTTGTGAAGGAATTCGGCGGCCGGCCCATCCTCGCCCATATCTTTCTGACGCACTTCCATTGGGACCATATCCAGGGAATTCCGTATTTCGTTCCCTTTTACCAGAAACATAACACTTTCTTTTTCTACTCCCCGCTGTTGCCGGCCGCCCGGTTGCGTCGAACCCTCGAAGGCATGATGGGGAGTCCCTACTACCCAATAGGCATGAGGGCCAATCGCCACTTTATCCACTTAGGAAAGACCGCCGTCAGTATTAACGGAGCGGTGATCAAGACAGCGCGCCTCAATCATCCCCAGGGGTGCGCCGGCTACCGAATCGAAGCGGACGGCGGCGTCTTCGTTTTGGCGACCGACACCGAACCCGGCTCTCCGGCCTACGACCGCGCCTTGCGGTCCCTCGCCCGCGATGCCGACCTGCTGTTGTATGACTCGCAATACACGCCCCGGCAGTCACAAGGCGAAAAGAAAGGCTGGGGACACAGCTCATGGCAGGAGGGCGTGCGCATTGCCCGGGAATGCGATGTGAAGCGGCTGGTATTGTTCCACCATGATCCTGACAGTGATGACGCCTTCGTCGATAGCCTGGTGGCGCGGGCTCAGAAGAAGTTTCCCAACACCCTGGGAGGAGCCGAAGGGCTCGAGTTCTGCCTCGGCCGGGGCGAGGTCAGGCAATTCGGCGCGTCGGAAGGCATCAACTCCCGGACCACGACTTCACCACAGAGCGCACAGAGACCACTGAGGAAGGCTCGTCGCTCTTCTCTGTGAACTCCGTGGCCTCTGTGGTGAGGCCTTCCAAGACAACCCCGGCGTCCATCGGATGCCCTCTTCCTATGTGGCGCTGTAAAATGGGATGGTTTGGGGGATGAATCGGCTTGCATGCTGCTCGCTGGGTTCAAGCAGCGGGTCGAGCTGCTCGGCGGTATAGGACCGCATGCCGCCCGCCGCCCCCACCATCAGTTCGGCCTGCTGGATCACCTGCTGGCGGGCGTCGCGATCCAGGAAACCGTGAGCAATGTAGCCGGTGATGGCCACGGCCGCCGCAAATATGAGGATGAGAATAAGATTGAACTTAGCCAGAATACGCATCTGCACCTCCCGACGATTTTCTTGTCTGTCCCTGTGGATTTAATTCCAGCATAACCCAACTGGCTAAGGGGCGATATCGAAAAGTAAGAGGGAACTACTGGCACAGAGAGTTGGCTTTTCACGAAGCAAGGCCGGTCGTGAGGGGACGGCGAGCCGTCCCCCTACGATAAGCATGCAGATGGATATTGGGAGTTGAGGTTATTTGCGCACAGCCCAAGCAAGTCCGTCGGGTTGTTTCCCGGCGGAGATGCGTCCGGTGACTTCCAGGCTCTTCAGGTCCACGACCGCGACGTAGTCCTTCCCGCTCACGGCGACAAAGGCGCGTGAGCCGTCGGGAACCATCAGTATTCCTGCGGCGCCCCCGCCCAGATCGAAATGCTTGATCTCCTTGCGGCTCGCCGCATCGATCACCACGAGATCGCTGCCCGACCTGCCTCCGAAACCCAGCCCGGAGACAAAGACTCGCGTGCCATCCGGAGTGAACTTCAGGCGATTCGCGCCGTTTACGGAAATGTGCATAGTCTGGATCGCGCGTTTGGCGGCGAAGTCGATGATAGTCACCGTGGCATCACGCGCGTTCGCGGCCCAAATTTCCTTCCCATCCGGTGACACGTCAAATCCTTCCGACCCGTTGCCCGAACGAACGTTGGTTACCTCCCAGGTTTTCCGCTGCCCGCCCTGCGGCGGACGAAATCCGGGCGGAGGGCCGCCACCGGGCGGGCCGCCGGGGGGAGGGCCGAACCCGCCGCCTGGCGGGGAAACTCGCTCGATGATGCTAATGGTGCCGGAGCTGACATTGGAGGTGACGAGCTTGTCCAAGCTCTCGGACACCCAAACCATGTGCGTGCGGTCCTGGCCAGTGCCCAAAACCCAATCCACTTTTCTCGTGTCCGGATCGTAGCGCGCGAGGGCCTTATTCGTCTCCACGGTGAAATAGAGCTTGCCGCCGGCGAAAGCCAAACCGTGCGCCGAATGCAAGGCGCCAAGGTCAATGGCCGGCAGGGCCTTCTGCGAAACCAAGTCGACCACGGAGATGGTGTTAAGATCGCTGTCTGGTCCGCCGTAGTTCGAAATGTAAGCGAGCCTGCCGTCGTCGGAGGCAATCACTTCGTGCGGGTCCGGACCGGACGGCACGCGGCCAACCACGCGTAAGCTTACAGGATCGACAATGGCGAGCGATAAGTCGCTCTTGGCGAGCACCAGCAGCGCTTCCGAAGGTGTTTGCGCGGAAGCATGCATCGCCGCGAGGAGCGCTACGCCCAGAGATGCCACCAGCCTCAGCAAAGCTCTTAGCCTTCTCATATCGTCACCTCATAGGGGAGTTCTCAAACGAATGCCAGACCGTGGGCGCGCACGTGGACATGGCGCGCGAACTGCCGATGGCCGGCCAAGGCAGCGAGTTTCTTGCCGGTCAGTTCCTCGTACACTTTCCCAACCTGCGAGGGGAACGAATCGTCCGCCCCCGGATCGCCAACGTAGCGTGCGATCTGCGCGTTGCCCTTCAGTGCCGCCCGAATGGTCTCAATCTGCCCCTTCGCCTCCTCGGGCGCCTTGCTGGCCAGAAGCGTACCGACCTGTTCCCGGAGCGCCTTGAAGAACCCCTGCTGATCGTCCAAAACGGTCGCCACGGAGCGCGGCCCATGGCCCGTACACACGATTTTGGGGCGAAGTTTCTTCACCGCATCCAGTGTCACCACCCACTTGCCCACATCTCCGTCACCCACAAAGTTATAAGGCCCGTTCACGCACACATCGCCGGTGAAAAGGATGCGCTCCTTCGGCAGCCAGGCAACGGCGTCGCCATGCGTATGAGCTACCCCCAGGTGCATCAGCTCAACCCGATGCTTGCCGTCGTCAAAGAACAAGTCTTTGGAAAAAAGCACGGAGGGCGGTTTGAGCTTGGTGTCTTTCAGATCGGCGCGCTCTTTCGCAGCAGCTTCCCAGGCGCCGGGTTTGCTGTCGTAGTAGCCCGTCTCGTGCCGCTTCATCTCTTCGATGACACCCGTGTGCGCCACCGGCACCGCTCCATTATCGACGTAGACCTGATTGCCGTAAGCGTGGTCGCCGTGGTGGTGGGTATCGAAGGCAAACCTTATCGGCTTGTCGGTCATCGATCGTATCTTGCTGATGATCAGCCGCGCCCCCGCGGGGAAATTCGCGTCGATGACCAGCACATAGTCTTCGAATAAAATCCAACCGTTGTTGCAAACGGCGTCGGCGTTGTCCGCAACTCGCCCCTCATGAAAATAGATGTCAGGGGCCACCAGCTCAGCCTTTCCTGCCTCGGCCATCCCCGCTGGAACCGGCCCCGCCAGCAGCTCCGCCTCCGCCGCGAGACTCAAGAATGCCGCTCCCCCTGTTAGAAAGTCACGCCTGTTGACTCCGCTCATGTTTCCCCCTTGGATATTTCTGATGTGTCTGGGTGGAATTCTACACGAAATCAATGTGAATCAACCAGCGACGCACGATCGGTGTGGAGCAGGGCACGACCTATTGGCGTGTGCTGTAAGGGCGCCCCATGGAGTTGCCCCAGGGCAGCCACAAGGGCCGCCCCTACACACAACATCATCTCTCCGAAGAGAAGTAAGGAGCCAGCTTGTCGTAAGTGGTGAGGAGGTCTTCGGGCAGGATGCGAGTCTCCCCGATCGTGGTCACGAAACTGGAATCTCCTGTCCAGCGGGGGAGCACGTGCAAGTGCAGGTGGTCCGCGACGCCGGCCCCAGCGCATTTCCCAAGATTCATGCCAAGGTTATACCCCTCGGGATGATAGCAATCTCGCAACGCCCCCTGAAGGCGCCGGGCCAACTCCGTCATTTCGACGAGCGCCGCGGACTCGACCTCCTCGAGGCTGGCCACGTGGGCATAAGGGATCACCATGGAATGGCCGGTGGTGTACGGAAAGAGGTTGAGAAGAATGAAATTCGAGCGGCCTCGATACAGCAGCAGGTTCTCCCGGTCGTGAGAGGGGTCGGCCGCGCTCTTTTCGCAGAATACGCAACTACCCGCCGCCACAGGCTGGATGACGTAGCGAAACCGCCAAGGACTCCAAAGGTAGTCCATAATCGGGATGCCTGGTGATCGAACAGGATTCGATCCGCGTGCGGACAGACCCTAACCGCACAGGTCGAAGTGCCCCGCGGCGGAGCGCCGGCATAGCTCGCCGGCCGACACAGAAGACCGCCGCTCGACTAAGGATTGGTTGTACCCGAAGGCTCGGGCGCGGGAGCAGCCGGCGGTGGGGGAGGCGTCGCGGCCGTAGCCCCACTATTGACAAGATCTTTCAACTCCTTGCTGGGATTAAAGTAGGGAATCTTCTTGGCGGGCACATCGACGCGCACGCCGGTCTTCGGATTGCGACCGATGCGGGGTTTACGCTGGCGAGTGCGAAAGCTCCCAAAGCCCCGGATTTCGACCTTATCACCCACGCGCAGCGACTTCACAATGCTCTCGAAGATGGTTTCGACGATGATCTCGGAGTCCTTGCGGCTCATCTCCACGGCCCGCGCAACGTCCTCGATCAGTTCTGCCTTGGTCATGTTTAGCTCCTGGTGCGAAGTGTCGGGGATAACCGGTACAACAGGTCACGACTCAACTGCCGAGGTTGAAGACGAGTACTCCAGGGCGTTGATACCCGCGGAAGAAAGCGCCTCCGCCATAGTGGATTTTCTCACCGGCTCTTTGGGCTTCTCGATTTCTGCCGGCCCGGGTTGCGCCGCCGGTTCCTTCTGGCTCAAGGCAATCTTCCGCTCTCGGGCGCTGAGGCGGATCACGCGAAATTCCAACTCGCTGCCCACCTCGAGCTTCGCGCTCTCATTTCGAGTGTGGCCATTTTCAAACTCCGAAACATGGCAGAGACCTTCAATTCCTTCCGCCAGCTCGACAAAGGCCCCAAAAGGCGCCACCCGTGTCACTTTACCGCGCAGCATGTCCCCTACGTGAACCCTGGAGAAGAATGCCTCGCGGGGATCTTCCTCGAGTTGTTTCAAACCCAGGGCAAGTCGGCGATTATCGGGGTCCACGGCCAGCACCACAGCATCCACGGTTTGGCCTTTCTTCAGGACCTCCGAGGGATGTTTCACATTCTTGTTCCAGGACATGTTCGAGACATGAATCAGGCCGTCGAGCCCGTCTTCGATTTCGACGAATGCGCCGAATTCGGTGAGGTTGCGAACCCGCCCGTGCACCATCGACCCCACCGCAAACCGATCGCCCACTAACGTCCAAGGATCCGGAAGAGTGGTCTTCAGACTGAGTGAGATGCGACGCTTGACGGGATCGACGTCCAAGACTCCCACCTCGATACGCTCATCCAGCTTGAGGGTCTTGGACGGATGGCGAAGCCGCTTGCTCCAGCTCATCTCCGAAATGTGTATGAGTCCTTCCACACCGGGCTCCAGTTCAACAAAAGCGCCGTAATCGGCAAGACTCACCACGCGGCCGGTGATTCGGTCTGCCGCATGATAGGTGGCCGCCACCGTCTCCCAGGGGTCAGGCGTGAGTTGCTTCAGACCCAGGGAGATCCGCCCTCTTTCAGGATCGTGTTTGAGCACCTTCACCCTGATTTCCTGCCCTACTTGCACCACTTCCGAGGGATGCCCAATTCTACCCCAAGAAAGGTCGGTGATGTGAAGCAGGCCGTCAATCCCTCCCAGGTCAACAAAGACGCCGTAGTCGGTCAGGTTCTTGACCTTGCCCACTACGTCCGCGCCTTCCACCAGGCGTTCCGCCAACTCCTGCTTGCGCCGGTTCAGTTCCTCTTCCATCGCAGCCTTGCGGCTGACCACCACGTTGTTCTTCTTGCGGTTGACCTTGATGACCTTACAGGGGAATTCCTGACCCTTGAGTTCATCCAGGTTCGCGTGCACGCGCACATCGGCATGAGAAGCCGGGAGGAAAGCCGGAACCCCAATGTCAACCATCAAGCCGCCTTTGATTCGATCGACCACGCGGCAGGTGATGTTACTCTGATCCTGGAAAGCGCGTTCAACTCCGTCCCAGGTTTTGCGCCGTAATGCCCTTTGATAGGAAACGCTGACCGTTCCGGAGGCCTCGTCATAATTGTCGACCCAAAGGTCAACCGTATCGCCTGGGCTGATCCTCAGGTGCCCATCCAGAGCGAGGAACTCGTTCCGCGGAACCTGGGCCTCGCATTTCAGCCCCACATCAACCACGACTTCGGTGTCCGTGATCTTGAGCACATGGCCCTGAACGATTTCACCCGCGGCAATCGTGGGAGCGGATAGCGCCTCCATCCCCTCCATCAGATTTACCACCTCGCTGATCTCAGGAATCCTCGCTTGGGGATCCGTCAAATCATTTTGGGCTCCGAGGTCCGTCCTTGCTTCTTGCAGACTATCACTCCCAGCCGTTTGCAAACTACTGCCTTTTTCGTCAGCGGACATCCGCCGGCCTCCTCTCCAGGTACCCGACGCAGGCCTACAAAGGATGTCCTATTCTACCGTTGCGCGGAAAGCGAAGTCAATGCGAAGCAGCAGCCTAGGGAGCGGACATCCAGTCCGAACAGGGACGATAGCCGCCAGGCCTCTTTGGGAGCGCAGCAGCGAGGCTACAGCCTTCCCGCCGGTCGAAGCGCCGCGACCCGCTTGACCTCGACTGCGGAGGCGGTAACCGCGCTGCGGGACTCCCGACAAGCACCTAGGCTGGGAAGCGCTTACGCCGTCGGGAACTTGTAGGCCGCCTGTTTGATCGCTTTGCGGTAATCGTCGGAGCTCATTTCAATCAGCTTGCACATTTCATACAGGCGGGAGCGGAGAGTGACTCCGAGCTGGTTCAAAGTAAGCTCCACGTTCGGGACCACATCCCCCGAGGGCGCGCGAACCTCCCGGCGTCCTTGGGTTTCACCCAGGGGAAGCGTCGTCGTGATGAGAGTAACTTTTTTGTGGTTATAGCGTGAATTGATAATATGCTGCAAGGTCTCTTTAACCCAATCACTAGGGTTCCATGAGGCGAGTTCATCCAACAACAGCACTTCAGCGTCCAGCACCGGCTGGAGAACGGAAAGCTCCGAATTTTGAGAAACGGGATTGTAACTGTCCCGAATGGCCTTCAGCAGATCGTGGAAATCATAGAAAAGGCATTCCACGCCTTTGCGCAGGACCAAGGCGCGCAGCACCGCGACCGCCAAGTGGGTCTTGCCCACGCCCGTCGTGCCCACAAAGAGCAGGCCAAAATCCGTGGGGTATTCCTTAACAAAATTCTCGGCGTTCAGCTTCGCCCATCTTAAGCTTTGATTGTCGCGGCGTATGTCAAAATTCTCAAAGGCGCAGTGCTCGTACCTCTCAGGTATGTGCGCCTGGCGAAGCAACAGTTCCGCGCGCTCCAAGCCGTAACAATCGCAGCGGGTCATGCGGCGGACGCCTTCCACCTCAACCGGCTTCCAACCTGTGCCATCGCATTGTGGGCAGTCTTTTCGCGGCATCTCGGATTCCTGTCCTAGGGAGCCTTATTTGCCCGCGTGGCGTTGCGTTCGAATCAAATAGGGCGGGGCGACGCGCACCAGGGCATTTTGGATCCGCTCCTGGTCTATGGGCGGGCGCGCCAAGACTTCCTCCCGCACGTAGGAGACGAAAGCCTGCATTTCCGTCTGCATTTTCTGCATGCGGTCGCGCATGTTTAGGATGATCTCGATTCCCGCCAGGTTGACGCCCAGGTCGCGCGTCAGGTTCAGGATGGTCTCCAGCCGCTCCAGGTCTTCGTCACCGTAGAGGCGGGTGTTGCCGTTGGTGCGGGAAGGCACCAGCAGCCCTTCTCGCTCGTAGAGACGCAGGGTTTGGGGATGGATGTTGTACATTTCGGCCACGGCGCTGATCATGTAGCCGGTCTTGCCGCGAGTTTTTCTGCCGCGAGGGCTCATGGAAAAAGTCTAAAGTCTGGAGTTCAAGGCCGAACACATCCCAATTGGCGTCCAGCCATTATCCTTTAACCTTCAACCTTCATCCTTCAAAGGTACTTCCTCAGCTCTTGCCTGGGATCTTCCGGGTTCAGGTGCGCGAGTTCGCGAAGGATTTCTTTGGTCCTTTCATCCGCAACCCGCGGAACCATCACCTGCACCTCTACAAACTCATCCCCGCGCGCGTCACCGCGCAACGAGGGCGCACCCTTCCCGCGCAGCCGGAGTTGCT
The DNA here is from genome assembly GCA_963722675.1 of uncultured Acidobacteriota bacterium. Taxonomy (GTDB): domain Bacteria; phylum Acidobacteriota; class Terriglobia; order UBA7540; family UBA7540; genus CAVROP01. Next base: position 39,934 of record CAVROP010000074.1, read on the forward strand.
GGCCACTCTGGGTCCCGGGAGGGATCTTGATCGTAGAGGGCCCCAGCAGAGTCGGCACTTCCACCTTCGCCCCCAGGGCCGCCTCGGCCACGGTTACGGGGACCTTAACGTAGATGTTGTCGCCCTTGCGCTCAAAGATGGGATGGGTTTCAACGTCCGTAACAATGTACAAGTCTCCCGGGGGACCGCCGCCGGCACCCGCGTTTCCCTTCCCCGGCACGCGTACGCGAGAACCCGTATCCACGCCAGGCGGAATACGCACTTCAAAAGTCTCGGGCGCCCGCACCGAACCCGACCCGCCGCAGGTTGGGCAAGGGCGGCGCTGCTTGCCGGTCCCGCCACATTGCGGGCAGGTCACAGTGAATCGCATCGTCCCTGCCTGGCGCGCCACCTTGCCCGTTCCGCCGCACATGGTGCAGGTAACAGCCGCGCCTTTGGCAGAGCCGCTGCCTTTACAGGTCGGGCAGGTCTCTTGCCGCGCCACGGTGATTCGCACCTGTGTGCCACGAATGGCGTCCCAGAATCCCAGGTGCATGTGGTGCTCGATATCACTTCCCTTTTGCGGACCCTCTTCTTCCTCTTCGCGCTGGCCGGAGCGATTGAACAACTGCGAGAAGATGTCGCGGAAGGACCCCCCGAATCCCGCGTGCCTTTCAGCCTCCGTATCCCCGTATTCAGCGTTCGAGAAATCGAATCCCGAGAAATCGAATCCGGGGCCGGGCCCGCGGGCGCCCGTCGAGGCGCTCGGTCCGGGGCCACCCGGGGGAATATTGTTGGAATAGAAGCCGTATTGATCGTAGATCTGGCGTTTTTTCTCGTCACCCACGATTTCGTAAGCCTCCGAGATTTCCTTGAACTTCTCTTCGGACGCCTTGTTGCCCGGGTTAACGTCAGGATGATACTTGCGCGCCAGGCGCCGGTACGCCTTGCGGATCTCCTCCGGCTTGGCGCCGCGGCTCACCCCCAACATCGCGTAATAGTCCTTTTGTGCACCGACAACAGCCATCGTGTTAGTTCTTCATCTTCTCGAGAATCGCCCCCAGATGGTCCGGGCAGCGCGACCGCAGCCATTCCTGTAATTGGTGCTGGATCTCCTGTGCCGCGGGAGAGTCCAGGATGGCCTGGTCCAAGCCCAGTTCCATGAAATGCTTCCAGTGGCATTGCGGGCATTCCACTCCGACGAGACCTCGAAGTTCCATTAGTTTACAGTTGACAGTCAACAGTCGACGGTAAGAACGGCTGTTGTCCTGTCGCTCCTTCCGATAATTGACCTTCGTTGATCGATCGCGGTGTCATCAACTGTTGACTGTTCAACTGTACTTCTCAGCTCTTCTTCTTGTCGTCGTTGTCCACCACTTCCGCGTCGATCACTTCGCCGTCGCCCTTACTTTGGCCAGGCTGAGCCGTGGGGCCTGCGGAAGGCCGTGACGCTTCGCCGGGGCCGCCCGGCGCCTCTGGGGCCGCCTGCGCCGTAGATGCCTGCTTGTACATCGCTTCCGCCAGCTTATGCGACGCCGTGGTTAGCCGCTCAACGGAATCGTTGATCTTCGAGAGGTCGCCTTCACGAATGTCCTTCTTGGCGTCGTCCAAGGCCGCTTCGATGTTCTTCGCGTCGCTGTCCGAGATTTTCCCGCGATTCTCCTTGAGCATCTTCTCCACCGAGTAAACCAGCGAATCCGCTCGGTTCTTGGTTTCCACGTCGTCCTTGTGGCGGCGGTCTTCCTCAGCGTGCAACTCGCCGTCCTTGGTCATCTTTTCCACTTCTTCTTTGCTCAGCCCGCTCGAGGACGTTATGGTGATCTTCTGTTCCTTCCCGGTGCCGATGTCTTTGGCGGAAACATTCAGAATTCCGTTAGCATCGATGTCAAACGTCACTTCAATCTGCGGGATGCCCCGAGGCGCAGGGGGAATGCCCACCAGGTGGAACTTGCCGAGCGTCCGGTTATCGCGCGCCATCTGACGCTCGCCTTGCAGAACGTGAATCTCAACCGACGTCTGGTTCTCCGCCGCCGTCGAAAAGGTCTCGTTCTTTCTCGTCGGAATCGTGGTATTGCGTTGGATGAGCGGCGTCATGACCCCGCCCAGGGTCTCAACGCCCAAGGTCAAGGGAGTAACGTCCAGCAACAGCAGGTCCTTCACTTCCCCGCCCAGGACTCCCGCCTGCACCGCAGCCCCAACCGCCACAACCTCGTCCGGATTGACGCCTTTGTGCGGCTCCTTGCCTAGGAAAAGGTCCCGGACAATCTGCTGCACGCGCGGGATGCGTGTCGATCCGCCCACCAGCACCACCTCATCAATCTTCTCGGGCGTGAGATTGGCATCGGAAAGCGCCTGCTTCACCGGCCCAACGGAACGCTGGAAAAGATCCTCGCACATCTGCTCAAAGCGCCCTCGCGCCAACTTCAGGTTCAGGTGCTTCGGCCCGGAGGCGTCAGCCGTCACGAAGGGCAGATTGATGTCGCTCTCGAGTACCGTGGAAAGCTCCATCTTGGCTTTCTCCGCCGCCTCCTTGAGCCGTTGCAGCGCCATGCGGTCCTTCGAAAGGTCGATGCCTTGATCCTTGCGGAATTCGTCCACAATCCAGTCCATAATCCGCTTATCAATATCGTCGCCGCCCAGGTGCGTGTCACCGTTGGTCGACTTGACCTCGACCACACCCTCGCCGACTTCCAGAATCGAAATATCGAATGTCCCGCCTCCGAAGTCATAGACCGCAATGGTCTCGTCCCGCTTCTTGTCGAGTCCATAAGCCAAGGCTGCCGCCGTAGGCTCGTTCACGATGCGCAGAACTTCCAGGCCGGCGATCTTCCCGGCGTCCTTGGTGGCTTGCCGCTGGGAATCGTTAAAGTAAGCCGGCACCGTGATCACCGCTTGTGTCACCTTCTCGCCGAGGTATTGCTCGGCGGCGTCTTTCATCTTCTGGAGGATCACGGCGGAGATTTCCGGGGGCGAGTATTCCTTGCCCTGGGCCACGACCCGCACATCGCCGTTCGGTCCCGGCACCACCTTGAAGGGTACGGTCTGGATCTCACTCACAACTTCATTGACCCGGCGGCCCATGAACCGCTTGATGGAGTAAACCGTGTTCTCGGGGTTGGTAATGGCTTGGCGCTTCGCTACTTGTCCCACCAACCGTTCGCCCGACTTGGTGAACCCAACCACCGACGGGGTAGTGCGGCCCCCCTCAGGGTTCGTGATGACTACAGGGTCACCACCTTCCATAACGGCGACCACCGAGTTGGTGGTGCCCAAGTCGATTCCAATAATCTTACTCATATTCCTAAGTCCTCCTCATCGAGTGAGAACCCCAGGCAGGGTTCACAACCACATTCAAGAGCTTTAGATGCCTGAGGGCATCCATTAGTTCTATGACATAATAAAACTTGAGCGCGTCCATGTCAAGCACCCCGCACTGCTTTTCTGGGGAACCGTGCTTCGATCATGGTTCGCATGCCGCCTCGTGGGGTGAACTCACCGCGCACCACCGCCCACTTGGGGCGACATGCACGAGCCACATCGTCGAGGATGCGATTCACGGCGTTCTCATAGAAAATGCCCAGATTCCGGTAGGAGAGAATGTAGTACTTCAGCGACTTCAGCTCCAGACACAGCCTGTCCGGCAGGTAATGGATGGTGATGGTTCCGAAGTCCGGCAAGCCGGTACGCGGGCAAATGGAGGTGTACTCCGGGATCGAAATGGTGATTTCGTAGTTCTTATATTGATTGGGCCAAGTCTCGATTTGGGGCAGCTTGGCGCGAACTCCGGAGCCGGCGTGTTCAGGAGTATACTCAGGCCGGCGAGCTTTGCCGGGCATGCAGCCTCCTTGGAGCCAGGGTTGAATGGCTAGAAAAGGCCTTTGGCCTTTTTGATCGCCACACGAAGCCATTTCTTCCCGGAATTCGCCACAGTTCACGCTCCCCACCAAGGTCAAGATTCCGCCGCGGACCCTCAATCCAAATCAATATCCTTAAGCGGGGGCCCGGTAGGAACGTCTTTGGTCTTCTCGAATGCCTCTTTGAAGCGGCGCTCCAGCAGTTCAGACTTGATCTTTTCCTCGTCGGCGCTGTGTTTGAAGAGGCTTTCACGCCGCTCCGCTTCCTTTTTGAGCAGTTCGGAAGCTTGATTCAGGTCGGGAGCCTTGGAGGCTCTCGGCGGCGGTTCGTGGAACAGAATCTTTCCGAGCTCTGTGTCCACTTCAAGCCGCGCCCCGCAGCACGGACACACCACTTCAGCCGTTTTGCCCTTGTTCTTGCTCATCCTTAACCCTTCCCGATTGTAATGATATACAGCATGACGAGGCGAGTCAATTCAGCTTCAGTCAATTCAGCTTCAGACATTCAGCTTCAGACCACCGGCCTGCCGGCGATTCGTTCCAGGACTCTGACCGGAGCCTTCTCAGGCAACACCAGGGCATTCTTGGCGACGATGAAAGTCTGTTCGAGGGCGAACTGCCCGGAGAGAACGGCATGGCTCACCATATCTGTAAAGACGAGCCATGCGGAGTGGGGTGGGAACTCCCACCTGGTCCGCGAACAAGTGTTTTGAAACTCCTGGTTGGCTTTGAGGAAGTGATGGAAGCGCAGCATCCAATCGTCGTAAGGAGGCCGCGCCAGGCTGTGGAGCCGCGCCGCTCGCGCCAGCTTCACCAGGAGATTTTTGGGCCCGGAAGCCACGCTCCCGGGAAGGGGCATGCCGCTGCTTCCTGCGAAGCGTTCCGCAAGATGGTCGAAGGTGTCAGCGGTCACCCACACCCGAGGCTCGGTTGGGTTGATATTGATAAACACGCGCAGGATACGATTGCCATAGGAAGGCCGGGTCGGGAACGAATCCACATGCAAGAGGTCGTTGCGCGCCCGCTGGCGGATTTGCCGCCCCGCCTCCTGCTGGGGCCGAAAGCTGGCAAAGTCCACCAGCAATGAGCCGGCATAGGGAGATAGAAGCTGCTGAGTGAACTCGATCACCCGTTGGGAAAACCGTTGCATGATGGCGTGCAGCCTATCCTTGTCGCCGCCCCCGCCCTCGCCATATCCCGTAAGCCGGTCGGAATGCGGGCGATAAGCAATGTTCTTGTGGTAGCCCGCTTCGCTCTGCCGCTGGCTTAGCAGGAACTGGGCTTCGTCCGGGGGCAGGCCGAAGGGAGTCTCTGCGAAGAAGAGGATGTTTCCTTCTTCCAGGCGTGAACAGCACCACCGTCCGCGTGCTTCCGCAGGAACAGCCTCCAAGCCCTTCGGAAGTTCGACGCGCTCAGTCATCGTTGCCTCCCAACTGAAATGCGGTGAATGGTCTCAGTTTCATTCTAAGGGATAAAGGCTACAAGGATAAAGGGCAGTGCGCAGTAGGAAGTGGGCAGTAGGCAGTGGGCAGTGGGCAATCGGCAGTGGGCAGTAGCAGTGGGCAGTCGGCAGTGCGCAGTAGGCAATCGGCAGTTAGGAATGCCTGTCATTCTGAGCGAAGCGGAGAATCCCGCTCTGCCCCTTCGCTGCCAACTCGGCCCCACCCGCTGTCATTCTGAGCGCAGCGAAGAATCCCGCTCTGCCCGCCCTGAAGCCCGACACCTGACACCCGAAACCTGTTCTGTCATTCTGAGCGCAGCGAAGAATCCCGCTCTGGCTTCCCCAGGCAACCCCTGTGTCCTCGGAGCAGTCTGCGCCCGGGCACTTGCCTTGACACGCCGGCATGCGGAGTGTTTAGATGTTCCGCGCACCCATGAACACGTACTGCGTTTACATCATGGCCAGCAAATCTCGCACCCTCTACACGGGCGTGACGAACAACCTCGAACGAAGGGTGCTCGAGCACCGGCGCAAACTCGTCCCCGGATTCACCGCACGCTACAACATCGACCGGCTGGTCTATTACGAGGCTTGCGGTACCCCAGGGCGGCGATCAGCTGGGAAAAGCAGCTCAAGGGCTGGACAAGATTGAGGAAAGTTGCACTCATCGAATCGCTGAACCGAGACTGGAAGGACCTAAGCGACGGATGGCCCGGCTCGTGAGCGCAACACCGGCCAGCGCAAGCAGACAGAGCGAGATTCTTCGCTGCGCTCAGAATGACAGTTCTGACATTCGGCCCCACCCCCCCCACTGTCATTCTGAGCGCAGCGAAGAATCTCGCTCCGCCCCGGAATGACAAAATGACAACCAGAAGGATTTTTCAACAGCCTGGTTAGGAACGACCGGCGCCAGGTTTGCACGGTAGCATCTCAGCTTGATGTAGAGGTGGCTTTACGCCACCAGTTGGCGAGGTAAACTCGCCGCTACGAAGTGAAGCTGCGACACTTCCGTCCGCACTTCTCGCTTTTCCGCACTTTTTGCTTGACAACCCGGACCGGCTATGATAGCCTATTCTGGTTGACTATTTCTCGACGTTTTGTCGCTAAGGGAGCGCTGGGATGCTCGGAAGGGATGGGAAATGCGGGGTCGTCCGGGCGACACGGGGGAAAACTGGGGTTCGAAACAACAAAAAAAACACGATCGAAGCCAATATGTTATTGAAAACAAAGGAAGGCGTGTGCAAAACGATGCTAAAACGAACCCAAAATGAGCCGCAATTGAGTGCTGAAATGCGCGCATCACACGTAGAATTCGAGTTTTCCAGCACTTCACAGGTTTTGGCGGAGGCCTTGAACGGGAAGGGCGGCTGCGGACGACATCGCCCGGTCGGGGGAATCCAGAGGACTGCGAGAGAATACGAAAATCGTGGGAACGAAGCTAAGAACTACTTGAAAACAAAGGACATAACTTTTTTGAAGGCTGCAAATTTCGCGTGTTTTGTACGCAAATTAACAGCAATCTCACCCCAAAGGGAGCAAATGACGCCACATTTTGCGAAAACGAAGCCAGGACGTGCAACTCCCAGCGTGGCGTCATGACAGTGACAAATAGTCGGCTAGACAAACTCGGGACTTACATTGGCGCCGACCTGTTTCTCCGGCCGGGTCGCCGCATCTTATCGACGGATTGTGGACGAAGGCTTGATGCCTTGACACCAAGATCACGGTGCGTTAGGCTGGCCTAGACATGGGATTTTCGGGGCGGGGCCGTTCCCACCGTTCAGTAATAAGACGACAAAGAGATTTGTATCATCTGAACGGCTTCGTGTAGTAATCGGGTGCAGAAGAAGGTGAGGGGTTACATGGCCGATGTGCTGACCAAGGCGGGACGTTACGAGGTGGTACGTGAGCTGGGGCGTGGCTCGATGGGTATCGTTTACCAGGGGTTCGACCCTGTTATCGGGCGGACGGTTGCCATTAAAACCATGCTCACGGAAGGCCTTGCACCGGAGGAGTATAAGGAGTTCAGGGCGCGATTTCAGCGCGAGGCGCAGGCGGCCGGTGTGCTCAGCCATCCCAGCATCGTCAATGTGTTCGATTACGGGGAAGACAACGGCATACTCTACCTGATCATGGAGTTCCTGGAAGGGACGTCGCTCGAGAAATTGGTTGAGGGAAAAAAGGTCCTTCCGATTGAAACTATTATCCCCATGTGCGAGCAGGTTTGCAGCGCGCTGGACCACGCGCACGAGCGTGGCATCGTGCACCGCGACATCAAGCCTGCCAATATCATGATTTTGAATAATGGCATGGTGAAAGTAACCGACTTCGGCATCGCCAAGATGGTGTCGATGGGGATGACGCAGGCGGGGCTGGTGCTGGGGACGCCCAACTACATGTCGCCGGAGCAGGTGAAGGGGCGGCAAGTTGACGGCCGTTCCGATCTCTTTTCCCTGGGCGTGATTCTCTACGACCTGGTGACCGGTGAGAAACCGTTCCCCGGCCAGAACATCACCACCGTCATTTACAAAATCATCAACGAAAACCCCGTACCGCCGCGAGAGCTGGATGCCACGATTCATCCAGGCCTCAGCTACGTGATTTGTAAAGCCCTGGCCAAGAGTCCCGAGGAGCGCTACCAGACTTGCCGCGAGCTGGCGGAGGACTTGAAGAATTACCGGCAGTTGGGGGGACAGGCGGCGCCGCCTTCCTCGGCCACCATGATCTTGAATGCGCCACCCGTGCCGAGCGCCGTCGTGGAGCAACGCCCGCCGGAGCCGACTGTGCGGCGCCCAGCGCCGCCCGTTGTCCCGGTTGGACGAACGCAGGTCGAACCTCCTCAACCCGCCCCGCCCGCCCCAGCGCCCACACAGGTCGTAGCGCCGGCGCCGAGCTACCAAAAGCCGCGTAGTTCACCGCTAGTTTGGGTCCTCTTAACGTTGCTGGGCGTTGCCATTCTGGGAATTGTCGGCGGGTATTACTATCTCCAGAATGCGAAAAATAACCAGCCGGCGGCAAACCTCCCGAGCGGGCCGACGACCAGCGCCACCACCAACCTGCCTTCGACCACGTCCGGAGCGCCGAGCACGCTTCCGGCGGAGAAACCTGCTGCGTCCAGAGGGAAGACGAAGGCCAACGAAGTAGCCCAGGTGAACCCCCCTCCCGCGAGCGGCGGCACTCAGGCCGGCGCCAACCCAGTCAACGCCGCTTCCGGGGGCGAATCCGCCGCAAGCTCCCGCCCCAGCGCCAAGGGCGAGACGCCTCCTCCTACCACGGCTGTCAGGCAGCCGCCTGGCGCTTCCCTTCCCGCTGCGGGCGGCACAGCGGCTTCCGCCACTCCCTCCGGTGTTGGTGGGACCGCTGCGGTTCCCGCCACTCCCACCGGTGGCGGTGGGCCCGCTGCGGCTCCCAAGCTGGGCCAATTGATGGTCAATTCGAATATCCCGGGGGCTAAGTTCACGATCGACGGCAGCAGCGATCCAGGATGGGTCACCCCTTCGACAGTCAGTCAGCCCCCCGGCAGCCACCGTGTGGTGATCTCAAAGGACGGCTACGGCGAGTACGAGCAGACAGTGGACCTGGAAGCCGGGAGAACCGCTAGCATCAACGCACGGCTTTCGCAAGAGGTCGGAGAGATCGTGATCAATACGACGCCGTCCGGCTTGGAGGTATTCCTTGACGGAAAGTCACTGGGTCCCAGCCCGGCACATGCTGTCGTCCCAGCGGGACCGCACAAGTACACGGTCAAGCGTCCGGGTTGGGAACCCTATGAAGGCACCGTGAATGTGCGGAATGGGGCCGCCATGAGTGTTAGAGTCAACATGGGCCAGTAGGAAACAACCTGCCTTGGGACCAGGCCTCAACCGTGCGTGTCGCCTGGCTCACTCGGAACAGTTCGAAATGCCCACATGTCTCGATTTGTTATAACCGACCCCTCCAACCGGACTCAGATCTTCGAAATCAGCGGGTCTGCGGTGAGCATCGGACGCGCCGACTCCAACGATCTGATGCTCCAACACCCGAGTGTGTCCCGCAACCATGCCCGCGTGACCGCCTTGCCGGGCGAGACCGTCCTGATCATCGACTTGGGTAGCATGAACGGCACGTTCGTAAACGGGCAGCCGATCCAGGAGCAGCGCCTGGCGGACCAGGACCGGGTCAACATCGGGGCCTTCGAGCTCAAGTTTGACGCGGCCACGCGACTTCCCTTCTACGTCGAGGCGGGCCATGACGCGGGCAGGGACATCACGGGGCTGATCGGCCGCGACGCCCTGAGCGCCGGCCTGCACCAGGACAACGAAGCCGTCGCCCCGCCCGAAACCTCAGTTCAGGATCGGCTGGCAACACTGGAGAGGGAGAACAAGCTGCTGAAGCTTCTGTTGGCTGTAGGCAAGACCCTCTCCTCAACCCTGACTCCTCAAGAGGTAATGCAGCAGGTGATGGAGTTGGTGTTCCAGATGGAGAATGTGGAACGCGGTTTCGTCATGCTCTACGACGAAAGGAAAGGGTTCCTTCCGGCCATTGTGCTTTATAAGGACGAGAATCAGCGGGCCGATCCTTACGGTCCGGTCCTCTCGAAGACCGTCATCGACCGGGTGATGACGGAAAGAGTGCCGGTGTTGATACGCGACGCTTCCCGGGACCAGCGGTTCTCGACCAGCGAGAGCCTTCGGATATCCGGCATTCGCTCGGCGATGTGCGCTCCGCTCATCTATAAGGACAGAGTATTTGGCCTCTTCTACGTCGATTGTCTGAGCAAACCCTACGCCTTCTCAAAAGAAGAGCTGGACATCTTCTCCGTCGTCGCGGCAGAAGCCGCGATCAGCTATGACCGCGCCCATTCTCACACCGAACTCTCGCGCCGCGCTATCGAGCGCCAAGCCCTGGAACGATTCATGAGTTCCGTAGTCGTGGAGAAGATTTTGGCCAGCCCGGATGGGATCCGCCTGGGGGGCGAGAATCAGATGGCCACGATTCTGTTCGCGGATATCCGTGGCTTTACCCGGCTTTCTGAGCAACTGGCGCCGCAGAAGGTCGTGGAGCTGCTGAACGAGTATTTCAGCGAAATGACTGATCTGATCTTCGAGAACGGAGGGACGCTCGATAAGTACCTGGGAGATGGAATCATGGCGTTGTTCGGAGCTCCCTGGCCCAAGCCGGACGACGCCCAGCGTGCGGTGAGGACGGCCAGCGCCATGCAACGCGCTCTGGTGGCACTCAACCGGCAGTGGCAGGCGCGCGGTCAAGAGCCCCTCCAGATGGGGGTGGGGATCAATACCGGCCAGGTGACCGCCGGCAACATCGGGTCCTCCAAACGCATGGACTACACCGTAATCGGCGACGCGGTGAACCTGGCCTCCCGGCTGTGCGCGCACGCCAGCGGAGGACAGGTTCTGATTTCTGAATCTACCTTCCGCGATATCGGCTCCCCCGCCCTGCGCCTGGAAAGCATCAAGGTCAAAGGCAAGGCTGCCCCGGTGGAGGTTTACGAAATCCTCTGGAAAGACTCGACGCCGGAGAGGACGGTTTCGGCCGGTTGAAATCGGTAGCCGACCTCGGTAGGCCCTCGAAGTCGGCAAATGCCCCGACAGGCGGGGCGCGACGCCGAAATTAGGACACTACCAGTGCCCGTTTCCAGTTGACCTGTGGGACTTCTTAGGAAAAAATAAATGTAGACAGGGCGATCACCACCTGGAGGCTCGACCGCGAAACATCCGCTCGAAGGGTTTCGCACTAATACCAATCCGGTGTGGCTGGAAATCAGCAATGTCCAGCCTTAGTATTCCGGAGCACTTATATGCCTGGCGAAGCAAACTACGAAGGGACCGTGCGCTATATCCCCTGCGCGAACTGCGGCAGCGCTAACCTCGGAAACGCGGCAACCTGCGCACGTTGCGGAAAGCCGCTGGGCCCGCCGACCGCTCCTGTGCCGCGACCGAATACTCCGCAGGGGGGACAAATGGAGTGCCAGAAATGTCACAAGACGTTTCCGGCCGGCGCCAAGTTCTGCGGTTTTTGTGGCAAGCCGCTTTCGCCAGTGCCAACTGCCGTTGCCCCACAACCGCTGCCGCGGGCAGTGGCGCCCCAGCCCGTGGCTCCGCCGCCGTCCCCAAGGGCCGCATCGCCGGCTTCCGCCCCGGGCGCCTCCCAGTTCTTTCCTGCTGCGGCAGGAGCGGCCTGGGAGCCGCCTCCTGTTTCTCCGGCGGCGGCAGCTTTTCCGCCCGACCCGCCTGTGCCGCGTCCCCAACCGCAGGCGATCAGGCCTCCTGTAGCAGGACCGCCGCCGCCGGCTGCAACCCCCTCGGCGGCAAATCTGGATTTCACGATGCCGTCTTCCTTGCGGGAAGGAAGCTTGGTATTTGACGGATTCGGCATCCCAAGCATTGAGGCACATATCAGCGAGAAGAAGACCGACGGCACCTGGGGACATCCTCTTGAAATCGTGGGTGGAGTTTCTATCGGGCGCGCTAATTGCGACATCAATTTCCCAGACGATGCCAGGCTTTCAGAACGCCACGCTTTACTGTCGATTCGCGACGGGAAGCTGTACTTAGCGGATTTCGGCAGCTCGGGCGGAACTTTCGTCAAGCAACGGCAGGACTCTGAACTGCTTCCTGGAGACGTGTTTCTCTTGGGACAAGATCTCTTTCGATTCACCACGCAAAGCCTGGACGAGTTGGAAAAACAGGGTTCCGGGCAGGGCACGATGGCGTGGTCTGCGCCGCCCAAGCTGCATCCAGGCCCGGTCTCCGCCAAGCTCGAACACATCCAGATAACGGGCGAGGTGATTGCAGAATTTCGATTGGAAAAACCCGAGACCACTCTGGGGCGGACGAACGCCCATCTGGTGTTTAAAGACAATCATTACATGTCCGGGACCCACGCCCGCATTGTGGCGCAGCCGGGACGCTTCATCCTCCAGGACCTGAGGAGCCGCAACGGCGTCTTCCGTCAGGTCCGCCAGGAGATCGAATTGGAGGCTGGAGATGAGTTCTTCCTGGGGGAGCACATCTTTCGGGTGGAAATCAAACGGCTCGGTTGAAGACAGCCCGCAACCGCTTGTTAACAATCTGGCGAGCGCCTTAGGTGCGCCCGGCGAAATCCTCCTGCCTGAATTCCCTAACCTCGACGGGCGCGTCGGCGACCGCCGGAGGAAGTCCGGCGCCGCCGAACTCTGCCATGACGACCGTAATGTTATCGTTTCCGCCGTTGGCATTGGCTTGATCGATTAAAGACTGGCACTTGTTGGCTAGCGGTTCATTGCCCATCATCACCCGAAGAATTTCGGTGCCGGGGACCATGTTGTACAGGCCGTCGCTGCAAAGCAGGAGGCTATCGCCCTGGCGGACCATCGTACACGTGACCTTTACGTTTACGTTCTCGCTGCTCCCCACCGCCTGGGTCAGAATGCTCTTGCGGTTGTCCATTTCCGGGTCGCTGGGCACTTCCACACCGATTTCCTTGAGATAATTCAAGAAGGTTTGATCGCGAGTCAACTGGGTCAGCTCATTGCCGCGATTGAGGTATGCCCTGGAATCTCCCACTTGCGCTACAAAAAGATAAGGCCCGAAGATGGCAGCGGCTGTGGCCGTGGTTCCCATCCCACGGTGAGCGGGATTGTCCAGCGCGCGCTGGTGGATGATCTGGTTGGCGTATTCGATCGATTCCCGCAGCAAGAGCACGAAGTTCACGTCGCTGACCTGTTCCAGAGACTTGAGGTTCTCGTGCAATCGCTTGGGGACAGTGAAGGTGCAAATGTGGCTGGCCACTTCTCCACTCGCCTCCCCACCCATGCCGTCAGCTACCATAAACAGTGAGCCAAAACTCCCCAGCGTAAGGGCGGGAAGAGGAGGCGTCCGGCTCACTTCGCCGGTAGTCAGGTTGCAGACCACGAAGTTGTCCTCGTTGTTCTTTCGGATGCGACCCATATCCGACACACCACAAACCTTAACCTTGACTGCGTTTTGCATCACCCCTGTCGCTTCGTCCAAAGTGGCCACTCTCCCTCTGTCAGGCTGCGACAATCTCACCGGCGAAACAAGATGTCCTGGTAACGGCCTTTTTCCGGATTTGTCCTGTCTTCCTTCTTACCACATTTTGTGGGGAACAGGGAATAGGAAACAAGAAGTAGGGAACAGGGAACAGCGAATCGAGGAAGAGGATGGGGGACTGAGTGGGAACCACCTCTGTTCCTCCCTCCTACGCGTTAGCTGTTGCCTGTTCCCTGTTCCCTGTGCTCTATTCCCTGTGCCCTGTTCCCTGTAGTCCCGCCAAGCCGGCCCGCAGGCCGTCAACGATCTCCGCCGCGATACTCCGGGCGCGCTCCAAATTCGTGGGCGCCAGCGAAATCGCCGCGACCTTGGCGTGGCCGCCGCCCCCATACCGCTCGCAGATGCTGGCCAGATTGGCGGTCTTGGGCGTTGTGTTCCACGGGTTGCTCCCCACGCCAATCTTGATGCGCGCCTCAGAGCGGCTCAGCGCCACACTGTACACCGCCCCTGGAAACAAATAATACGGAATGAACTTATTGAAACCCTCAGAATTCTGGTCTGCCAGGTCGAAGAATAACACTCCATCCTTCAGCTCTCCTCGAGAGCGGATGATTTCAATCGTCTTGAGATGGATGGCATAGAGCCGCTCAAAGGTTTGCCGCACCTCAGGGAGATCCATGATCTCTTTGAGCGACTGGGAAATCAGCCGGGGAATCAGTTGCACCGAAAACTGTGGGTCCGTCGTTCCTTCAATGACCAGGGTGAGCTGAGTGGGCGGATCACGCATCTCCACCGCCGTTCGCGTATCAGGATACTGGGCGCCGTCGATCAGATCAGCCCAATAGACCAGTTCGTTCAGCTCGGGGGCCGCAAAGCCGAATTTCTCCCGGCAGGTGTCCCCAATGAACTTCGTGCAAGAGCGATAGTCGGGGCCGTAGAATTTCTTCCCGCTCCGGTCCTGGCGGAAATGCTCCGCATCGGCTTCGGTGAGAAAAGCACTTTGGTGATGGTCGAACCACCAGGTCAGCCGGTCGGAACTGGAATACTTGAAATCCACAATGACGTTTTCCTGGTCGTCAAACAGGCCCGCGTCGAAGAGTTGGCCGGCCCGGTGCACTAACCCGTGATAGCGGAACTCCGCCTTCGGGTCGATGCACTGACGATAAAACCGCGTGAAAAGGGCCGCTGAGCCGACCCCGTCAAAACAGCGATCGTGAAAGCAAACCAGAACACTCATAGAACGACACCCTAGTCTGTGCCCTCTCAAAACGTAGGGCAGGCCCCAAGCGAAACCGTGAAACTTGCTAAATTGCATTTAGAGCAGGGAATTGTCAAGGGAAAAGGGGAGGGGGCGTTCCCTGTTCGCTAGCTAGCCGGCCAATTCCGGTGCCGCGGTCGCTGAAGAGGCGTTTCCCGTCAAGTCAGGACACTAGCGGTTTAGCAGGGTCAGCGACTTTCTCTTACAGCCGACCCTGAATTCTCAGATAATACAGCGAGGCAGGAGCCACACCCCCGCCACATGCAACACCACCGGACAAGCCTGGAGCCGCCAACCACTCGGCCGAAGTGCTGGAAGGGTATGGTCGCTCAATGAACTTGCTTGGCCGCCAGGTCGCCAATGAAGGGAATCTTGTACTGTTCGCCGTTGTAGGCCTTGTACATTAGGAAGATCCAGTAAGCCAGGATCGCCAGGGCGATCAGAAGTCCGAACAAGCCCATCGCCACGGCCACGATCCCGAGCGAGACAAATCCCAGGATGCTCCCCACGATGCTGTAGGCGATCCAGAAGACCACCAACGCCACATTGAAGAATATCGACTGAAAGGCGTGGAAGCGTACGAACTTATCATTCTTGTAAGGCTCGATCACCAGAAAGATAATCCCGGTAATGAAACCCAAGATGTAAGTCAGCAGCCCCGCAACGTTGGAGGACATTGCCGTACTGCCTGAGGCCGGCGCTGCCGCCCCACCCGCGGCCGGCGCTGGCGGCCCGCCCGCGGCTGAACCCGTTGGGGAACCGCACGCTGCGCAGAAACTCACTCCTTCCCCCAACTGCGCCCCACATTTCATGCAAAACGCCATTGTTCATTCCCTCCTTCTGAATAGGGTACGAGCCCACCCGCCGAAGACTCGTCCCCTCTGCGTTCACACGCTTCGGTCGTGCCAATTCAGGGATTAAACCCTCTACCCAAGGGCGCACCATTACTAACACAGACTGTTTGCTAATGCAACTGGTTTTATCCACACTGGTTTTATCCACACTCTTGTCAATACTTGTCATTTGCAACATCGCGCAGTGTGATCGGTGGAAGGTGGACGGGTTAGGGGGACTTCAGACTCTTGATCTTCGAGGAGCGTTCAGACCCTTTGAGCGCGATGGCGGAGAGCGTCGTGCAGCCGCGCGCGAACATCCTCCGGGAGCGGGAAGAGCTTGCCGTCGCAATAAAGGTCGATGGTTTTTCGTGTCGTGTCAAATACTGCGTGACAGTGGTGGCACTTGCCAAGGTGAGCTTGGAGGGTCATCTTCAGTTCCTCATCAAGCTCACCATCCAAATAGTTCGAGAGTTCATTGACCGCGTTCCTGCATTTCACGAAAGTCATCCTCGCTTTAGAACTTTGCTTAACTCTTCCCGCAATCTCAGGCGGCCCCGGAAAAGCCGCGCCTTCACCGCGCCGATGCTCAAATTCAGCAACTGTGCTGTCTCCTCGGTGGAGAGACCCTCCACATCGCGCAGGTAAAAAACCGTGCGGAAACCCGGCGGCAGCGCCTGGATGGCGTTGCGCAGGATTTGTTCCATCTCTTCTCTTGCCAGTGTCTGCTCGGGATTGGGTTTCCAATCGGCGTAATCACGAATTAGAACATCCCCGTCTTGATCCTCGGTCTCTTCAAAAGGAACTTCCTTGCTGGACCGGCGCTTCCGCAACTTCATCAACGCTTCATTAACGGCGATGCGCACGATCCAGGTATAGAAACGTGAATCCTCCCGGAATTCGGAGAGGTGCTCAAAAGCCTTGAGGAAGGTGTCCTGAAGGACGTCTTCCGCATCTTCCGGGCTGCCGGTGATATTCATCCCGAGCCGGTAGATTTTTTTCTCGTAGCGGTTGACGAGCTCTTCGAAGGCGGCATAGTTGCCCGCCTTCGCCTCACTCACAAGGACAGACTCGTCCCCGGCCAATGTGGCTGCCCGAGGTTCACTCATTGGTGCGTCCCGCCCCAACCCGGCCTGTGCTCGTGTGCGGGACTTCACCGGCCGCCTTCGTCGCGCACCAACTCTGCACCACAAAGGCAAAAACAAGGCCGACGCCCAAATCGACTGTCCCAACACTATGGATGCACAAGGCCTGATATAAGATACAACCTGGAACCAGGTTTCGCAAGCGTTGACCTTCGTTCCCAAGGCGCAGGCCGGGGCTTCGAAGGCCGCGCACGATGTCTTGTGACAAGAAGCGCGAGCATAAAGTGAAAAGCAGGCCCGCGGTGTGGGCAAGCGCTGGTTCTCGCCTGCTTGACAGTGCGGGCTTCGCCTGAAGTACAACTGCGGAGAGTCTTCGCCGGTCAAAAAACGGCGGGCTCAGAATGACAAGCCTTGGATGCACCAAGCCTTTAGCCTTTAGCCTTTAGCCTTTAGCCTTTAGCCTTTAGCCTTTAGCCTTTAGCCTTTAGCCTTTAGCCTTTTGACTTTTGACTTTTGACTTGTAACTTCATGGGCCTCAGACGCCGATGATCGCCGTCAGTTCTCTCACCGCCGCGGCAGATTTTTCGAGCGCTGCTTGTTCTTCCGGCGTGAGCTTGATTTCAACGATCTGCTCAATGCCTCGCGCCCCGAGTTTGACTGGCACGCCCACGAACACATCGTGGATGCCGTACTCGCCTTGAAGGTAGGCGGCGCAGGGCAGGATTCTTTTGCGATCCTTGAAGATGGCGTCGATCATCTCGACCACGGCTGCGGCAGGCGCGTAATACGCGCTGCCGCTTTTGAGCAGATTCACAATTTCGGCCCCGCCGTTACGCGTGCGCTTTACGATCGCTTCCAGTTGCTCCTGCGGCATCAGGTCTCCCACCGGAATCCCGGCCACAGTCGTATAGCGCGGCACAGGCACCATGGTGTCTCCATGGCCGCCCAGAACGAACCCCTGGACGTCCCGCACCGAGACGCTCAAGGCCTCCGCGATGAACGTCCGGTAGCGGGCCGTATCCAGAACCCCCGCCATGCCCAGCACGCGATGCTTAGGAAGGCCGCTCACCCTGAACGCCGTCTGCACCATCGCATCCAGCGGGTTGGTCACCACGATCAGGATTGCCTCAGGCGAGTGTTTCACCGCCTGCACGATGGCGCCCCGGACGACCTCGTAGTTGGCTCTCAGCAGGTCGTCGCGGCTCATGCCGGGCTTGCGGGGAAACCCGGCCGTCATCACCACCAGGTCTGAATCCGCCGTGTCCGCGTAATCGTTCGTTCCCCTGATCTTGACGTCGTAACCCTCGATAGGTCCCGACTCGAGCATGTCCAAGGCCTTGCCTTGCGGGATGCCCTCGAGAATATCAATCAGGACAACGTCGGCCATTTGCTTGTCCATAAGGCGCAACGCCACCGATGCGCCGACGTTGCCTGAACCAATCACAGTCACTTTTTTGCGTGTCATGAGCCCTCCGGGAAAGATAGTAGGCAGTAGGCAGTGGATGGTAAGTCGTGTAAATCCTTGCCCTTCATCCTAACATCTCAGATTCAAAATCTCAGATCCAAGATTCCCAACCCAAATATTGCCAACTCCACTTCCGGCCCGACTCCACTCTCTATGCCCTGCTCGCTGTTCCCTGTTCCCTATTCCCTGATGCCTAACCCTATGTTCTCAATAATGGCGCTCGCAAATGCACTGGTGCTCAGCTTCTGCACGCCCGTCATGCCCTCCATGGTCATCAGCCGCTCGAGGTCGTAGGTGACGCGATGCTGAGCCACGGTTGCGGCCAAGGCGTCTTCAATCAGCTTGCCGACCTCGAGCCAGCCGATGAATTCAAACATCAATGCCCCAGAGCGGATGACGGCGCCGGGATTGATCATGTCCTTGTCCGCGTACTTGGGCGCCGTGCCGTGAGTGGCCTCAAAGACTCCGAAGCCATCGCCAATATTAGCGCCGGGCGCCAGGCCCAAGCCGCCGATCTGGGCGGCGCAGGCGTCGGACAGGTAATCGCCGTTCAGGTTGGGCGTGCAGACCAACTGGTATTCATCCGCGCGCGTCAAAATCTGCTGGAGCATCGAGTCGGCAATGCGGTCGTTCACCAGCGTCTTGTCCTTCCACTGACTCTGTCCGTGAGTCGTGGAGATGGACTGCAAGCAGTCGTTCACTTCCTTAAAGACGTGCTGCTTGAAACTCTCGGTGGCCATTTCAAGCCCGGGCTCAAGCAAGGCTGCCAACTCTTCGACCGAGGCACCCGGGTTCTGGTCCTTGCCGGCCAGCACCCAGCGTTCCCGCTCCGTGACGATGTGTTGGCGAAACTCCTGCTTGGCCAGTTCGTAGCCCCAGTCGCGGAACGCACCTTCCGTGAACTTCATGATGTTGCCTTTATGGACCAGGGTCACGGTCTTCAAACCGTGTTCGAGGGCGTAGCGGAGGCCGCGCCGCACCAACTGCTTCGTGCCCGTAATCGAAATGGGCTTAATCCCCACCCCGGAATCAAGCCGGATCTGCTTCTTTGCCCCACTGTTGTTCAACAGGGTATTCAGAAACTCGATCACAAAACTCGCCTGCTCCGATCCCTGGCTCCACTCGATCCCCGCGTAAACGTCTTCCGTGTTTTCGCGGAAAATGATGATGTTCATGCGTTCCGGATACCTCACCGGAGACGGTACGCCCGGAATGTATTTCACCGGCCGCCAGCAGGCGTAAAGGTTCAAAAGCTGTCGCAAAGCCACATTCAGGCTGCGGATGCCGCCGCCCACGGGCGTCGTGAGCGGGCCTTTGATGGCTATGCGAAAACTCTTGATCGCCTCGAGAGTGCCCTCCGGCAGCCATTCGCCGAACTTCTTGAAGGCCTTTTCACCCGCAAACACCTCATACCAGACAACCCGGCGCTTGCCCCCAAAGGCTTTCTCCACTGCCGCGTCAAAGACCCGGCGCGACGCCTTCCAGATGTCGCGGCCGGTGCCGTCGCCTTCGATGTAGGGAATAATCGGGTTGTCGGGAACTACGAACTTGTCGTTAACAAAGTCTATCCGCGCCCCGTCCGTCGGGACGGGAACGCCGTTAAATGAACCCATTGGGTATCAGCCCTTTCGTTAGAATTATGAATAGTAAATGGTGAATAGTAAATAGTAAATAGTGAATGGTAAATTATGAATTGTAAATAGTAAATTGCGAATGCCCCTCGCGCGGCGGCATTACCCCCTCCACCGTGGGTCAGCACTTACAATTCACCATTCAATATTCACTCTTCAGAATTTTGCGCAGAACCGCCGGCAGAATTCCACCATTTCTAAAGTAGTTAACCTCGACAGCGGAGTCCAGACGTGCGATCGCCTGGAAGCTGCGCCGTGCCCCATCCGGGTCGACGGCGGTAACCGTGACCTGCGAGCGGGGACGGATGTCGTCGCTGAGCCCGCCGAGGTCGAACACTTCCTGCCCGGTCAGAGCCAGCGAAGCGGCGTTCTGACCCTCGATAAACTGAAGCGGCAGCACTCCCATGCCCACCAGGTTGCTGCGATGGATGCGCTCGAAACTTTCCGCCAGTACGGCCCTAATGCCCAGCAGCAGAGCCCCCTTGGCCGCCCAGTCGCGGGAAGAGCCTGACCCATATTCCTTTCCGGCAATGATCAGCAGCGGCACTCCTTCCTGCTTGTAGCGCATGGCAGCATCGTAAATCGACATGCGTTCACCGTCCGGGAAATGCATTGTTACGCCGCCCTCAACTTCCGGTACGAGCTGGTTTTTAAGCCGGATGTTGGCAAAGGTGCCGCGCACCATCACTCGGTCGTTGCCGCGGCGCGAGCCATAGGAGTTGAAGTCCTTCTTGGCCACGCCGCGCTCAATCAAGTAGCGTCCCGCTGGACTCTCTTCCGCAATGCTGCCGGCAGGCGAGATGTGGTCAGTGGTAATGGAATCGCCGAGCAGGGCGAGAACGCGCGCGCCGTGAATCTCGGAAATCGGTTCGAGTTCCGGGCTGAGCCCTGTGAAAAAGGGGGGCTCCTGAATGTAGGTGGAATCGGGCCGCCATTCATAGAGCGCGCCGCCCGCCACTGGAATAGCGTTCCAGGTGGGGTTGCCATCCCAGACGTTGGCATAAGACTCGCGAAACATCTCGGGGCGAATGGCCCGGTCCATCGCCTGCCCGACTTCCGCCTGCGACGGCCAAATGTCGCGCAGGTAGACCGGACTGCCGGTGCGGTCCTTCCCCAGCGGCTCGCTATCGAAGTCGATATCCACGGTGCCCGCCAGCGCATAGGCAACCACGAGGGGTGGAGAAGCCAGGTAGTTGGCGCGCACTTGCGGGTGGACCCTTCCTTCGAAGTTGCGATTCCCGGAAAGTACTGCCGCGGCCACCAGTTGGTGCTCGGTGACCGCCTTGGCCACTTCGGGAAGCAGCGGGCCGCTGTTGCCAATGCAGGTGGTGCAACCGTAGCCCACCAGATCGAAATGGAGCGCCGCCAGCGGCTCAATCAATCCCGCTGCCTTCAAGTACTCGGTCACCACCTTGGAGCCCGGCGCCAGGCTGGTCTTGACGTAAAGCGGGACTCGCAACCCGCGATCCGCAGCCTTCTTCGCCAACAGCCCTGCGCCCAACATGACGGAAGGATTCGACGTGTTGGTGCAGGAGGTGATGGCGGCGATCAGGACCGACCCATGTTTTAGAGTGGCTTGGTTCCCATTGAATCCCACCGTAGCAACCTGCTCGCTGGCTTGCGGCGAGAGGCCGAAGCCGCGCTCTTTCACCGGCGCGGCCAGCGCCTTGCGGAAGGCGCCTTTCATAGCCGAAAGCGGCACGCGGTCCTGCGGGCGCTTGGGCCCCGCAAGACTCGGCATCACAGCTTCGAGATCGAGTGCAAGTGTTTCGCTGTACTCGGGGTCGGGAATTTCGTTGCTCCGGAAGATTCCCTGCTCTTTGCAGTAGCGCTCCACCCGCTCGATTTCTGCTTCGCTGCGGCCCGTCTGCCGCAGGTAATGCAGGGTCTCCTCATCCACAGGGAAGAATCCCATCGTGGCCCCGTATTCAGGCGCCATGTTGGCCACCGTGGCGCGGTCGGCGAGCGTCATTTGGGAGAGGCCGCGGCCATAGAACTCGACGAACTTGTCCACCACGCCTTGCTTCCTCAGCATCTCGGTTACCGTGAGCACCAGATCGGTGGCCGTGACACCCTCGCGCAGCCTGCCTTGCATCTTGAAGCCCACGACCTTCGGAGTAAGGAAGTAGTAAGGCTGGCCCAACATCGCAGCCTCGGCCTCGATGCCGCCCACTCCCCAACCCAGCACCCCCAGCCCGTTAATCATGGTGGTGTGGGAATCCGTGCCCACCAGGGTGTCGGGAAGCCAGACCACGTCGTGCCCGTGGGGGTGTTCGAGAACTACCTTCGCCAGAAACTCCAGGTTCACCTGATGCACGATGCCGGTGGCGGGAGGAACAACCCGGAAGTTATCAAAAGCCTTCTGCCCCCAGCGCAGGAATTCGTAGCGCTCGCGATTGCGGTGAAATTCGATGTCCGCGTTGCGCTCCAAAGCCTGAGGGTTGCCGAAAAAATCCACTTGCACGGAGTGGTCGATCACCAGGTCGACCGGCACCGAAGGGTTGATCTTGGCTGGATCTCCCCCCAAACGCTGCATGGCCGAGCGCAGTGCGGCCAGGTCTACAATCGCGGGCACGCCCGTGAAATCCTGGAGGATGACGCGCGCCGGCTTGAAAGGCACTTCGCGCGCTGCCGGACTCTTGGCATTCCATGCGGCCAGCCCGGCAACGTCCTGCTCGGTAATCAGCGCTCCATCACAGTTGCGCAGGACCGATTCGAGCAACACCTTGATCGAAAACGGCAACCGCGAAATGCCTCCCAGGCGGCGCTTTTCCAGATTTTCCAGACGATAGATAACCGCACTGCCGCCGCCGGTGTTGAGCACGGCTCGCGCCCCGAACGGGTCCTGCCTATTCCTCTCTGTCACGGTTCATCCTCCAAGGCCCTGCTTCTATCATAAACCCTGCTAGTTACCCGGTGAGAAAAAAGTGGCGCGGACCTTCAGAGACCCGTTATAGTTCTAATCGGATCCCGGGGGTAGCGAGTCATCCCTTTTCAACGCCGTCTCACCCGGCCCGACGTGGATTTCGGCCCTATCTTCTGGTTTCGAATTTCTAGTGTCTGTTTTTGCAAGGAGTTCCCATGCCTGACCTAAAACCCGGCAAGTATGCCATCTTGGAGACCAGCCTTGGAGAAATAACCTGCGAGTTATTCCCGCAACACGCTCCGCAGACTGTGGAGAATTTTGTTGGCCTGGCGACAGGAACGAGAGAGTTTACTGATCCGAAGACTCGCCAGCGTGCTCGGCGGGCCTTTTACGATGGGCTGATCTTCCACCGCGTTATTCCCGATTTCATGATTCAAGGCGGCTGCCCGCTCGGCACCGGCACGGGTGGACCCGGGTATCAATTCAAAGACGAATTCGCCAAAGGGGTAGGATTCGACAAGGCAGGCAAGCTTGCCATGGCCAACGCCGGCCCCGGTACAAACGGCAGCCAGTTCTTTATAACCCTCGCGCCCACAAGTTGGCTGAACAACCGCCACACCATCTTCGGTCAGGTGGTGAGAGGCCAGGAGATCGTGGGAAAAATCGGCGCGGTGGCGCGCGAACGGAATGACCGGCCTAAAACTCCAGTGGTGATCAATGCGGTGAAGATTGTGGATGTGACCTAGACGGCCGGTCTTGCACCGTCATGGGCGGCTAAGGCACAATAGCATCTATGCTGGTAAGGCCGCGCGAGCCCTTCAACTTTTCCCGCACGCTGCGTTTCATCCTCAGCCCGCCCGAACTGTTAAACCAGCGGCGCTTTCCTCCTTTGCTGGATTATTTCGAGGACGAAGAATACCGCCGGGTTGCGGAGATTGGCGGGCAATTGGCGCTCTACGGGGTGCGCGAGGAAACTGACTCCGGCGAACCTGCACTGCGCGTACGCGTACTTGCCGGGGTGGCGGATGAGACCGTCAGGCGTTCCGTGGTGACCCAGGTTGAGCGCCAGTTTTCTACCCAACTCGACCTTTCGCCCTTCTACGCAATGGCTAAAGCTGATCTCGTCCTGGACCGTCTTTGCGCGCACTTCCGCGGCATGCGTATCCCCCAGGCACCTACGGTGTTTGAGACCGTGATCTCCGCCATCCTCGAACAGCAGGTGAATCTCAGCTTTGCACACCAAGTGAAGAAGGCCTTAATTGACACCTATGGCGGAAGCGTGGAATTCGAGGGTCGCCGCTACAATGCCTTTCCCGAACCTGCCGCGCTGGCAATCGTGACGCCACGGGAATTACGCCGCCTGAAGATTTCCGGCCCCAAGGCTCGCTACATGATCGCCATATCGCGCGCCACCCTGGACGGAAGTTTAGACTTGGAAGGCATGCGTGGACTCGAGGCCGGGTTGGCTCATGCTCGCCTCATGGAACAGAAAGGGGTGGGCCCTTGGACGGCCCAGTACGTGGGCCTGCGAGCGCTCGGGCATCTTGATTGCCTGCCTGCCGCCGACGTGGGCTTGCGGAAGGTGGTCCGTGAACTCTATGGTCTGCGCAAACAGCCTTCTCCCGCTCGCGTCGAGCAACTGGCCGCGCACTGGTCCGGATGGCGGAGTTACGCCACGTTTTACCTCTGGCTCACCTACTGGGAGGACAGGGCATGGAAAGCCGGGCTGCTGGAGAGAATCCAACGGCGCGGGAAGAGAGAAAAATGAAACCCTCTAACCTTTCCCGCGCGTTTTTAGCTCAGGCCCGCCACCTGCTCGCACAAGTTTATCTGCCACGCATTGCAGCCTGTCTGCGCGAGCTTTCCGCGGAAGAAATCTGGTGGCGTCCCAATCCCTCCTCGAACAGCGTGGGCAACCTGGTTTTGCACCTGGAGGGAAACGTCAGGCAATGGATCGTTTCGGGCTTAGGCGGCATGCCCGACCGCCGCGAGCGCGACTTGGAGTTTGCCGAATCCGGTCCTATTTTGTCTCGTACTCTCATCGCTCGTCTGCGCCGGGCCGTCACCGATGCCGCACGGGTGATGGATAAACTGGACGACGAGGCTCTCGCCAGGACTTATTCTATCCAGGGTTTTCACGTTACCGGGCTGCGCGCACTCTTCCATGTTGCTGAGCATTTTTCCCATCACGCCGGGCAGATCATCCTCCTCACCAAATCCCTCGCAGGGAAAGACCTGAAGTTCACGCACTTGCCAGATAAAAAGGGGAAAAGAGGGAAACTTCCGGGCCTTCCGGCCCTCTGAGAGATCCGGGCAGCGCGACTCGCGATACGGGTGCCGGCGCTGCTTTCTAAAGCCGGTGAACTTGTTTGGCGAGGATGACCATCGTACCCGCCGGCACAGGCACGCCGGCGATTGTCTGCGATTGCCCCTCGTAGAATGGCAGGCCCTTGACCAACAGCGTGGGGGTTCCGCCTCCCCCAGTCAGTGAAGACAACCCGCTGAGGTTGACGAAATTGGTTTGGCCGTTGGTGAGAACGATGGCCGGCGTGTTCTGGAACATGACGCCGCACGGGGTGAAGGTGAATGCTCCCGTCTTATCGTCATCGGCAACCTGGAGCAGCGCCGAGAAGTTCCCCTGAATCGATTGCAACTTGTCGTAGATCTTGTAGGCGGTGACGATGGTAGGCAGAGACGGCGCACCGGAGCCACTCGATGCCGAGGGCACCGTGATTTGCCCGTGCACAATCACTTCCTGCCCCACGTTGATGTTGCTGGGACCAAACGGTAGGCTGGCAAAATTGGCCTGCCGGGACGAATACTGATAGATCGTCGAAGACGACACGTTAACAACCGGTATGGAATCGAGGGAAATGACGCTCGGGTCGTAGGGCTCGACATCGCGCGCCCACAGGTTGAAGCTCGTTACATTGCCGCGTGCATCGCGGGCCAGCGATGTGACCGGCCCGATAATAGCCAGTGTAGCAGGCTGTCTGCTCGCCGCTTCGGGAACGACTTCCGCGTATTCGTCTTCCACTGAGGTCGCCACGAAATTTCCCACGTCGTCGATGTAAGCATTCACTTCCATAAAACTATCGGTGTACAGTTCGTTGAGGTTGGAAAAACCATAAAGCCGGGTCGACCCGTTGAGATAAATCGTGGCCAGCGGCGGCGAACTGATGGAAGCAGAAAGCAGTTGCAGTGTGAAGCTGCCGTTATACTGCGTGAGCGGCACCGGAGGGGGAATCGTCACCGAGCGCACAAAACCCACCAGGTCGTCGAGTTCACCAAACCCCTGGCCCTGGCTTCCCATTGCCGTAATCGGAGTAAAAGTGATCAGGGGGGCCGCACTGACTTGGGTCTTCAGGTTCGCCGGATCCGTCGTTATTCTCTGAATCATGTGCAGCATATCAAAATCGATCTGAACCACGCTGGGCGCGTTTTTGGCGACGACCAAGGGCGGATTAACCGGAATCTGGTAAAGCTTCAAAGGCTGCATGGTAAGTTCTGCGGTATTGATCGGTAGATTCGGCGGAAGGATGGTCGGATCGTAGAAAACCAACGCGGGCTCGCTGAGCCAGATTTGAGCGAGGTTGTAGGTTCCGACGTCCGCCGTCCCCATGGAGAGCGGGGTGGTGAAATCTCTCAAACAGCCCAGGTTTACCCTGATTTCGGGCTCGGAAACGGAGGACGCGTTGATCGGGACGGTTGCAATTGAGGTTTCGCCATTAGCAGATGGCCCGGTGAAAACGAGGTCGGTGATATTGAAAGGGAATGACACGGCATCACAAGGCCCGGGACGGTCCCCCACCAGGGTCGTCAGCGATCCTGTGGGAATCGTTACCTGCGGCTTTGACGATCCACAGGAGGTCAGAAACGCCATGGCCAGTACAGCCATCAGCGACATCACGCCAGTCCATTTGACCATTCCGTCTCGACTTCCTCCCCCTCGGATGTCCCCTATGAGGCGACTCGAAAACACTGCGCACTGATTAGACAATGAAGTTGAATCCAAATACGAACCGGCGAGGCGTGCTAAGGCAATTCTCCAACGGACGGATCATTGTTCCGGGACTGCCTTCCGTAGGCCGACTGATGACCCTTCAAACCGCCTTCTCCCCGATCTGTACACGTGCAACTCTTCCCTGAGATGACAACCGCTTGCCCGGGGTTTTCCGCCTAGGACGGCATTTCCCCCGATCTTCCAAACTTGCGAACATACCGTGAATTAACTCGCTCTGGCAAGAGCTATTACCAGCCGGTAGTATCCTGGTTTCGGCGTAGCGCTGGCCTTTAGGCCAGCATCTGCCGACCCTTCGCTTCGCTGAGGGCAGGCTCTAAAGGTCGGCGCTACCAGTTAAAATAGGACACTACCTGCCGGCCTGTTGCACTCAAGGCTGTATTATCGGGGATAGGAATTAGAAAACGCAAGGTCAGGCAGCAGGATGCCGCCGAGAGCCTCTACGCCAGCGGTGGACGGACCCCCTTTACCCATGGAACGAGGAAGCCTCTCTGATCAGGGGTATAATCCCAAGGTCGTTCCGAGTCAGCCCGAAGCCAAAGTGGCGCCCTGTGTCCGGGCTTGGTCACCTTGGGCGGGTCGAGTTTGTGGCCGGGACGGCCGGGCCGGTACCAACTGGGCGTAAGCTATGACATCAACAAATAGGAATGGAGATCGTCTCATGATCGCAGTCAGCAGAAGGAAGCTTTTCAAGCGGACGGCATTGGCCTGGCTCGGGTCATGGGTCGGGACCAAGATTGCCGTGCCTCGGCAGGCGCCGTCCGCAGGCGGCAGCCTGGGCATCCAGGCGGCTCGAACTCAGTCCGCAAAGCGCGCCAAATCGAAGCGGGATCTCATGCTGGAAATTCTGAATATGGACTCCCGGCCGGATTATGTGCCGGCCGGTTTCTTTATGCACTTTGGGGTGCGTGGCGATGCCGCGGTGAAGGCGCATCTCGATTATTTCCGCGCCACCGGCATGGATTTCGTGAAAATCCAATTCGACGAACAGACGCTTCCACCCGCCCATCAAGTTCAAACACCGCAGGACTGGGCCACGATACCTGTCCTTCCTGAAAAGTGGTTCGAGCCCTCCCTTTATCTGTTGAAGAGCCTCATCCGGGAAGCCAAGTCCGAGGCGCTGATCATCCAAACCTTGTACTCGCCGTACCAGATGGCCAAGCAGGCGGTTCCGGTGAAACTGCTGCTCGAGCACGTCGAGCAGGATGCCGATTCCGTGTGCCGCGGAATGGAGAACATCACTCTCTCACTCGTTCACTTCGTGCAGGCCGCCTCCCGAGCTGGGGTAGATGGGTTCTACATGTGCACACAGGGCGGCGAGACCAACCATATTGCCGACCGCGGTCTGTTCAATCGGACGGTTAAGAACTACGACCTGCTGCTGTACAAAGAGGTCTCGCAGTTGACCTCTTATAACATCATGCACATCTGCGACTATGAAGGTTCCTACGAGGATTTCGTTCCGCGCTTTCATGACTATCCGGGGCAAGTCGTGAACGTCCCGCTTTCGGCGGACGGCAAGCCGTTTTCACTGCGCCAGGCGGCTGAAATCTTCAAACGGCCGGTCATGGGCGGGCTCAATCGGCTCGGCATTGTGAGCACCGGCAGCCCGGAGGAAGTAAGGAAAGCTGCGCTGGAGGTGCTCGAGGACGCTCCGGCGAATATGATTCTGGGCGCCGATTGTACGGTAAGCGCGAAGACCCCGATCGAGAATCTAAGGACCGCGATTCGCACCGCGCACGAATATAGGACCTAGAGCACGTTGGTTCGTGCAGGATCATTTTCCGGGGCGTCGCCCGGTATGGCCGGGGATCCGCGGCGCAGGCAACCATCGCTTGCCCACTCCATTTCGAGGAGAATATATGCAGAGACAAACCCGTATCAGCCGATGGACAAGTACATTCTCAATAATCGTCGTGATAACCGCATTGGGATGGCTGGCCGCTCCCGGACTGCGCGCCCCTCGCGCGTCTGAGCGGACGAAAATCGGGGAGCGGCCCGGAACCGCTGTGGGCAGCGGCGGGGCGGGTGGCGCGGCAGCGGTCCCGGGGTTGCCCACGCTTCGAACTCGAGCCCGCAATCCCCATTTGATCGAGGATGAAAACGGAGTGCCCTTTTTCGTCGCTGGAGTCTGCCCGCAGAGCATCCTTCATTGGAGCACTCCTGAACAAATTGACGCCTATTTCGCGGACCGGCAGAAGCGGCTCTTCAATTTTGCCTGGGTGGTGATCAATAGCTTTGACTCGGAAGGAAAGCAAGCTTTGACGAATCCAACCGATGCGCGGGGGAATTCCATGCTGCTCAGCGGCACGAGTTGGAACCCGCAGAATCTGAATCCCGCCTTCCTGGCGTCAGTTGACGCCATGGTCCAGTCTGCGGCCAAACACGGCATCTACCTGTTCCTTGATCCGATGAGTTCCGCGTACGACCCTGGTCCGGGGGGCTTTGATCCTTCCCAACATTCAACTGACGAAATGCGTCAATGGGGTGAATTCTGGGGCAATCGCTACAAGAACTACTCCCATGTCAATTTTGCGTTGGGAAATGACAGGTTGGTTTCGCCGCAGGTCGACAGCCTCGTGAGCGGTCTCATGAAATACATGCCGGATCGGCTGATAACCATCGACTGGATTGGCGGACCACCGGACTGGAGCAGCGAGGCGACAGGACCTCGCAAGTTTTACGATGCCGGCCACCGTTGGGTCAATTTGAACGCGTGGTATGAATACCACGCTCCGCAGTGGGCGACGTGGTATCACTACAATATGCTCGACCCGGTGATGCCGACGTGCATATTTGAGACCATGTACGAACACGTCGAGGCCGGGAATCCGAAGCACATTCTCACACCACCCGAGACGCTGCGGGAAGAAGTTTGGGCAACGGTACTGAACGGCGGTTCTGGGTTCGGCATCCTGGGCTCTCCGGACTGTACCGAGGACCCCATGCGATGGTTAGGGAAAACTCCGGGCGTCGAGCAGGCCCAATATTGCACGGCTTTCTTCAAAGGCCGCAAATGGTACGATCTGATACCCGACTGGTCGCATTCGTTCCTCACGAGCCAGCACGGAACTCCTGGGAAGGACGATTACACCTACGTCTCCGCCGCCTCACGAACGATGGCTCCCTGGGCATATGCTACTACCCCGGCGAAAGTGGCGAAAAGTTTCAGCTCACCGTCAACATGTCGAAGATGGGAGCAGGTTCAGGGAGTTCCCTGGCGCGCTGGTACGATCCCACAGACGGTACGTACAGGACCATCGGCAGCATAGCCAACTCAGGTTCTCACACCTTCACCACTCCCGGCGCGAATAGCAAGAAAGCCGCGGACTGGGTCCTGGTGCTCGAAAAACTGTGAGACTTCTCCAGGAGGTCTGAAGATGGGATTTCTTACCCGACGAGCGGCGCTGGCGCGTGCAGGCCGAGTAGGAGCAGGATACGTTCTCGGCTCCTCAATGGCGAACGCTGCCGGCCGGGCGAATGCCGATTCGCAGCCGAAGAAACTCAAAGTCATCGTTGCGGGAGGACATCCCGGCGACGCCGAATACGGCTGCGGCGGCACCATCGCTCGCTTCACCGCACAGGGCCACGAAGTTGTTCTTCTCCATCTGAACAATGGTGAGTGGCCGAAAGAAAAGGGAGGCGCACCCGCCAGCGTGCGCGTTGTGGAAGCCGCTAAGGCCGCCGCGATACTCAAGGCGCGCCCGGTCTTCGCTGGACAGACCAACGGCCATGCCATCCTGGATGCCGCCCACTTCGACGATTTCCGGAAGATTGTCGAAAACGAGCGCCCGGATATTTTCTTTACCCAGTGGCCCATCGATCACCACCGCGACCATCGCGCGGTCTCAGCCCTGGCATTCGACTCGTGGCTCGAGATGGGCAGGAAATTCGCGCTCTACTATTACGAGGTTTCAGACGGAGAAGACACGCTGCAGTTTTCGCCTACCGAGTACGTGGATATAACCGGGACGGAACCCGTTAAACGCGCTGCCTGCTACGCGCACGCCTCGCAAACACCCGACAGGTACTATGCGCTGCAGGACCAGGTTGCCTTGTTTCGAGGGATCAACTGCGGCTATAAACGCGCGGAGGCTTTCATACTCCAGGTGCAGAGCCCGCGTGTTTCACTCCCCTGATGAGAAAATGCCTCACACCAGAAGGAGCGTTCGGCGATTCCATGAAAACCATCTCAATGCTGCTCTCAGTTTTGCTCTTGACTGTTTCTGCGAATGCCCAGTCCGATTCGGTGCGTGTGCGGCCCGGCGCTGACGGAAAGAGTTGGACGATCGGGAACGCCCTCGTGGAGCGGGAGGTGCGTTTTGAGTCGCAGCACGGTCTACACACGGTAAGCTGGCGCCACGTGGTAACGGGCACCGACTTCATGAGGGCCGCCGGGCCCAACAGATATGAGGGCAGCGAGTTCTCCTTCGAGGCAAGCGGAGGTTCGTTCGCCGGTTCCAACGGACCGGCGTGGCAATTCGTGGGCGCGGAGACCCAGGGCCTGACGCCCTCGGGAAAACTCCTGATCATCAAGCTGAGGGCAACGGCAAAGCCCATCGAGGTCGCAGTCTTTTATGCGGTTTATGAAGGACATCCCGTGGTGCGGAAATGGATTGCCATCACCAACCGTGCCGAGAAGGACATTACGCTTTCACATCTAAGCTTCGAAGCTGTGAACATAGCCCCCGGGCCAGCGAGTGTGCTGCAAGCTTCGGCGTTCTACGGCAGCCAGCCGCGGGAAATCTTCTTCACGGGAAGGGTTGACGACACCGCCGTGCTCGAAAGGAATTCAAAAACCGGAGAAGGCTTCATTGCGATGAACGAAGCTCCCGGCTACCTGAAACGCACGGAACTCTCCGGCTGGGGGGAGGGCGTCGAGGCAATGTATGACACCGACCTTTTCCCCTTTGAGCGTAGCTTGCAGCCCGGCGAGACATTCACCAGCGCCAAGAGTTCGATAGCGTTTTTCGTGGATGGCCGGGGAACTGCCGACCCGCGATGGGTGATGCCGTCGTACACGTCTCAAATCTTAATGAAGAAGGGCGCAGATTATCAGCCGCCCGTGGATTTACAACACCTGGGAGCCTTTCGAGCGCGGCATCACAAAGATCCATCACCATGGATCTGATCGCCGCCGCCGGGCGTATGGGTTTGGACGTGTTCACGATCGACGACGGATGGCAAGCTGATTACGGCGACAACGCCATCAATCGCAAGCTCTTCGAGAACGGTCTGGACGAAATCCAGGCGGCGGTTGAAAAGCAAGGAATGCGCCTGGGACTGTGGGTGCCGCTAGCCGCCGTCAGTCCGAACACCGAGGTTTATCGCCAACATCCGGAGTGGGTGTGCAAGGACATTCATGGGCAGCCCCAAGACGACGGGTACTATGGCCGGCGCGCAGGCCGTGATGTGCCTCGCCACGCCGTACCGGGAGGTCGCCGCCAGGCGAATCAGCGACTTGATTGGCCGCTATCATTTGAAATACGTCAAGGTGGACCTGACAACGGTGTTCAACGCTTACGGCGAGTCGCCCGGCTGTTACGCCCAGGGACACGACCACCGCACCTGGGCTGAATCTCTGGACCGTATCTACGAGGGTATCCAGTACGTAACCAGCCGGATCTACCACGATCACCCGGACGTTTTGCTTGACCTCACCTTCGAACTCTGGGGGCAGAAGCACATCATCGACTACGGCTTGCTAGGCGCCGGAGATTTGGACTGGCTCAGCAACGTGGACGACGACGCGGCCGATGCGGCGGGTCCGCGACAGGCACGAACGTTGCTCTATCTTCGGTCGCTCGCCATACCTGTTGAAACCATGCTGATCGGGAATCTCCATGCCGACGTGCACCCCATCGAGCAGCGTCTGGCCACAGCCATGGGTTCGGGCCCGCTTTTCCTCGGCGACCTGAGGAAGCTGACGCCCGCGGAGCAGGATTGGTATGGCGAGAAGATTCGCTGGTTCAAAACACTGCGGAAGGATCTCCCGATCCAGGAGAGCTTCTTCCCTCTCGGCAACTGGGCTCAACCCGGGGCGGCAACTTGGGATGGCTTCGCGCGCCTGAGCCGCCAAGGCGAAGGAATGATCGCGCTGTTTAAGAACGAATCCAGCCTGGACCGGGTTGAAGTAAAGCTCCCGACCTTCCCGGATGGAAGCTATCGCGTACGCTCTGTGATGACAGGTCAAGCGCTGGGCAGCTTCACAGGCCAGCAGTTCCGGAACGGCATCCAGGTCCAGCTTCCGGCGGAATTCAGAGTCGAATTACTGGAAGTTCGAAAGTAGCGGCGGCTTTACGCCGCCAGATGGCGAGGTAAACTCGCCGCTACAAATTCCTCACTACGGCGTCACTCGCAGTATTCCTTGGAGAGTGATACCCGCCGACGACTTCCCCACCATAATCTCAAAATCACCCGGCACCACACGCCAGTGCATGTCGATATCGAGCAACTGGAGATCTTCGGGAATAAGATTCAGGCTCACGGTTTTGGTCTCTCCGGGATCCAGGGCGACGCGCGCAAAGCCTCGAAGCTGCTTCACGGGAGTAGCGACCGGCGCGTACTTCTCATGAATATAAAGCTGCACGGTCTCCGCACCTGCCCGCTCGCCGGTGTTTTTCACATCAACAGATACGTGCGCTTCGCCGCCCGGATGGATCTCCGCCGGCGCAATGCGCAGATTGCTATACTCAAAATGGGTATAGCTCAGCCAGTAACCGAATGGATAAAGTGGAGTCGCGGGCATGTCCGCGTAACCGGGCCCCAACGGGTAACCATCTTTCATGATCATGTAAGCCTTGGAAGGCTTGTAATTGTAGTAGACAGGCAACTGTCCCGAATGCCGGGGCACCGAGATGGGCAGGCGTCCGGAGGGATTGTAATTTCCAAAGAGCACGTCGGCCACCGCTTCGCCGCCGCGCTCGCCGGGCTCCCACGCTTCCACGAGAGCAGGCACGTGCTCCGAGGTCCACCGCGTCGAGAGCGGCCTGCCGTTGATCAGCACCACCACGGTGGGAGTCCCTGTCTCGAAAACCGCCTGAATCAGCTCCTCCTGCACTCCCGTGAGGTCCAGGCTGGCCACGTCGTGCCCCTCTCCGTCGGTGGGCCGGCCGCGGAGGTCGCGTCCGTTCGTCTGGTGCTGCCTCTCCCCCACCACCACAATCGCGACGGCGGCGCCTTTAGCGGCCTTCACGGCCTCCGCAAACCCGCTCTTGTCCGGATCGGTAATATCGCAGCCCCGCACCATGGTGACTTTGGTTTGTGGCGAGACGGCGGCCTTGATCCCCTCGATCACGGTCGTCACGTGCTGCAAAATCCCTTTCGGCGAATAGTCGCCCAGTTGGTTCATCACGTCATCGGCGTTGGGGCCAATCACTGCCACCGATTTCAAATCCTTCCTGAGGGGTAAGAGGTTTTTCTCATTCTTAAGCAGCACGATCCCTTCGCGGCCGGCGCGCAGGGCCAGTTCCCGGTTCGCCTGCGAATGAACCACCTGGACGGCATGGTCGGCATCAACATAAGGATTCTCGAATAGACCCAGGCGGAACTTGAGTTCCAGAACCCTGCGCAGAGCGCGATCCACCAGCGCCATGGGGACTCGGCCCTCTTCCACGCTCTCGACCAACGGCCCCATGTAGGCGGGTTCGTAAGTGATATTCAGGTCGACTCCGGCCGTCAGCCCCAACAGGCCCGCTTCCTTTTGGGTGGGAACGATATGCTCATATTGCAGAGTCCGGAAGCCGTGGCCCTCGCTCTCCACCACTCCTTTGAAGCCAATTTCCTGCCGCAAGACGTCGTTCATCCATTTCACCGAAGCGTGCGACGGTACATCTTCAACCTCCGGATAACCCGCCATCACGCCTAAACCTCCGGCTTTGGTGATCGCTCCGATCCAGGGGGGCATGAAGTTCTCGCGCAAGGAACGATCTGACACCTCGATCGCACCCCGCTCGAGGCCGCTGGCGGGTTCGCTCTGTGTGGGGAAATCCGTCAGCACGGCGATGACCTTGTCGGGAGCGGAGATGTCGTAGCCCTGCGTCGCCCGCACGATGGTCTCGCCGATGCGCATGTAGAGGTAGGGGTCTTCAGTGTAGGCCTCCTCGTTTCGGCCCATGCGCGGATCGCGATCCACTTCCATCACCAGCGTCGAAAGCATGTGAATCCCAACCGCTCGCGCTTCCGCCGCCGCCGTGGCGTAAATCGACCTGACCAGATCCAGGTCAAACGAACTGCCCACCGCCAGGCCCTCCGGGAAGACCGTGCCCCCGGGGCACATCGTGCCGTGCGTGCCCTCCTCGTCTTCCATTACAGGAATCTTCAGGCGCGTCTGGGTGAGCGCAATCTTCTGCAGCTCGTTGAAGTATTCCGCCTGCTGGCGCGGGCCTTCCTTGAGAATCTCGTTGGCGAGCGTAAAAAACCCGCACGCCGGACCAATCTCCTGAGTGTATGTTCCTGCGGTGAATCGCCGGCACGCCTCTTGCTTTGCCGGGATCGTCGTTCCCAGCTCATCGACATAGACGCAAGGCAAATTAAGCTGTCCGACTTTTTCCTTAAGCGTCATCCGGCTGATGAGATCATCAACACGTTCCTCGACTGGCCGTTTCGGATCAAGGTAGACGGGTGTTGCATCACCGGCTTGCGCAAGAATAACCGAGATGGACCCCAGCATGGCGCCCGCTGCCCCAATCAACCACCAAAAAGTATTCATCCTCATTTTCAGACTCCCCGAGAGCCTACGAAATTTCTCCGATTGTAGTATAAAGACGTAGTACGATGCTGAAAAACAGCGGGAAAAGGCACCTTACGCCGGTTCTCCCCGAAGGGCGTCATGACGAGTAAGTATATTTCTTGCGCCACGGCGGTGGCTTTAATGACCACGCTGTCGATTGGTCAAACTCCCCCGTCGCAGCCGCCTTCGTACCGGTTTTCATCCGGTAGCGCTGCCTTGAACATTCCGCTCGAGCTGATCGCCAATGGTCTCGTCTTTGTGCGCGCCAAGGTGAATGACCACCCCGGATGGTTCATTCTTGACAATGCCACGCAGGGTTTTCTCGTCGACCGGAGTTTTGCCCGCGAGATCTCGCTCGAGAGCGGCGGCAATGCGGTGACTCGGGGCGATACAGGGAAGGTACTTGAAGCAGGCGTCGCCCGTGACGTTCGGATCAGCCTTCCAGGACTGGAATTGACACACCGCAACCTCGTGGTGATCGATCTCAAGTCTCTGGAGCCAGCGGTCGGACACGAGGTCGATGGCATCATTGGATCGCGCTTGTTCGACGACTTCGTTGTCGCTATCGACTATGAACATCGGACGTATGCCATCTATTCGCCCCGGAATTACCACTCTGCCGGCAAAGAGCAAGCGTTCCCCGTCCGCATTGATCAGCATGGGTTTCAATTCATTGACGCGACCATCGCCTTGCCGGGCGCTCGACCGATCACGGCGAATTTTTTGATCGACGGCGGCGCGAATACCTTCGCGGACCTCTACAAGCCATTCAGCGAAGCCCACCATCTTCCGCCTCCGGCGATGAAACTCCTGAACGAGCCCGCGACCAGCACCGATGGAACCACACACTCCCAGGACGGCCTGGCTGATCGAATCAGCATCGGGACTTACTCAATCGCGAAACCACCGATCACGTTCGCGCAAGATACGGAAGGACTGATGGCCGCAAAGGACTATGCTGGACTGATCGGGGCCGAGTTTCTTGAGCGTTTCAAGGTCGTGTTTGACAACCCTGGCAAGCGCATTTGGTTAACGCCGAACAGTCGCTACGCGGAGCCTGCCGAATACGATCAGAGCGGACTAAGGCTTCGGGCGGAGGGGCCTGCCTTTCAAACCTATCGTCGTAAATCGGATTGTGCCCCAGTCGCCGGCCTTGGAGGCAGGTATCGAAGCGGGTGACGTCATCGAATCAATCGATGGTCGCAGCACCAAGGAAATGACACTCACCGAAGTCCGAGGCATGCTGTGCCGGCCGAACGCCCGCTACTCCCTCGGCCTCCTGCGTGGAGATCTCCACCTTCGTATTGTTCTTCGACTTCGCCCCCTCTTGTGAAATCCAGGGTAAAATCGCGGGCGAGGGTAGTGGGCTAAATGCGTGCTGCTGGCAGACTGTTGGCAATTACATTGCTCTGGGGCCACGAACATAGAAAACCTCACCCCGCATTCCCACGGGCGTCGCTAGCCATCCGAACTTGTCAGGAGAAGCCAGGAACGAGGTAAAATCTGAGTCATCTCTGAAGGGCCGACTTGATCGCAACTCGTCATCAACCAAAATAGCATCGATGTGTTCGTGCTGCACGAAGTCCCAGAAACGTTCGGTATCGCGTCGGCCGTAAGGAATCACCGTTTCACACAGACCACCGGGAAGGAACGGTGAGTAGCGGGTCCCTCCCATTTCAAGAATACGTGCCCCTTCGACCCTTTGGCGTTCCAGGATGGATCTAATCTCAACCATCTCCGAATACAACGGCTTTCCCGTGCCGATACTATTGTCGAAAGGACTCCTGATTACAACAAGCGCGAGCAACAGCATAACCGCGGAGAGAGCAACCATCAATTTGTGTGGCCCCGGCTCGCTTTCAAGGACGATGCTGAGCCATTTCCACCCCCACACGAACAGCACAAACAACAGCGGCAAAAAGTAGGGGATTTTAGGAGTGATCAAGATCGCAGGAACGACCGCGACCGGTCCTGCCAATACATAAGGTCCAAGCGTCGATCCGGCACGCACCAGCGCGTGCCGTCGAAGCGAAGCACTTGTGGAGGTTGTCAACGATATCCACACGAAGGTCAGGCAAAGCAGCAACGTCTTTAGTAACGCGTACGGGGCGAGCTTAAGGTCTGCATAAATAATACGGGGAGCTGTGAGGAAATTCTGTGCCTCGAATCGGCCAAAGGCCTTCGGATTTGCGAGGGCGGCTCCAATCACAGAGTGCGCACCAGGGAAGGTTTGGGCCACGATGGGCATCCCCTCACCATACCAATCCAACTTCAGCTTGCTGTCCTGACTCGACTCGGCGAGGCGAGCGATGAAATGTTGAGTGAAAGCAGCCCAGAAGCGGTCGGTGTGGGGTTCCCGACCCTTTAACCACATCCAAGCTGCCACGGATGCCACCGCAGCGAACAGACAGGCAGACCTCATAATAGTGCTGTCCCGCCAGAATCCCGACAGATGCCAACGCGAACGGGCGAGAAATGCCACCAAACAAATGAATGCCGCCAGACACAGCGTATATTCAGTACGTGCTGCAATGGCCAGCAACAAGAAGCTTGCACCGACAAGTAGGAGAGGAAGGCCACTTTCAAACTTGAGTTTACGAAGAGTTATAGCACCCGCAAGGAAAAGCAGAAAGGCGAAATGATACGGCCGAGGCCATCCTGTCGCCGGGTTCAGAGTAATATAAGCGGGCTGAGCGATCCACAGGACAGCCCCGAGAGCAGCCAACGACGCTGGTATTTCGATCAACCGAAGGTATAAGTACATCAGGATAGCCGTCAAGACGACAACGACGTAGATTTGAGCATAGTAAGTGACCACGGGGTCGCTAAACACAGCGAGATGGATCGCGTACCAACCAGCGTAAGCCGGCGAGTACTCGAAGGGCGGAATTTGCCCTTTGTGCAGAAATTGACTCCCCCTACTCAGATAACCGCCTTCGTCACCGGGTATCAGATCCGTCGTTTTTGCAAGGTTCCAGTAAAGGCGTACGGTTATTCCTACCACGCTCAGAAGCGGCAGAAGCGGAAATATCCGCGTCAAGCGCCGTTTTAGGTTGTCACTGTAAGGAAAGGCATTCATGACTATCCGATTTTGCTCAGCATCTCCTCAATTGCCCATACATGGTCTGCCAACCCCGCCTGCATCGCGGGCGTGACGCGCAACGTCATGTGCGGGAAACGCTGTCGAGGGAAACGGTCAGGTACCCTTTCTCCCCTCAGGTCCTTTCTCCCCTTTAGGTTTGCCAATTCTCGATTCTCAGCTTGACGCCGGTTCGTTGGATCGCCTGAAAATCAGAAGTGTTGCCGGTGACCAAGGGCCGGACAGGATATCGGTGTCCAGTATGACTTTATCCGCCATTTCAGAATACCGGCCCGCGCTTGCCAGGTCGCCGTCTCTCCCGGTACGCGATGGAAACCACCTCGTCGATCAGGGCAGCGTCTTCTGGACTGCCCAACATGCCCAAGCCCTGCTCGAAGATCGTGCGGGCATTCGGCGGCGCTTCGACGCTGCCAGACCCTGAGGGCAGGGTGGCGATGGCGTGTTCAATGAATTCGTGGACGGAGGCGATTCGACCTGCATCGATGGCAGCGCGGACCGCGTGCTCCTGGTCCGGGCTAAGCGTGATCGTCATGGGTCCTCCCTCACCTTACGCTACTCCATCGTAGCCCAACCGGTCAATTCCCCGGAAGTGGCCGCACAGCGATTTCGCAAACCCGCGGCTTAGCCGCGACGCTGGTGATTGGTAGTCGCTTTGCTGGTTCTGCGCGCCTTCGCGGGAGGGTTTCGGATGGTAGGTCGTAGTTAAGGGGCACCGGAAAGGGGGTTCTTGGCCCGGACTTAGAAAAGGAGGGCCTCGCGCTCCCGGGGGGCGCAGGCACTCAGATTGGCAGCCGGTCTCAGCTGGAGTCCAGGCGCGGCGGTAGGAAAAGGTAACCCAGGAGGCGGGCCGTCTCGCTGAAGGTGGGTGGTGTTTGGCGAGCGTGACTGACCACCTGACGATAATAGAACACCATGCTCAGGGTATAGGCCAGAACGCGAATCATGGTCAGCACCACCAGCGCACAGGTTCGATGAACGGAGGGCTGCTTGAGATGAGCCTGGGTGGTGAGGGTTTGGAAGGCGTCGGTGTCGACTCGCCAGCGGCTGCGGCCCAGTTGATGGATAAAGGTGGGGGAGAGGGAGCCCAATTCCAGGTTAGTGGCGTAATAATTCGTGCTCTCTTCGAGCACCTCCTCCCTCGTCCTCTTTTTCTTTTTGGGACTTCCTGCGGGAGTGAGCTCGACCCGATGTTTTTTCTGGATGCGGAAGGTCTTGACCACCCGCAGCGGAGCGATCCGCCACCGGCCAGTAGACCTCCGGAGCGTGCCAGAGTTGGAACTCGTTTTGGGGTGTGGAGCAGGTCATCTGGGGCGGACCGCCGGTGAGTCGCTGGGCTTCGGCGAGCAGTTCGGGTTGATTTTCTTTCAGCGTGAACACCCACTCCAGCTGCAGCTTTTCCATTTCCTCAACAAAGTCGCTTCGCAGATAGAGCGCATCCGCCACCAGCACATCCAGGAACCGACGCCCCAGTTGTCGATCCAGTTCCTGCAACAAGGGGAGCGCGCACGCCACTTCGTCTTCCCCATGCGCGCTGAAAGCGGAGGCCCAAAGGAACGGGGAAGTCCGTGCTCACCAGCACCACGGCCACGAGGCGGTGGTAATATTGCGTGTCCTTCCGCATTTCGTCGTCTACTTTGTGTTCGACCTCGCGTTCCATACAGGCGTCGCAGCAGCGGGAAAAGGAACTGCAGATCTCGATGCCGTCCACCGCCGCCACCACCCGCCCGCGCGCCCAGTCGGAGTGCAGCACGCCATTCCGCTTCAGACGCCGGGCCACTGCACAACCCAGAGCGAAGATGGAGGCAGGGTCCTGGCGCTGCAGCGCGTAGCCCAGGGTGTCCTCGCTGAGCTTGCCAATCCGCTGCCTGAAGACCCCCCGCCGGCATTCGGCCTCCAGGCGATGCACGTTGGGGATCTGGATCGCTCCGCCCAGAAACACGCAGTCGAACACCTTGGGCCAAGGATGAGAGGGAGACTGCCGGCCTTCCGGCAGGGCGGCCACGCGGGCCGACCAATCGAAGACCTTATCCAGATAGGTTTCGAACTGGCGCCGCCGCAAGGGTAGGCTCCTCTATTTTCCGCTGCTCTGCTTCCTCTCGCGCAACCAGCGGCGAAGATTCAAGGCCGTGATCATCGCCGCCGCCTTCTGAAAGCGTCGGTGCAGGTCAACGCGCCGCCGGACCTCTTGGGCGTCACGGGCTGGGACATTGTAGGTTTTCAACTTCCCCTCCGCGAACACCGAGAGCTGATATTGACGATGCAGTTGCTTGCCGTCGGCACAGCGGCAGCTGGGATTGCCACAGGGGCGCTGGCGCTCGACGAAAGAACCGGGAAGCATTTCGCGCAGAGCGCCCAGGCTGCGGACGAGGCGACCGCGCAACTGCAGTTCAGAATCGCTGGACATAAGGGCCTCCTTATAGCTGACATTAATACTAATGTCATAATCAGGCCCTGTCAAGACTTTTTGGAGATTTGCAAAAATGGCTTTCAGGGGAAAAATAAAGGAAGGCTATCTCAGATCAAGGGGTTATGTTGCCCCATCCCTGCGGTTTACGAAATCGCTGAAGTGGCAAATCGGAACTTGCCCCACTAGACCTGCAGCACGTCACCCTCGCGGGCCACTAACTGGTAAAGCACGGGACTCACGATGCTCCCGAGGACCAACCGAGAAATCAAGCCGGCGACAATGACAATCGCGAAAGGCTTCTGCGAGTCCGAGCCGATTCCGGTGGAGAGCGCCGCAGGCAACAGGCCGAGGCAGGCCACCAAAGCCGTCATCATGATGGGCCGGAGTCGCACCAACGAGGCCTCGAAGGTCGCCTTGTGGATTTCGACTCCTTGCAATCGCAGTTTATTGATGTAAGAAGCATTGATGACCGCGGTCTCAACTGAGACGCCCAACAGGACCAGCAATCCCAGCACTGAAGAGACGCTCAAAGGTGTGTGGGTGAACTTGAGGGCCAGCAGCGCCCCTACCGGTTCAGTGAGGACGGCACTGAGCACCACGATGACGGGGAACTTGAAATTGCCGTAGAGCGCGAAAAGGATGAGGAAGATCAGCAGTACTGTGACGGGGCCAATCACCGTGAGCTGAGCGCGGGCGGCGAGGAACTCGCTATATTCTCCCCCCCATTCCAGGCGGTACCCGGCCGCCAAAGGCACGGCGTTGCGCACGGCCTTCTGCCCGTCTGCCACAGCCCGCTCCAGATCGCGCCCGACAATGCTGTACTGGATTCCTATGTAGCGCGAGTTGTTTTCGCGGTAGATGAAAGACGCGCCGTTCCCTTGCCGGATATCGGCAAGCTGCTTCAAGGGAATCTGCTGGCCCGCAGGAGTTTCCACCAGAAGATTCCCAATTTCCTGGGCGCTCTCGCGGAACTGCGGCCGCATGCGCACCACGAGGTCGAACAGTTTCTCGCCCTGAATGACTTGTGTGGCGGCCTGCCCGCCTATGGCCGCCTCGATCACAGCCTCCACATCCGATACGTTGATTCCATAGCGGGCAATCTTCGCCCGGTCGATATCAATCAGCAGGCTCGGCTGGCCAAGCTCGCGCACCACCGTCAATTCCGAAAACCCGGGAATCCTGGAAAGCGTCTCTTTAATCTTCAATGCCGCGTTTTGCAAGACACTCAAGTCCGGGCCATACACTTTTACGGCCAACGCGCTCTTCAAGCCAGTCAAAGCTTCATCGACCGCGTCCTCAGCGGGCTGGGTGAAATTGAAAATAATGCCCGGGAAGGCCTCGAGCCGGCCACGAAGCGCGTCCGTAAGCTGCGCCTTGGTGCGGAGAGATCCTGACCATGTTTTGTCTTTGTAGGGCTTGAGGCCCACATAAAATTCAACGTTAAAAAAGCCGGTGGGATCGGTTCCATCGTCCGGGCGCCCCAGTTCCGAACCTACGGTCGTGACTTGTGGGTAGGACATCAGGATATCGCGAATCTGGGGTGTAACCTTAGCGGCTTCCTCGAATGAGATCGTATAAGGCATCGTGGCCCGTACCCACAATGCGCCCTCATCCAAGTGAGGCATGAACTCGCCGCCGATGTAGGGGACCAGCAGCAAAGTGGCGGCAAAGATCGCCACGGCAATCAGCATCGTCGATTTGGGCCTGTCCAGGCACCAACTAAGCTCGCGCGCGTACTGCAACTTGAACCATTCATAGGCGCGATTGGTTTTCTCCTTGACGCCTTTTCTGAACCAATACGACGCCATGACGGGAACCAGCGTCAGGGCCAGAACCAAGGAGCCGATCAGAGCAAAAGACATGGTGTCGGCCATGGGATGGAAGAGCTTGCCGGAAGGCCCGTGCAGCACGTAAATGGGCAGGTAGCCGGCGATGATGACCGCCACGGAATAAAAGATGGGGCGGTCAACGTCACGAGCCGCTTCGGCGATGACTTCGTGCAGCTTGTACTCGGTCCCGTGCCTCGCATCCAGCTCACGGTAGATGTTCTCCACCATAACGACCGTGCCGTCGATGATGATGCCGAAATCGATGGCCCCGATGGAGAGCAGGTTTGCGGAGATATTGCGCGCATGAAGAACAATGAAAGAAAAGAGCAGAGCCAAAGGAATGGTGAGCGCCGTGATCAGGGCGGCGCGGAAGCTCACCAGAAAGAAAACCAGCACGATCAGCACCAGCACCATGCCCCGAAGCAGGTTGTTCTCGACCGTGTCGGTCGTCAGCTTCACCAGATCGCTGCGGTCGTAGTAGGG
Source organism: uncultured Acidobacteriota bacterium (assembly GCA_963722675.1). Lineage (GTDB taxonomy): Bacteria > Acidobacteriota > Terriglobia > UBA7540 > UBA7540 > CAVROP01. The sequence goes on from CAVROP010000074.1 coordinate 82,908, forward strand.
GTGAACCTTTATGTCTTTGGGGAGGACCTGCTCATTCAGTTCCTTGGTCTTCTCCTCCACTCCCTTTAGAACGTTCTGGGTCTGTTCGCCCCGGCGCATCAGGATGACGCCCTCGACAACGTCATCGTTCTTCTGGAAGCCAAATTCACCCAAGCGCGGCGCGTATCCCATCGCCACTTCGCCAATATCGCTGATCCGCACGGGTGCGCCATTCACGCTGGTGACGACAATCTCGCCGATGTCTTTGGTATCGCGCACCAGCCCTAGCCCGCGCACGTAGTAGAACTGCCCGCCCTGCGAATAGAATCCGCCCCCGGCGTTGGAGTTGTTGGCGGAGAGAGCCTGAATCACCTGGGGAATGGTGATGTGATATCCATAAACACGGGAAGGATCCAGCAGCACCTGGTATTGCATCACCGTGCCGCCAAAGCCGGAGTCGTCGGCCACTCCAGGGACTGACTTGTACGCTCGCTCCAGCACCCAATCCTCAATGGTCTTGAGCTCCTGAGGCGAGTGGTCCGGACTTTCGATAATGTAGCGATAAACAAGCCCGCTGGGTGAGTACAAGGGAGCAAGCGAGGGCGTCACCCCGGTGGGCACGTTGGCGTCGCTCAATCGCTCAAACGTCACTTGACGCGCCCAATAATCGTCTGCGTCTTCCTCAAACGTAAGAATGACGTCCGAGAGTCCATAAAGCGAAATGGACCGCTTGAATTCCAGACGAGGTATGCCGTTCATTTCAACTTCGATGGGGAGGGTCACTAACCGCTCGACTTCTTCCGCGGCGTGCCCTGGCCATTGCGTGATGACTTCCACCATGGGCGGCGAGAGATCCGGGTAGGCGTCCACCGGCATACGCTGGAAGGCGATGATTCCTGCTACCACCACAAATACAGTCATCATCACCACCAGGAACCGCTGGCTTAATGCGAATTGAACGATGCGATGAATCATGGGATCAGTTATCAGTTCTGGATCCCTGTATCCCTATTCCCTACCTCTGGTACGAGTTCGCGAATTGCAGGAACAAGCTTCCGTCGGCAACCACTCGTTCGCCGGCGCGCAGTCCGGTCAGGACCTGCGTCTTGCCCCCCTGGCTATCTCCGAGGGTGACCAGCCTCTCCGCGAACTGCTGCGGCGGGCCGGCATTTTCTGCTACGTACACAAACGGCTGATTCTCATTGTTGCGAAGAATCGCGGCGTCAGGCACGGTGAGCGCGCCCTCGATCACTCCAGCGTGGACGATGGCCGTCACATACATGTCCCGCTTCAGCTTCTTTTCGGGATTATTTGTCTCAATACGCACCTGGAGGGTTCGGGAGATGGGGTCCAGGGCGGTTGCGATGTAAGAGATTTTTCCGCTGAACGAGTTCGCATAAGCGTCGGTCTGGATCACCACGGCGTCGCCGAGGTGGACATATCCCAGGTCGTGCTCATACACATTGGCCAGCACCCACACCGTGCTCATATCGGAGATGGTGAAACACTGGGTGGCTCCAGCCTGCAGCACCTGCCCGGGGGCGACAAGCCTTTCCACCACTTCCCCGACCAGGGGCGCCAGGACGGGAATCTCCGGTGAAACCGGGTCCTTGAGCAAACGATCGAGCTGGTTGATCCCCAAAACCTTCAACGACTGCTGGGCCGATTCGAGGTCCGCTTTCGCCTGGTTCCGCGTGGATTCGGCCTGCTGAAGGTCCGCCTCGGCAATGGCATGATGCGCGTAGAGGTCATCAGCGCGCTTATAGCTCTTCTCCGTCAATTCCAGGGCATCGCGAGCCTTCAGATAAGCGGAACGTAATTGCGCGTAGTCCGGGCTGCTCACATAAAGCATGGGTTGATCGGTGTGGACCAACTCTCCGGGTGAAACCAGAATCCGCGAAACCGGGCCGCTCACCTGCGTGATGACCGGCGTGGTTTTGAAATTGTTGTAGGCCACCGAACCGGTCAGGCGAAGCACGCGAGGCAACCGCGTCGCCTCCACCGGTGTAACCTCGACGTGCGCCATCTGCTCCGCCGGGACGGTGAACAGTTGCGCTTTGGCCTCCTCGCCCGGAGCAGAGCCGAAGGAAACTGAAGAGGCCCCGGAGTCTGCGCCGTGCTGCCCGCACGCCGCCAGGAAGAGCAGTCCCAGGAGGATTAGAGGAAGCGCTTTGGATTGCGGCAGCTTGCTGCCGCTTTCCTCGAGCGAGCTTGCTCGCGCTTCACTGTTCAATGTGACGCGCTTGAGTGCACGGCCAGCAAGCTGGCCTGCCCGAAAGCGGCAGCAAGCTGCCGCACTCCAGAGCGCCTGCGGCGCTTTCGATCCGAGGGTTTTGCTTGCTGTTATCATTGCAGTTTCCTCGTTCCAACGACTTCTCGCAACTGTTCGATGGCCAGCATGTAGGTGGCTAAGGCCTGCCGGTAAGCCAATTGGGTCGCGCGGTAGCTGCGCTCCGCATCCAGGAAGTCGAGCAGGCTGGCGGCGCCGCGCTTGTAGGCGTATTCGCTAATGTCCCGCGAATCCTGCGCCTGCTTGAGATAACCCGAGAGGTAAAGTTGCATCACCTGGTCGCCGATCCGGAAGGCTTCGTACGCGTTGGCCACGTCGGTCACCACCGTTTCCTGGGCGGCGGTCTTGGTCTCCTGGGCCTGGCCGATGGCGTAATTGCTGCGCGCAATCTCCCCCTGGTTCTTGTCAAAAACCGGAATTTCGATGCTGAGGGCCAGTCCGGCGTTGTTCGTCGACGCTACGTGGGCATAGTCGAACATGGCGGTCAAGTCGCGCTTGCCGTTCGCCTTCGCCAAAGCATACTGGCTCTGTGCGGCGGTCACGCCGCGCTGCGCCGCGAGGTAGTCCGGCCGCAGTTGCAGCGCCTTGAGTTGCAGGTCCTCGCGATTCAGCTTCAAGGGTTCGTAAGCCAGCTCGCCCACCACGTCGTATCCCGCCGGAATCGCATCGTACCCGAGCAGCGCCCGCAGGCTCGCGTAAGCCTGGACCAGGCTCAACTGGGCTTGCGAGACGTCCATCTGAAACTGCAACAACTGCAGCTTGATCTTCAGCAGATCGCCTTCGCTGATGGCTCCCGCTCGATACTGCTCCGAGCTGAGATTCACGGTCTGCTGGTAGCTGGCCAGATCCTGATTGGCGAATTGCAGAGTCGATTTGGCCAAAAGGACGCCGACGAACTGCTGCGCCACGTTAAACGTCAGTCCCCGTTCCGTGTCGCTCACCTGCGAGCGCGTCACCGAGGTCTGATCTTTGGCGGCCTGAATGCGGGCCTGACGCTTGTGCCCGCGCTCGATCGTATAGCTTATTCCCAGGTCAAACTCCGTGGTCGAGTCGAGATAGTTCGCAGAAAATTGGCTGGGATTAAAGATCGGTACGTACAGGTCATCGTAAGTGAACACGGGGTTGGGCCGCAGGGCCGCGGTGATTTCCTCGGCCTCGCTTTGCTGGATCTGGGTGCGAGCGGCCTTCAAGGAATGGTTGTGGGCCACCGCCATCTGAATCGCCTGCTCGAGGTCGATCCGCACGCTGGGCGGCGATTGCTGCGCCGTGGCCGTTTGAATGCCCAAAGCGAACAAGAAAATCGCCTTGGCCGTAAGCCAAATTCGAGAGATCGCCCATTTCTGAGATATTTGCATATCAGCCACTGTTACAACATCAGCTAGGAAGTCTTGGTCTGGCGTTTAGGAGCCGGTGTCGCAGGCCCCGACCGCCCGCACGGGTCCGGGTCCGGAAAAGATGCCCATTGGAACGGTATGTTATCACAAAATGCGGTCGGGAAACCCCTGCGGTCGCTCTTATCCCCATTGGGGAAGGGGACATCTGGAGTAGGCAGTACGCAGTAGGCGGTAGGCAGCGCACGGCAGGCGCCGAGACAACCCCAACACTCTCGCAAACGGTGGTGAATTTCGAATTTCGGCCTTTAGAGATCCGCAAAATCCATCTGCGGCGGCGCCGACCTGAATCCCCGCGTGCGAACCGCTGCGTAAGCGATACCTGCTAGAAACCAAATCCCGCCTGCCCATTTGGCAGGCCGCGGCAGGCTCCACCAGATTCCAAAGCAGAACACAAACGCCAGCCCGGGGACGAACAAGTCCCGAAAAAAATTGCGCGCTCTCCCGGCCTCAGGGCGCAAGCCAAACTGCCGAATGCAAGTGAGATTGACGCCCATAAACGCCAGGAAGGCGCCGAAGTTAAGCAATTCCGCCGCCCGTTCGTAACTGATCAGCAACGCACCAATCAAGGTGAGAACGCCGATCGCCAGCGCATTAAGTGCAGGAACATTGTGCTTGGGATCAAGTCGCGCGAAGAACTTCCGCGGAAGCAGATTGTCGCGTCCCATTCCGTAAAGCAGGCGAGCTGCTCCAGCCACCCCGGCCAGGCCGGAGCCGAGACAGGCGACGATAAGGACGACGGCCATGGCCTGAAACAGAACCACTCCTCCCACCCGAAGGCAGACATCGATGAACGCTGTTTCAAGGTTTGGAAAGGTGTTGTAGTTGGGCCAAACCCTCGTCCCCAGGTACACTTCCAGAGTGCTGAGCACTCCGCAGATCAGGCACACCAGCACGGTCGCAACCGGCACCGTGCGCTTTGGGTCTTCCACCTCTTCGGCCAGCGTCGTCACCCCGTCGAAGCCGATGTAAGTGAGAGCGGCAAGCGACGTGGCAGTACGAAGCGCCCCGAAATCAAACGCCTTTGGCGAATAAAAGGGTTCGATGGAGATCAGCCCGCCCAAGCCCTGAAAGTGAAAGAGATAGCGGACAGCGGTGAAAAAGAACGCCGCCACCACCACGCACACCACCGCCAGCAGCACCTCATTGGCGCGCGCCGTGAAGCGCACATTGCGCAGATTCAGGAAAATGATGACCCCTACAATCAGCACCGCCCACGCAGCATACGGCACGGCCGGAAACAGCCTCTTGAAAGTCAGCGCGGGGTAAATCACGTTGATAATCGGTATGAGCAGGTAATCCAATACCATAGCCCAACCAATCAGGGAACCGACGTAGCGGTTCAGCCCCCGGCTGACGTAGGTGTAAGCGGAGCCCGCGGAAGGATAAACAGCGGCCATCCGGCCGTAACTGAAGGCCGTCAGCGCCATGGCCACCATCGCAGCGAGCACCGCAGTCGAGACATGGCCGTGCGAGATCTTCTGAGCGATGCCGAAGATTCCTACCGGGGCGATGGGCTGGATCAGCACAATCCCATAGAAGACCAAATCCCAAATGGTCAGGACTCGGCGCAGGCGAGGTGGGTTAGTGATAGTTTCGAGTTCCATTAGAGGTGGCCCGACACAGCCTCGAAGGGGCTCCGGTTAACCACCAAGTCCGGCCTCCACAGGGATGGCACCGAACAGCGTTACGCCGTTTCCAGCGCGCTCAGATCGAGGCCTTCCAACTCCGGATCGTAATACTGATCCGAAGCGAGCAACTCGTCCCAGGTGACCTCACGCTCCAGGTAAGCAGCCGTGCGTCCCAGAATGGCGCTCAGTGTGGACTCCGCGCCTTGCGCCGCCTGGTTGTGAAACTTGCCGCTGAGAATACCTTCCCGGAATAAGCCTCAATTACCTTCACCAGCGCCCGCGCGATCTGGTGTATGTCGTCTTCGCTGAAAGTGGGAAAGGCAAAAACCGTAAACGTGTGCGACTCATGCCAGACCGCGTTGGGCACCTCGACCCGCGAGTAATCCACGCTGGTAGGCGTAGTATATTCTTTCGAGCGGAATGGAAACCCCGACTTGCCGAAGGAGTTGAACTCCCGAAAAGCTCGCTCGGTGTGGCACTGCGGCCAAAAAACCTTCCAGCAGGGCGCCCCTTCCGCCACCGCCGCCTGTACGAACTGTTGAATATCGCACTGCATGTTCTCGATATCCAGCGAGAACGCCATCGTGTACCAGCCGTTCCGCCGCTCCGCTGTATCGATCGGCCCGTACTTCACTTCCGGCCGTCCGGCGAGCGCCTCCACCAGGATGCGCGCGTTACGGCGGCGCCGGGGCATGTTCCAGTTGTCGATGCGCTCCAGTTCCGCCAGGCCGATCGCGGACTGCATCTCCGTCATGCGATAGTTCCATCCCACCATGTTGTGAATGTAGGGAAGCTTCTGCTCCATCTCCAGCAGAGCCAATCGCTCTTTGACGTCGTAACCGTGGTCGCGAAAACTACGGGCCTTCCACGCCAGTTCCTCATCATCCGTGGTGACCATCCCTCCCTCGCCGCCGGTCGTGAAGGTCTTGTTCTGGCAAAAGCTGCAACCCGCGAGGTGCCCAGCGTACCGGTTTTCTTGCCCTTGTACTCCCCGCCAAAAGCCTCGGCATTATCTTCGATCACATAAAGATTGTGGCGTTTTGCGAAAGATAGAATCTCATCCATGTCGCAAACGTTTCCGTACAAGTGCACCGGCATAATGGCCTTGGTGCGCGCGTTCACCAGCTTTTCCGCCGACTCCACGCTCAGGCAGTGATCCTCCAGGTTCACATCTGCAAAACGCGGAATGGCTCCGGCCTGGACCACGGCAAAACTCGTGGCGATGAATGTATAGCTGGGAACAATGACCTCATCCCCCGGTCCGATATCCAAAGCGCTCAAGGCCACATGCAGCGCGGCGGTCCCTGTCGCCACACTGATGGCGTACTTGCTGCCTTGCCATTCCGCGAACTTCTTCTCGAACTCCATCCCTCGCTTGCCAGTCCAGTAGTTAACTTTTCCCGACTTCAATACTTCCGTGACCGCTGCAATGGCCTTCTCATCGAACTGCGGCCAGCCTGCCAGCCGGTTGGTAACCGCCTTGGGACCGCCTTCAATTGCCAGTTTCTCCACAATGAGGTCTCCTTCCGCGCGTCTGATCTCGGCACTCGCCGGCGCCGTTCAAAGTCACGTCATCCCAACGCCTGTGGGGATCTCTTGAATTGTGCCCTGCCCCGGACGCACCGTGCGTTCTTATCACCACGCAAGCAATGATGTCAAGGACGGAAGCTCCAACAGCCGCGAATCGCGGCGCTGGTGTCCGGCCCGCGCACCGGGGCCCTCCGCCCCTGAGCCGGGTAGAGCGGAAAAAGCCGCGGAGCTTCGAAAGAAGGTCAGAGACGCAGAGGCGACCGCTGCAGGGCCCCTCTGCGGCGGCCTGCCGAACGGCCACGGGCTCGGGATAAGGGACCATTTCCGCTCATCGGCGCACCTCCTCTGTGGCCGGTGCTTTGTTTTCAATGACATGCTGGCTTTGTTCCGGCGATTTTAGTGTTTCTGGGGCGTTTTCCTCTGCCGGACTTTCTGTCGCACCGTCGAGCCCTACCAGCTTACTCAGTTCCTGCGCTTTCCGGTCGTCTGACTCGTCGGCGGGAGGGATTGACTGTTGCGTAGGGGCGGTTCGCGAACCGCCCCTGCACAGGCGTCCATGTTCTTGGCGCATGGTCAGAATAATCCTCACCTTGCGGTCGATCGAGCGGTCGAGCGCCGCTTCCTGCCGCAGCAGCATCTCCCAAGTCTCCCCCGCCGGAGCCAGGCAGGCATCGCGCTCGATCGCGTCGTTCTCTTCCTGCACAGCCACCTCCTCCTCGAACGCCGCCTTCAGCGCCGCGATCTCCTCATCCAGCAGGCGCAGCAATTCCCCCCACAGGATGCCCACATTCGCCGCGCCGCCCATCTGTTGGTCAACGAAGTCGTTGAACGCTTTCTCATCCTTCTTCTCCCTCAAGTCGATCCACTCGATAAAGATCCCCATCAGTTCGTCAATCCGCACCGGTCGCCCGCCGCGGCCTGGCGCCAGAAACTGACGGATTACGAGCTGTTTCATCCCCGTGACACGTTCCCGCCGGAGCCGCTCGCGGATCCCCTCCACCCGCGAGAGCAGTTGGCGCAGGCGCGCGCACGGGTCGGTCGGCTGGGGCAGTTTGAGGTCGGTGACCAAGGCACTCGAGGCATCGAAGGTGGCGGCGGCGATCTGGTCGCGGCGGGTGCGTCGCCGCTCCTCGACCGCCTGGAGAGCGCGCCGCATCAGGCCCGTCTCCATGCGCTCGATGCGGTTGCGACGCCAGTAGAGCTTGGCCAGGTCGGCGAGTTGCCGGTCCCAGAGGGCGTCGCCGGGGCCGTAGGTGGTGGCGAGTTCCCGCTGCAAGGCTGCATACTCGACGGGATCTTCGCCCAGGGCGCGCATAACGGCAGCTTCGTTTCCGGGCGCGGCATCACAGCCGTGCTTTAGGGCGTTCATTTTCATTCGCTCTTTTCCGGCCTCGCTGCGGGGGCCGGTGGAGCGCTGCGAATTGCGCCGAGCGGCGTCAAGCCGCTGGGGAGTGAGACAAGTAGATTTGAGTAAGGACATAGTAACTCCATGAATTGGAAAGTTGGGAGCAGGGGCGGCAGGCGAGCCGTCCCCACAAAAGGTGAGACTCCTCGACTTCTCGACTGTGCAGGAGGCAGGAACCACAGGCAGGGACTACGAACTTAATCCGAGGAAGAGGCATAACCTATCCGGCAGCGCCTAACCGCCTGCCAGCCGTACCAGACAACTCTACCCTATATTACCGCTTTTGTCAAGTACCAAACAAGCCAATTCCCCCGACGGCACTGCCATGCGTCGGTCCACCACTGGAGCATGTCAAAAGCTGCGGGAGAAATGCGAGGCTGGCGCAGGGGGAAGCCCTGTTTTGCGTGCAGCCGGAATGAACAGAGACCGCAAAGCTGTGCGCCAGCCCGCGCCAGCCCCGACTGAGGCGGTTCCTGCCAATCTGCTCGCCGCATCGCTCACGGCGATTTGTGGTATGCTCTCCGGCAATGGACTGGAAAAACCGACTCTACTTTGGCGACAACCTCGATATCCTGCGCCGCCAGGTGCCGGACTCGAGCGTTGACCTCGTCTACCTCGACCCGCCCTTCAACTCCAACGCCACCTACAACGTCCTCTTCAAGGAAAAGAGCGGCGCAGAATCTGCCGCGCAGATCACGGCCTTCGAGGACACCTGGCAGTGGAGCAGTGAGCCAGAGGCGGTGTACAGGGAGATCGTCGGGAGCGGTCCGCGTAAGCTCGCCGACCTCATGCAAGCCCTGGTGGCCTTCCTGGGCCGCAATGACATGATGGCCTATCTGGTGATGATGGCGATTCGTTTGGTCGAGCTTTACCGCGTGCTTAAACCCACCGGTAGCATTTATCTTCATTGTGACTCCACGGCCGCCCACTATCTAAAGTTGGTCATGGATGCCGTTTTCGATGTTAGAAACTTTAAGAACGAGATCACGTGGAAGCGGACTTCCGCCCATTCCAATGTTGGAAGACGGTACGCCACGGTGCAAGACCGCCTTCTCTTCTACGGCAAGACCGATGCGTGGGTGTGGAATGCGACGCACGTGCCATATTCGGACGACTATATCGAGTCTCATTACAGTCAAGTCGAACGGCAAACAGGGCGGCGATTCACTACGCGCGACCTGACCGCCTCTATGCAAAGGGCCTCAAAGGGGCAGCTTTACAAGTGGAAGGGCTTTACGCCGCCGTCGAGTCGATGCTGGGCATATACAAGCGAGAACATGGAGCAATTCGAGCGTGAGGGACTGCTAACCTATTCCCCTCGCGGCATGCCTCGCCTCAAGCTCTACCTCGACGCCATGCACGGCACTCCCTGTGACGACCTTTGGACAGACGTTCTCCCTATAAACTCTCAAGCCCAAGAACGCCTCGGTTACCCGACCCAAAAGCCAGAAGCGCTGCTGGAACGCATCGTCAAGGCCAGCAGCAACGAGGCTGACATAGTTCTCGATCCATTCTGTGGCTGCGGCACAGCCATCGCCGTCGCCGAGAGGCTCAAGCGGCGCTGGATCGGGATCGACATCACGTATCTTGCCATCAACCTCGTGCAGCGGCGTTTGCGCGACACCTTTCAGAACGATCTCAGCGCCTATGAAATTATCGGTGCGCCAAAGGACTTGCAGAGCGCCGAGGCGCTGAAAGAGATCAGTCCGCACCAATTCGAGTGGTGGGCGGTGGACCTGGTGAACGCGCGGCCCGCCAAAGACCACAAGAAGGGCGCGGATACCGGCATCGACGGCTACATCAACTTCTTCGACGACAAGAGCGGCCAGGCCAAGCAGGTGATCGTGCAGGTGAAGAGCGGATATATCGGCGTGAACCACGTGCGCGACCTAAAGGGTGTACTGGAACGCGAGAAAGCGGCCATCGGCGCACTGATAACGCTGCGGGAGCCCACCAAGCCCATGCTCACGGAAGCCGCCGCCACGGGCTTCTACGAGTCAAACGACTTTCCGGGCCGCTATCCTCGCCTGCAAATCCTCACCATTGCCGAATTGCTGGCGGGAAAGAAGCTCGAATACCCCGCCCATCGCGTCGAAACCTTCGCCAAAGCGGAGAGGAAGACGAAGCATACGCAGGAGGGACTTTTTGGTGAGGGAAGGAGGGACTCCCATGGCGAGGCGCACGGGCCTGACTAATCTCGAACTCGCGGAAAACCCGACATGGGTTATAGCATCAACCTTCATGGAGTGCCCTTTCTGCGGATTCCTCAGTCGGGAGCCAAGCCTAGACCGCCCGAGCGTGCCCTGTCCAAGGTGCAATCGTTCTGGGTCCGCGCGTTCGGTGTTTCCTGGTTTCGCCTGTGTTGACTGGCTCAAGATGATCGGAGATGCATACGTACGTGCCGCGGCCCGAAGCGGCGCAAAACAGAATGAATTGGCAGAGGCAATTCGCCCGACCTCCAAGCGAGACATTAAGGCGTCAGAGGTGGTCGCCGCCGCAGGTGATATACGTAGGTTTTTCAGAAAACCGCATCGCTCGGAGACTGAGTACCGAAAGGTGCTCGGCGTATTACAGAGAGACCTCTCGCTTGGCAGTCAGGAACAGGCGGTTCAGGTTTTTTCGCTCCTCGCCAGCTACTCGAACACATCCATTGACCACACCATAGTCGTAATCCTGACCGCTTCACTGTTTGAGCGGCTATTGCACGATTTGCTCGTTCATCAGCTCGTAGGTCGGGGAATGACGGATGGAGAAGCGCGCAAAACAGTGGCCAAAAGGCGCCGCCGTGAGGAGCTCCAGGAGCTGTTCTGGCTCGCCTGTGGCACCCCCCTGCAAAGGGCGATCGGAGAATTCGGCGACCCCAACATCAACGAGGCATGGCAATCCATTGCCGACCGGCGAAACAAATTTCTACACATTACATCTCGAGCGATCAGCGCCGAAATGGCGGAGAGAGCCTTCAACATTGCAAAGGTCGCATTTCCGTTGTTCGCCTTCCTTCAAAATAAATACTGCGTCGCGAAGATTCCTTGCGCGTCCGGTTGAATCCCTCGCTTACGGGTCGGCGCGGACCGTTCCATACGGTCCTCTGGTTGTTGCACAGCCTCGTCTCTGCGTTTGCCGGACAAGGACCCACCTGCCGCTGTCGCTCTTTTCGGTGCCACCCGCATGACTCTCCCGCTTTATCGAATCTCAACCACGCGTTCTCCGCTCAGGAGAGCCTGCTCGATGCGCGGCCACAGCCGGTCGAAGGCCTCGATCAAGGCGCTGGTGCGGCAATTGCCCAGGCGCACCCACATTGAAATGAATGCATGCGCCCCCGAAAACCTAACCTCAATCCACCGCTTGTTCACAAGCAGAGGTGCGTGGTAGCATAGCGATAGTATGGTGTTTCACGTTACTCTCACTCCCGCAGAAGATGGCTGGATCGTGGCGGAGTGCCCGGCCTTGCCGGGATGTGTCTCGCAGGGCAAAGACGAACAAGAGGCCCTAGCCAACATCAAAGAGGCCATTGCTGGGTGGCTGTGGGCTGAGGATCAAAAAGCCACAGCGCGCCTTCCACGCACCAACCAGCCCGAGATACTAGTATCTGTCTAATTGAGTGGTACGCCTTGCCAACATTTCCGGCAAAGAAGCGGTAAAGGCCTTCGCAAAGGCCGGGTGGAGCGTCATCGGCCAAGTGGGAAGTCATGTGGTCATGACCAAGTCAGGTGTGCGCGCGAATCTTTCTATTCCTCAACATAAAGAGCTCTCGGTGGGGACGCTTCGCGCTCTCATACGGCATTCGGGGATGACGATCGAGGAATTCCTTGCCTTGTTTTGAACGGAGCCTCGCGTGCCGCGCCAGGGCGACGGGCAACTGGTTGTCAACAAGAAGCTTCACAACGCCTGAAGGACTATGTGGTCATCTACGTGAAGAGGCGTGCTCATTCAGGCGCAGAGCGCCGAATCGGCAATCGCAAATTGCAGGTTTGGGATCACCAACCCATCGTCATTCGTCAATCGACCATCGTCCATCGAAAACTCTACAGGGCGAGGGTCAACACCTCCTGCAATTCGTCCATGGTGAGACTAATGGGGTTGCCTTTGGTGCTGCTGGCTTGGGAGGCTTTTTCGACGAGGGTGGGCACATCCTTATCCTCGATGCCGTAGGAACTGAGGGGTGGAATCTGGAAGTCGCGGCACAGTTGTCTAACCCATTCGACCCCGTCTTCTGCGAGGGCGTCCGGCTTGCCGGTCAGCAGACGCGCCACGGTCTCGTAGCGGCGCAATATCTCACTTTCCGGGGCGCGCGTGCGCACGGCTCGGATATTGATGGCCATGCCATGGGGGAGCAGGGCGGCGCAGACCGCTCCGTGCGGGGCGTCGAACATTCCTCCGATGGGCGCGGCAAAGCCATGCACCACGCCCAGGCCCGCATTCGCAAGCGCCAGCCCGCCCAATAAGCTGGCCAGCGACATGAACTCTCGAGCTGCCCTGTCGCTTCCGGACCGATAAGCGCGCCGCAGCGAGCGGCTGACGCGGTGCAAGCCCTCGCGGCAAAAGCCGTCCGTGAGAGGATTAGCGCGGCTCGACACATAGGGCTCAATCAACTGCGTCAGCGCGTCGAGCCCCGTGCTGGCGGTGACCGCGGGCGGCAATTCGAGGGTCAGTTCCGGGTCCACCACCGCCAGGCGCGCCAGCATCATCGGGCTCCTCAGGCTCACCTTGACCCGGTGCTCGGCGGAAGCCAGGACGGCGTTGCGCGTCACCTCGGATCCCGTGCCGGCGGTGGTGGGAACGGCGATGAAAGGGACAGAGGCACTTTGGAGAGGCTGCCCCTTGCCGATCACTTCCAGGTAATCGGTGGGATCGCCGCCGTTGGTCAGGAGCGCGGCGACGGCTTTTCCCGCATCGATGGCGCTGCCGCCCCCGACAGCAATCACCAGGTCGCATTGCTCGCGCCGGGCGAGTTCCACGCCCTCCCGAACCAGGGTAACCGATGGCTCTCCCCGCGTGGCCCAGGTAACGCAACCGATTCCCGCGGTTTTGAACTCCTCGGCCAGGAAAGCGGCGCGGCGCGGCGATTGGCCCACCACCAGCAGCGGTCTTCGGCCCATCTGCTTTGCGGCGGGAACAACCTCGCACACTACACCCGCTCCAAACAGGATGCGGCTGGGCGTAGCAAATTCGAATCGCACCACCGCCTCACCAACCCTCATCGGGAGGAAAGATATTCGAGTATTTAACGCTGGTGCGAACTTCCGCCATCATCGGCGCGACGGCGTCGCGCCAGGCGGAGTAGTGGGCGGTTTCCTTGTGATGGACTGTGGCTTCGTTAGTGCGATAGACCTCAGCCAACACGAAGCGGGCCGGGTCGTCGGCCTGCTGGATCACATCGAAGCGCGCGATGCCCGGCTCCTGTACGCTGCGCCGCGCGTTCTCGATGCTGGCTTCTTTGAAGGCTTCGATGAACTCCGCTTTAACTCGAATGTGCACATGAACGATGAGCACGGTTTTTCCTCCGGCCTGAAGAGTGTGGCTTGTCCAGCTCCTGGATTCTGTCGGGAGGCCACAGGGACTCGTAGCGCTGACCTTCAGGTCAGCATCGTGGCTGCTGATTGTCAGTCCGGCGCCATGCTTGCCGGCCTGAAGGTCGGCGCGACGAGCTTTTGCTGCCTCGGAACCGGATCGCGGCTAGCAGGCAAGGTCCGCGCGGGTGAACCGGAAGTCGTTGATCGGCCCGAGGAAAGTAACCGCCAGCCGGTCCGTTTGGAAAAACTCGCGTGCCACCTCCAGAACCGCCGGGGAAGTCACCTCGTCGATGTGCCGCGCGATCTCGTCGAGCGAGATGTTGCGCCCGAAATACATCTCCTGGCGAGCCGCATTCGACATCCGGCTGCCGGTGGTCTCCAGGCTCAACAGCAGGTTGCCCTTCAGGTAGTCTTTGGCGTGCTGAAGTTCCTGCTCGCTGATGCCCTCGGACTTCAACTGCCGGAACTCCGTTAAGATCAAGCCCAGCACCTGGCGCGCGTTCTCCAGCGATGTGCCGGCGTAGACGCTCAGGCAGCCCGCGTCGCGAAAACTCGAGAGGCCGGAGAAAACCGAGTAGGCAAGCCCCCGCTTCTCGCGAATGTTCTGGAACAGCCGCGAGCTCATCCCGCCCCCGAGTACGGTGTTAAGGATGTAGCAGGCGAAGCGCTTCTCGTGCGGCTGCGGGTAGGACGGCGCGCCCACGCAGAGGTGCACCTGCTCGAGTTCCTTCTTGTGCCGGTGCCTGATGCTGGGGTGGGGGATCGGCGGAGGACCGTCGTCAGATACGGGGCCGCTGCGCCGGTCGCCAAAGTAACGCGTGACCAATTCGACGAAGCGGTCGTGGTCAAGGTTTCCCGCGGCGGCGATCAGCGTCCGGTTGGGAGTGTAATGGCGCTGAAAATAGTCGCACAGCCGCTCCCGGTTGAAGCTGCTCACCGTGTGGCGGGTACCCAGGATAGGCCGCCCCAGCGCGTGCCCGCGCCAGTAGCTCTGCGTGAACATCTCGTGCACCAGGTCGTCCGGGGTGTCCTCCACCATCTTGATCTCTTCCTGAATAACCTTCGATTCCTTACTGATGTCTTCAGGCTGGAAAAGCGGATTCAGGAACAGATCCGAAACAATGTCGAAGGCGCGCGGCACGTGCTCGTCCAGGGCCTTGATGGAGAAACACGTGCATTCTTTGGCCGTGAACGCGTCCAGATGGCCGCCGATCGAGTCGGCCTCGCGGGCAATCTGCGCCGCAGTCCGGTTTCTGGTTCCCTTGAAAACCATGTGCTCGATGAAGTGCGAAATGCCGTTCTCTTCTTCGCTCTCCTGTCGCGACCCGGTCCTTACCCAGATGCCCATCGAGACCGCGCGCACCACCGGCATCTGCTCCGTGAGAACGATCAGACCATTGGCAAGAACGTCCTTGCAAACTTCCGGCATGAGTAATTCCTTGCTGAGTTTGAGAAAGCCTGCCCTGCAGCCGGATGAACCAACAGCACGCATTCACCCGTGCATTCAATTATGCCACACGGCCGCCGAAAAGGACAGGGAAACCCAAAACCCTTGCCACTAGCGCCCGCTGCGGTCAGACCACGTTGAATGCTAGAATTCCCCTTACCTCTCAGGGTACGGGAAACAACGAACAGAGGGGCTTGCCCGCATTAGCCATGGGGCGCGCTCCGCGCATAAACGCATGCCCTCGTACTCTGCTATACGCAAGAGCGAGGTAAAGACCGTCATGGTGGCCAAGAACTTCGGCGAATGGATGGCCCGCAGGGCACGCAGATCCGCTCGCCGCGCGCGGTGTACTAGCCAATACACCAAGACCAAACGGCGCGCTGGAGCCTGATATGCAACCCGAACGCTGGCAACGAGTGCAGGAGCTGTTCCACCGCGCCGCCGACCTTCCGCGTTCGGATCAGCTCTCTTTCCTCAGCCAAGCCTGTGGCGACGACTCTGAAATACGCTCGACCGTACTGGCGATGATCGAGCAGGACTCGAAGAGTTTTGGACTACTTGATCGCGATGTGTCCGACCTCGCCGCGGACCTCATGCAGGCTGACACCACCCAGCCGAGGGAATTCGGTCCTTATCGAATCAAGAGCGTCCTGGGAGAAGGCGGGATGGGGGTCGTTTAGCTGGCCGAGCGGCGGGACCTGGGGAACGTGGTAGCCATCAAGATCCTGCGCGACGCGTGGCTGTCTCCTACCCGGCTCAAGCGCTTTGAAACCGAGCGGCGCACGCTGGCGCAACTCAATCATCCCGCCATCGCCCCCCTCTACGATGCCGCGACCTTACCGGATGGGACGCCCTGGTTCACGATGGAATACGTCCAAGGCCTCGCCCTGAACAAATACTGCGAGATCCACAAGTGTTCGATCGAGGACCGCCTGAAACTCGTCCGCTCCGTTTGCGAAGCGGTGCAATACGCCCACGATCGCGGCGTAATTCATCGCGACCTGAAGCCCTCGAATATTCTGGTCAAGGAGGATGGCTCGCTGCGGCTGCTCGATTTTGGAATCGCCAAGCAGCTCGAGGCAGAGGGGCGGCCGGCCGATCAGACCCGGACGGATCTGCGTCCCATGACTCCCGCCTACGCAGCTCCGGAGCAGCTTCGCGGCGGCGCGGCGGGGGCCGAAAGCGGCGTCTATTCCCTCGGCGTCATTTTGTACGAATTGTTAACCGGACGCCTGCCCTTCGATGTTTCGCAAAAAACGCCGCCCGAAGCGGCTGTTGTCGTAACCACGCAGGAACCGATGAAGCCGTCGCTGGTGGCTCGCCGCGGCGGAACGCGCACTGGATCGTGGATCGATTTGGATGTGCTGTGCCTGAAAGCGATGCAGAAAGATCCCGCGCAGCGGTATCGATCTGCGCAGGCGCTGATCGACGACCTCGATCATTATTTAAAACACGAACCGCTAAACGCCCGCCCCGATTCGCCGTTATGCACGTTGGCGAAATTTCTGCGGCGAAACTGGCGATCCGTCGCAACCGCAGCAGCGATGCTGGCGAGCATCGGGATCGCGATCGCGCTGACGATGAGCCGCGGCCCTAAGGGAATCGGCGAGTCCGTGCCGCACACCGTGGCGGTGATTCCCTTTCAGAATGCGGGAAGCGATTCGAGGCTCGATTTTCTCAAATGGGGGCTTGCCGATGAAATTTCCGCCACCCTGGGATATGCGCGCTCGCTGACCGTACGGTCGCCCCAAGAGACTCATACATTCAGCGAATCGAATTCTGACCTCGCCAAGATAGGGCGCGAGCTGCGAGTGGCGCGCCTGGTCAGCGGGCTTTTTTTCAAGCCGGCGACCAACTCCAAATCACCTTGCGAATGACCGACGTCGAGAAGGATCGTCTCCTATGGGAGGACGTATTCGATATTCCGGCCGGGAACATGATCGCCATGCAGGCGCAGATCGCGGCCGAAACGCGCCGCAGTCTGGCCCCGCTGCTGGGCGCGCCGGAATTTGTGACCCAAACGCCCCCGAAACCCACAAGTGAAGAAGCATACAAGCTGGTCCTGGAAGCCCGCTCGATTCCGGGCGAGACCGATCCCAAACTCAACCGCCGAGCCTTGGAAATGTTGAAACGAGCGGTACAGCTCGACCCGACTTACGCCCAGGCTTGGGAAGATCTCTCGTCAAGGTACGTGGAGTCCGTTTGGATGTGGAACGGCGGCCAGGCCGCGGTCGAGGGTTGGTGGGATGCAGGCGAGCGGGCAGCCCAGCTCGATCCGCGGACAACGTAATTTTCCGCGCCGCCACCCTGTACATGCAGGGATCATTCGGAAAGCAGGCTCAGCGCCGCGGAATCAGCCGCGGTGGGGCGTGTCGCCGTCTCAAAGAGTCGATTCGCCTCCGGCCGGATAGCGCCCGGCTGCACTTTGACGCAAGCTGGATGCTGCGCGATGCCGGCCTGCTCGAAGAGTCGGCGCGCGAATGTGAAACGTCCGTGCTGATCGACGCGCAAGATTCTGGCGCCCGGAGCTGTGGAGTCACGTTCATGCTGCTGGGCAATTATCAGCGTGCCATGGATTTTCTGCGCCTGGATCCCACCAACCCGATTATGCAGGCGGTTTCGATCAATGTACTGCTGCACCAAGGAAAGGCAAGAGACGTCCTGAAGAGCTGGCCGGAGCCCACACCACGATGGGGCGCCTATAGGGTGCTGCTGGCGTACTTGCAACATCGTCCCTCCGCGGAGATCGCGAGGCTCGTGCGCGCCGTTCAGCCTGACTCCGACCCGGAAATGAACTATTTGCTGCTGCGCATCTGGCGTACGCCGGTGAGCCGGATGCTGCGCTTCCGCTGCTGAAAAAAGCCGTTGACGGAGGGTACTGCTCGTATCCGGCGATGGATTCCGATTCCTTCCTGGCGCGGGCGCGCTCCCGGCCTGGATTTCAAGAAATCCGCGCGGCCGGGATGGCGTGCCGGGATGCATTCCTGTCCGAAGCGGCCGGCAAAGTGCCACCGCCAGGAACCGGCCGCTGACCGAGCAGCCATCCGCCCGGAACCGCCTGGCGCCACATCCGCGTGTAGTTTCTCGTCAAAGTGCCCGACTTGCACGGCCACTGGCGATTGGTAAACCAGTTGGCCGGGGCTAATGGCTCGGCTTCATATCCTGGGACCGCGTCATTCTGTTACTTAGCGACCCGCTCACCATTAGCAGCGGGCTCTTGCTTCAGTGGATTGGCTCGTGGGGTCTTATCCGTCTTGACGAGGTTCTCGAAAACCTCTCTCATCTTGTCGGTCGCCTGCTTCGAAAACATACCGGCCAGACCCGCGAGGGCGGCTATGCCGTAAGGACTCAGGGTCTCCGCCCCGCTGCTTCCTGCGATCAGCCCGCCGCGCACCGCAAAGTAGAAGACGAGCGCGAGGACCGTGCCGATGAACGGTCTGAGAAGGTACCACCATGCCCAGCTCTTCACGAACTGGCGATTGCCTAAGTAATCGGCGAAGGAAGTCGCGAGATGGATATAGCTGCCTAAGTCTCCGCTGACGGCCACAATCAAGAGGAAGCGAGTTTCCCTCCATATCTTGATCTCTGGCCATCCGGGCAGCAAACTTACCGAGCTATAGTCATCCTTCAACGGTACCAGCCCTGGCCAAAGCTTGATCAGCAGGTAAAGCAGTACCAGGTTCAAGACAATCAGGTACCACCCGAACGTAATCACCCATTTCCTGGATGCGAGTTCAGGCTGTTGGTCTGTGCTCATGGTCACCACTCCTCTCCGTGCTAACCAGCATCATCCTTTCTCCGGTCGCAAACGACTAAGGGATGGGTGGGCATTTATCCACGTGGAGGTACTTCTCGCACTCGGCGGGCGTGAGGTTGCGAGTGACGCGGCTGCGAGCAAGCGCCATGAGGTCGTTGATGTCCATGGCATACACTTGAACGATTCCGTCCTCGCCTGCCGTGGCCAGGCGGTTCCCATCCGGGCTCCAGGCCACGCTGTGTACGCCTTCGCTGTGGCCGGACAAGCTCAGCAATTCCTTCCCCGTCGCCGCGTCCCACACCTTCGCGGTCTTATCCCGGCTCCCCGTGGCCAGCCGCTTCCCGTCTCGGCGCTCACTGTAATACTGAGAAACTTTGGCAAGGTCGTCACTGGGTTCGTCCGGCGGAAATGCTGTCCTTTGCGCCAAGTACTCTGCTAGTTCGTCTCCCTTTGGCAGGTAGGCACCTTGGACGTGGTTCCACTTCATCTTTGGCGGGCGGGCGCCGAGTGACGCTCCCGCCCCCAGGAAAGGAATGATCCGGCCCCGGCGAAGACCTTCGTGGATCAAAAGATACGGGGGAGGTAAAGGTTGCTGCGATGGCGCTTGGGGTTGGGCCGTCCGATCATCGCACACGGGGCTCACTCCGCCTCGAAGTTCGTTTTCGTGCTTGCAGTCCCGACACAGAATGTTAGAGCTGTTGGCAATTGTACACCCAAAAGTTGGTTTGCGGAAGTCATTAACGTCAGTCATTAACGTCAGGTGGGTGTACGAGATAAAAGTGGGATTTGGCTTTTTGGCTTGATTTTACCTCGTATATTGTAGTATGCATACTACAATATGCGAAAAGCCTCCGCCGATTACCCTACTCTCGAGCAGCATCGCCAGCACCTTCTCCAGGAACTCTCCGGCTTGCCAGAAATAAGGCGCGGCTCGCTCACCGAGCAATTTCTCACGGTTAAACGGAAGGACGGTTCGCGCGTCAAGCGTGGACCTTATCCGCTCTTGACGCGTAAGCAGGGTCAGAAAACCGTCTCCCAGCGCCTGACCGATCCCGCCCTGGTGCCCGTGTATCGGCAACAGATTCAAGCCATGCGACAATTCGAAACGGTGGTGGACGGCTTAGTGCAAGTGGGGGAGCAACTCAGTGATTTAGCGGTGGCCGAGGTGGTGCAAAAAAAAACTGCTGGTGGAACTGGAACAAGCCGCCGAGGTGCATCGCCTCGCCGCCGCTCTGGGCACCCGACAGACACCGGATTTTGAAGCGTGGGAGGGCCTCCTGCTGCAAGCCGCCCGCCAAGGCGGGGCGGGGGTCCTGCGAGCTTTGCTGAGTCACTGGCAGCGGCATGCTCCTCGTCAGGCGATCCTCTGCCCGTGTGGCCAGCGCATGAGCAGTCGCGGCCGACGCCGCAAAGGATTGTTAACCACGCTCGGCCGGGTACCTTTCGCGCGCTCTTTCTATATCTGCGAACTCTGTTGCCAGAGACGCTTTCCCGATGACGAGCTTTTGGACATCGTCCACACCACCTATTCGCCCGGCGTGCGCCGACTCATGGCGCGTGCCGGTAGCCAATCCCAGTTTGAGCAGTCCGCCGAAGATTTGCGCTGCTACGCGGGACTAACCGTCGAAGCTCGGGAAGTCGAGCGGGTGGCCGAAGAGGTGGGCCACCAAGTCGAGCAGTGGCTGGCGAGGGAACAGGAACGGAGATTGCAAGCCCTCCGCACCCCGTCCCCCCCAGCCGCCTCCTCCCAGGCCAAGTTCTATATCAGCTTCGACGGCACCGGAGTCCCCATGCGCAGGAACGAACTGGTAGGACGGCGCGGCAAACAAGCGGATGGCTCGGCCCGCACCCGGGAAGCCAAGTTGGGCTGTGTGTTCACCCAAGTGGGCCTGGACCGCAAGGGCCGTCCGCAACGCGATCCCGATTCCACCACCTATGTTGGGGCTATTGAAGCGAGCACTCTGTTCGGCTGGCGCATCTATGCCGAGGCTCTGCGGCGGGGTCTGGAACAGGCCCAGACCGTCATCGTGCTGACTGACGGGGCGCGATATAACCACACCATTGTCCAAACCCATTTCCCCCAGGCCGTGCATATCGTCGATTTGTTCCACGCCTATGAGCACTTGACCACTATGGCGCAGATCCTCTGGGGTCCGGAGGCTAAGGCTCCGAAAACCTGGCGGGATTGGTTGGAAGCGGGCAACATCCGCCGGCTGCTTCGCCAAGTCGGCAAACAACTGCCTGCCTCCGCTCCCAGCAAAAAAACGATGCTCAAACAATTGTGCTACTTCGAAAACAATGCCCCGCAGATGCGCTACGCCGAATACCGGGAAAAGAACTTCTTTGTGGGCTCTGGGGTGGTCGAGGCTGGCTGTCGCACGGTCATCGGTGAGCGTCTCAAACTATCCGGAATGCGCTGGTCCGTACGCGGAGCCAATGCCATCATTGCCCTGCGCTGTTGCATTCTCTCCGGTCGATTTGAAGACTTTTGGGCCTCGCGTACTCCATAGCCCCCACTTTTATCTCGTACACCCGGTCCGATGGTAGTGGTACAGTTGGCTCTCGTAGCGGCGAGTTCACCTCGCCACCTGGCGGCATAAAGCCGCCTCTACAGCAAACTGTAGCACTGCCTGATCGTGAGCACGCGGAAGGAATGCGCCGGGTCGGAAGGATCTTCAGAGCCGAACGTGCGGGACCTGTCCGCGTAGTGGTCGCGGATGGACCGGACGTCTTGTCGCTGCGCATTTTTCCCTTGACAAACGGGACGGTATAGGCTAGAATTGTCTGGTGGGGTTGGGCAGGCGGCCAGGGCCTGCCGGGTACATTATGCTGGGAAGCCTTCCGCCGTATTCCTCTGTAGTCCCTGCCTGTGATTTCTGCCTTCAATTACGGTCAAGAAGTCAGGAAGTCGACGAATCGAAAATCAATCACGAGCCTCGGGTCGCTGGCCGGAACACCGATGGCCACCGCTCGATCAATGCAAAGCATGGGCGGTTCGCGAACCGCCCCTGCGTCCGCTGCATGGAATTCAGGGAACAAAGCGAGAATGTCTATGAAAACAAAGGGCGAGGTCAAAAGTGCCCTGCAGGGGGCAAGTCGTCAACCATGGCTTTCCTCTGCTGGACGCCGGAGGATACTGATGCGCTCTACATCCCCGAAGGGGATTCATGGAGTAGCCGGGGGCAACGCCCCCGGAATCAGACAGGGTAACCGTGCGACCCTGAAGGGGTCGAATAATGTGTCTTCGCGGCTGAGGACGCCAGGATCGGAGTCTGTGCGACCCTTTCAGGGTCGGCCGACTGTCGGCTTACCGTTTCCGGGGGCGTTGCCCCCGGCTACTAACTCATGCCCTTGCAGGGCACGGCAATCGAGAAAACATGAAAACAGTGGGAACGAAGCTAAGAAGTCGTTGAAAACAAAGGAAGGCACGCTGAAAACGAAGCTAAAACGAATGCAATTCTGAGCTGCAAAATGCGCGAATCAAACCCGAATTCCAAATTTACGCGGCGCAATTGGGGGACGACGCAGACCCTGCTCTCTCGACTTCTCGACCAGTGCAGTAGTAGGGGCGGTTCGCGAACCGCCTCTACGGCGGTTGCACAGAATTCAGGGAACAAAGCGAGAATGTCTATGAAAACAAAGGGAAATGACAACATGTCCGCACATCTCGGCTGCGCTTGCTCCGCATTATCGCGCACGGTTTGACAACCTCCACGCCTTCAACGAAGATGGGGGCTGGGGAGTAGGGGCACTTTCAAAGCGAGGAGTGCGGAGACGGCTTGCTCACAACTGACGGCTGAGAGCTGAAGGCTACACCATGACACGCGAAGAGCAAAGGCTCGAGGAGTCCCGCCAGCGGACGGCTCACTGGAAGCGTTGGGGTCCGTACCTGAGCGAGCGCCAGTGGGGTACAGTTCGCGAGGACTACAGCCCTGACGGTAAGCCCTGGAAGTACTTTCCGCACGATCATGCGCGCTCGCGAGCCTATCGCTGGGGCGAGGACGGGATTGCGGGGCTTTGCGATCGGCATCAACTGATCTGCTTCGCCCTGGCGTTGTGGAATGGCCATGACCCCTTCCTTAAGGAACGGCTCTTCGGACTCACCGGCGACGAAGGTAATCACGGCGAGGACGTGAAGGAGTACTACTTCTATCTGGATTCCACGCCCACCCATTCCTACATGAAGTTCCTCTACAAATATCCTCAGGCCGCTTTTCCCTACCAGCAACTGGTGGAAGAAAACCGGCGGCGGGGAAGGAGCGATTCAGAATTCGAACTGGCGGATACGGGCGTCTTCAACGAGAGCCGATACTTCGACGTTTTCGTTGCCTACGCCAAGGCCGCTCCTGAAGATATTCTGATTCGTATCACTGCCTATAATCGCGGTCCGGAAAGCGCGGAGCTGCACTTGTTGCCGACGCTCTGGTTCCGCAACACCTGGGTATGGACCGGGGACACCTCGCGCCCCGCCCTGGCGCGTCAGAGCGGGCCTTTGACGGCCATCCAGGCGGTTCACGATGACTACGGCAAGCGATGGCTGGTCTGCGAGGGCGCGCCGCAACTGCTTTTCACTGAGAATGAGACCAATTGCGAGCGGTTTTACGGCACTCCGAATCGAACGCCTTTTGTAAAGGACGGGATCAACGAATATGTGGTTAACGGCCAAGCCGGCGCGGTGAATCCGGCAGAGACGGGCACCAAGGCCGCAGCGTATTATCGGCTGATTATTGCGCCCGGCGAAAGGGCGGTGCTTCGCCTGCGCCTTACACCGCAACCGCCCGCCGCGGATTTGTTGAACAAGCAGTTTGAGACGACCTTCAATCAGCGCATTGCGGAGGCCGATGAGTTCTTTGCGAAGATCATTCCCCCGCGCCTTTCCGCGGATGCGCGCAACGTGCAGCGCCAGGCCCTGGCGGGGATGCTCTGGTCGAAGCAGTTTTATCACTACGATGTGCGCCTCTGGATGGAAGGCGACCCGGCGCTGCCGCCTCCTCCGCCCGAGCGGAAGCAAGGCCGGAACGGCCAATGGGAACACCTTTACAACGCCGACGTGATCTCCATGCCCGACAAGTGGGAGTACCCCTGGTATGCCTCCTGGGACCTGGCCTTTCATTGCGTGGCACTCGCGCTGATGGACCCTGACTACGCCAAGGAACAACTCATCCTCCTCTTGCGCGAGTGGTATATGCATCCGAACGGCCAGCTCCCCGCTTACGAGTGGGAGTTCAGTGACGTTAACCCGCCCGTACACGCCTGGGCCGCCTGGCGTGTTTACAAGATTGAAAAACGCCGGCGGGGCAAGGCCGATCGCGAGTTCCTGGAGAAGGTCTTCCACAAGCTGCTGCTGAACTTCACCTGGTGGGTCAACCGCAAGGACCCGGATGGGATGAACGTCTTCGAAGGCGGATTCCTCGGCTTGGACAATATTGGCGTGTTCGACCGCTCCAAGCCCTTGCCGACCGGAGGCCACATCGAGCAATCGGACGGCACAAGCTGGATGGCGATGTACTGCCTGAATATGCTGGCCATGGCCATGGAATTGGCGCGCCAGGATCCCGCGTATGAAGACGTGGCCAGCAAGTTTTTCGAGCACTTTGTGTACATCACCAAGGCGATGAACAACCTGGGCGGGCACGGCTTTGCGTTGTGGGATGACGAAGACGGCTTTTACTACGATGTGCTGCACCTGCCGGAGGGGAAGCATCATTTCCTGAAGGTGCGATCCATGGTCGGGCTGATTCCGTTGTACGCGGTGGAAACACTGGAGCCGGAAGTGGTCGACAAGCTCCCCGGCTTTAAGCGGCGGATGCAATGGTTTCTGGAAAACGTCCCCGGCGTTCCCGCCCACATTGCCGAAACGCAGCAGAACGGGCGCGGCGTGCGGCGATTGCTTTCGATTGTGAGCTGTGACCAGCTCGTTCGGGTTTTGCGCTACATGCTGGATGAAGAGGAGTTCCTGTCGCCGTATGGCGTGCGCGGAGTCTCAAAGTCCCACCGCGATCATCCCTACGTGTTGAACTTTAACGGGCAGAGCTACCGCGTCGATTACGAGCCTGGCGAATCACAAACCGGCCTCTTCGGCGGGAACTCGAATTGGCGAGGGCCGGTGTGGTTCCCTCTGAACTTCCTGCTGATCGAGACGCTTCAGAAGTTCCACTACTACTACCAGGAGGAATTGAAGGTGGAATGTCCGGCGGGCTCCGGCCGGTTAATGGCGCTTTGGGATGTCGCGGCGGAACTTTCCCGGCGACTCACCCACCTCTTCCTGCGGGGTCCGGATGGACGGAGGCCCGTCTTCGGCGAAAACGAACTCTTCCAGACAGACCCGCACTGGCGGAACTTGCTCCTCTTCCACGAGTATTTTCACGGGGACAACGGCGCTGGCCTAGGGGCCAGCCACCAGACCGGCTGGACGGGGCTGGTGGCGAAGCTAATACAGCAGAGCGGGGAGTGACCCGCGTAGCGCAGGGAGAGTTTTTGGACAAAGTAAGAAGCGCGACAAGGACTGGCGGAGATCGATCGAGGGGAAACACCTGAGTTCAGTCCGTCCAACTCAATCGGACTGGAGACGGCGGCCATTTCGTAGAGGTGCTATACTTGGCTTATGCGTTCGAGGGGTAATACATCGGCACGGGGCAAGTGCGACACGAAGGAGTATGGGTACACCGTCATTTATCAGCGCATGCCCGAAGGTGGTTTCAACGTTGTCGTGCCTGCCATTCCCGAGATCTGCACGTTTGGCGAGACCCTCCCCGCGGCGCGGCGCATGGCGAAGGACGCTCTTCGCTGCTTCCTGGAGAGCGCCCTTAATACCGGCGAGCCGACCCCCAAACTAGGACAGCTATTGGATTTGACAATCGCCATCGGGGCAGGCTAAAGTGGGCTTGGCAGCTCGAAGCCTGCCACTGAGCGCGCGCTCAATTGCCGCTGAGGCTCGATTGAGAAACCGACTGGATTCTGGAATGAAGACTAGGCGAAAGCAAACAGCACGGAGTGAGTTCTCGAAAAGGGTAGCCGACGTTTTATCTAACTACCTCTCTGAACTACCACCTGAAGAACAAGAAGCCAAAGTTAGGGCTTTTGAGAATGCCGTAACTAGGATTTGCCGCCGCGGAACTTCCGCCAGAGTTCGGCGCACGCCAGAAATTCGGCCGACCCGTCTGGCACTATCGCGCGAATAGCCGCTATAAACTCCCTCTCAGTGCATTGCGCATCTTCAAGCATCCTACAGGCCTTCTCTATCCTCCGGCTACGCTCAAGTGAGACGGCCTTCTTGGGGTGCTTCCGCCCCCTGCTCTTCTCTTCAGCGATGATGTCGCCCAGATTCTCTTGCTCTGCTTCACGGTTGTTTGAAGGCACGCCACACCCTTATCATTGAATTGGCTTTCACATTGGCAATCTAAACAGGATTTTTTGAACCTGCAAGCCTAAAATTGACACCCTCATCTGCTGGTTCGCATACGCGTCTGAGCGGTCCGTTGCCGGTCCCTAGGGTGCAACCTGCCTTCGCTCCTGCGCCGGATCCTCAAGCAGGCGGGCTTACGTGAGGACGAATTCGCAGAGCTGATTTGATTGCGCCATGATTTGATTGCGCCAATTGCGCGTCCGAGGCCTTTCGCCTATAATGAAGTCTCACCTCCGGAGGCAGGGTTTTTCTTATGCCCACATCCATTGTGCAAAAGCTTCAGGAAGAAATCCTGGCGTTGGAGCATGAATTGAATTCCGAACTCCCCAAGGAGTTGAAGCGCGCCCGCGCTCTCGGCGACTTGAGTGAGAACGCTGAATTCCACATGGCCAAGCAGCGCCAGGACTATGTTGGAGCGCGGCTCGCCCAGCTTAAGCGAAGGCTGGCGGAGCTCTCGATGGTCAATTACAGCAATATTCCAAAGGACAAGATCGCCTTTGGCTCGAAAGTGGTCCTCTATGATGTTGACCGGGACGCTGAGATCGAGTACAAATTGGTGACGAGCGAAGAGGCGGACGTCAGCAAGGGTTTGATCTCCACTACCTCGCCCATTGGCCGTGGCTTGATGGGTAAGAAGAGCGGCGATGCGGTCAGGATTGCAACGCCCAACGGCGCCCGGGAGTTCGAAATCCGGGCCGTTCAGACCATCCATGAACAGTCCGAAGCGTAGAAGGTTGGCGTACCCTCGTGGTCAGTGAGAAAATAGGCGACACCCTAGGTCGTGTTCTCGACGCCATTGTTCGCGGCTTTGCCGCCAGCGGCGTTAACCCAAATTTCCTCACCTTTATAGGGTTTGGCATTAATCTGCTGGCTGCGTATTTGTTTGCCTACGGCTATTTTCGCTGGGCCGGCGTTACCATCATTTTGGCCGGAGTCTTCGACATGACGGACGGCCGTGTGGCGCGCCTCGAGGGCCGCGTCACGCCCTTTGGCGGCTTCTACGACTCCGTGATGGATCGTTATTCCGACCTGTGCTTGCTGATTGGTTTAGTGATCTACTACGGGCGCATCAACCGGTTCCAATATGTATCCCTCGTTGCGGTGGCCATGATCGGCTCGGTCATGGTAAGTTACACCCGGGCGCGAGCCGAAAACGTCATTCGGTCTTGCAAAGTGGGCTTTCTGGAGCGGCCTGAACGGGTGGTGTTGATCATCATCGGCGCCTTATTTGACCGTATGGCCCCTGTGCTCTGGCTGATTGCCGTGCTCTCCAATGTGACGGTGATTCACCGCATCATCTACACCCGCCAGGAAGCGCGGAAACGCGTCGCCTGAACGCACAAAGCACAGCGCCGGCGCTCAGAACCTGCCCTGCGCGCGTCAACGGGTCGGCAAATGCCGGCCTCGCGGTCAGCACTCCGGGCCGAGCACTTGCCAACGACAGATCCTTGTGAAATAGGGTAGAATCGGAGTGAACGACTCCGTTCTGAGTTCCGCCAAACCAAGAGGAACGACTCCTTTATGTCCAACCCGCGGAGCCGCAAGCATTTAAAGTCTGCCAGGTCCCTGGTGCGGCTAGCCGCCCTGCCCGCGCTCTGGCTATTGGTTGTCCATCCCGTGACGGCTTGGGGCCCCACGGGCCACGACCTTGTGAACAATTGGGCCGTCCAAACCCTGCCTTCCGAGATGCGCGCCTTCTTTGAATCGAACCGCCAGTTTCTGGTTGAACACGCCAACGATCCCGACCTCTGGATGAAAAAGGACCGTTACGAACGCAAACGCCACTATGTTTATCTGGATAAGTACGGCATCTTTCCGTTCCAGGGGCTGCCGCATTCCTTCAAGCAGGCCGTCCAGGACTACGGATCCGGGCGCATCAATCGCGACGGCGTGCTTCCCTGGCAGGTGGGAGAATCCAGCCTGCGGTTGACGGAGGCGTTCAGATCTCACAACTGGGAAGAGGTGAAACTGGACGCGGCCGTGCTGGCCCACTACGTCGCTGACGCCCACGATCCGCTGCACCTCACCAGGAACTACGACGGACAATTGACTCGACAGACCGGTTTAGAGGACCGCTTTGAGGTGCGCCTCTTGGACCGCTACTCGAGGTTCTTTATCCTTCATCCCGGAGATGCGGCGAAGATCGATGATCCCACCGAATATGCTTTCCAGGTCTGCCTCGAGGCTTATACTTCGCTCGATTCCGTCATCCTTGCGGACATGCGCGCTCGCGAAAGCCAGCCCGATTATACCGACGAGTACTTCGATCGCTTTTATTCGCAGATTGGCGACACCGTGATGAGGGCCATCAACGAATCCGCGCACGATGCGGGGTCCTATTGGTACACGGCTTGGCTCAACGCGGGGAAGCCACCGCTGCCGGCACGGTAAGAAAGCGGAACCCAGAAAGCAGAAGGCAAAATTCCCGAGCCGGTAGGGAGGCATACACGGCGCGCGGAGCTTTAGAAGTCTGCCGACTACCGAGGGAGCACCGTGCAAGGGCCCGCCACGCAGCTTAAGTCTTTCATCCGACACCTTCCCAAGGCCGAATTGCACCTCCACCTGGAGGGAAGTGTCCGGCCTGAAACCCTGCAAGAACTCTCGTGTTCCAAGGGACGTCTGGAGAAGGAAACGCAGGATTGGATCTCTGAACGCGCAGAGCATGGATATCGCTACAAGGACTTTCAGGATTTTCTCCAGGCCTTCAAGTTGGTGACCTTGCTCCTGGAAACTCCTCACGATTACGCTCTGGCCACAACCCGGCTGATCGAGAGACTGGCAAACCAGAATGTGAAGTATGCAGAGATCATCTTTGCCGCCGGAGTTGTGCTTTGGAAGAAACAACCGCTCGAGGCTATTTTCGAGGCAACAGCTTCCGCGGCGCGGTCGGCGCAGCAAGTTTACGGCGTGCGGGTGCAGTGGATCTTTGATGCGATACGCCATTTCGGCGTCGAGCACACGCGCGAGGTGTTGCACTGGGCCGAGCGTCTCCGGCCACTGGGCGTAGTGGCGTTGGGAATCGGAGGCGATGAAGCGCGCGGTCCGGCAGAGCTTTTCCGGGAGGTTTTCAGTGAGGCGCGCGCCATGGGCCTGCATGTTGTTGCCCATGCGGGAGAAGCCTGTGGGCCGGAGAGCGTCCGCCAGGCGCTCGAGGCGCTGGGCGCCGAGCGCATCGGGCACGGGCTCACCGCTGCCCGCGACCCTGCCGTGCTAGGCTTGCTCCGCCAGCGCCGTGTGCCACTCGAAGTCTGCCTCACCAGCAATGTCGCCACCGGCGTGCTGGAGCGCATCGAAGACCACCCATTGCCGCACTTCCTGGACGCCGGCGTGGCGGTGACGTTGAACAGCGATGACCCGGCTATGTTCGGGACAGATTTGGTTAATGAATATCTGGTGGCGGCGAAAACCTTCCAACTAACGCGCGAGCAGATTCTTCATATAGCGCAGAACGCCGTCCGCGCGTCCTTTCTCTCGGAAAAAGAAAAGCTGGATTTACTGCACCTTTTCTGAGCCGGCACTCGGGGTGGTCATTGGCCTGCGTCCGACGCGTCGGCCCAGTACCGCTCAGGACGAGAGCGCGGAATGTTTGTGCGGATGAACGTGTGCATGCGAATGGACTTCGCCGGAGGCGTGAACGTGGCGATGGACGTGAATAAGGTTGGTCCGCTCCAGCAATGCCATGTCGCGCAGGATCTCCGCGGGTGCGCCTTCCCCCGCCACACGGCCCGTCTCGAAAACATAACAATAATCCGCTATATCCTCGACGATATCCAGTTGGTGTGTGGTCGTGATTACGGTTTTGGCTCCGCCGCGCCAGCCCACCAGGAAGTCGACCGTCTGGCTGGCGCTCTTCGGGTCTAGCGCCGCCGTGGGCTCGTCGAGGAGCAGCACCTCAGGGTCAAGCACCAGCACCGACGCCAGCGTGACCCGTTTCTTCTCGCCCGTCGACAAATGATGCGGCGAGCGATCTTTGAGCGGGGCTATCTTCATGACCTCGAGCATCCGGTCGACTTGCCGGCGGACCTCCTCCTTGGGCCAGCCAAGCTGCAAGGGGCCAAAGGCCACCTCATCAAAAACCGTCGGGGAAAAGAGCTGGACATCGGGGTTTTGAAATACCATTCCCACGCGGCGGCGGAACTGGTAGCTGAACTCGAGGTTCTGTAAGCGATCTTCGGTGAGTGGTTCGCCATAGAACTGAACGCTGCCGCTCTCCGGATAAGCCAGCCCATCCAGGATTCGCAACAGAGTAGACTTGCCCGACCCGTTGGCGCCCAGCAGAGCCACCCGCCTGCCCGGATTGATGCTAAGACTCAGACCGTTCAATGCGGTCACCTGGTGATAGCGGAAAGTGACGTCTCGAACCTCGAAAACTCGAACCGACATTCAGTTCTCCCTAACGCCCATCGTGCGTTCGTCCCTTGTCCGAGGGTGTCATTCCGAGCACAGCGAGGAATCTCCCTCTGATTATCTCCCCGACGCAGCAAGGGGAGATTCCTCGCTGTGCTCGGAATGACAGCATTCTGGTTCTACCGACCGAAATAGAATCCGCCTATGGCCAGCACACCAAACACAGCCAGCATCAACCAATCCAGGGCCGAGGTCCGGAAATCATCCAGGACGAAGACTTCTCCACGAAAACCTCGGGACAGCATGGCGCTGTAGACATCACCGCTGAGCTGCAGGCTCTTCGACATCAAAACTCCAGCGCTTGAGGCCGCCACGCGACGGCGTTCCGCTCCCTCGAGTCTCCCCACCATTCGGCTCCGCCTCGACTCGAACATGTCATGGGCGGATTGAAGCAGCAAGAGAATGTAGCGGTACGTCATTCCCAGGATAACGACGAAGACCACCGGCACGCGCAGGACGCGCAGTGCCTTGAGCACGTGGTTCCAGGGCGTGCAAAGGATGAGCAGGACAGAGAGCGTCGTGGCAGTTTCCACCCGCGCCATCAAATAGCACGCGCTGGCCAACCCCTGAGCCGTGACGGGCCAACCCACTCCCGGAAGCCGCCAGATCTCGCGGCCGGGGATGATAAACGGCGCGGGCAGCACGATGACCCCGGTGAACAAAAAGATGGCAAGCCACACTCGCCGGGCCAGGTTTCCCAAAGAAACGCGAGACATCAGGGCCACCGCCACCGCGATGGCGAAAAGCGCGCCGATAACCCATAGCTTGTGAGCCATCGCGGAAGCCACCACCAAGGCCAGCACACCAACCACTTTGATGCGCGGATCCAATCGCTGCAGCAAGCCGTCGCCTTTGGCGAGTTCTTCTGCGTAAAGCGCCCGCTCCATGGCATTCACAAGACTCGAAAGTGTGTGTTCGATAAAACTCATTCGCGACCTTTAGTGGTAGCGCAAACCTGCTTTCCAAGGTCTGCGGCTCTTGTCTGGTCAGGAATCCTCCAGGGCAACCTTTGTCGCGTCCGCTTCTCGCCGTCCGCGCTCCAATACCGCGCGGAGAATGAGGAACGCCAGGATGATGATACCGGAACCAAACATGGCGGAGAGCAGGTAGCCGAAGGCCGGCTGCCGGACAAACGCAGGAGCGTATTGAGGAAACGGCGCACTCCATAAGGAGCAAAGGCGCTCCAGGCCTTGAGGTGCACGGGGAGGCGGAGTCACGTTACTGGAAGCTGCCGCAATCCGCTGCCGCGCCTCTGGCTGTGAGAAGTCGCGGACACCCCACTCGCCCCAGGCGGCGCCGCCCGCCAGGACGCCCAGAGGGGTCAAGGCCAACAGCAAGGCTAGAGCAGTCCAAAGTGGGCGCAGAGCGCTCCAAACACCTTGACTCGCCACTGGGCGGGATTCATCAACCCGGCGAACTGCGCCCGGGGCGGTGTGTTCCAGCAGGGAAGGATTGGAGCGCTGGAAATAGGCCACCACTCCCCCCGTCAAGACCAACTCCGCAAGGCCGGCGAAGGTCAGGTGCCCAATCATCATGGCGGGAACGGCGATGCGCAAGGGGTAGGGCGCATACAAGGGCGCGCCACTCGCATCTTTGAAGAGCAGGGGCTGAATGCCGAATTCGATCGCCGCGCAAAGCGCCGAAGCGTTGATCGCTGCGTAGCCCGCCAGAGCCGCCGCCACGACTCGCCGCGAGGACGTGATGGCCGCCCGCCCGGCCAAGAGCCGGTAAACAAGGTACGCCACCAGGGAGCCGATGATCGCCATGTTAAAACAGTTAGCCCCCAACGTGGTGATGCCACCGTCTCCAAAGAAAAGAGCCTGGATCAGCAGCGCAATCGAAACCGCCAGAATGGAAGCCCACGGACCGAGGATTATGGCGGCAATGCCGACGCCCACGGCGTGCCCGGTGGTGCCGCCGGGAAGCGGCAGATTGAACATCATCACCAGGAAAGAGAACGCCGCGAAGACGGACAGCAGCGGAATCAGCCGGGTGCTCAGCCAGCGCTTCAAGCGTCGCAGCGCAACGTACCAGAAAGCCGCCGAGCCCGCGTACAACACGGCGCACGTGCTCGGGCTTAGATAGCCATCGGGGATATGCATAAGATCCCGCTCGCCAGCATAACACACTCTCGTTCCATAGTATTATATTTCCGGAATTCGTGTTACTGGCGCCCCCGGCTCGACTCGAGGAGGCGTTTCGATTCGATCCGCGAGGGAAGTTTCTCGAACTCGAAGGGTGCATGTTGTTGACAGGATATATTGTTAGATATATATTCATATAATGTCGGACGTAGAGCGGACACTCGTTTGGATGGGCTCAAGCCGGAGGGACCTGCGCGCCTTCCCGCGACAAGTCCGGCGCGATATCGGACAGGCCCTGTATGCTGCCCAGCAGGGAGAGAGGGATCCGTCAGCCAAGCCGCTGAAGGGCTTTGGTGGGGGCTCGGTGATCGAAATTATCGCTGATTATAGCGGCAACACATGACGCGCTGTGTATACGGTCCGTTTTGCGGAGGCGGTTTACGTGCTGCATGCATTCCAGAAGAAGTCGAAGAAAGGTGTCGCTGCATCCTGGCGGGACATTGACCTCATTCGCCAACGGTTGGCTGAGGCTGAGCATCTCCACCGGGAAAAGGAGAACTAAAATGGCCGCGCGAAGCAAAAAACCGGTCAGGTTTGAAAGGAGCGGCGGGAACGTCTTCGCCGATCTCGGGCTTCCTAACCCCGAACGGGAATTGCTGAAGGCGCGCCTCACGCTCCAAATTTATCGCCTCATAAAGGAGCGCGGCCTGACCCAAGCGCAAGCCGGAGAGATCCTCGGCATCCACCAGCCCCGCGTCTCCGCCTTGATGCGCAATCGCGCAGGCGCCTTCTCCGTTGAACGCCTCATGGATTTTCTAACGGCCCTCGGTCAAGACGTGGAGATTACCGTCAGACCCACACGCAACGAACACGGCAGCGTGTCGCTAAGACTCTAGATTATCCCGTTGAAGCGGAGAGCGGACCAAGCGTGCAGCCGGTCAGAAGGCCCTCAGAAGTTGTGACACAGGCCCACGCTCCCTCACTGACAGGAACCCGGGTAAGCAGATCAAACATTCAGGTTGTGCAGGTACTCGTAACTCATCTTGGCGCTTTCGACCGAGTCGCGGTCGCACTCATCCTGCTCGACGTAAAAGTGCTTCAGCCCGCCTTCCTTTGCAGCCTGGAAAATCTTCTTCCAGCCGATAATTCCCTGGCCGACTTCCGTGAAGGCGGCGGGGCCTTCGCGGGTGGTGGGCGGGAGGCCGGGTTTCAAGTCCTTAATGTGAAGCTGTGGGAAGCGCCCCGGGAAGCGATGGAAGTAATCTACCGGATCCTTACCCGCACGCACGCACCAGTAGCAGTCCAGCTCGAAATTGACGAACTTGGGGTCCGTCCTGCGGATCAGTTCGTCGTAGATGACGGCGCCATCCACGTTGGCGTAGTCGAAGTTGTGGCCGTGATAAAAGAAATGGCAGCCCGCGTCGCTGATGGTCTTGCCGACTTGATTGAACCATTCCGCGTCCCGCTTGATGGCCTCGAGCGTTTTCCGGTCGCGATCTTCCAGACTCGCCAGCCCGATGTAGCTGACGCCGCATTCCTTGGCGCCCGCAATGTTCTTCTTGAGGTCGTGCTTAAGCTGGTACTCCACGAAATGCGTACTGACGACTTTGAGACCGTTGTCAGAGAGGATTCGTCCCAGCTCTGCGGGCTTCTTTCCATAATAGGTGGAACTGTCCACCTCTGCCTCTTTGTACCCAATTTTTGCCACCTGCTTGATGGTTCCTTCCAGGTCTTTCTTCAAATGGTCGCGGACGGTGTAAAGCTGCAAGCCGATGGGCATGCCGTAGGGATTGGCCAGAATTTGCGCGTTGCGGCTCAAGGCGAGAGCTGCCAGCCCCACTCCGGCGTTTTGCAGGAATTTTCTTCTCGGGATCGACTTTTTCATTTCGTTCCACTCCTCTCGTCGTTGGCGTAGTGCGGGCGTCTCGCCCGCTGTCGCGGGAGCGTCTCGCTCACGCAACCGGTGCGGGCAGAGCCTCTCCTGAGCGCAGCGAAGGAATGCCCGCGCTACAGCGGGCGAGACGCCCGCACCACAAGTCTTTCTCCCACAACCAACAGGTCGTTCGATTTGGCCGGATCAAATGGAGCCTTAGCGTAATCGCCCCAAAACTGCAACTTCCCGAAGCCGGCTTCCCTCAGAAGCTCGGCAAGCCGGTCTCGAAAAAGAGGTATCTGTTGCGAGCTTCTGACCTCGGATTGCCATTTTCCTCCCGCTTTTTGGTGCACCAGAAACATGGCATGAAAGTTGATCGCCTTTGGTTCATAATCGGCGAACTTCACCAGCAAGACTTCTTCTTTGGCGGTCTCTCCGGAGAGCAACGGGAACCAATGAGCCTTTTCTTTCCAGCGCAGATCGTAGTTGAGGTTTTGTGTGAAGAATAAGCCTCCGGCGCGCAAGGCTCCGGCGACTCCCTTAAGCGCCGCCGGCAACTGTCCCTCGCCGGAGATTCCGGGCAGGGCGTTTCCCAGGCAATAGGCAACATCGTGGGTGGGGCCGAGTTGTCCTGCGTCCTCCATCCTGAGGCGGCATACCCTGGCCTCACCGCCGCCAGCAGAGATAGCAGTCGCCTCTTGATCGATTCGTCGCCGCGTCAATGCCACCATCTCTTCGTCCGCGTCGAAGCCCAGCACACTGAAACCCTGCCGGGCCAGCGCCACGACGTGCGCTCCCGTGCCGCAGGCCGGAATGAGAACTCGCCGCCCGGCGCTGCGCGCGAGTTCCCCAGCAGCGGGAGTTCGCGAGCCAGGCGCTTCTCCCAATTAATCACCGCGTCGTAATATTCCGCGAAGTTCGGGGGCATAGATTACCCTACATCGATTGGCCATCATATCATCCCGGGCGTACCAGGACCTGCGGCCCACTCATGGGAGATGAAAGTCGCTGTCACCCTGAGCGAAGCGAAGGATCTGCAGTTCCCAACCGAGGCGAACTGATGCAGATTCTTCGCTTCGCTCAGAATGACAGACTTTCGAGAGAGCGGAAGGAGGAATCACACCGTTTGGAAACGCTCTTCAGAAGCCAGCTAGTGCGCATCCTTCCCCGCCGGCCCGGCATTCCGGTCCTGAGGCGACTGCGCAGCCGGCTTAAATATCACCTCGGCCGGGTACTTAGGCTTGATTGCAAGGTCGCGCGAGTCATTATCGTGCGCATTGACGGGCGCGAGAAAAGCCACAATGTTGCCGGTACCGAGTTCCCGGGCGATGAACTGAAGGCCGGCATCACGACGATAAGAGGCCGTCACGGCATCCTTGTTGAAATTCGGAAGCTCGACGTGGAATGCCCCACCTTCGTCCGGTTGCACTCGCGCCAGGATAAAGCTCGTCACCGGCCCGTCGGCGATGCGGAAGTAACGGTGCGCCCAGTAGGCCATGTAAGTGATTTCGACCTCGTACGGCCGGGCCCGAAGCGCTTCCGGCAAGTCAACTCTTCCGTTGAAGGTCATGGGTGGGAGGTCTTCGCAGTTGACGTCTGCGCCCTTCTCGGCCTCCGAGATTGAGTCAATTGAAAGGGTCACGATTTGGCATCCGGGCGCATACAGTATCACGCGGAGAGAGTCTGCGGCTTGATGATTGACGGAGGTTTCGATCAGGTACGAGTTCCTCTCCGGCTCGGCTTTCAGAAACCCCCCATTCGCCCCAAAAGGCCCCGTCAGATAATAACGGACCTGGACCTGCTCCGAGCGGACTTCTGAAGGAAGGCGGATTTCGAAGGGCGCCGGTTGGTCCTGCCCCAGGCCCGCATGAGCAGAAAAGAATAGCAGGCCCATCGAAATGGAAACGGAGAGGGCGGGAATTGTGAAGTGACGCATAGGATGATTTTACCTTACACAGACTGTGGAAAAACCCCGAAGACCTGTCATCCTGAGGCGCCGCAGACGGTCCTGAGCGAAGCCAAGGAAGGATCTCTGCCGTGGGTTGATTTCACGAGCCCGTGCGAACTGCAGAGATCCTCCGCTGCGCTCAGGATGACACCCGCGAGGGGCGTGTCCGAAGCCTGTTACATGCCGCTACTTGATGTCGTCAGGCACGGGGATAGTAACTTGCCCTGTGGCAGCCCATTCCGTGCCGCGTTGCAGCGTCAAGATGAAGCCGGGGCTATACATGGCCTTCACGTCATGTCCCAGCGCGGTTTGGAACACACGGCCTGCTCCGTAGGACAGCGTCCAGATCAGCGGTTCGTCTTTTCCTGTGCCGCACCCCTCTCCGGGCTTGCGGCAATTGTTAGGGTCGTCAAACGCCGAAGCTAGGACGTGGATGTTGGGCTGGAGTGTAAGCTGGTGGTAAAGTTCGTCGTTCTCTGCAAAGGTGGCAGGCATTCCCTTGGTGATGGGGTGCTCGCGGTCAACGATGGTCACGGTGTAGGGGTGGTACGGGCCGTGCCCGGCGGTCTCACGCCAGGTTCCTCCCACCAGTTTGTCGAAGTCCGGCCAGCCCGCGAAAGCGCTCATTGAAAAGTGGTAGGAGACAAGGCCCTTTCCATTCCTTACAAAATCCAGCAGGGCCTGGCGCGCACCGTTGTCCCACCAGGGGCCGGCGTTTTTCCAGTCACTGTAATTCAGCAGCAGGACGTCATAGGGCGAGAACGTCACGAGCGTGTTTCCGCGGACCTCTTCATTGACGTGAACGTCAAACTTCCCCGTGCGCTCCAGAATCCCGCGCAGCAGCGGCGTGGTGGCGCGCCAGTCGTGACCATTAACGCCAGTCAAGATCAGCACTTTGATCTTAGGGGGCGTTTGAGCGGGCAAGGAAGCCAGGCTTGCACAGAGCATCAGAAATGCCATTAGGATTCGAGACATGATGGTGAAACCTCCGGGCAGCCATTATACAGACCACCAAGACACCAAGTCACCAAGTGTTCGAACTTCATAAGTCAAGTGCATTTCCTCGCTGCCAGGTGCCTTGGCGGTTAGAGATGTGATATCGTTCTGTTCCACCCAAATCTCACGAGGGCTTATGAAATTCAAGACACTTGCTATCCACGCGGGATACGACCCCAAAGAACACTTCGGCGCGGTCATGACCCCTGTTTATCAAACCTCCACATTTGCCTTTCACGGGCCGGGCCAGCATGGTCCCTTCGACTATTCGCGGAGCGGGAACCCAACCCGCAAGGCGCTGGAGTCCTGCCTCGCCGCCTTAGAGGGTGGGACAGCCGGTTTCGCTTTCGCGACCGGTATGGCGGCTGAAATAACCCTGCTCATGATGTTTGAAGCGGGCGACACCATCGTCGTGCACGACGACCTTTACGGCGGCACTTACCGCCTGTTCGAATCGGTTCTGGCGAGTAAGCAGATCCACGCCCACTACGTCGACCTGCGAAATCTCCCCAAGTTCTCCGAGGCGCTCGCTGCCGCGCCCAAGGCGGTCTGGGTGGAGTCGCCCACCAATCCCCTTATGAATCTGGTGGATATCCACGCGGTCTCCGACTTGGCGCATCAGCACGGCGCGCTGGTCATCTGCGACAACACATTCCTTTCGCCCTATTTTCAGCAGCCCCTCGAGTTGGGCGCGGACATCGTTGTGCACTCCACCACGAAATACATTAACGGCCATTCGGACGTGGTGGGCGGCGGTCTCGTGGTGAAAGACGCGGGTCTCGCCGAACGGATCTATTTCTTGCAGAACGCCATGGGAACTTGCGCCGGGCCGCAGGATTGTTTTCTCGTGCTGCGGGGCATCAAAACCCTCGCCGTGCGCATGGAAGAGCACAACCGCAGCGCCTTGGAAATTGCCCGCTGGCTCGAGAAGCATCCCCAGGTCTCCGCCGTGCTGCATCCCGGTTTGGAAAGCCACCCGCAGCACTCACTGGCATTGCGGCAAGCGCGGGGGTTTGGGGGCACGTTCTCCTTCCGCACGCGAGGAGGTGAAGATGCCGCTAAGCGGACTTTGTCGCGTCTTCGAGTTTTCACCCTCGCCGAGTCGCTGGGAGGGGTCGAGTCGCTGGTCGAGCATCCTTGCACGATGAGCCATGCCTCTGTACCTCCCGATATCCAAGCAAAGATGGGGATCACGCCGGACCTCATCCGTGTATCGGTGGGTCTGGAGGATATTGGGGACCTGATCGCCGACTTTGACGCCGCCCTCGCAGACGAATGAACGCCTACGCATCGGACCCTTGCCCCGCCTTGCGAAATGCGGTTAAATTATGAGGAAATGATTACACAACAACAATATGAATCGGTGGTCGGACGCGCATCGGAAATGCTGGCGCGAGCCGGCATTGTGCTCACGCGGGAAGAGCGGGCCCGCTTTGAGGTGGCGGATTTCGGTTTAGGTGAACTGGAAAAGACCGGCCTCGAGATCATCACGTACGTCAACACCGACCGTGTGTGCGCCAAGGAACTGGTCCTCTTGCCTCGTCAGACCTGTCCGGAACACAGGCACCCGACGGTCGGCAGCAGGCTAGGCAAGGAAGAGACGTTCCGCTGCCGCTGGGGGACGGTCTATCTCTACGTTCCCGGCGATGCTGAGGCGCAGCCGGCCTGCCGTCCGCCGGAAGGCTCCGA
Source organism: uncultured Acidobacteriota bacterium (assembly GCA_963722675.1). Lineage (GTDB taxonomy): Bacteria > Acidobacteriota > Terriglobia > UBA7540 > UBA7540 > CAVROP01. The sequence continues at coordinate 122,253 of CAVROP010000074.1, forward strand.
GGCTTACTACACCGTGGGCCGCCAAATCTGCCTGCAACCCGGCGAGCAATACACCCTCTTCCCGGATACGCTGCACTGGTTCCAGGCAGGGCCGGGAGGCGCCATCGTCTCTGAATTCTCCACGCGCAGCACCGATGACCAGGATGTCTTTACCGACCCGCGCATCAAGCGCGTGCCCGAGATTGCTCAGGCCTGATATGAGGTGGGTTCCTGTCTTCCTTCTCGCAATTCCAACCATGGTCATAACGAGTGGTCCGGATGAAACCACGCTGGAAGCTCGACGCGCGCAACTGACTGCGGCGCTCCAGCAACAGTGGGAATATGAGCTGCGAACTCACCCCGAGATGGCGACCTATATCGGAGACAACAGGTACAACGATCGCCTGAGCGATCATTCCGCTGCGTCCTATGCCCGGGAACTCGAGCACGCCAAGCAAACACTGCAGAGCATCGAAGCGATCTCGACTGACGGCTTCCCGGCCCAGGAGCGGTTGAATAAGATCCTCATGGTTCGCCGCCTGCACGAGGACATCGAAGCCTACGGATTCAAAAATTGGGAAATGCCGGTTGATCAGTTTGGCGGCATCCATTTGAGCTACGCCGCCCTGCCTTCAGCGACCCCCTTTCGCTCCGTGAAGGACTATGAGGATTATCTTTCGCGCCTGCATCAGATCCCGCGCGTCTTTGAGCAGATAATCGCGAATATGCAGCTCGGTCTCCGCGATGGCCTGGTTCCGCCGCGATATTTGCTTGAGAAGGTCGCCGTTCAAGCCCAGGATATTGCGGACAAGTCCCCGCACGACAGCCCCTTTACGCAGCCCGTGCTAAAGTTTTCCGCCGGCATTTCGGACTCTGAAAAGCAGCGGCTGCATGATGCCACGCTTGCCGCCATGAAGAACGAAGTGGCACCCGCCTACGCAAGTTTTGCAGCCTTTGTACGCACCCAATATGCCCCTCACGGCCGCGTCGATTACGGCATTTGGGCTCTGCCGCAGGGCGACGCCCGGTACCGGTTCGACGTCCGACGAATGACCACGACCGATCTAGGCCCTGAAGAAATTCGCCAGTTGGGCCTGAAACAGGTGGCGGAAATCGAGGCCCAAATGCTCGATCTCGCTCGCCGGCAGGGTTTCTCGGACCTGGCCAGCTTCAACGAGCACATCCGCAACGATCGCAAGCTCTACGCGACTTCCGGTGAGCAGCTTCTGAACCTCTACCAGCACTACACGGACCAGATGTATGCCAGGCTCCCGCAGCTTTTCGGCCACCTGCCGAAGGCCAAACTGGAAGTGATCCCCATGGAGGCCTTTCGCGCTCCCGATTCCGTACCTGCCGACTACTCGCCCGGCGCCGGCGACGGTTCGAGACCCGGCCGTATCAACGTCAACGAATATGATCCCCAGCATCGACTGCTGCTCAACGTCGAGGCGATTGCCTACCACGAAGGCATCCCGGGCCATCATCTTCAATTCTCCATCGCGCAGCAATTGGCGAACCTCCCACCCTTCCGCCGATTTGCCTCCTACAATGCCTATTCCGAGGGCTGGGCGTTCTATGCCGAGCGCTTAGGCCAGGAAGCCGGTTTCTACCAGGATCCTTATAGCGAATATGGGCGCTTGGAGAACGAAATGTGGCGTTCCGTGCGGCTCGTAGTGGATACCGGCGTGCACTACAAACACTGGTCGCGCCAGCAGATGGTGGACTTCTTCCGGCAGCACACCGCCATGGATGAACCCAACATCCAGACCGAAGTGGACCGTTACATCGCCTGGCCCGGACAGGCGCTGGCCTATAAGCTTGGCCAGATGAAAATCCTGGAGCTCCGCCAACGCGCCCACGACGCACTCGGCGACAAGTTCGACGTGCGCGCCTTCCACGACGCCGTGCTCGCCGACGGGCCCCTCCCCCTCGACGTGCTGGAATCGAGAATTAATGCCTGGATCGGCTCACATAAGTAGCGGAGTGTGGCCAAAGAGTTCTTGGCCGTGGCGAGCGAACAGGATGCCTGTGCCACCGGAAATCGAGTCACTCCCTGCCATGACCGTTCGTTGAATCTTAGAGGAGCTTGCGTGTATACTGTCGGCTTATTTGATCGGGCTTTCAGTCAATGTCAGTGCACGAACAGTCGCCCGAAAGCTCCGGGCCGGAGGGCAAACCGCCCCTACAAAGCCGCCAGGCTATCAGCCGTGGGAGGCTGAAGAAAGGCAATAAACGACATGAGAGCAGCAGTCTTTTACGGGCCGCGTGACGTTCGGATCGAGGATGTTCCGAAGCCCACGGCGGGAACCGGCGAGGTTGTCTTGCGCGTCCAGCGCTGTTCGGTGTGCGGCACGGACAAGCGCATCTACACCCACGGGCAAAAGAACGTCGTGCCGCCGGCGATAACGGGGCACGAGATTGTCGGAACGGTTCAGGAGATTGGCCTGGGTGTGGACGGCGGGCTAAGCATAGGCCAGCGGGCGGTGGTTGCCACGGTGGTAGGCTGCGGAAAGTGCATCTACTGCCGGCGCAAGCAATACAACCTGTGCGACTCGTTCACCGCGGTGGGCTACGATTATGCCGGGGGATTCGCGGAGTACGTCAAGATTCCCGCCGCAGCGGTGGCTCAGGGCAACGTGATCCCGATCCCTAATACCATGTCCGTCGAGCGCGCGGCGCTCATCGAGCCACTGTCTTGCGTCCTGAACGGCCAGGAATACTTGTCTCCTCAACCGGGAGACCGAGCCGTGGTCTTCGGGGCCGGGCCCATCGGGTTAATGCACGCCAGCATCCTGACAGCGCGCCGTTGCGACCCCGTAATCGTGTCCGATGTGTCGCAGGAGCGTTTGGACTATGTAAGAGAGTTCGGTGTGGGCCAACCCGTGAACACGTCCGGCGGGAACGCGCTTGATAAGATCATGGCGGCGGGCGGCGGAGAGAAATTCGACGTGGCCATCGTGGCCTGTTCCGTGAAGGCGGCCCAGGCTGACGCCCTCAAGCTGGTGCGCAAGAAGGCGCGCGTTTCCTTCTTTGCCGGTGTGCCCAAGGACAACCCGGTTCTTGACCTCGACGCCAATCTCATTCATTACAATGAAATCTCCGTCTTTGGCTGCTTTGCTTCCAACCTCCAGCATTACCACCAGGCGCTGGAGATGGTTTCTCGCGACGACTTGCCGTGGGACCGCTTCCTCACACACCGGTTTAAGTTGCAAGATATGGTCAAGGCCTACGCCGTGGTCGAAGCAGGACAAGGAATCAAGGCGGTCATCGACTGCGAATAACCACCACCATGGACAAGGAATCTCTGGCGCAACTCATTGCAATCTCGCGCGGCGTCGGCGCGAATCTCGATTACGTTCAGGCGGGCGGCGGCAATACTTCGGTGAAATCCCCGGACGGGCGGACGATGGCCATCAAGGCCAGCGGCACGGCACTGACAGCAATGGGGGAGACCGCCGGCTGGGTCGAATTGGACACTGCGGGGGTGTTGAGCATCTTCGATCGCAGCGACCTCGCCACCCTCGACTCGAGTATCCGCGAAGCGCGCGTGCTCCAGCATTTGTCCTCTGCGGTCATGGGCGGAGCCGGGCGGCCCTCGGTCGAGTCGGCGCTCCACGCCATGCTCGGCAAGGTAGTCATCCACACTCACCCCGTGGCGGCCAACGCTTTGAATTGCGGGCCCGGGTTGATGGCTTTAAAGGAAATTACACCCGCCGGCGAACTCCCGCCGCTCTGGGTGCCCTACACCGATCCCGGCTGGCGCCTCGCCAACACCATCAAGTCGGCGGCAGAGAGCTACGCGAAGGAGCACCACCGCCGCCCAGATGTGATCTTCATGGAGAACCATGGCCTTCTCGTCTCGGCTCCGGAGGCGCAAGCCTGCCTGGCGCTCCATAATGACTGGGTGGCGCGATGCGCGCGCTACTTCGCGCCGCAAGCGCCCCCGCTCGGTGCGCCCGCGGGCTTGGACTCTTCAGCGATGCGCAAGGCAATGGGCTCCCTGCGCCGAGCGTGGAAAGAGGCGCGTGGCAGCGCGCCTTTCATCCGCATAACAGATGATGCGGAACTGGCGGGCGTAGCGTGCGACGAAAGGGCGGAGACGTTGGCTGCCGGTTCGCTGACGCCCGACCATATTGTTTACACCGGGGCGCGCGCAATTGTGGGCGATTCAATCGACGAAGTGGCGTCCGGGCTGAAGCCCGCGTTGAACGAGCTGGCTCCGCCCCGCGTGGCCATCCTTCGAAACCTCGGGACTTTCCTGCTTGCTGACAACCCCGCGAAACTCGATGCGGCCGAGGCTTTGGGCGTAGCCGCCGCCAAGATTACGCGCTTGGCGATGGGACGCGGCGGCGCGCATAACCTCGCCCCCGCTTTCGCCGATTTCATCATTAATTGGGAAGTAGAGCACTACCGCGCGGCTCTGTTTAACGCCGCTGTGGCTCCCCTCGCCGGTAAGGTCGGCTTAGTGACGGGCGCGGCATCCGGCTTGGGCCGTGGCATTGCCCAGGGCTTAGTGAAAGCGGGCGCGTCGGTGGCCTTCTGCGATGTTGACGACCGGGGCGCGGAGGAAGCGGCAGCGGCCTCGCCGGACCCCTCGCGCGCGTTGCCCGTGCACATGGATGTCACCGACGAAGGCTCCGTGGCTTGCGCCTTTGACAAGCTTTTGCGCCACTGGGGCGGCTTGGACATCGTGGTTTGCGCGGCGGGCGTAGCCCCAGCCTACGAGTTGGTTGACATGCCGGTGGACAAGTGGCGGCAGGCGCTGGAGATCAATCTCACCGGCTATTTTCTGGTGGCGCGGGAGGCGGCTCGAATTATGCGCGCGCAGGGTGACGGCGGCGCCATGATCATGCTTTCCTCGAAAAGCGGTCTGGACGCTTCCAAGGCCAATTCCGCCTACAACGCGACAAAGGCCGGCGAACTCCACCTGATGCGCGGCTGGGCGCTCGAACTGGGCCCCGACGGCATCCGCGTCAACGGCGTCGCCCCCGGCAATGTCTTCGAAGGGTCCAAGATCTGGAACCCCGAATACATCCAAACCGCCGCCCGCAAGAAAGGGATCAAGCCCGAAGAAGTCATCCCCTACTACGTTTCGCTGACCGCGCTGAAACGCGACATTAAGCACGAGGACGTTAACTCCGCCATCGTCTTCCTTTGTTCCGACGCCGCTCGGTGCATCACCGGCCAAACCCTGGTGGTGGACAGCGGACAGGTGATGGTGCGATGAGTAGCTTACCACTGCAAAACACAGCCCAGCTCGAAACGGAGCTTTTCCAAGGCGGGCTGGCACAGCGCCTGCGTGCTCTCGGCCAACTGTGCGCCCAACTCGGACCCAGAACAAAGCGCGGCACCAACTGCCACATTCACACCAGTGAATCATTCAGCGTCTTTCGCTCCCCCACGGAAGCCGTGTGGCAGGCGGCGCGAGAGGGCCTGGCGGTACTCGGTATCAACGACCACTACACGATTGCAGGACACGAGGAGTTCCGCCGCGCCTGTGAGATTGCGGGCATTGCGGCGGCGTTTTCTTTCGAGGCCGTGGCAATGGACCGTGAAGCCGAGACGGCAGGCCTGCTGCTCAATGACCCTGATAATCCAGGCCGTGTATATCTGTGCGGCAAGGGCGTAACCCGGGTTCCGCCCGATTCTTCCACGGAAATGCAAAACCTGGCGCGCATGAGGGCGGCCCTGGAGCGCCGGAACCGCGAGATCACCGCCAAGGTCGCCGCGCTCTTCCGAGAGCGAATGCATGCCGAAGGCCCCACCTGGGAGTCTGTGCAGGGCTTGACGGCGCGCGGCAATGCCACAGAGCGGCACGTGGCCTGGGCGACCCTGGCGAGCCTGCGCCACTGGGCCGCCGCGCAGAGAGTGCCGCTCGCGGAGGCCATCACGAAATGTTGTGGCGCGGCGCCACCTCCCGGCGCTGACGATGCCGCGCTGCAGATCTTCCTGCGGGCCAAACTCCTTAAGGCGGGCGCCCCTTGCTTCGTGCGTGAGTACGAAGAGGCCTTTGTCTCCGTGGCCGACCTGCGCAGGATCTTCCTGGCTTTCGGATCCATCCCCACTTATCCAATCCTTGGGAATCCCGTAACTTCCGGAGAACGGGACGTCGAGGCGCTCCTTGACCGATTGGAGGCGGCGGGTTTTTACGCCGTCGAGGTTATCCCGCATCGCAATACGCGCGAGCGGCTGGCGGAGATCGTCTCGACGGCGCGGCGCCGCTGGTGGCCCGTCTTCAATGGTACGGAACACAACACTCCCGAGGCCAAGCCCATCCTCGACCCGTACGCGCTTGACCCGGAGTTTGAGCCCTGGTTCCGGCAAAGCACCGCTCTCTTGCTCGGCCACCAACGGCTGGTCGCACACGGCCGGCCGGGTTTCGTCGATCTGGAAGGCCGGCCGACGATTGCTGACGCCCGTACCCGGTTCGAGCACCTCAGCGAGGAGTCAGGAGTTGGAAGTCAGAACTCAGAATGAAGAACCCGCCAAAGCGGCTTGGAACCGCGCAGAAACCACGTCATTCCCGCGAAGGCGGGAATCCGTCTCTTCGCGGATCCCCGCTCTCAGTCTCCAATCTTCTTGCATTTTCGCCCTTATTGGCGGAATATAGGCCATTTGGTCTTAAGAAATAATTATCTTCTTGAGAGGCGGAGGACGAGCAAAGTGGCAAAAAAAGAGATTGCGATAGCAAAGCCAAAGGGGAAGTTGGGCGTTCTTACGGTTGGGATGGGCGCGGTGGCAACAACCATGATGGCGGGCGTGGAAGCGGTGCGCAGAAAGATTGCGCTACCCATCGGCTCACTCACCCAGATGGGCACGATACGCCTGGGGAAGCGCACGGATAAGCGGATTCCCTTGATCAAAGATTTCGTGCCCTTGGCCAATCTCGATGATCTGGTCTTTGGCGGCTGGGACCTGTTTACGGACAGCGCCTATGAAGCTGCCAGCAAAGCCGGGGTTCTGGACAAAGGTCACCTCGAGCAGTTGAAGGATTTCCTCCAGGGATTGCGGCCTATGCCCGCCGCGTTCGAGCAGAGGTGGGTAAAGAGGCTTCATCCCAATAACGTGAAGACCGGCAAGACAAAGATGGACCTTGCCGAGCAAGTGATGAAGGATATCGAGGGGTTCAAGAAGCAAACCGGCGCTGACCGGCTGGTGATGATCTGGTGCGGCTCGACGGAAGTTTTCTCGAAGCCCCATCCCGTTCACGACACCCTCGAGACTTTTGAGGATGGCCTGAAGTCGAACAGCCCGGACATCTCTCCCAGCATGATTTACGCCTACGCGGCATTGAAGCTGGGCGTCCCGCACGCCAACGGCGCGCCCCACATCACCACGGATATTCCTGCCCTCACGGCCTTGGCACTGCAAAAGAAAGTGCCCGTCTGCGGCAAAGACTTCAAATCAGGCCAGACGTTCATGAAGACCCTCCTGGCTCCCGGCATCAAGGCAAAACTGCTGGGCCTGAAGGGTTGGTTTTCAACCAACATTCTGGGCAACCGCGACGGCGAAGTGCTGGACGATCCCGAAGCTTTCCGTAGCAAGGAAGAAAGCAAGCTTTCGGTGCTCGAGTACATCATCCAGCCCGATCTTTATCCCGAGCTGTATGAGGGCTACTACCACAAAGTGCGGATCGAGTACTACCCGCCCCGGGGCGACAACAAGGAGAGCTGGGATAACCTCGATATCTTCGGCTGGCTCGGCTATCCCATGCAGATCAAGGTGAACTGCCTCTTCCGGGATTCGATCCTCGCCGCACCGATGGCGCTCGACCTCATCCTTTTCATGGACCTCGCGCAGCGCTGCCCGAGCCTGGCGAAGATGGGAATCCAGGAATGGCTCTCCTTCTACTTCAAGAGTCCGATGTGCCACGCCAGTGTTTACCCCGAGCATGATATCTTTATTCAGCTTATGAAGCTCAAAAATACCCTCCGGCACCTGCGTGGCGAAGAATTGATCACTCACCTGGGATTGGAGTACTACGACTAGCGAGGCAGTGGGCAGTTAGGCAGATCGGCAGATGGGCAGGTCGGCAGTGGCCGAGCCCCTCGATGTCGCCCGCTTGATGAATAAGCTGACGAGCGGCTCTGTATTCTCGGCCACGCCCGGGGAGGCGTGCCGGAGCGCGCGTTACGGGCGTTTCGAGATCTGGAATCTGAAATCTGCGATCTGAGATTTGCCTGCGCTTCAAGCGTGGAAGCGATCGAAGATCGTGATCCTAGCCTACTGCCTACCTGCCCATCTGCCTACTGCCCGTTGCCTGAGGCCGCATGATCCCATCCATTCCCATTGAAATGCGCGCCCTGGTTCTCGAGGGGACCGGTTTCGCTCGCTTGCAAGTGCGGCGCGTGCCGGTTCCGCGTCCCGGGCCGCGTCAAATGTTGGCGCGGGTGGATGCGGCGGGGATTTGCACCTCCCTCATCAAGCTGGTTGAGCAGGGCCCGGCGCACGCGCAAGTGTATGGCTGGGATCTCGAGCGCTTTCCCCTGATTCTTGGGGACGAAGGCTGCGTAACGCTCGTCGAGGTGGGCCCGGAGCTAACGGATCGATATCACCCGGGCGAGCGATATGTCGTTCAGCCCGCCGTCGATCACCCACCCATCAATCACCGGGAGCGTTATCCCGACGGGGGTCGAGGCGTCGCCAAGGTCGCCGTCGGCTACACACTGCCGGGACACCTCGCGGAGTATATCCTCATCATGGAAGAAGCAGTGGCGGCGGGCTGCCTCCTTCCCGTGCCCAGCCACTCCTTTCCTTTCGCCCATGCGGCACTCAGCGAACCGGTGTCCTGCTGCGTCTCGGCTCAAGACCATCACGTGCATCTGGTGCAACCGACGCCGACGGGGCCGCGGCAGATCGCTAAAGGACTCAAGCCGGGCGGTGTAACCGTAGTGATCGGCGCTGGGGCGATGGGCCGGATGCATGTAGACGTTGCGCTCAGCCAGCAACCGCGCGCCCTCGCGGTGGCCGACCTGGTTGAGGGGCGCCTGGAGTTGGTGAAAACGTTATTCGGTCCGCGCGCCGGCAAGCTTGGAATTGACCTACGTGTCGTCAACCCGGCGACAACTGATTTGCACGAGATTGTAAATGAACTTACAAACTACCGTGGCGCCGACGATGTCATCGTCGCCGTGGGTTCAAAGCAGGCCATTGAAGTCGCTCAGCGCCTGGTCGGGCGCGGCGCCGTCCTGGACCTGTTCGGCGGCCTGAAAAAAGGCGAAGACGTTATTGGCTTCGACACGGGGATCATCCACTACAAGGAAATCAACGTCACGGGTTCCAGTGGAGGCTCCCCCTGGGACATCGCTCGGACTTTGGAATTGATGGCAAAGGGTGAAATCAACGCCGGACGCCACATTACTCGCATCGGCGACTTGGAACACGCCATTGACTTCCTGGGAATGATCAAGGCCCAGGAGATCGATGGCAAGGCCGTGGTCTACCCTCACCGACGCAGCGCCGAAATCAGGGCCGTGACATCGTGGAGCGCCGAGGACGAGGCGGAATACTTGAAGCAGTGACGGGTGACTAGCGGGACTCATGCGGGACCGGATTCTGCTCGACTTTGAGCTTTGCATTTTGCCTTTTGCACTTTGCCTTTTGACCTGTATTCATCCGATTGAACAGCAAGTCAAAATGCAAAGTGCAAAACGCAAATGGCAAATCCACACCCCAGTCCCCAGCCCCTAGCCCCTAGTCCCGTCCGTCAACGCACCTTCGTTGGCTTCGGCTTCGGCCCCATCCAGGCCGGGCTGTTTCTCTACGAAGCTTTCCGGACCGGGAGTTTCCGCCGCTTGGTAGTTGGCGAAGTTGCGCCGGATATGGTGGACGCTGTGCGGAGGGCGGGAGGCCGTTTCTCGGTGAATATCGCCCACCCGGATCGCATCGCGCGCCAGGAAGTTGGACGAGTTGAAATTGAGGACCCCGGCTCTCGATCCGGCCGGTGCGATTTGGTGGAAGCAATCGCTGAGGCGGAAGAGATTGCCACTGCGGTTCCCAGTGTCGAATCCTACGCTTCGCCAAACCCCGGCAGCATTCACCGGCTCCTGGCCCAAGGCCTGCGACGCAAGGCCGCTACGAAGGGCCGGCCAGCTATCGTTTACACTGCTGAGAACCACAACCACGCGGCGGAAATCTTGGAAGCGAGAGTCCTGGAGGAGATCCCGGAGGACGAGCGAGAGTCTGTCGCGAGCCGCGTCCGATTCTTGAACACGGTGATCGGAAAAATGAGCGGCGTGGTCTCCGACCCGGACGAAATCAGGCGGCAAGGTCTGGCCACCGTCACTTCCGGCAGCCGGCGTGCTTTTCTAGTCGAAACCTTTAACCGAATCCTGGTTTCCCGAATTCGATTCCCACGAAGCGGCGATACGCCTCGTTTTGAGCGTGGCATAAAGGTCTTTGAAGAGAAGGACGACTTGCTGCCTTTCGAAGAAGCCAAGCTGTACGGGCACAACTCAACCCATGCGCTCGCTGCCTACGTCGGCGTTATGCGCGGCGTGCAGCGCATCGCCGATCTCAACCAATACCCCGAGATCCTCCGCTTCCTCCGCGCCGCCTTTATTCAAGAATCCGGAGCAGCGTTGGTGCGCAAGCACGCGGGCCGGGACCGGCTCTTCACTCACGAAGGTTATCGCGAATACGCGGATGACCTTCTCGCTCGTATGGCTAATCCCTTCCTAAACGATACCGTCGAAAGAGTCGGCCGCGATCCGCAGCGCAAACTGGGGTGGGACGACCGCTTGGTGGGCACCCTGCGCGTGGCGCTGGAGCAAGGCATCAAGCCGTCGCGTTTCGCCTTCGGGGCAGCGGCCGCCCTGGCCGCATTGGACCGGAACATACTTGAAACGGATGTCCCGGTCGCAAACTGGCTGGACCCGTTGTGGCAATCGGCATCTCCGGATAAACTTGTAAAAGAGAGCGTCCTCAGGCTGATTGAAAAAGGCCGAAATCGGCTCCGGCAGTGGCGGGCTTCGGGCTTTCAGAACCTCGAGGCGATGTTTTCAATATAGCTGAAGGAAGGTCTCCGGAGAGGGGCTGAGTCGAATTGGTTTGGCGTTATCTCATCGAAGGACCTTGGATCGTCTTTTGCGTGTACTGGGCTGCGGGCGCGCTGAAGACCCGCAGGACTGTGACGACAGAATCCTTTATCGCGCGTGCCCGCCACCTTTTTCTGGAAATCACCGGCTTCGTCCTGCTGTTCGGCGGCTTCATGGACATCGGTGCGCTTGGTGAGCGCGTTTTCCATCGTACCTACGCGACCGGGGTAACGGGCGTCGCTCTCACTTGGATTGGAATCGCTCTCGCCATGTGGGCGCGCTGGCACCTGGGGCAGTATTGGAGCGGCAGAATCACCCTCAAGGAGGATCACAAGCTCATCCGCACCGGCCCCTATGCTCATTTCCGGCATCCGATCTACTCCGGAATCATTCTCGCCGCGATCGGTGGAACTTTGACGATAGACAAGTGGCGATGCGTTGCAGGAGTCGCTGCCATCGTCCTTGCTTATTTGATTAAGGGAAAGAAAGAGGAATCGGTTCTGGCCGCGCAATTCGGGGAAGAGTTCAAGGAGCACTGCCGGCACACCGGATTTCTGATCCCGAGGTTTTGACCACTACTCCTGCCGCAAGGCGCTCATCGGATCCACACGGCTGGCGCGGCGGGCTGCACCAGCGCAGACCTGCCCTTTAGGTCTGCGGCTTTTGCGGCCCGGTCGTTGCAGCAATCAATCGGAAGAACCGCAGACCTATAAAGCAGGTCCGCAGTGCTCGCTATCTTCCTTCGAAAAAAGGAGGACGCAGCCAATGGGGCTCATGTCGTCAGCCGTTGACGGTAAAGACCAGATTCAACTTTTTCTCGACCGCATGTTCTCAACCGATTGTTGCTCTTGGTGCGAGGACCACGAACGGCGACTGTACAGAAAGAAACAGCCGCTCTGCAGTTCCTGTGCCCACATACAGACGACCATCAAAAAATACGAAAGGCTGGTTCGTACGCACCCTCCCGAGCCGGGACGGGCTTTCGACTATTACGGGCATGAGCTTAAGGTCGCAAAGCAAATGAAGGTGCTGGCCAAGCGGGACGGGAACTTGTTTGGAAATATTAACTCGCGGATTGTCAGTGCTGTCGATGTTGAACAAATCCTTTCAACGGTGAGCAGAATGGCAGTCGGTCGTGCGCTCTTCTTGAACTACTCCCAGATAGGCCGTTTATTTGGGGACTCGGAACGAAAACTGGTCTACCATTTAATGTCGCGGATTGTAAGGGCCCATCACTGCAAGCATCGATCAAGCATGGCACGCTATACGCGAATTGCCGAGGGGACGAAGTAGGCCGGGTGGCGCATCGCGACAAGAGGCCTCGCGACATCTGCGCCACCCGCCGGTTTTTCGCAAATCACTTTGGGCCTGTCAGTCACACAAATATTCTTGTCGGACCTTAATCGGTCAGATCCGTCGGACCCCGGAAACTCAGCCCCCTGCCTTCCCAGGCTTCGACGACTTTAATGGTTTGTTGGCATCCTTGCCACTATCCGAGGGGCGCATGCGCCGCTGGCGCGCCAGGACGGTGGATGCAAGTTCCGCTCCCGGACGGGGACTTTCTGTTCCCCGTGCATTTTTCACTTGACAAACGGAACGACATAGGCTAGATTTGTCTCGTGGGGTTGGGCAGGGGATTCGGCCCTGCCGGATAGGTTATGCCGGGAAGTGCTCTTCTGTTTTCGCCTGTGGTCCCTGCCTGTGGTTCCTTCCTCCTAAGCAGTCGCTCATGCTCGTCCGCTGATGGGCGCCCAGAAACCATGAACAATGCCTCAACCGACCCCTCACCGCAACTCCCCTCCCTCTCTTCCCTCTCCCCTGAGGCGAGGGAAGAGGGGAAGGGGTGAAAGGGTGAGGGGTATTCTAAAAGCAGTCAAGAAGTCCAGGGCTCAAAGAGTCGAGGAGTGGGAGACCAAACGCCGGCCGTCTCGGGCTCAGTGCCGGAAGGCGCCGCATGGCTCCTCGCCGTCTCGCCTGAAAATCGAGGGTACAAAGCCACAATGTATATGAAAATAAAGGACAAGTACAAAAAGTCACTGGGTCAACTGCACGGGCGCAGCCTGACTCACTTCGCCCGTACGTCGCACTTGCGGTTTCAGAGCCTGACGAAGATCCGCTTCTTATACAGCCAGAAGCAAAGCAGCCAGAGCATGCCCCAGACCGCGAGGCTAGTGACAATCGCGGCATGGAGGGGACCGGCCCAGGCAAACAGGCCCATGGTGAAAGGTTTGGCAATCCTGTTGAACCACCACGCGCCGCCGGTCATTGCGAAGAGGTAAATAAAGAGTGGGTTCATGCCCACGATGGCGAAGAACAGGGTCCCCTTCTTCAATTGCTTCACGTCGATCAGCCAGTAACAAAGCGCCAGGGCCAGCAAGCACCACCCGCCGCTCACGATCACGAATGAGGTGCTGGCGATGCGTTTAATGATCGGAGTCCAGGGGTTGAGGGCGTAGCCGACCACAACTCCGATCAGGCCGGGAATGACGAGCAGGCGAATCTTCTGCACGGCGCTGCGGCTGCTCATCAGGACTTGCCCGGCCAGCACTCCCCACATCGTGTGCGCGGCGGTCGGCACGGCGTTAAACGCCACCCAATGGTCAGAGTCAAGCTTGTGCATCAGGACCATATCCATCCAGGATCCGAAATTGTGGTCCGGCACCCACGGCTGGTTAAACCCAGCCACCGGCCACAGCCGATAGAGGAGCTCGGTTGCGATCAGAAGCAGGAAGGTGACACCAATCTGAACACGCGCCGGCTTGCGCATGAAGAGAAAAGCCACGAGGTACGTGAAGGAGAGCTGGGCCAGCACATTCCAAAGCTCAAAGGTCAGTCTTCCGGGCACGATGCAATAGAGAGCCCACCCGAACAGCAGCAGCAGGCCCGATCGGACCAGGGCGTGATGAAGGGTTTTGCTCCAACTGTCGCCTCGCTGCCAGCGCTTGCCGAATGAGAAGGGCATCGCGACGCCAACGATGAACATGAAGAACGGCTGGATCAGGTCCCAGAAGTGCAGCCCATTCCAGGGATGATGCTCCAACTGCCAGCCGATGGTGCTTACCAGTGTGCCATTAAAAGCCGGCGACCTGAGAAGTTCATAGAGGCCGGTGGCCTCTCCCACCAGAAGGAACATCGTCACTCCGCGATAGAAGTCGAGTGAGGTCAGCCTGCCCTCGGCGAGCAGAGACGCCCCGGGTTTCTGGTTTGTAGCGGTCTGCGGTAATTTACTCGTGAGGCTCGATTCCATGGTCGGACTTAGACCTCCGGTTGCCGAACTCACGTTTCAAGGCAGAACGTTTTTAGCAGGAATAACAGCGGGCGTCGAGCAGATTCTTTGAGCGCATCCAAAGAGTGTTGCGAAGCAGAGGTCCTCTGTAGCCGACTTGTTGTCACTCGCCCGTCTCCGCCTTGCGGCTCGGGAAGCCTCGGTTCGTTTTCGCAAAACGCGCTGTTTTTGCTCCTTTCAGCGTGTAATTTGTGCTAAATTGTGCGCAAAACGCGCATAATTTGCAGCATCAAAGAAAGTGATGTGCTTTGTTTTCAGGTACTTCTTAGCTTCGTTCCCACTATTTTTCATTTTTTGTAGTTCCCTACATTCCCCCATAGCCGGGACCCTTCCGCTTTCCCTTGCGCCACGACGCGCCAAGGCGTTCGCTTGCGACAATGTGTCCACAAAAAAGACCACCACGATAGGCTATCACAAGTCCGTGAAGTTGTCAAGTGAAAAATGCAGAATGGAAAATAGAAACTGGAAACGACAGCACTTTCCTTCGGCCGTGGCACAACTTGAACACCGACCGAAGTTGGGAAATCAGAATCGGAAACTGGAAAATCTGGAACCGGGCAAACGAGCTAGAGAACCTTGCCAGTTCCCGTTTCTATTTTCCAGTTTCCATTTTCGGTTCTTCCCTAATTGGGGGTTCCGGCCGCCACCGAGGTCAAGGCCACCTCGCGAGTCGGCTTGCCCAGTTCAATGGGCGCCGCTTCTTTCTCGAGCGCCAAGTCAATCGCCTCATGAATCGACTTGACGTAGTGGAGCACCAAGCCGTCCAAGAGTTCATCGTTAAGGTCTTCGTGAACGTTCGGCTCGTTGTCGGCGGGCAGGATGACCTCAATCACTCCGGCGCGCTTGGCGGCAAGGACCTTTTCCTTGATTCCTCCTATGGGTAGGACTTGTCCGCTTAGAGTAATCTCGCCGGTCATGGCCACGCGGGGTTTGGCGGGCCGGGAAGTCAAAGCGGAGACGAGCGCGGTCACCATGGTGATTCCGGCCGACGGGCCGTCCTTGGGGATGGCCCCCGAAGGAACATGGAAGTGTATATCCTTCGACTGGAAGAAATCCGGATCAATGTCGTACTCCACGGCGTGTGAACGCACCCAGGCAAGGGCGGCCTGCATGGATTCTTGCATAACCTGCCCGACGTGGCCGGTCATCGTGAACCCCTTGCCTCCCTTCATGGCATTGGCTTCAACATACAGCACATCGCCTCCTGTCGGAGTCCAAGCCAGCCCCACCACCACTCCCGGTTGGCGCGTGCGTTCCACCACTTCGGTCTCCAGGCGGAAGCGCGGGATGCCGAGGAAATCGTGAAGATTGTCGGGAGTCACCAGGAGCTTGTCCGCGTGGCCCTCGGCCACCTTGCGCGCCTGCTTTCGGCACAGCGGTCGCAATCTCCCGCTCCAGGTTCCGCACCCCAGCCTCCCGCGTGTAATGCCGGATGATGTGCGCCAGGGCGGGCCGCGTGAATTCAATCTGGTCGGGAGATTTGATGCCGTGCTCCTCCGTCTGCTTAGTGATCAGGTGGCGAACTGCGATCTGAATCTTCTCTTCCTCGCTGTAACCCTGGAGCTCGAGAACCTCCATGCGGTCGAGCAGCGGAGGAGGAACCGTATCCAGCACGTTCGCGGTGCAGATGAAGAGCACCTTGGAGAGGTCGAATTGCACGTCGAGATAGTTGTCCCGGAAGTGAGAGTTCTGCTCGGGATCGAGAACTTCGAGCAAGGCCGAGGAGGGATCGCCGCGGAAGTCGCGGCCTATCTTATCCACCTCGTCCAGCATGAAGATCGGGTCGCGAGTTTCCGCACGGCGGATGCCCTGAATGATTTGCCCGGGCAGCGCCCCGATATAAGTCCGCCGGTGGCCGCGAATCTCCGCCTCGTCATGGATGCCGCCCAGTGACATGCGGAAGAATTTCCGATCCAAGGCGCGCGCGATGGATCTTCCCAGGGAGGTCTTGCCGACTCCGGGAGGCCCCACAAAGCAAAGTATAGGCCCCTTGAGCTGGGGCTTGAGTTGCAGCACCGCCAGGTAATCCAGGATGCGCTCTTTCACTTTTTCGAGGTCCCAGTGATCCTCGTCGAGCACTTGCTTCGCCTTCTGGATGTCAACCTTGATTTCGCTGACTTTCGTCCAAGGCAAGGCCACCAGCCATTCCAGATAGGTGCGCGTAACATGATAATCGGCGGCCGCGGGAGACATTTTCGCCAGCCGGCCCAACTCCCGCATCCCTTCTTTCTTGGCCTCTTCGGTCATTCCCGCCGCTTCGATCTTTTTCCGCAATTCCTCGATTTCCTGCTGCTCGTCGGCGTCTCCCAACTCCTTCTGGATGGCCTTCATCTGTTCGCGCAGGTAATACTCGCGCTGACTTTGCGAAACCTGATCCTGAACGTCGGATTGAATCTTGGACCGCAGTTGCAGGACCTCGACTTCCCTCATCAACTGCCGGTTCAGCCGTTCCAGGCGGACCTTCAAGTCAAGACTTTCCAGCAGTTCCTGCTTCTCGGTGCTGGAAAGGGATGGCAGGTTGGCGGCGATGAAATCGGTCAGCCGTCCGGGATCATCGATGTTCATGACGACAGTCTGAAGGTCGTCCGAAAGGGTGGGCGAAAGCTGCACCACCTGCTGAAAGAGCGCCGTGACGCTCCGCACCAGAGCGTCGAAATCGGCTTCTTTCTCCTTGGGCAGGATATCCGTGAGCGGCTTGGTGCGCCCGATCATGTAGGGCTCGACCTGGCCCACTTCCTCCACCGCGATCCGCTGCAAGCCTTCCACAAAGATAAAGAGGCTCTGACTGGGCAGCTTGATGATCTTATGGACAAAAGCCACGGTCCCGATCTGGAAGAGGTCCACGGGCTGGGGATTATCCACACGCGGATCACGCTGGGTTATCACCCCGATGAACTTCTCCTCCTCCTTAAGGTCGCCGACCAGCTTCAGAGAACTATCCCGTCCGATGGTAAGCGGCAAGATCGCATTCGGAAAGAGCACCGTATCGCGCACGGGCAGTATCGGAAGATTTTCAAACTCTATATTCGATTTGTGTTTTGGGGGCATCCCTATCAACCTCGTCTTTCAACATTTGCATCTCGACCGTATCGGGGACCCGGAACTTCAGCGCGTGTCATTCTATCACGCCACCAGCTCCACGGTCCGACTTGCAAGATACTCTTCCTTCTGAGCTTGTCAATCCCAAATATGGCGCGGCAGTGGTACAAACTAATGCTGCAGCAGTCCCCCCGCGCCGGTGGAACCGCCCTCGGCGGCCGCCAGCCGTCTCGCCCTCAAATTCTACATCGACCGATCGCGCCTCCGTTTACTCACAGATATTAGATGCTGATCCGATGCAACTCGGCCACAAGCTGACGGCAGCGGGCACGCAAGCGGTTCTTCGTAAAGCTGCTTACGCACCGGCGACCTTCCGCACCCACCCTGAACCGATGTTCTCCAAACCAGCAACGCGTG
>CAVROP010000075.1:0-6344 GCA_963722675.1 uncultured Acidobacteriota bacterium
CGTTTTTCGAGACCCGCTTGCCCGACGTGGCTCGGCAGAGTATCATGTGAGCAGAAGCGCTTTTCAGGAGACTTTTATGGGTTCCTCGAAGGAAGAGGTCCGCAGGATACTCGAGCAAATTCCCGACAACGCGTCCTTCGAGGATATCCAGTACCACATCTATATAAGGGAGAAGATTGAACGCGGTCTCGAAGATGTCGGACGAGCCCGAGTCACCAGCCAGCAAGAAGTGGAACGTAAGATTCAGAGCTGGACCGAAAAGTAGTATGCTGCGGAGTCCATACTGATGGTATGCTTCCCAGCAAAAAGGAAAGAGCCATGACCTTTGAAGAGATCGATGACGCTCTGAAGCGGGTTGCCGACAGTCAAGTCGCGCACTCGGAGCGAATGGACCGTATTGATCGGAAGCTGGAACAGGTTGCCGACAACCAGGTTGTGCAAGGAGAGCTACTGGACCGCCTTGACAGGAAGCTCGAACAACTGGCGGACGTGTCGGGGGACCATCGACAAGCCCTGGAACTACTTGTCAGGGTCTCGGAGAGTCACAGCCAGCAACTGCACCAGTTGAGTGAGGCGAGCCAGACCCACGAGCGACGGTTAGTGGGGGTGGAGGATCAGATCGCCATTATGGTCAGCACTCTAAACAGCCTCCTTCAGCGCATGGATGCCTTTATCCAGGGTCTCCAAAAAGGTAACGGACACGCCGGCGGAGCACCTTAAGTTTTCGAGTGATTTCCCCGCTATAATGTTGCGTTCGACATGTTATGGCCACGACGCCAGATAAGCAGGAGATGTATTCATGTATAAGCTCGTGTTGCTAAGGCATGGAGAGAGTATCTGGAACAAAGAAAACCTGTTCACGGGCTGGACCGATGTTGGGTTGAGTGAGAAGGGCACTCAAGAGGCCATAGACGGTGGCCGGGAAATGAGGAAGCAAGGCTATGTCTTCGACATCGCTTTCACCTCGGTGTTGAAGCGCGCCATCAAAACGCTCTGGCTGGCGCTCGAGGAGTTGGACCAGATGTGGATTCCGGTCCACAACTCCTGGCGGCTCAATGAGCGCCATTATGGCGCGCTCCAGGGGCTGAACAAAGCCCAGACTGCCGAGAAGTATGGCGAGGCCCAGGTAAAAATCTGGCGGCGAAGCTACGACATTCGACCACCCGCTCTGACCCCGGATGACGAGCGCTTTCCCGGCAAGGACCCGCGTTACGCAGATTTGAAGCCGGAAGAACTTCCGCTCACCGAGTGCCTAAAAGACACCGTGGCACGCACCCTGCCCTACTGGCACGAAGCCATCGCCCCGACGGTGAAATCCGGCAAGCGGGTGATCGTCGCCGCTCACGGCAACAGCCTGCGGGGACTCGTGAAATATCTCGACAACGTTTCCGACCAGGAGATTGTGGGATTGAACATCCCCACCGGCATCCCGTTGGTTTACGAGCTTGACGATGAACTCAAGCCGCTCCGGCATTATTACCTGGGAGACCCGGAAGCCATTGCCAAGGCCGCCCAGGCAGTGGCCGACCAGGCGAAGCGGAAGTAAGGCAGGATTCAGGATTCGGGATTCAGGCCCAACCGTAGTACCGAAGTACGCCCTGAATCCCGAATCCTACATTTATTGCCACTTGACGGAAGTGTTATAATCTTCGTAACCCTCGGGAGAGGTCGTGCGCCGAGGCGGAGATAAGCTGGAGGAGATGAGTTCTCAAGGGCCGCAGCAGGCGGCTCTGGAGTGGTATGCCTAACTGGACCCAGTCCTGCGTGAAGGTTTCGGCGTGCGTGTTATTGTGGGGACTGGTGTTTTGTCTGCCGCTCTGGGCGGACGAGATTGTTACGATCACGGATCAATACGGCCGCAGAATCTTCATTAACACGGGCGAGACTCACGCCAACGGAAACTGGAAGCCAAATGGCTCGCGTGCCAAAAGGACCGGCACGGCGACTCCTGCCCCTACACCCACGCCTGAAATCAGCAGCCTGGTCGAGCAGACCGCCGACCGCCTGCAAGTTGACCCTCAGCTCGTTGACGCCATAATCAAAGTCGAATCCCAATACGACCCGATGGCGCTCTCGAACAAGGGCGCGATGGGACTGATGCAACTCATTCCGGAAACGGCTCAGCGGTTCGGGGTTGCGAACCCCTTTGATCCAAAGGACAACATTGAAGGTGGCGTAAGCTATTTAAGGCACCTGTTGGACATGTTTGGGGGCGATCTTCCTCGGTCGTTGGCGGCCTACAACGCTGGAGAAGGGGCTGTGCAGCGGTCCGGCGGCATCCCTTCTTACACCGAAACTCGAGATTACGTGCGGAAGGTCACGCACATTTATCAGTCAGCATCTCAGACGGGCGCCCATACCGCGCCTATCGTTCGCTCTGTCGATGAACGAGGTGTAGTACACTACTCCAATGTGGAATGATTCGGGTTAATCGAAGTTAGCTGTCCACCTTTCGGAGAAATGCATCTTACCGAAGGGGACGGCGATTTGAATGCCACGGAACGGTCTACATTGATCGAACGGCGTAAACGAATCTGCATCGCACTACTTTTTGCTGGGCTTCTAGCCTTTCCCGAAGTTTTTTTCTCTACCGTCCCGACTTCACGCCAAGAAAAAGCCGTCATCACGTATGAACGAGCGCTTCGCATGAGGACGACGCTGGAGTCTCTGCCCGAGACCAAGCGGACCAGAGCCGATTATCAAAAAGTAATCGCCACATTCCAGGAAGTCGCGCGGCTGGACCCGGCGTACTCGAAGGCTCCCGTTTCGCTGGCTGACGTTGCGGAACTTCAGGACGAGATGGGACGGCTTTTCGGCGCCGACCGCTACTACCTTGATTCCGTTAGGACCTACAACTTCCTCGCGAGGCAGTACCCCGGCAGCCAATTTGCCCGGGAAGCTCTGCTGACCATGGGGGAGATTTACAGAACTGACCTCGAGAACACCGAGTTGGCCCGCCAGGCCTTCCAGGAATATATCAGGGAGTATCCCAACTCCGCCAAGGCGGAAGTAGCTCGAGCCAAGATTAACGAGATCGACCAGTTGGTCACAAAACGCTCCGCCACGCCTACACCTCCCAAGCGCGAAACCGGCGAAAACCGCCGCGGCTCGAGACTGCCGGAGGTCAACGACGTGCGGCGATGGGTGGGACCGAATTACTCCCGCATCGTCATCGGAGTGGAAGGAGAAGTGAAATTCGACACCACGCGGCTTTCCAAACCGGACCGCATCGTACTGGACATTCAAGACGCCCGTCTGAGCCCCACGCTGGTCGGTAAAACATTCCCCATCGAGGATGGGTACCTGCGTCAAATCCGCCTGGGACAATTCACACCCACGGTCACCCGAGTGGTGCTGGATGTGGAAAAGATCGAAGAATATTCGGTCTTGCCGCTTCCCAATCCGTTTCGCTTGGTGGTGGATATCCGTGGCGTCAGCCAATCCGAGCAGGAGACCGACCGCGGCGCGCAGCCGCCGGTTGGCGATTTAGCTGCGACCCATACTCCCCCGGCGGGCAAACCCCGTG
Organism: uncultured Acidobacteriota bacterium; assembly: GCA_963722675.1. Lineage (GTDB taxonomy): Bacteria > Acidobacteriota > Terriglobia > UBA7540 > UBA7540 > CAVROP01. Next base: position 3,527 of record CAVROP010000075.1, read on the forward strand.
CCGCCATCGAAGCGGCCCCGACCGGCGTCGAGTCCGCCCCGCCACCCGTAACCGCCACGCTCCGAACCAAGCCCAAGCTTGCCGTCAACACACCTGGTAATTCGAAGCTGTCGGAGAAGACGGCGGAAGTGGAGAGGGCCTCGGTTAAGCCCCTACCGGCACAGCCGGCTTCAGACCAAACCGACATGACATCGCTTAAAGCACCCACGGTGGTTCCAGGTCCGCCCAAAGTTGCCGCCCCCACTGAATCCGGATCACGAACCCTGACACGAGTGCTGGGCCTTAAAATCGGACGCATTGTCATCGATCCCGGACATGGCGGCCACGACACCGGCACGATAGGACCGACGGGCCTCAGGGAAAAGGACGTCGTGCTGGATGTTGGATTGCGACTGAAAAAGCTCCTGGAGCGCAAGGCCGGATGCGAAGTGGTAATGACTCGCAGCGACGATACCTTCATCCCCCTGGAGGAACGGACTGCCATCGCCAACGCCAAGGCGGCCGACTTGTTTGTCTCAATTCACGCCAACGCCAGCAGCGACCGCAGCGCGCGGGGAATCGAGACTTACTATCTGAATTTCACTTCCAGCCCCGAAGCGCTGCAGGTCGCTGCGAGAGAAAATGCCACTTCCCAGGAATCGGTGCACCAACTTCAGGACCTGATCAAGAAGATCGCGCTGACGGAGAAAATCGAGGAGTCCGAGGAGTTTGCGCGGCAGGTGCAGAAGGAAGTCCACCGGTACACGGCGCAGTTAACCGGCAATCAACCCGACCGGGGAGTGAAAAAGGCTCCCTTTGTGGTGTTGATCGGCGCCAACATGCCCTCGGTCCTGGCGGAAATCTCGTTCCTCACCAATCCCCGCGATGAGAAGTCGTTGAAACGCGGCGACTACCGGGAGAACATTGCAAAGGCGCTGTACGACGGGATCCTGGATTATGTGAACCATCTGGGCGGGGTCAAGGTCGTGCAGCGAGCGGACTCCGACAGAACGGCATCGAAAGCCAGGGCGGAATTCTGATATTCTAAGCAACGATGAAACGTCTCGCCTTAGCCGTCGTGTCAATGACGCTCAGCACGGTCCTTCCGCTGTTCTGTGCCCAACATGTTTCCGTCATCCCTCTGGTGCCCGCAGCGAACTGGCAGCTCACCGCGAAGCAGGCGCTGGGGGTTGATGAGATCAAGAGCTATGGCGGAGATCCGGCGGTGGAAATCGAGCACGGCGTCAAGTCGCTCGAAGTGCGAACCTACCAGCTTGACAGGGCGAGCGCGCAGGTTGTGGTGGAATCTGCTGCCGACGTGAGCGCCGCTTACGGTCTCCTCACCTATTATCAGAACGAGTCCATGCATCCCGACAAGACCATTGAGCTTGCCATGACCGGTCCGCAAGGCAGTTTGATGGCGCGCGGGCGCAGCTTCATTCGTTTCCTTCGCCCCAAAGGCTTCGAGGTTTCCGAGAACGATTTCCGCGCCTTGTTGATTCTGGTCGGAGGAACGCGCCCGACACGCGATTCCGTAGCGAACTTGCCTTCCCTGCTTCCGGCATCAGGGTTGATACCGGGCAGCACAAAGTACATTGCCGGTCCGATAACAGCGCAGCGCGTTCTCCCCAACCTCCCCACGGACTTGATCGGGTTCGATCAGGGCGCGGAACTCCAGCTCGGGGAATACCAAGTTGGGAATTCTCGATCCACCATAGTGGAGTTGAGCTACCCCACACCGCAGATCGCCCGCCTCCGGTTCACAAGACTCAGCGATGCCCTCGGGCTGAACCAGGATCGCGGAGCGGATTCTCTCTACGGACGTCGGGATGGGTCGTTCGTCTTCTTGGCCCTCAAAGCGAGCGACAAAGCTTCTGCGTCTGAATTGCTCGACCACTTCAGCGTCAATCAACAATTAAGCTGGGACCAGAAATACACTGGGGACAAGACAATTGGCCGGCAGTTGTTCGAACTGATTATGGGGAATGTCTTTCTCACCCTGGTTCTGGCGGGAAGTGGGGTCGCTGGAGGCTTGCTAATCGTTCTTTCCAGAAGGCTTACGGCCAAAGTGTTCCCTGCTTGGGAGTGGGGACACCCGGAATCGGACCGACTCATCCGATTGAACTTGGAATAAGGTTAAGTACTGTATTTGCGTCATTATACAGCTAAAAAGCAACCTGCAAAAGCCTGCCTGCGGTATTTTCTCTATTTCTCTCCTGTGCAAGCCTGCCAGCCTAGCAAGTCATTTATAATCAACAACTTGAGAGACAAAAAATTTCCTGAGAATTATCTTGACATCACTTCCAGGTTTTTCTTAGACTCGTTTTCGAGTTTAGATGGCGGGGCGCGTCCGCCATTCTATTCTCCTCAAAGAATGCTCACCCGCAGGCTTGGCGGGAGTTTTCGCGGCGGCGGGTGAGCATTTTTCTATCAGGCGGTCGCCGACGTAGCTCAGTTGGTAGAGCATCGGTTTCGTAAACCGAGGGTCACCAGTTCAAGTCTGGTCGTCGGCTCCAGACCTATCGGATCTTTCCCCGGCCCGCCACACGCCATGAACCCACAACTTCCCCGTCGCGCAAGGTGAACACTTCATCGTGCATGTTCACGCAAGTACAAACGTGGTTGGGAATCACGGTCAGCACTTCACCGACATGAAACTGATGAGTTGATCGAGTGATGTCTAGATGTCCATGCTCCTCGTTCAACTTGATCAAGGGCGCGTCGGGAGCTTCGACGACGTATCCATAGCCCGTCTTCGCACCTGAACCCAGGAGGTCGGAGGAAAGCGTCTTCGACCCGGAATCGATAATGGCGCGCCCGGGCACGGCCGTCGAGACCA
>CAVROP010000076.1:0-21747 GCA_963722675.1 uncultured Acidobacteriota bacterium
TTTACGCAAAGCTACTTGTCTCACTCCCCAGCGGCTGGACGCCGCTCGGCGGATTCGCAGCGCTCCACCGGGCCTCGCAGCAAGGCCGGAAAAAGCGCATGAAAATGAACGCCCTGAGCACGGCTGCGATGCCGCGCCCGAAAACGAAGCCGCGGTCATGCGGGCCTGGGGGAAATCCCGAACGGTATGCAGCCTTGAAGCGCGATCGCGACCGCTTACGGGCCGGGCGACGCGTCTGGGACCACCAAACCGAAGACCGGCGAGGTCTACTGGCGGCGCAACCGGATCGAGCGCATGGAGACGGGCAGTGCGGAACGCTCTCGAAGAGGTCGAGAAGGAGCGGCGCTCGCTCGCCCGGGACCTTGCGGACGTGACCTTCGAGCCCTCCCAGTGCGAGGCGGTGGCGCTCGAGGGCCGGAGCCCACACACCCCTTGGTGCGGCTGCGCCTGCTGATTTCGCTTTGGGGGGTGGTTCGCGAGCAAGCGGTGGCCGGGCGCGGGAGCACTTCTCGCAGCCCCCACCAGTGAACAGATCAAAAGCTACTACCAGGGCGAGTCGGGGTGGAGGCCCCGTCAATTCGTCCACCTGCTCGGCTCTCTTCTGGGAGAGCGGGAATGTCCGGCAGCAGCACGACCAGGAAAAGATAGACCAGTATGTGAAGGATACCTTCGGGGACGAGGCGGGGCGGGAAGCCCGCTACCAGGAACTGCTGCGCCTGGTTGAGGAGGAATCGCGGCGGTGGAGGGGGCGTTCGCGGAGGAGATGAATGCGAGGAGGAGAAGGACGCGATCGAGCGGGACGCCTGCCTGGCGCCGGCGGGGGAGACCTGGAACATGTTGATGCGCCAGGAAGGGGCGCTGGACCGCTCGATTGACCGCAAGGTGAGGATTATCCTGACCATGCGCCAGGAACACGCGCGCGGGTAGGGGAGGTTCGCGAACCGCCCCCCGCGGCCAGCCCGCAGCGAACCCCCCGTGCGGCCGAGGAACTGAGTAAGGTGTTGGGCTGGACGCTCAGACAGAAAGTCCGGCAGAGGAAAACGCCGGCGAAACCTCAAAATCGCCGGAACAAAGCGAGAATGTCATAGAAAACAAAGGACCGGCCGCAGAGGGGGTCGACGCATGAAGGGTGGCGCGGCAGCCTGCCCCGACCTGTCGGGTCCCGCCCGTGCAGAGTCACGGCCAAGATGGCCGTGCCACAGCGGGCAAGATGCCCGCGCTACAAATTCACGAGGCAGCAGGCTCAATGCGTCATGGCGTAGACGATGTAGTTCACGCCCAGCCGGATGCCCATCTCGGAGTATTTCTGCGGATACCGCGGATCGCCCGCCCATTCCCAGGAGTCGCCCAAGTCCGAATTGAAGGTGATGGCTACCATGATGCGGCCCTTATCGTCGTAAATGCCTCGCCAGTGCGCCACCTTGCCGCCATTCTTCGAACCCTCCAGCAGGTGCTCCGCGCCCACAATCTGGAAGCGGTCATCCAGATCGAAGATGCGTGTGGAAGATCGGGTCGGAGTTCGGGAATCTCGACGATGGGACGGTCCGGGAAGACCAGCTTCATGCTCCTCTCGAACTCGGCCCAGGACTCGGCGTTGCCGTGGAAATCGTCGGCCATGAAGAAGCCGCCGCGCAGCAGGTATTCGCGCAGCTCCTGCCCCTGGTGGCGGTCAAACCCCATTCGCCGGCCTGCACGGCGTAGAGCCACGGCCAGTGAACACTCGTCGCCCTCTTCCAGGTTCACCGGTTGTTCGACGGAGCCCGCGTCTGAACGCGAGTCAAACGCCGCACGGCCTGGGCCAGATTCCGGTCGGCGCGCGGAAAAGTCCTGCGTCCACAAGGAGAGCCCCAGCCGCCAGTCTCCGTCGAATTGGCCGTGATAGCCGTCATTGGGCCCCGGCGGATACATCAGTCGCGCGGACGTTGACTCGGCCTTCTCCTTCCAGTCCGGCGGCAACTGCACGTAACCGTATTCGACCGACGGATATTCCCGGAACTGCTCGGCCTCAGTAACGCATACAAGGCGGCAGCCAGAAACAACGCGCAGCCGATTCCCACAAGAGCCTTGACGACGCTCATGCTCACCCCGAGGTCCGGAAACTTCAATCTTCGCCCCTGCTTACAACCGTACGTCGCCGGCTGGTTCGAATCAAGCCCAAATTGCGACGACCTCACTGTCGGGGTGTGGCGCGGGGTGTGGTGCGGGCGTCTCGACCCCGCAAGAATTCGCGCGCAGAGCCTGTCCTGAGCGGAGCGAAGGAATGCCCGCGCCACAGCGGGCGGGACGCCCGCACCACATCACTCAGTTCGCAGGGCGCGCATGGGTTCAATGGAAGCCGCTCGCCGGGCGGGGACGAGTCCAGCCAGCAGGGCGGAAGCTGCCAGCACGATGGCGGCGGAGGCCACGATCGCCGGGTCGTGACTCTTGACGCCGTACAGTTGGCTGCTGAGCAGGCGGCCGCCGGCGAGCGCCACCGGCAGACCGGCCACAAGGCCCAAGCCGAGTTGCGCGAGCACTCCGCGCAACACCATCCCCACCACGCTCCAGCGGTTCGCGCCCAGCGCCATGCGGATGCCGATCTCGCCCGTGCGGCGAGCCACCGAGTAGGCAGTGACGCCGTACAGTCCCACGCAGGCGAGAAGCAGCGCCAGCAGTCCGAAGAGTTCCGTCAAGCGAGCGATCAAGCGGTCCTGGTTGAAGTTTCGAGTGAGCTGCTCCTGGAGAGTGATGACGTTAAGAACGTTCAGGTTGGGATCGATGTCGGCCAGAGTTCGACGAACTGCGGCCTCCAGGTTCTGCGGTTGGCCGGCAACGCGCAGTTCGATGTCCTTGATGTAATGGGAGCCGATCATGAACGCGAGCTTCGGGTCTTTCGCCATTTGCAGGAAGGGCAGGAAGAACGTCTCGTAGGCGGGCTCGCGGGCGTCCTGGTATTTCGCGTCTTCCACCACGCCCACGATCTCGAAGTCCCCCGCGTTGCGGATATCGCCAAAGCCAAAACGCTTGCCGATCGGGTCCTGGTTGTGGAAGAACTTGCGCGCGAACGCTTCGTTCACCACCGCAACCTGCGGCGCATTCGGCGTGTCCTGATCGCCGATGGTGCGCCCTCGCACGAGCCGCGTACCGATGGTTTCGAAGTAATGCGGCCCGATGCGGTCAAAGGACGCGCCGATCTGTTCGTCCGGCGGATGGCCCTCGATATGAATGCCGAAACCCCAGTTCTCATCCCGCATGGGGCTGTAAATCGAGTAGCTCGCATTCATCACGCCGGGGATTTGCATCAGATGCCGCTCGATCTCCTGGTAGAGTCCGTACAGTTTCTCCGGCTTGTAGCCGTTCAGGTTGGCGTTCAGCCTGACGATTACGCGGCCCTGGGTTTCGAAGCCGAACTTCTGATTCTCCAGGTTGCGAAGCGACTGGGTGAGCAGACCGGCGCCGATGAGCAACACCGCCGAAAGGGCGACTTGCACCACCACCAGAGATCGGCGGGCCAGCGAGCCGCGCTCGCGCGTGGAGCGGCCGGCGCCCCGCAGCGCCTCGATGGGATCGGAGTGGGAAGTGATCCAGGCGGGCGCAACCCCGAAAACAACTCCGGTCGCGAGCGAGAGCAGGAAAGCAAAACCCAACACGGGCAGCGACGGTCGCGGATCGATGGGGATGAAGTTCGCGCCGCGAAAAGCCAGCAGCAGGATAACAGGACCCCGGCGAAAGCCACGCCCAGCCCGGCCAGGCCTCCCAGAACCGCCAGGAGCACGCTTTCCGTGATAATATGCCGAATCAGCCTGCGGCGTGGCGCGCCCAGGGCCACGCGAATGGCCGTCTCAAAGCGTGTGGCGGCGCCGCGCGCCAGCAGCAGGTTCGCAATGTTGGCGCACGCAATCGGGCCAGCGCGAGGCCGGCAACGATCGCCAGCAGGTGCAGACCTTCCGCGCTGTCCTGTTGGAGGTTGGCGGCCCCGCTCTTGGCGGACGCAACCACGATGTGCTGCTTCTCGATTTCCGGGAGCGATCCTGGCCGAGAGGTCAGGCTGGGTGCGCAGCCAGTTCTGGAGCTGTGCGGTGACCTTCGATTGAACGCTCGCCGGATTGGCCCCCGGCTTCAAGCGCCCGATGATGTAGAGCCAGTGCATTCCCGCGCTGTTCAGCAATGCGGTCTCCCCATCGTGGGCCGGCTCGGCGGCCAGAGACAACCAGAAATCGGGAGGATCCGGACGCAACTGATCTCCGAAGAATCCAGGAGGGGCTATTCCAATCACGGTGAAGGCGAGATTGTCGATGTTCAGGGAGGCGCCGATGACCGAGGGATCGAGCAAAGCTGCCGCCATGTACGGTAGCTCATCACCGCAGCCGGCGGGGCGTTGGCTTGTCATCGTCGGGCGAGATGGCCCGCCCGCGAAGGCGCCGAGCCGAACATCGGAAGTAGTTGCCCGAAACAAACTCTCCAATGTACGGTTCGGCGGGCCCGAAGCCCCGGCGCGGCGCACGTAAGGCTCTGCAAGCCATCTTGAAAGGCGGCCATCTCGCTGAATTCAGGAGTGTGATCGCGGAATTGCTGATACAGCGGAAAGAGTAGATAGCCCAGGCGTCCTGAAATCCACCCATCACGCAGCAATTGCCGTTGTTGCCCAGCCTGTAAAGCTCGCCGGGTTTCGAACCGGCAGGCTCTTGAGCATCACAGCGTTGAGCAGAGTGAAGATCGCGGTATTCGCGCCGATGCCCAGCGCGAGCGTGATCACGCAGACTGCAGCGAAGCCGGGCGACTGCCGCACGCGGCGCAAACCATAGCGAAGATCCTGTAACAGTGCGTTCATCGCACACTCCCTGTCGAGCGGATCGAGATCGAATCCGGATGTTCCTGTTGTTTAGACGTCGCGATGGCAGGCGGGTTAGCAGTGTGGCATAAAGCTCGAGAGGTGCGGCCGGCGCAGGATTCCATGAGCTGGCAGTCTGCGACAACCCGCAGACGAGCCCCAATGTTATCTGTCATGCTGGGCCCGTTCGCTTCGCTCAGGGTAAACTTCGCGAAGCATCTGCAGTATCTCCTTGAAAACAAGCAAACGCAGATCCTTCGCTCCGCTCAGGATGACAGCCCGAGTGGCTCGCCCTTACTCGAAAGTCACGCAGTTACACCATTTGCCCGTTTCATCATAATGAGGCCAAGGGCCGCCGGTGCGAAATCCGGAATTGATGTAGTCGTCGAACAGGGGCGTCGGCTCGAAGTAGCCGGGCCGGCGCAGGTGCTCCTTGACCACCTCATCGTTGAGTTCCAGTCCAAGCCCGGGCTTCTCCGGCACGGTCACGTACCCCTTGTCGATGATAGGCTTGGGGATGCCGGTCACCAAGTCCTGCCACCACGGCATGTCGAGCGCGTGGTTCTCCATCGCCAGGAAGTTCTCGCCGAAAGTGGCCGCGCAGTGATAGCCCGCGAACCCTCCGATGGGCGATCCGGCGTGATGCATGGCTACCTGAATACCCGCGAGTTCGGCATAATCGGCGATCTTCTTGGTCTCGAGCAACCCGCCGGAGGTTTCGATGTCCGGGTGAATCGCGTTCACGGCGCGGTTATCCAGGAGCGGCTGGAAGCCTTCTTCCAGCCCGAAGATGTCCTCGCCGGTATTGATCGGCGTCGTGCTCGATCCGTGATCATCTTGTAGGCGCGCCAGTTTTGCCACGGGTAATGATTGCCTTCGCCAATTTGCAGGATATCCTCGGCCCAGGCAAGCTGATAGCGTTCAAAGGCCCTGGCGTAACGGATGGAATCCTGCACATTAAGCGGCCCAAAATGGTCGGCGGCCAGCGGAGCCGACCAGCCGATGACGTCGCGGATGGCGGCGATGAATTCGCAGAGGTACTCGAGGCCTTTGTCGGTGGCGACGCCGCGATCGTTGACGGCACCCGGGCGGTCTTTCACCAAATCCGTTTCCAAGTCCATTTTGAAGAAGGTGAGGCCCATTTGCTGGCGCTTGCGCATGCGTTCCGCGTAAACCTTGAGGTCCGGGTGGGCGGTGGTGTCCGCGTAGATGCGAATTCGGTCATGCCGCTTCTGGCCCAGGAGCCGGTAGGCCGGGACGCCGTAAACCTTGCCGGCGATAACGTCCAGGGCCTTCCACCGCGCTGTAGCCGCCGCCCATTGGCCGTGCCCGGCGAACTCGCGCAGCCTTCTCAGGTTGCCCTCGATATTCAGAGGATTCTGGCCCAGCAGGTGCGCCTTGAGGACGAGCGCAATGCCTTCCACTCCGGCGTCGCGCACTTCGCCCAGGCCGTAAACGTCCTGGTTGGTGTATATCTTGATGAGCGGATAGTCGTAGTTCGTAGCCAACCGGCAAGCGCGCATGTCCGTGATCTTCAGCCCGCTGGGCGCCGAATTGCGATTCACGCTTTCCTGCGCGCTTACCGAACCTTCCGTCGCCTTGAATATGGGACCAAGCATGGACGCCACCGCAGCGCCCCGCAGCATCGCCCGGCGCGTCAGCCTTGACTTCTCGTATTTGTTAGTCATCGCAACCTCTCTCTGGCGGAGTTGCCGCCGTTGAGATCCGCCGCCCTCGCCCAAGCGGTAATACGGAACTTCGACCTCGCAGACCTGCCAAAAGGCGCCGAGAGTCGGACGGCTGAATATCAGCCTACTCCAGTTTCTCATGCAGTGGTAGAATCCGAAATCGAGGACACTCAGCCAGTCCTTGAGGTTCAACCTGCGGGGGTGGCGGAATTGGTAGACGCAAGGGACTTAAAATTTGTCCAGGGCCTCCGATCCCAGAAACTGACGTGTAAATTCCGCTTCGTTGCTCTATGATAGACACGTGTAAATAAACTGCCACGCGGGCGTGGCGGAATCGGCAGACGCACCGGACTTAATCGCAACTTGAGTGCTCGTCCGGGAAACCGGCGATGCAGAACTGCTCAAACTCGGGGGAACCTTTGAAATGGCAATCCCGAGCCAAGCCCGGACGGAGCGCATCCGTTCGGGAAGGTGTAGAGACTAGACGGGCAGCACCTAAGCCCTGGACCCCTGTCGCGGCGTAGCTTTGGCGAAGCCGGACGATCCGGGGTAAGGTGAAGGGATAGTCCAGACCACAAACGCCAGTTGGCGGCGGCGAAAGCCGCAGATGGCAAGAAAATCCGTTGGGCCGCAAGGCCTGTGGGGGTTCAATTCCCCCCGCCCGCACCAATCACCTCCGTCGCGAGCAAGGAAGAAGGGCAGGCGCACTTAACAACGTGCTTTGTAGTGACCAAGGGCACGCCTTTGGGTCATTTTTCAAGCTCCGCCCGTACTGATGAAACAAGGCCGAGCGCCTCTTCGATCTTCCTTATCCCGACATTCGCCAGATACCCGAACAATGCAACCACTAGCACACAGCTGTAGAACCTCGGGGTATCGAAGGAGATTTCGGAATCCCGTGCCAGAGCACCCAGTGCCCACCCATTTCTTGGCGTAAACACCATCTCTGTAACGACAGCAATAATTAGAGACATGGTCAGCGTTAGCCTTGCGCCAAGAAATACCGAAGGAAGAATCTCCATCACTACGGCGAACGCTCGGACTAAACGAGCCACCCTGTACGCTGCCAGTATTTCGAGCTTTTCGCGTGAGATTTGCTCCACCCCTTGAGCCACCGCCAGAATCATCACCGGCAAGCAGCCAAACACTATTGTCCAAATGTAGGCTCGCTCGCCGTAATTAAATGCCACAAGAAAAAGAGGCAACGCCAGCACCGGAGGAATAGACCTCGCAAACTCCATGAGCGGCTCGGCTCCGATGAAGAGCACGTAGAGGCTCCCGGTGGCCAACCCCAGTGCAATCCCGGCAGCAAGGACGATGCACCAAGCTTCTAAGGCACGCCCAAATGTATAGAACGCGTGGATATATACATTCTGGCGCTCATCTGCCACGGGCAGTGACGCAGATTGAAGTAGGACATGCCAAACTTCCGCAGGTGAGGCCAGTAGCGTCTTGCCGACCAAGCCCCAACGAGAAGCGGCCGACCAGAAACACAACACGACCAGGAAAGATATAATCCATGCGTGTCTCTTGAGGAATGCACCTAATCCACTAGTCATCTCAGAAAAGCCATTCTGTTTTAGGAGGCGCCGGCAAGAAGCCGCTGTGCCAATGTCGTAAACGCCAGCCGACCTTCCGCACGCTGAGCAGGTGGCAAGACCTCGTTCTTCAGTATGCAAGCGTGCTCAAAACCAAGTATGGACTCCGTTGAGAACGGTCGCCCCGGAATAACAAGCACTTCATCGCTTACTTCGACAAGATCCTGCAGTTGGTGCATACCACGACCGCAGCAATGCCACGGTTTCTTACCATCCTGCAAAAGCTCGCTCGCACTGTCGCAGCTATGTTGACGTTTAAAGCGGAGAATGGCTCATCGGCTAGGATTAGGCTGGGATTGTTCTCGAAGGCCCGAATTATCGCAGCCTGCTGCAGCATTCCTCCGCTGCACTTCCTGGGGCGCAAAGACAAATCGAGATCAAGGCCCATTTCGGTCCGAATATCATCGATGGTTCCTATGGCTCTCCTCGGGTGCGCAGGGACCGAGACCGAGGTCAGTGCCAAGTTGTGTTGCAGATTCGCCCACTCAAAAAAGGAGGAGCGGTAGTCCTGAGGGATCGTGGCGACGGACGGTGGTTCTCCATCCTTCCCCGGCAAGTTGACTGTTCCTTCACCGGCTGGCTTCAGCCCTGCGATTACACGAACCAGCGTCGTCTTCCCGGACCCATTTGGGCCAAATACCCCTAAAATATCACCCCCCTTGACCTCAAATGAAACAGACTTAAAGACCTCTGTGCGCTTGAACGCGTCGTCGTACGATGCGGCTAAGTTGCTGACGACCAATTTAGAGATCACGCCAACCCCTAATGATTCGTTACAACAAGCCCTACAAGGGAAATCGGTTGGTTGATAATACCCAACTTGAGATAGATTTCTGCAAGATGTTGGTACATGGCCTCCGAAGACTGGGTGGTCAGAAGGTACTTTGCATCGGGATAAAACTGCACATCGGGTCGGAATTTCTCGGGAAGGTAAGGGACCATAGCCTGTTTCGCTTCAGCCGGATGCTCATTCACGTACTGGGCGGCCTCGTCGATTGCTGCCACCAAGTGTCTGAACTCGTCCGGATGACTGTCGGCCCAATTTTTCGAAACATTGAAACTCCCAAAGGGAAATGGATCCTCGATGTACTTTGGGCACTCAACGGTGCTTGATATTAGCTCGGCGATTCCGGCTCGAATAGCCGCCGTAGCTGCAGGGTCGTTCGTGAACAGCGCGTCCACTCCGCCGCTCCTTAGCGCGGCTCCCTCCTGTTCTGGAGCGATTGGCTGGATCACAACATCCTTGTCAGGGTCGAGCCCGTTCGCGCGTAGAATTACCTTCAGCCACGCGCTATAAGCGATCGTGGGCAGTGTCCCGACTTTCTTTCCCTTGAGGTCCCCGACGGCTCGTATCCGGGGCTGTTTTCCCGGTGGAATGGCACGTCGAAGCAGATAGCTAATACGGTGATCTTGATCTTCGACGAGTGTCGTTATGAAATATAGCTTCGTTCCACTTCGCTCCATTCCACTGTAAGTAATCGGCATCGCGGTGTAACCCGCAATTTCGACCTTGCCTTCAACCAATGCCTGCATCATCGGCTGCGCCGTATCGTACATTTCGAGTTTGACGCCGAGTCCGTGCTTGCGAAAAATGTCTTTGTCAACCGCCACGAACACCGGCAGGCTGATCCGCAGCCGGCTGTAGCCGATGACCAATTGAGAAGTTGTCGATTGCCCGCCGGACTCCCTAGCTCTACGCCAGGCGAGGTACACCCATACGACCGCGACAGCGGCTAGCACCAGCAGGATTACCCCTCTCCTTTTGGTCATGACTACCCTCCAATGTGGCCAAGTCCGCCGCGACGTGATATGTTATTTCAGTATTCGAGAGGTCAGCATGGCCAACCCCACCCCCATGAGTAAAGCTCCAGACGCAGCCTCGAGCGAAACAAGAATGACCCCTATAGCATTCTGAGGAGCAACGGCGCCCAGAGTTACAAATGTTCCTAGGCTGATGAAAAAGGACATAAACAGGTTGATGAGGGAGGCCCACATCCCACCATGGGACCAAGGCACGTCGCGGAGATAGGCAGTATTCCAGAGATACAGGTTAGCGAAGAAAATGATCACCCCCAGGGCGCACAGGCACCAGCGCGTCGCGTTTTGGCCAAAGACACATGAGAAATCCCATAGCTGGTAGAATCCCCAGCGAATAATACGCTGGTTGCACAAGTACACGGCTTTCTTTCTTCGCATCTCTTCGACGAACATGCCAGAGGCTAGCTCAGGTATCTCGTGGACACGAAAGAACTTCTTGGCATAGCCGTAGTAATAGCCAGCGACAGCATATCTCATGTGGCTAGTCGCTCCTGGTAAGTCGGCTTCTTTCAATTTGAATTCCTTCACCGCCTGTTGGTAGAACTCCTGTTTTCCAAAATGCGCCGAAGGAAACACCGCTTCTTTGGCGACCCTCTTGAGCTCCCTGATTAACTCCTCGCCCGCGTCGAGAAGGGCTTGCTCAATTGTCGGTGCATTCGTCCGTTCTGCTTCCTGCCTTGTCGGGCTGCCAGCAAATCTCATCAAGCGCGGAAGAAATCCTCTCCAAGTCTGCATCTATATCCCCCACCCCCTTTTCCACCACGTACTTTGCGCCTAAGCTCGGGAGATAATCACGTGAGTAAAGGTATATATGGCCCGTATAGATGACCGTCTTCGCGAGGTGCAATCCCTCTCTTTCGACCAGCCGCGACAGGGTTAGCGGGGGAACGCTCAGGTTGAATACTATAGCATTGAAGGAGTCGAAGCGAATTCTCGCCAGATCCAATCGCCGCGCGATCGTGACCACATATCCTTTGTCTGTGATGCGCCCACGTATTGTTTCCGCAAGGTCGTCGTCATCCTCAAGGAGCAAGACCGTCTTATCCATTCGCTAGCCCTCTCTCCGGTGTTTGAACGCGGGGAGACTGACAGTCACCGTCGTTCCCTTCTTAGGAATGCTGTGGCCTTTGATGCTTCCCCCAATTGCCTTCATGATAGAATTAGCGAGCGCTAATCCCGTCCCGTGAGCGGAACCTTTTTCGCTCCAGTGATGATCTTCCAAGGACTCCGCCAGCACATCGTCAGATGTCCCGACGCCAGTGTCTGCGATTTGGATTTCGATGCCCTTCTCCGTCGTGAATGATTTGATCGCAATCTTACGCCTAGTGAAAGGGAGTTCCGGGCTATCGAGGGCGTCGAAGGCATTTCGGATAACCAATCGAAACGCTTGCTCAACCGTCAACCAAGGGAGCGGCAAGGCCAGTTCAAACTCGCCAGGTCTCAGTGCGTGCCCTGAATAGTCCACTTGTGCTTGTACGGCTCTTCTAAGTTTCATAATCGCGGAAAGTGCGCTCTCCAGCGCCCCGATAACATCGACATAAGGTTTCTTGTCCGCACTGGGAAGCGGAAACGAATTGAGCAGCTCTTTGAATCCTTCGATGTGCTTTCCCAGCGCACCCATATAGAAAGCACTCCGCTCGTGGTTCCCTTCCGCATGAGCTTGCATAAGCCCATAGTAACTCATCGACAGCCCTGCAACGGGCGATCTAAAATCGTGGAGGATGGCAGCGTACGCCTCGTTGCCTAAGGTTTCAATTAGCCGTGTGAAGTTCACTCGGTCGGAAATGATTGGCATGATTGATTGGAACCCATTAAAAGCATTCTGAACAACGCAGGAAACAGCGAGGACTGCTCCTCCAAGCCCAGTCACAGCTGGCACGGCATCAATTGGCTCGCGCAATTCTACGAATACGGGCAGTTGGTCCACTTCGCCTTCCTTACCAAGCACCTCCAAGATTACATCTACTGCGTGCCGTTCACGGTAGACTCTGAATGTCTTGAGGTCGAAAGGGTACATAGTAAATCGATGGAAGAAATCGTAATAATCATCCCCCTTGGGACCATGTCCTCCTGCAGTCCGGAACAGGCTCTCGAAGATTTCGGAGCAATCCGTAATGATGCATCTCTCGTCAACGGTAACTGCGGGGTGAATGACGCTCTTCACGTCGAAGAACCAAGGCGGTCTGGTCCTGCTTTCCACAATGCTCCTTGCGTCTTCGAGAACCCTGTCAAAATCCGCTTGTCGATAGCGCTGTACGAAGCGCTCCTGAATCTTCCGATATAGATCCGCGCGGGTTGGTGAACTCATTCAGGACCTCCTTCAGCTCACCCGATGTAAGGTCCTCTCCTTCCCCACAGCCCCCAGAGAAACCCTCTACTGGCGACCCAGAAGCGGCTTAACCAGCTTCTATCGGAGGAGTTAGCCAAGGCAGTGACCAGCGGCCTCATAGCTGCCGGTAGTCGCGAGGGCCTCGTTGAACGTGACAGTGGTGTGGCTGGGAAATATCCACACAATCTCCGGTTCTAGACTCTCAGGGGTCGCATGCATCAATAGGATCTCTGGCTTCTTATCCGTGAGTTATTATAACACCGCGATCGCATGTACAACCTCAACAAATCGCTTCCACTCTTCTTTTGACCAGCACTGCCCGCAAATCCGACTCGTCGAAGACGGGCCTCTTCCGGCGATGCTCGGTCTGTTACAGCGGCGAGGGCAGGGAATGGTTCGTGCGTGCTCCCGGCATGCCCGATCAGCTCTGGCCTTCCGGGAAGCCCGAAAAAAACACGCTCGCCCTTCAACTGCTCAACGCTGATGCAGAACGGGAGCTATGCGGCGAGGTGCCCGCCAGGGCCTGGTTCGACCATCCCAGCGCGGGGCGACATTACATTCAGGAACACTCTTTCCGCCCCCGCATCGGCTGGGTTCTGTCTTTGCTCTGGTGGAAGGACGAGCGAACGCTTATTGAACTTGAAGAATTCGAAGAAACGAAAGCCTCGCGCCGCTCCAACGTCCGCAGGGAAGAATAAAACATGTATGCCCCGGGTCGCAAACGGAATATACGCGGGTCGCCCCCCGTTTCTCGGCCCTTTGCGAATCCGGGTCACAGGAGCCACGGTGGTAGAATGCTGGGCTGAGAGCGAGGAAGGCTTTTCCCGATGCCGTCGCGTCGAACATCAGCACAGAAGCCACGCCTGACAAAGCCGCGCCGGTCCGCCGCGAGGCCGCGACGGCGCGCCCACCTTCTGATCATCGAATGCGACTCCCGGCAACTTGCCTCCGGTGGTCTGAACCTCGGTCGCCCATTCGCAGAGTTTCTCAAGGCGCTATTCCGCGACAAATGCATCGCCTTCGTCGAAACCTCCTCCGAGCCTGAACTCGCAAGGGACCTCGCCAGGGTTTTCAAGGAGCATGGTCGATTCCGGTCCATCCTCAGGGCGCGTGTCGGATATGCACAAGACAATTGGCCGGGGAGACTTACACATTTACTTGCACAGTTTCACAGTGAGCGTTGCCAACACCATGAAAAGAAAAGACGTTACAAACACACGCAGAGCACTTAAAATCCCTCGGTCCGCAAGGACTGTGCGGGTTCGATTCCCGCCCTCCGCACCACATTTCTCGTGATAGGGGCACGCCATGGCGTGCCCCCACTGCTTAGGTTTTCTGGCCGGTGAGAGTTTCCAAGAAACGGCGAGCTTTCACAGCCTCGGCGTTGACGTGGGCCAAGTCGCCGTGGTCAAGGCACTCGACGACCAGCGGGCCATGCGTGAACCCGCCCTGCTCCAAACGGGACATCACTTTTGGGAAGTTCACCATGCCCGTTCCCGGAGTTATCTCCACCTCTTTCGGTGCGCGGAAGTCCTTCACACTCATGCCGGCCACTACGCCGTCCACCGTCGCGGCGTCGTCCACGGGGTCGAGTTTTCCGTCGGAGTAATAGAAGATGTTACCGGGGTCGTACCATAGCCGAAAGCTCTTATGGCCGATCCGTTCAATGGTCTGGCGGCACGACGCGCCGTTGGGATTGCTTCCCGCATGGGGTTTAAGGGTGAGGACCACGCCCTTCGAGGCGGCATAGTCGCAAGACTCGGCGACGGTCTTGTAATAGGCCTCGGCGTTTTGCTCTTCCGTCCCTCCCAGCAAGAGGTATGGACAACCGCAGGCCGAAGAATTGTCAATGAGGTGTTTGAGCCCGGCTGTAATCCCCATGGCGGCATCGTCCGCCCACATCGAGACGATCGTGAGGCCGCGCTGCTTTGCTTCTCGGCCGATGGCGGCGGCCTCCTTGGGCGTGGTCGCCATAGAGATAATCAGGCTGGTCTTGCTCTTGGTCGTCATCAGGCCCACATATCTGAAGCCGGCCGCCGCGATGCCATCGAATGCAACATGATAATCAAATTGCGCCCAGGGCCGCGTGTAACAACCTATCTGCCAGCGCGGCGTTTGGCTGGCGCGACTCAACAAGGCGGTGGCGGTCGCGACGAGAGCACTGCCGATGAACTCACGGCGGGACACACCGCGACGACTCGCTCCAGACGGGGTGAACACAGGGAACGACAGCTTTGCGCGCTGGGGCTCAATCGCCCAGCTATGCGCAATTGTGGTTCTTTCTGATCGCATGGGACCTCCGAGAATGCACGAGCGCGACGGCCCCCTAGTGTACACTTATCGCGTCCCCTAGGACAGGACATGATTCGACATGGGTGTACGAGATAAAAGTGGGATTTGGCTTTTTGGCTTGATTTTACCTTGTATATTGTAGTATGCATACTACAATATGCGAAAAGCCTCCGCCGATTACCCTACTCTCGAGCAGCATCGCCAGCACCTTCTCCAGGAACTCTCCGGCTTGCCAGAAATAAGGCGCGGCTCGCTCACCGAGCAATTTCTCACGGTTAAACGGAAGGACGGTTCGCGCGTCAAGCGTGGACCTTATCCGCTCTTGACGCGTAAGCAGGGTCAGAAAACCGTCTCCCAGCGCCTGACCGATCCCGCCCTGGTGCCCGTGTATCGGCAACAGATTCAAGCCATGCGACAATTCGAAACGGTGGTGGACGGCTTAGTGCAAGTGGGGGAGCAACTCAGTGATTTAGCGGTGGCCGAGGTGGTGCAAAAAAAAACTGCTGGTGGAACTGGAACAAGCCGCCGAGGTGCATCGCCTCGCCGCCGCTCTGGGCACCCGACAGACACCGGATTTTGAAGCGTGGGAGGGCCTCCTGCTGCAAGCCGCCCGCCAAGGCGGGGCGGGGGTCCTGCGAGCTTTGCTGAGTCACTGGCAGCGGCATGCTCCTCGTCAGGCGATCCTCTGCCCGTGTGGCCAGCGCATGAGCAGTCGCGGCCGACGCCGCAAAGGATTGTTAACCACGCTCGGCCGGGTACCTTTCGCGCGCTCTTTCTATATCTGCGAACTCTGTTGCCAGAGACGCTTTCCCGATGACGAGCTTTTGGACATCGTCCACACCACCTATTCGCCCGGCGTGCGCCGACTCATGGCGCGTGCCGGTAGCCAATCCCAGTTTGAGCAGTCCGCCGAAGATTTGCGCTGCTACGCGGGACTAACCGTCGAAGCTCGGGAAGTCGAGCGGGTGGCCGAAGAGGTGGGCCACCAAGTCGAGCAGTGGCTGGCGAGGGAACAGGAACGGAGATTGCAAGCCCTCCGCACCCCGTCCCCCCCAGCCGCCTCCTCCCAGGCCAAGTTCTATATCAGCTTCGACGGCACCGGAGTCCCCATGCGCAGGAACGAACTGGTAGGACGGCGCGGCAAACAAGCGGATGGCTCGGCCCGCACCCGGGAAGCCAAGTTGGGCTGTGTGTTCACCCAAGTGGGCCTGGACCGCAAGGGCCGTCCGCAACGCGATCCCGATTCCACCACCTATGTTGGGGCTATTGAAGCGAGCACTCTGTTCGGCTGGCGCATCTATGCCGAGGCTCTGCGGCGGGGTCTGGAACAGGCCCAGACCGTCATCGTGCTGACTGACGGGGCGCGATATAACCACACCATTGTCCAAACCCATTTCCCCCAGGCCGTGCATATCGTCGATTTGTTCCACGCCTATGAGCACTTGACCACTATGGCGCAGATCCTCTGGGGTCCGGAGGCTAAGGCTCCGAAAACCTGGCGGGATTGGTTGGAAGCGGGCAACATCCGCCGGCTGCTTCGCCAAGTCGGCAAACAACTGCCTGCCTCCGCTCCCAGCAAAAAAACGATGCTCAAACAATTGTGCTACTTCGAAAACAATGCCCCGCAGATGCGCTACGCCGAATACCGGGAAAAGAACTTCTTTGTGGGCTCTGGGGTGGTCGAGGCTGGCTGTCGCACGGTCATCGGTGAGCGTCTCAAACTATCCGGAATGCGCTGGTCCGTACGCGGAGCCAATGCCATCATTGCCCTGCGCTGTTGCATTCTCTCCGGTCGATTTGAAGACTTTTGGGCCTCGCGTACTCCATAGCCCCCACTTTTATCTCGTACACCCATTCGACATGATTCGACAGGAACAGATTCCCCTTGGCCCGAATTCACGAAACAGCGTAGAATCCCGGCATGGAATTTCCCCGTTCCAGCGGCATACTCCTCCATCCAACATCGCTGCCGGGCAGATTCGGCATTGGCGACCTCGGCCTTGGTGCTTATCGGTTCGCGGATTTCCTGGCCGGGGCGGGCCAGCGGATCTGGCAAGTGCTCCCTCTGGGGCCCACAGGTTACGGCGATTCACCTTACCAGTGTTTCTCGGCGTCTGCCGGAAACCCGCTGTTGGTAAGCCTTGAGAAACTGGTCGCAGAGGGAGACCTCTCGCCGGACGGCCTGGCCGACGATCTCCCGGCATTTCCGAATCGCCAAGTGGACTTCGGCGAGGTGGTGCGCCACAGAATCCCGCTCCTCAGAAAGGCAGCAAGGAATTTTCTTACCGTCGCAACCGCAACGCGGCGCGAGGAATTCCAGGATTTCTGCCGGCAAAACGCCTCGTGGCTCGACAACTTCGCACTGTTCACGGCCTTGAAAGAAGCGCACGGCGGAGAAGCGGTGTGGAACAAATGGGCGCACGACATCGCGGCGCGCCGGCCGGAGGCGCTGGCGCGTTGGGAAGCAAGACTGTCGGAACCGATCGACACCCAGAAGTACGTCCAATACCAGTTCTTCAAGCAATGGTCGGAGCTCAAGGCCTACTGTCACCAGCGAGAAATTCAGATGATGGGCGACATCCCGATCTTCGCCGCCCACGACAGCGCTGATGTGTGGGCCCACCCGGAACTGTTCCACCTGGACGGGGACGGAAACCCTACGGTACAGGCCGGGGTCCCGCCCGACTACTTCAGTGCCACCGGACAACTGTGGGGCAACCCGCTTTATCGCTGGGAGGCGATTGCCGAGGCGGGCTATGCGTGGTGGATCGAGCGCTTTCGGTCAATTCTGAGGTTGGTCGACATCGTGCGACTCGACCACTTCCGAGGATTTGAAGCCTACTGGGAGATTCCCGGCAACGCCAAGACGGCCATCAACGGCCGCTGGGTGAAGGCGCCGGGCGGCGAGATGCTCGAGGCCGTGAAGAAAACCCTGGGCGAGTTGCCCATTGTTGCCGAGACCCTGGGCGTGATCACGCCTGAAGTCGAAGCCTTGCGCGACCGATTCGGTTTTCCGGGCATGGGAATTCTCCAGTTCGCCTTCGGCTCGGATCCTCAGGCGCCCGAGTTCAGACCTCACA
This sequence comes from uncultured Acidobacteriota bacterium, assembly GCA_963722675.1. Lineage (GTDB taxonomy): Bacteria > Acidobacteriota > Terriglobia > UBA7540 > UBA7540 > CAVROP01. The sequence goes on from CAVROP010000076.1 coordinate 17,616, forward strand.
ACTTCCGGCGTCACTTTGTGGTCTACACCGGGACGCATGATAATGACACGACGATCGGCTGGTGGACCTCGAGCGGCGCCGGCGACAGTACACGCACGGCGGAGAACATCCGCGCGGAAAGAGAGTTCGCGCTCAAGTACCTGGGCACGGACGGCCGGGAGATGAACTGGGTGTTCATCCGCACTCTCCTGGCTTCAGTGGCCGATGTGGCGATCATTCCTCTCCAGGATCTCCTGGGCTTGGACGGCCGGGCGCGCATGAACCTGCCAGGCACCTCGAGCGGCAATTGGCGTTGGCGGTTTGCCGCAGACCAATTAACACCCGAAACTGGGGAACGCTTGCGCGAATTGACCGTCCTCTATGATCGTACAGCGCCGCGGCACCCGTAGGGGTGGTTCGCGAACAGCCCCTATATCTCTCTTACGCTCCGGCAAAGTGATATTTATGGAAAAACCGCGTCTGAGTTTCTGGCAGATCTGGAACATGAGTTTCGGATTCCTCGGCATCCAGTTTGGCTGGGGGCTGCAAATGGCGAACATGAGTGCCATCTACGAATATCTTGGCGCTCGCGCCGACCAGATACCCATCCTTTGGCTGGCCGCGCCTCTGACTGGCTTGATCGTGCAGCCCATCATCGGCCATATGAGCGACCGCACCTGGAACCGGCTGGGCCGGAGGCGCCCCTACTTTCTGACGGGTGCTTTGCTGGCTTCCGCGGCTCTGGTCCTCATGCCGCATTCCCCCACGCTTTGGATGGCGGCTGGCCTGCTGTGGATTATGGACGCCTGCATCAACGTCAGTATGGAGCCCTTTCGCGCCTTTGTGGCGGACCTCCTGCCCGAGGAGCAGCGTACGCGGGGTTTCGCCATGCAGAGCCTGTTTATCGGGCTCGGCGCCGTCATCGCTTCGGCGCTCCCTTGGATGATGACGAATCTTTTCCACGTTCATAACGCCCCTGCAACGGGCCATGCGATTCCGCTCACCGTGCGTTTTTCTTTCTACGTAGGTGCAGTTGCCTTCCTCGGCGCGGTGATCTGGACGATCGTGAGCACCAAGGAGTATCCGCCCGACGATCTCGAGGCTTTCGCGAAAATGAAGCAGCAGAAGTCGGGCTTGTTTGATAACGCCAGAGAAATCTTCAGGTCGATTGGAAACATGCCGCCGACCATGAAGCAACTGGCGTGGGTTCAACTCTTCACCTGGCTGGGACTCTTCTGCATGTGGCTCTATTTCCCCGTCGCGGTGGCTCACAACGTCTTTGGCGCCGTCGATGAGACCTCGCCCGTTTATACCCGCGGCGTGGAGTGGGCGGGCATCTGTTTTGGGCTCTACTCCGCCGTCTGCTTCGTTTTCTCCTTCATATTACCGGCCCTGGCGGGGGCGCTCGGCCGCAAGTTGACGCATAGCTTGTGCCTGCTGTGTGGCGCCGCGGGGCTTATGTCCGTAGCGGTAATTCACAACCCCTACCTGCTGTTGCTGTCCATGGCCGGGGTGGGCATCGCCTGGGCCAGCGTCCTGGCCATGCCTTACACCATCCTCGCCGGCTCCCTGCCTGCCGAAAAGACCGGCGTGTATATGGGCATCTTCAATTTCTTCATAACTATTCCTGAAATCATCGCCTCTCTTTGCTTTGGCTGGGTCATGTTGCACCTCCTCCATAACAATCGCCTGGCGGCGGTAATGGCCGGCGGTGTCTTCTTGATCCTGGCGGCGCTGTTGATGAAGCGAGTCGTCGATGTCTCACTTGAGGAAGCGCCAGTGCAGAAAGCCGAGGTCGCGGTCGGGGGGCTGGCGCAGACATCCGGTTCTTGATGTCTGCGAGGTTCGCGGCAGCGAACCTTAGTTGTGCATCGGCCATTGCCCCCAACAGTCTCGCTACGCGAGATCGCAGACTTCAGAAGGCGAAGTCTGCGCCAGCCCGCAATGAAAGGGGGCCCGCGCCAAGTTTTGACGGGATCTTAGCCGCACCTGGATATGAACAGACTTTGTATTACCTGCGCTGCGTCAATTCTAGCCCTTCTGAGCGGGATCGGGGGCGGTGCTCGCGCTGCGCCGTCGCCCCAAGCCGGCGCCGAGGGCGCGCCACAAGTTTTCAAGATTGATCCGCCCAACTGGTGGGTGGGCCACACGATCAATCCTGTCCGGCTATTGATTCGCGGGCGCAATCTGTCCCAGGCCCGGGTGGAACTGCAAGGTCCCGGCCTCAGGGCAAGCAAAGTTCACTCAAATGCCACCGGCTCCTACTTGTTCATCGACTTGACCATTGACCCCGACAGCAGGCCGGGCCGCCGCTCGCTCCAGCTCGTCAATGCCGCCGGCTCGGTGAGGTTTCCTTTTGACGTGCTCGCTCCCTTGCCGCGCCAGAACCGTTTCCAGGGTTTCTCTCCGGAGGACTTCATCTACGAGATCATGCCGGACCGCTTTTCCGACGGCGACCCTTTCAACGACAACCCTCCTCAATCGCCGGGCCTGTTGGATCGCTCCCAGTCCCGCTACTACCATGGCGGCGACTTCCAGGGCATCATCAATCACCTCTCTTACCTGAAGGAGCTGGGAGCGACCGCGCTCTGGCTGACGCCGATTTACGACAACGTAAACCATCGGAACGAACGCGAGCGTTACGACCATCAGCCGATTACGGACTACCACGGCTACGGCGCGGTTGATTTCTACGGCGTCGAGGAGCATTTCGGCGATTTGGCGAAGTTGCGCGAGTTGGTGGACGATGCCCACCAACTGGGGATCAAAGTCATGCAGGACGAGGTTGCGAACCATACCGGACCCTATCATCCCTGGGTCCAAGACCCGCCCACAACCACCTGGTATCACGGCAGCGAAGCCGCCCATCCCGAGGAAAACTGGCAAACTTGGACGCTCCTCGACCCGCATGCGCCGCCCCAGCTCCGCAGCGCCACGCTCGACGGCTGGTTCCTCAACATCCTGCCGGACTTGAACCAGGACGATCCCGAAGTGGAGCGTTATTTGATTCAAAACACTCTCTGGTGGATTGGCATCGTCGGCTTTGACGCGATTCGCGAGGATACGCTTCCCTATGTGCCACGGCGCTTCTGGCACGACTGGATGGCTGCCATCAAGCGCCAGTATCCGCGCGTCAACGTGATCGGGGGCATCGACGGCGACCCCGCCATGACCTCTTTTCTTCCAGGGAGGCAAGCCCCCGTTTCAACGGCGTCAACTCGGGTGTCGATAGCTGTCTTCGATTTCCGCTGCTCTACCCGCTCCGGCGCGCCTTTGCAGAAGGAAAACCGTTGCGGGAGACGGCCACGATGCTGTCTCGCGACTACCTCTACCAGGACCCCAGCCTGCTCGTCACCTTCATTGGAAATCACGACATGCCGCGCTTCATGAACGAACCCGGAGCCGGCCTGGAAGAGTGAAGGTGGCCCTCACCTTCATCATGACCACGCGTGGTGTCCCCATGATTTACTCGGGTGACGAGCTTGCCATGCCGGGTGGCGCCGACCCCGATAATCGCCGTGACTCTCCCGGCGGCTGGCCGGGCGACCCGCACAACGCCTTCGAAGCTTCGGGCCGCTCGCCGGACCAAGAGGCAGTCTTCGCGCGGGTCGTCGAACTCGCCCATCTGCACCACGAATTCGAGCCCTTGCGGCGCGGCAAGCTCGTCAACCTGTTTGTCAGCGATAAGGTTTACGCCTACGCCCGCTCCGGACCGCCAGTCCGTGGTCGTGATCATCAACAACGCGCTTGACCGCGCCACCGTCGAATTCGACGCGGCTCCTGCACGCCTCTTTAACGGAACTACCCTCACCGATCGGCTAGGGGGCGGCCCTCCTTTGCAGGTTTTCAACGGCAGGCTCAGCGCCATCCTGCCCGGGCGCACCGCGAGCATCTACGTCCAGTTCGGGAAGTGAGGAACGGTCAGCCATGCCTGGCCGTTCGGGAGGCAAGACCAGGAAGGAGCCGGGGTCTGGGTCCCGGATCGGGCAGCACCCCGGCCCTCCCGGTAGAGGGAAACAAACAACTGTTTGTAAGTGATGGTCCCAGTCATCTGATGCCGTACGACGGTGAAACGATTCCCAGGTCCGAGATCATGATGCCCTGGTTACCTGGACTCAGCCGATGGCTACGTTGACCTTAGCCTGCTCGCACC
>CAVROP010000077.1:0-10588 GCA_963722675.1 uncultured Acidobacteriota bacterium
CGCAGGGGATCGTAGGGAAGGCCTATGTGGCCGGCCTGGGTAACCACAAGGGCTGGCCCTGTGGAGTCGTTGGATCGGATACAATGGTTGAGTGCGAAAGGAAGGATGACTGAAGATGATTCACGAGATTCTTCCAGTGGGGATGCTGGCCTGCAACTGTTCCATTGTGGGCGATGAAAAGACCGGGGAGGCCGTGGTCATTGATCCGGGGGACGAGACTGACCGCGTTCAGGAAGTGCTGGCCAGGCATAATTTGCGCGTCAAGTACATCGTCGCCACACACGCGCACATCGACCACGTGGGAGGCCTCGACGAATTGAAGCGCGCCACCGGAGCGGCGGTGTTGATGCACGCCGCCGATTTGCCGCTCTACGAGAACGTCGCCGTGCAGGCGGAATGGTTGGGCATGCTCCCCCCGAGTGTGGTCGAGGTGGATCAATTCCTGAAGGAGGGCGACGCTCTGCGCTTCGGTTCCCATCTCCTGGAAGTCCTGCATACCCCCGGACATTCTCCCGGCAGCCTCTCGCTGCACCTTGCGGGTCCCCAGCAGAAGATCTTCAGCGGCGATACGCTGTTCCAGCAAAGCATCGGCCGGACGGATCTGTGGGGCGGATCCTACGAAGATATACTGCGGTCGATTCACAACCGGCTACTGGTCTTCCCTGACGAAACGCCGGTTTTCCCCGGGCACGGATCGTCAACCACAATTGGACTGGAGCGGGAAACGAACCCGTTTCTGCAGGGGGGCTAAGGGCTGGAGACTGGGGTTAATGCTTACCCAACTGCCTTCCGCGCGCTCCGCACTGCGCGCTACCCCCTGCCGACCGCCCCCTGCCTACCTGCCAACTGCCTGTTCTTCTTCCCTAGCTCTTGGTCTGTTCTCAACTTGGCCCACTTGGCTCTTTACAAAGGGACATGAATGGCCTAATCTGGTCTGGTAACGTCACAAAGGAGATTTGCCTGCCGTGCTTGTGACCCTCGATTCCAGCCTGCCCAAGCCGCTATACATGCAGATCCGCGAGCAGTTGCGCGCGCGGATTGTTTCGGGTGCGCTAAAGGCCGGAGACCGGCTGGAACCGAGCCGGGAGTTGGCGAAGCGTCTGGATGTGCATCGCACCACGGTTGGCAACGCTTACGCCGAACTCGAGGCTGAAGGGTTGATCCAAGGGACGGTCGGCCGGGGAACGTACGTGACGAGCCTGGCGGAAACAGTGCGCTCCACTACCCGTCCCCTTCGCGCGGCAGGGGCCGATATGTTCTGGGAGAGTTACTTTCCCGAGGACCTGCGTGACGATTCCCTGGGACGGTTGATGGCCAGCACCTATGAGGCGGGGATCATCTCTTTTGCCGCGGCCCACGGCGCGGACGAGATGGCGCCCCACGACTTGGTGCGGCGCGCCACTGACACGGTATTGCGCCGTGAGGGCGCCAGGGTGCTTCACTACGGTTCGAGCGATGGTTATCTGCCGCTCAAAAACTATTTGCGAGCACGCTTGCGTCGTGACGGCATTCCGGTGGAATTGGACGAACTGCTGATTACCAACGGTTGCCAGCAGTCCATCGATTTGCTTCGCCGCACCTTGGTTGCTCCCGGCGACGCGGTGGTTTCCGAAAACCCTACTTACACGGGGCTTTGGAATGTCTTTGAGTCGCCCGGCGCCCGCTTGATCGGCCTTCCGGTTACGGCGGCAGGGATGGACCTGGACTTTCTGGTGGCGGTGCTGGAGCAGACCAAGGTGAGGCTCATTCTATGCAGCCCGAATTTCCAGAACCCCACGGGCGCCACCATGCCGCTGGAGGCCCGGAAGAGGTTGTTGGAGCTTGCCGCGCGCTTCCAGGTTCCGGTGGTCGAGGATGATATCTACGGTGCGCTACGCTACAGCGGAAGGCAATTACCCCCCTTGAAAGCTCTGGACACCGCCGGACTGGTGATTCACCTCGACAGTTTCTCAAAAGTGGGGTTTCCGGGTCTGCGGGTGGGATGGATCGCGGCTTCACGCCGGGTGATCGAGCGCCTGCGCTGGGCCAAGCAGCGCGCTGATCTTCACACCAACCTGCTGGGACAGGCGGTGATCGAGGAGCTTGGCAGGTGTGGCTGGCTCGATAAGTGGATCCGGCGCATTTGCAAAGTCTACGAGCGCAAGCTGGAGATCTTGCGGCGCGCCGCCACGCGGCACTTCCCCGAGGCTGTCCGCGTGGTTTATCCTGAAGGTGGGATGTCCGTCTGGGCGGAACTGCCGGCGCACCTCGACACGGCGGAGATTCTGGTGAAGGCGCGGGAGCGGGGCGTGATCTTCGCGCCTTCGAGGTATTTCTATTTCCAAAACCCGAGGCACAACGCGCTGCGTTTGTGCTTCACCGGCCCCACTGACGTGCAAATTGAAAAGGGAATCGGCATTTTGGGTGATCTTTTCAAGGCGGAAATCCGCAAAGCCAAAACAGGCCAAAAGCGTTCGTCGGAGGGCGCCGGGGTGGCGTTGGTGTGAAGAGCAGTCGAAAGTCGACAGTCGAAAGTCGAAAGTCAATCGTTAACAGCCGAATGCTTTCGACTCTCGACTTTTGACTCTCGACTACGGAGGAGGTCAACGATGTGGGAATATGATCAACAAATGAAACTGAAAGTGGGCTTGGCGGAGATGCTCAAAGGTGGCGTGATCATGGACGTCACCAATACTGAGCAGGCCAAGATCGCCGAGGAGGCAGGGGCGGTGGCGGTGATGGCGCTGGAGCGTGTGCCGGCGGACATCCGCAAGGAAGGCGGCGTGGCGCGCATGGCGTCGATCAAGATCGTCAAAGAGATCATGGCCGGGGTGACGATTCCGGTGATGGCCAAAGCGCGCATCGGGCATTTTGCAGAGGCGCAGGTGCTGGAAGCGGTGGGGGTGGATTACGTTGATGAAAGCGAAGTGCTGACGCCCGCCGACGAGGAACATCACATCAATAAATGGCCGTACAAGGTGCCTTTCGTGTGCGGCGCGCGCAATCTGGGCGAGGCGCTCCGGCGCATCGGCGAAGGCGCGGCCATGATCCGCACCAAGGGCGAGGCGGGCTCCGGCAACATCGTCGAAGCCGTCCGCCACCTGCGCGCCATCACCAGCGAAATCCGGCAGCTTACCACGCTGCGGGAAGAAGAGTTGATGGCCAAGTCGAAAGAACTCGGCGCGCCCTACGACCTGGTGAAATGGGTGAGCGAGCACGGCAAGCTGCCCGTGCCGAACTTCAGCGCGGGTGGAATCGCCACTCCCGCCGATGCTTCGCTGGTGATGCAATTGGGCGCCGAAGCGGTGTTCGTCGGCTCCGGCATCTTCAAGTCGTCCGACCCCGACAAGCGCGCCAAAGCGATCGTCCGCGCTACGACGCACTTCAATGAACCGGAAGTCGTGGCCGAGTGCTCGGCGGAAGTCGGCGAAGCCATGCGCGGCTTGGACGTGCAGAAGCTCGATCCGAAAGAATTGCTGCAGACAAGAGGGTGGTAGCACGTTAGTGGCCAGTTGTCAATGGTCGGTTGTCCGTCGCGGCAGGATCGACGGGAGTCGGTATGTCTCTGGATAAGCTCACCGGGGTGGCGGTGGGGTTCTCGTCCGGTATCGGTATAGTTTGGAGGGGTTATGAAGAAGAGCAAGCTGGAGACGGCCAAGAGTCTCGCGAACGAACATTTTCAGGTTGAGCCAAACCTCAAGCGAATTTATCTCATACAGCCAATTAACGATCAGGATCCGAGGGACCCAATCAAACTTCTCGAGGTAGTCGAGGGGACGATCGAACGGGGCATTGAACCGGTCAGCTTCCCTGCGGATCCCGCGCGTGGAATGGAATACCCTTTGATGATCATAGAAATATCGCCGACTGAGTACAAGTCCATCCGGTCCGCCGGTAAAGTTCGACTTGGAAATTACGATTGGACAATCGGCGAAGAATTGCTCGCGCGTTAAAGGATGCACGACTATGCCGGGGACGGATGAAGAGTGGGCAAGAAGTTATGCGACACAGGCGCTTTCCGATCTTGACGCCCGTGAAAAGCTTGCTGACGCAAATGCAAATAAGTGCCACCGTCTTCACTTCCTCCAGATGGCAGCAGAAAAGACGTGCAAGGCACATCTCACTTGGGCGAATGGACACGATAAGGTAAGGAAGAGCCACGCTTATGTTGCGCGTATCCTTCCTATTATAGCGCGTGTTTTCTATCCGCGGATTAACGATAATAACCGGATAAATCAGTGGGAACTTTCAGCAATAACGCGCCTTGCGCGCGAGATAGAGTTACTGGCGCCGGCGTGCGATGACGGTGATCTTCGTAGGGATAATAGCGAATATCCATGGGAGGACGGGCGGGGAGCGATTTGTACTCCCTGCCAATACAACTTTCCCAATATTGATGACGGAAGCAGGACAATCGTTCGGATGATCCGGCTGATTCGGACGGCGGCTGAATCGTACAGCCGTCAGAAATGAAGGGATTGCAATCGACGGAGTATGAACAACGGCCACAAACCCATTGGAGTTCTCGCCATTCAAGGCGATTTCGCGATGCACGCGAAAATGCTGGAGCGGATCGGCACGCCCTATACGCTGGTGAAGCATGCATCTCAGCTTGACGAAGTCAGCGGCCTGATCATGCCGGGGGGCGAGAGCACCACGATGCTGAAGTTTTTCTCGAAGGAAGGCATGGGCGAGGCGATCAAGGAATTTGTAACGAGTGGTCGACCGGTGTTTGGAACGTGCGCGGGCGCCATTCTGCTGGCGAAGGAAGTTCTGAATCCCCCGCAGGAGCGGTTGGGCCTGCTGGACATCGGCATCGAGCGGAACGCTTACGGCCGGCAGGTAGACAGTTCCGTGCGCCAGGGTGAATGCCCCGAGCTTTCGCCCCGCCCCATCGAGATGGTGTTTATTCGGGCGCCGATCATCCGCCGCGTCGGTGAGCGTGTGCAGGTGTTAGGCCGCTGCGACGGCCTGCCGGTGCTCGTCGAGCAGGGGAACATCCTTGCCGCTACCTTCCATCCTGAACTGACCGAAGACGAAGCGGTCCATCGGTACTTCATTGAGAAATTGAGTCATTGAGCTACCCTTGAAAGGGCACTGAGTGCGCATTCTCTTCGTTTGTTACGGCAATTCCTGTCGCAGCCAGATGGCGGAGGCGCTGGCCAACCAGCTCGGCAGCGGGAAATTCCAGGCTTTCAGCGCCGGTACTCACCCGCTGGGTGCGATAAGCTTTGACACGCGCGCGGCCCTGGGCGAAAAAGGGATTACACTGGCGGGGCACTGGTCAAAAGGCTTGCAGGATGTCCCTGTTGCCGACATGGACGTCGTGGTGGAGATGGGGTTCGGAGTGAAATGCAGGCTCCCCGCAGATTTCAAAGGGCAACTGATCAAGTGGCAAATCCCCGATCCTTTCTCGCTGGGTCTTGAGTATTTTCGGGATGTGCGTGACTTGATCGAAAGTGAGGTTCGGAGGCTTTTGACGAACCTCGAGGTTCAAGATTCGAAACTCGAAAACGGCAATTCGACGACCGACGCTGGAAGCACAAACGTCGAGGGAGGTTAATGTGCGAGAGAGTGCTGATAATTACGATGCTGAGCTGCTGCTGCGCCTTTATGAGCTCCGCCGGGAAGAGAAGTTGCGCCGGGCACGCGAGTGGTTGATCGGGAAGTTTCATGCGGATTCGATGGAAGAAATGGAAAAGCAATGTCCAATGGGATCTGAAGAGTCCGCCCTTTTCCGCATGGCGGTGAGTTACTGGGACATGGCGGCTTCTTTGGTCAACCACGGCCTCATCAAGGAGGATTTGTTTTTCGAGAACACCGGGGAACTGTGGCTGGCATGGGAGAAAGTCAGGCATCTGGCGCCCGCGTTTCGCGAGGCTCGCAAGAATCCCCTCGTCTGGAAAAACCTCGAGACGCTTGCCCGTAAATATGAACAGTGGATGGCGACCCGCGCGCCGGAGGCTTTGGAAATCCAGCGCAAGAGGCTCAAGAAGTAGCCGCCGGGTGCCGGTTTATTTGTGATTTGCGATCGGTGATTTGTGATTGGCCCGTTCCATGCGCCGGCTGAGTTTGCGCAATCCCCGGTGAGTTGAACAGCGCGGCAAAGCCGCAACCAAACGCAGACTCTTCGCTGCGCTCAGAATGACATGTCATCCTGAGCGCAGCGAAGGATCTGCTTTTCTTCGCGCGCCGCGAAGAAACTCGCCCCTGGTACTACAGGGTGGAGACCTGCCCTCGCGGAAACGAAATTTACAGGACGATTGTCGGAGCCGCAGCGCGTTTTAGATCGCAAATCACCGATCGCAGATCACCAATCGAAGACCACCTAGCGCAGCCGGCGTTTGCACTCCTCGAGGATGGCTGAGGTCCGGCTGGCGCCGACGCGCGTAACGCCTAAAGCTCGGACCTCGAGCAGCTTGTCAAGATCGCGGATGCCTCCTGCCGCCTTCACCTGGACGTGCGCCGGCGAATGCGCTCGCATGAGTCTTAGATCCTCGATCGTGGCGCCCCCGCTACCATAGCCGGTGGATGTCTTCACCCAGTCCGTCCCCAACTCCCCGCAGATTTCGCAAAGGCGAATCTTGTGCCCGTCTTTGAGGTAGCAGTTCTCAAAGATCACCTTGGTTTTTCGGCCACGCGCGTGAGTGAGGTCAATGACGGCCTTGAGGTCCTGGCGTACGTAAGTCCAATCGCCGCTCAGCACCTTGCTGATGTTGACGACCATGTCCAGTTCCTCACCGCCGTCTTCGAGGGCCTGCTTTGCTTCCGCAAGCTTGATCGCGGTCGTATGCCCGCCGTGCGGGAAGCCAATCGTGGTGCTGGGCTTGACTGTGCTGCCGCGCAGTATCTCCGCGCATCGCTTCAAGTAATAGGGCATGATGCAGACACTGGCGCAGTTGTAATCCACCCCCTCGAGGCATCCCCGTTCAAGTTCTACGTCGGTCATGGCCGGATTCAGCAGAGAGTGGTCAATCATTTTGGCAATATCTTCGTAGGTGTAATCCATTTCATTCTCCATACTCGAAGTCGCAAACTGCCGGACTCGTTGCAATTGAATCAAATTATCACAATACTCAAATGCTGTCCGCATTCGGGTTTGTCGCCTGAACGAGAGTGCGCAGTCCGGCGGGGGGCGGGAGGATGCCCGCTGTCAAGAAACAGGTGTTAATCCAGATTTAACAATAAGCCGATAGTCGTAGAGTGCAGATTCAGAGAGTGAGGAGCCTATGATTCCCCCTTCCACGCCCTCGCGCGTTGCCTATTTCTCCATGGAAGTCGCCCTTGATCCTGCCATGCCCACTTACAGCGGCGGTTTGGGAGTGTTGGCCGGCGACACGTTGCGCTCCGCCGCTGATCTGGGGGTGCGCGTAGTGGCGGTGAGCCTGCTCCATCGCAAGGGTTACTTTGCGCAGCGCCTGGACGAGCGGGGAAATCAAACTGAATCTCCCGCCACCTGGAATCCGGAGGAGAAACTGGAGCTGATGAAGCCTGTGGTCTCCGTCCGAATCGAAGGGCGTGAGGTCAAAGTGCGCGCCTGGCGTTACCTGGTGGAGGGGATTGGGGGCGACGTCGTTCCAGTTTATTTGCTGGATACATACTTGCCGGAGAACTCGCCCTGGGACCAGACCCTGACGGATCACCTCTATGGCGGCGATCTCCATTACCGCCTTTGCCAGGAAGCAGTGTTGGGGATGGGCGGCGTGGCTATTCTTCCCAAACTCGGCCATCACTACATCTCCAGCCATCACCTGAGCGAGGGGCACGCCGCCCTGCTGGTGTTGGCTTTGGTGGACCAGCGGATGGGGGGCCGCAACATCCGCGAGGCAAAACCGGACGACCTCCTCGCGGTTCGACATAAGTGCGTGTTCACAACCCACACGCCTGTGCCCGCCGGCCACGATCAGTTTCCCATCGACATGGTCCACCAAGTGTTGGGCGATGACCGGACCGCGGCTCTCCAGTCTTTGAACGTCTGCCTGGACGCGCAATTGAACATGACTTACCTGGCTCTCGCCGGTTCCCGCTACGTGAATGGCGTGGCCATGCAGCACGGCGAAGTGTCGCGCCACATGTTTCCGAGCTATTCGGTTCGTGCCATCACCAACGGTGTTTCCAGCTTCAGCGTTCTCGACGGCTGGTGGGTGGAAGGCTGCCTGGAGGGCTTTACGGGTTGGTCGATCGGCTATGGCCCTGAAACCGTGGAGAATGAAGAGGCTGAGGCAGGTTCTTTGTATGCGAAGTTAGAGATGATCATCCTCCCCATGTTTTATGGCCGCCCCAAGGCCTACGCCGCGATTATGCGATCCGCAATCGCCCACAATGGTTCGTTCTTCAACACTCGGCGAATGGTGTCGCAATACATTTCGAACGCCTATTTCCAAAATGGCGAGTTCTGACAAGTCTGGATTCAGGAGCCGGAATTCGACAGCCGAGATGCGCGTGACACGATGGGATTCAGGGTATACTGACCCAGGCCCATCTGTCGACCAGCCCACTTGGCCATCTGCCCACCCGCCCATCTGCCTACCTGCCCACTGCCTTCCAGGGCGGGACTTCGGGCAACAACTTCTCGAATTCCTCGATGAGCGATGCCTCGTAGCTGGCTGTGTACGTTTTATTGAAGAAACGCTCGATGCCTTCCCGATAGAACCTCTCCCAGCGACTGCTCTTCGTATCCTGGGTTGATGGGAAAGAACAAGGCGCCGTTGGCGCGTGCGGCAGCCAGGTCTCCCGGCGCGTCGCCGATCATTAAAACGCAATCCTTCGCGTACTTGCCCCCCGCGGCGATCCTCAAGTGTTCCTTCTTGCCGCCCATTTCCTGCCCCGCGAGGACGGCAGCGTATTTGGCGATGTCGTGAGCCTGCCACTCGGGTTCCAGAGCTTCGCCTGGCGCTACGGACACGCAGATGATGTCAGCTCGCGGCGCAAGCCTCTCCGCGCAAACGCGAAACCAGGGGAAGGGAGGCACCCCTTCGACCACATCGGCGATCTGGCGGTTGGCGGCTTTGCTCCACTCCAAAGCTTGCTTCAGGACCAGATCCCCGGTTCTCGAAACCTCTGCTTCCAGCGCAGGATTGCACAGCGCTGCGCCGGAATCGATCCAGACCTGGAGACTTGTGAGATCCGGGAATTGCTGCTCCGCTCCGCATGGCCTCCGGCCAATCGCGCAGCAATTCAATGGTCTTGGTCAGGGCAGGGAAGCGGTTGACGCCCCGCCACTTTGAATAAAGGTTGACGAACTCCGCCGCGGCGCGCACGTATTTCGAGATGGCTTGAAGTTTCCAGTACTTGATGATGTTGGGGATGAAGCACTCTTTCTGCTTGATCTCCATGGTGTCGAATACGCAGCCATCAGAATCGATTCCCACAAAGAACGAGTGCCGGGGTTTGAAAGCGTAAAGTTCTTCTTTGGCCGATGACTCCATCATAAATAGAGTTCTGACTCGATAAGATACAACAGGGCTGTCGGGGCCTCTGCCGGCGAATCACGAACGCGTCATCTTACCGCAGATTCGCTACCGATGTCCCTGGGATCGGAGCGCTTTGGAATTTTTTGCTTGACGAACTCCCGTCTCTATGCTACAATTGTAGCTTACGCTCAGGGACGGAATGTCCGCAAGGGCAGCCGCACCCGGGCGGCGCCGTATGGGGCGCGAGAGCTTCACACATACGCCCCCCTTTGCCGGTCCGTACGAGAATGTCGATGGGAGTCAGAAAGTCGAAGTCGAGCCCGCAAGCCCGCAAAGGTCCGCAAAGACAAATTGACCGGTCTTCTTTGCGTCCTTGGCGCACTTTGCGCCTTGGCGTGAAACCGCTTCTTGCCCCAGTGCACGCGGAAAACGCAAAAGAGTGGGAACGAAGCTAAGAAGTCATTGAAAACAAAGGAAGTCGGGTTTTACTAAGTGCGAGAACGAACCGAAAACGAACCCAGTTTAGACATCAGACCGGTGCTTTTCACGCAAACTTCGGTGTTCCAGGAATGTCACCCGTCGCTCACATTCCGAGGCGAGCCAGGAATCTCGCTCCGGAGAATGCCCGAGCTGGAAGAAACACAAAACAGTGGGAACGAACTTAGAGAAGTCATTGAAAACAAAGGAAGTCAGGCTTTATGAAGTGCGAAAACGAACCCAAAACGAAGCCATTTCGGGTGCCAAATGCGCCGTTTAGACTCGAGAACGCCCATCTTTCACGTCATCCGAATGGAGGGTTTCCGCCAGCCGGCGGCGCTTGACAACCTAACGGAGCATCCTCTAACTTAGCTGAGGGAGGCGCGGCAGGATCTGAAATCTCCAAACCATTAGCAGAGAGGGTAAGGGATTGCGAATCGTTTTTGTAGCTTCTGAAGGTGTGCCTTTTTCGAAAACCGGCGGGTTGGCCGACGTTGTGGGGGCGCTGCCAAAAGCCCTGGCAAAACTGGGGCATCAACTCGAGGTCGTGCTGCCTCGCTACCGGATGACCAAGCCGGGAAAGCCCGAACCCACCATGCAGAGTCTGACTCTCCCGCTGGGTGACGGGCTCAAGTTTGCCTCGATTCAGGACGCCGGTGCGGCAGACAACGTCCAAACGTATCTGGTCGAATGCCCATCCTTATTCGACCGCCCGGGCT
>CAVROP010000078.1:0-68519 GCA_963722675.1 uncultured Acidobacteriota bacterium
ATGCAAAGCAGAAGCCTGTTTGGAATTCCGAATTTGGAGTAGACTGTCTCCCCTGACTCCTTCACTTTAGCGAACTCTATGACTGAAGAAATCCTCCCGACCGAATGGACTACCTCGACGCTCCGTGTGCGCTACGCTGAGACGGACCAGATGGGCGTAGTTTATTACGCGAATTACCTGGTTTGGTTTGAGATCGGCCGCACCGACTTTTGCCTTCAGCACGGCTTTGCTTATCGCGATATGGAGCAAGAGGACGGCCTCTACATTATGGTGGCCGAGGCGCGCTGCCGGTATAAAGCCCCGGCACGCTACGACGACGAAATCCTGATCCGCACGCGCGTGACGGGAATGCGGAAGCGCGTGTTGATCTTCGGTTACGAGATCTACAAACAGAGCGCAGACGAACTGATCGCGGAAGGCGAGACCGTGCACGTGATCACGGACCGCGACGGCCGCCCGCGCACGCTGCCCGACAAGTACCGGGGATTGCTCTTGGGGAAGGCAGAAAGCAGAAGTTAGAAAGGAGAAATCCGAAATTCGAAACTGGCAAGTAGCGAACGGCTGCTGTCATTCTGAGCGAAGCGAAGAATCTGTGCAGTTGTTTTATTACTGGTACTGCGGAGATTCTTCGCTTCGCTCAGAATGAGAGGAACTGAATCTGTGAAGTTGTTTTGTTGCCGGTACTGCGGAGATTCTTCGCTTCGCTCAGAATGACACGATGTGGCGGGATGGTGCTTCAAATTCGAATTTCGATTTTCCAATTTCAATTTTCCAGTTTCAACTTTCGGACCTCGTGAGGATTTGATGCCCGGCGCATTGCAGCTTACGGGACACAGCTTGACTCGCCGCGACTTTTACCAGGTGGTGCTGGAGAACCGGCGGGTCCGGCTCTCGCCCGAGGCGCGCGGGGCGATGACGCGGTCCCGGCGATTCATCGAAAAGATCATTCGCGGGAGAGAGGTTGTTTATGGGGTTACGACCGGCGTGGGCAGCCTCTCCACGGAGCATATTGAGCCGGCGCAGGCGCGAGAACTGCAGTTGAACGTGGTACGCAGCCACGCCTGCGGCGTGGGCGAGCCCCTGGACGCTTCCGAGACGCGCGGCCTGCTTTTGCTGCGGGCCAACACTCTGGCCATGGGTCTCTCGGGCGTGCGCCCGGCGGTGGCGGAGCGACTTGGCGATTTTCTCAACCACGGAGTGCATCCGGTTGTGCCGGCGCGCGGCTCGGTGGGAGCGAGCGGCGACCTTGCTCCCTTGGCGCATGTGGCGCTGACGCTCGTGGGAGAAGGCGAGGTGATTTACCAAGGCCATCGCCGGCCTGCCCGGCAGGCTTTGAAGGCGGCCGGGATCGAGCCTTTAGTGCTGGAAGCCAAGGAAGGCCTCTCGCTTGTGAACGGTACCCAGGCGATGCTTTCGGTCGGACTTCTCGCACTGCGTCTCGCTGAGATTCTCGTGGACACAGCGGACGTGGCGGGCTCCCTCTCACTGGATGCTTTGCGGGGCTCGCGCAAGGCTTTCGATCAGCGGCTGCACCAGGCGCGCCCGCATCCCGGCCAGATGGTAACGGCCGGAAACATCTGGCGGCTTACGCAAGGAAGCGAGATCAACAAGTCGCACCAGGGGTGCTCGCGGGTGCAGGATGCCTACAGTTTGCGCTGCATGCCGCAGGTGCATGGCGCGGTGCGGGACGCGCTCGATTACGCGAGCCAGGTTTTTACCAGGGAAATGAACAGCGCTACGGATAATCCGCTGGTGTTCGCCGAGGAAGGCGAGGTTATTTCAGGCGGCAACTTTCACGGCCAACCCCTGGCCACCGCGCTTGACCTGATGGCTTTGGCGCTCACACAGCTTGGCGGCATCTCCGAAAGGCGAATCGACCGCATGGTGAATCCGCTGACGTCCGAGCTGCCCCCTTTCCTGACGAAGTCGGCGGGACTGGAATCGGGATTTATGCTCGCGCAGGTGACGGCGGCGGCTCTCGCCTCAGAGAACAAGATTCTGGCCCATCCCGCCTCGGCGGACTCTATTCCTACTTCCGGCAACAAAGAGGATTACGTGAGCATGGGCATGGCGGCAGCGCTGAAGTTGCGCCCGCTGCTTTCTAACCTGGCTGCCATTCTCGCCATCGAGTTGCTGGCGGCTTGCCAGGCCATTGACCTGCTGGCTCCGCTCCGAACCGGTCATTTGGCGGAAGAAGCCAAGGCGGCGCTGCGTGCCGTCTCACCGCCGGTGACCAAAGACAGACCCTTGCATAAGGATATTGCCCGAGTCGCGGAGCTGGTTTCCGAGGGCGCCTTCGCCGCTTTGCCTGAGCGCGAGATAACGCTGTCATTCCGAGCGGTCATGGGTCTTCGGCCCATCCACGGAGTTGAAACACGGCCGTCATCCTGAGCGAAGCGAGGATCTATAGTTCCGCTCCACGGCGGACGAATGCAGATTCTTCGCTTCGCTGGGAATGACGTAACGCCGGGTGGAGATGCCGGCGAGCGAAACCACTGGGGATGGCGTTTACCGGGATTGATTCTCCAATGCCCTCTATTTCCGCAACCATCGTTGCCTGCAACGAGGCCGACAAAATCGCGCGCGCCCTGCGCTCGCTGGCCTGTGCAGATGAAATCGTGCTCGTCGACTCCGGTTCGACTGATGAAACAGCCACGATCGCGGCGGGGTTGGGAGCGCGGGTCATTAAGGAACCCTGGCACGGCTATGCTACCCAGAAGAACTTTGCCACTCGCCAGGCCCAGCACGATTGGATTCTGAGCCTGGATGCGGACGAGGAACTTGAACTCGCTGGCCCAGGCCGAGATCGGCGCCTGGAAACGCTTGCAGCCCACGGCAGACGCATATCGCTTTGCCCGCCGCGCCCGCTATCTCGGCCGCTGGATCCTGCATGGCGGCTGGTATCCGGACTACAAGGTCCGCCTTTTCGACCGGCGCAAGGCCGAGTGGGAAGGGAAGTACGTTCATGAGTCCGTCACGGTGAATGGGCGCGTCGCGACGATGCCGGGTGAAATCCTGCATTACACCTGCGACACGCTCGAGGAGCATCGACAGAGGATCGAGTTGTACACCGACTTGGCGGCGCAGGAAATGCGCGAGCGAGGTCAGAGGGTCAACTTCCTGCGGCGCTCATTTGATCCTCTCTGGGTTTTCTTGCACACTTACTTCCTTCGCCTGGGAGTGTTGGACGGGCATCAGGGGTTCCTGATCGCGGCCATGGCGGCGCGCTACGTTCGGCGAAAATACGAGAAGCTGGGACGCGGGCGCTGAAGTGGTGCGGGATGTCCCGCCCGCAAGTTCAGTGGCTGTCAATCCTGAGCTCCTTCGCATGATGCTCAGGATGCAGCTCGCTGACTTCAGCTTGACAGCCCGAACTACAGGATCCAGCCCGGACTCAGGATGACAGCCCGAACTCAGGATGACAGCCCGAACCCTCAACGGGTATCGCGTATGACTTCCTCGAGACCATTGAAAATCGCTCATGTCGATATCGGCCAGAGTCTGCGAGGCGGTCAACGGCAGTTGTTGAACCTTGCGCGGGGACTTCGCGAGCGGGGCTACTGCCAGATCGTGGTTTGCCGGGAGGAGAGTGATCTCGAGACGTGCGCCCGAGAGGAAGGGTTTCCCACCTTCCCGCTTCCCGGGCAGGACCTCTTCCATCTGAATGGAGTTCTGCAACTGCGTCAAATGCTGCGCGCCGCGCCGTGCCAGGTTCTTCATGCTCATGACGGGCACGGGCAGACGGTGTCCTGGATGGCCTCCGTCGGGTTGCGGGTTCGCCGCGTCGCCAGCCGTCGTGTGGCCTTTCTCCCCCGTGAAGGGCAGCGCTGGACGTATTCCCTCAAGTATGCGCACACCTGCGACGCGGTGATCGCAGTTTCAGATTTCATCCGCCAAGGGGCCATCCGTTGCGGCCTGCCCGAGTCGATGATCGAGGTGATTCCGGACGGGATCGAAGTGCCCCCGGAATTGCCATCGCAGGCGACCCGAGCCAAAGCACGCGCCCGTTGGGGCGCCACTGAGGACGAATTCCTGATCGGTCACTTGGGGGCCTTCACGCACGAAAAAGGGCAGGACGTGGCCCTTCAAGCGCTGCAAATCGTGAAGGAAAGCTTGCCGCAAACACGGCTCCTGCTGGCGGGGGATGGGCCAACCCTGAACGATCCTGAGATTGCCCGGAGATACGCTGCCCTCGGAGAACGCGTGCGTCTTTGCGGCACGATCGAGGACCCTGCCGGGTTCTTCGCCGCATTGGACCTGTTCGTCATGCCGTCGAAGTCCGAGGGACTAGGATCCTCGGCTCTCATGGCGATGTCGTATGGCCTGCCCGTCGTGGCCAGCCGGGTGGGCGGACTTCCGGAGGTGGTCGAAGACGGGCGCACCGGATGGCTGATTGAGCCAGGGTCGCCAGCGGCGCTGGCGGAGGCAATATTGGCCGCGGCGTCCGACCGCGCGCGCCTTCAGCAATGGGGATTGAGCGGCCGGGAGCGTGCACGCCTGTTCACTATTGATATAATGGTCCAGCGCACCGAAGCGCTTTATCGGCGCCTGCTGGCTGAATGATCCGGCGCGGCGCTCCACCACCCCTAGCCCCTCCTCATGGAGGAGGGGGATGTACAATTCCCCTCCTTTGTAAGGAGGGGGTCGGGGGTGGTAGCTGTAATTCGAGGTATCGGAGGAGAACAGCCGGTTAATCATGGTCTACTTTGTCATCACGCTCTTCGGATTGCTCTTTGGCAGCTTCTTGAATGTGTGCATTGTGCGCCTTCCCCGCAAGCAATCGATCCTGCTGCCGCGCTCGCATTGCCCGCTCTGCAAGCACACCATTCGCTGGTACGACAACATCCCGCTGGTGAGCTACGTTCTGTTGCGAGGCCGGTGCAGGGACTGCCACGCCCGAATCTCCCCGCAGTATGCCATGGTTGAAGCGCTCACCGCGATTCTGCTGGTTGCCACGTTTCGCCGCTTTGGCCTTAGCCCCGAATTGGTGAAATACTCCGCCCTCGTGATGCTCCTCATCGTGGTCATTTTCACGGATCTGCGGGAACGGCTCATCCCGCACGCAGTGACCTTTTTCGGAATCGCTCTGGGCGTGCTGTTGAGCCTGTTCATCGACGTCAACAGCAGGCCACTGGGATGGCTGGCTGAGCGAATGGGCGTGCTTCTTCCCGGAACGCTGTTGTCGGTCCTGGGCGCTCTCGCCGGAGCACTTATAGGAGGCGGGTTGTTCTACGCTGTGGGGAAGGCCTTTTTCATCTTAAGCGGACGGACGAAGGAATACCTGGGGTTTGGCGACGTGATGCTGATGCTCATGGTGGGGGTCTTTCTGGGCGCCCCGCTGACCTTGCTCACCATCCTGTTGGGATCGTTCGCAGGGTCGATCGTGGCTGTGTCAATCACTCTCGCCGCGCCGCGCTTCCGCAATTATCACTGGCCTTATGGGACTTTTCTCGGGATCGCCGCTGTTTACGCGGCCCTGGATGGTCAACGCCTTCTCGAGGCTTATTTCCGCTGGTCGGGGATGGCAGGATGAGATAGCTGGGCTAGTACTGCGTGCCGAAGGGCGGCCACAAGGGCCGCCCCTACAGCCGCTCTATTCCGTAATCTTGCCGTACATGTACTCGCGAATGATTTCGCGGCTGGCCTCTGTGGCGTCGATGAACTCGATGGAGGTCCGGCCCGAGGCATCTTTACCTCGAATTTTGCCGGTGACTTTCAGGGAGTGCTTTGTCTCGGGCATGCTGAATTCCAGAATCAGCACATCGCCGACCGCCGCAGAGCCCGAGCCTTCGACCGCCATGCCCCCTTCGCTGATGTTGATGCTCGTGGAATTGAACCGCTGAGCTTCCCACGAGACGGTCACGGCAGTGCGATACGGAAGGCGCCCAGTCCTCCGCCGTTCCGCCAGCATCGCGCCGCGCGCGGTGCGGAAGATGGCATAGATCTTTTCGCGGGAGATAGGCTTCCCCAGGAAGAAGGTCACTCCGGCTTCAAACGCCCGGCGCATGGTTTCGACGTCATCCATGCCAGTTAGCATGATGATGGGGGCCTGCTGGTTTGGCGGTGTGGAGCGAATTCGCCGGGCGAGTTGGAAGCCGTCCAAACCAGGCATGGCGACGTCCAACATGATCCCATCGAACTTGTCGCGCTCCAGGATTAATGCGGCCTCCCGACTGTCCGACGACGTGCGCACCTCCACTCCCAAGGGCTGGACCAAGGTTTTGATCAGTTTGCAGATATCCGGTTCGTCGTCAACGAGAAGAATTTTCATTGGCCGTCCAAAGTCGGCAGGTGGAATATCGTAGGAGGTAGATGGGGCTCGCTTAAACATGAGGAGGGAGCCACATCTCCATCCCGTGTCAAGTTCGCTCTTTCACTTCCCATTGGTCCCTTCCCACTTACGACCTACCACATGCCACCTACCGGTTGAGCCACTTCACCAGGTTCGTGAATAATTTCAGCCCGTCCTGCGAGTAATGGGCGGGCAACGAAACGCGTTCCGGATGCGGCATCAGTCCCAAGACCAAGCCGGTTGCGTCAGTAACGCCGGCGACTGATTCCGGAGCCCCGTTGGGGTTACCCGGATACTCCATTGTAGGCCGTCCCTGCGCGTCGGTATAGCGGAAGACCACTCGTGTGGCTATCCCGGAGCCATCGCAAACCAGTGGGCGGCCTTCGCCGTGGGCCGTGGGCATCTCAAGAATCTCGCCCGCCAAGCCCTCAGTCCAGGCGCAACCCTCCCCTGAAACGAGAAGCCGGATCTTCCGGTCTTCGAAATGTGCAGACTGGTTCTCGAGAAGCGCCATGCCACGGTTCCCCGGTGTGCGTCCGGGGAGAATCCCCGACTCCGTCAAAACTTGGAAGCCATTGCAGATTCCCAGCAAGGGCTTGCGGGCCGCCAGGAACTCCTCCAGTTGTTGCCGCAAACAGGCCACCAGCATGGTGGCGAATATACGGCCCGCTCCCAGGTGGTCGCCGTAAGAGAAACCGCCGGGGATGACCGCCGCCTGGTAGTGGCTGAGCCGCGCGCGACCGTCCAGCAAATCCCGCAGCAGTACAAGCTGAGTCCGTCCGCCTGCGAATTCAATAGCCGCCGCGGTCTCCTCGTGGCAATTGGTGCCCGGGCTGTAAAGAATGGCAGTGACGCCCCCACTCATTCGATGACCTCCCGAAACGCTTTGCTCCAGACCTCGCCAAGCGCCGCAGTGGAGTCCTGCCACACCACGTTCGCGCCGTCCTGGAGAACCAGTTGTGGTTCCGGCAAGACCTCGCCGATGACCAGGCAAGGCACGCCTCCCAGTTGGTGGTCGAGATCAAGTCCTGAGGGCGCCTCGATGAGGACCGATCCCACGAACTCTCCGAATATCGCGCCGTCTTTTCTGGCGGGCGACGGTAGGGACACGCCATGGCGTGTCCCTACAGTGCCAGAAAATGCGTCGAGCGAAATGCGCGCGCCGTAGCCGGAGCCCCACGACGCTTCAAAGAGGCGCAGCAGGATTCCGCCCTCGGCAATCGCCGATGCTGACAGGTATCCGCCCCGCTTGTGCAATTCCAGAAGCGTGTCCCAGACCTTCCGAATTGAACTTGCATCGCACGCATCGAAGAGCCGGTCTCCGCGCTGCCCGCGGCTATCGGCGTACACACTGCCGCCCAGCGCCGAACAGTCCCAACGCCCCACGAGCACAAGGCGATTTCCGGGGCGCTGGAATTCCTTGCTCACTGCCTTCCTGACGTCAGGCAGACGCCCCATGGCCGCGACCGCCAGCGTAGGAGGCACATCGATGCGACGGCCGGCCGTGACGAATGTTCCCGAACTCGAATCTTTTCCTGAAATGAAGGGAACTCCCAGCGCCACCGACAAGTCGGCGATGGTCTCGACCATGGCGCGCAAATCCCAGGCTATTTCCGGTCGCACCCGCGGCGTGTAGAAGTTGTCGCAAAGCACCATCTCACGGTAGTCTGCGCCCGCGGCCACTGCCTTGGTGATAGCCTCTAGGGTCATCAGGCGAGCCATCTCCGCCGGATCGATTTCACCATAAAAGGGATTGAAGGCCAGAGTGGTGACGGCGCCGTAAAGCTTGCCTCGTAAGGGCGCCGAGATATAGACATTGGTCGGCATCGAATGGTTCTTGCCGCCATAGGGTCCCAGGGCAGTTCGCCCCTGCACGGTCGTATCAAAGCGGCAGCCGGCCGCGCTTTGGTCCGCGCAGTGGTAGTGTCCAAGCACGCCATGAATTGCGGCAGACCACTCAGCTTCCGTGCGCGGCTCGGGGATGCACAAGGGTTGGAGTTGACGCCGGGGTTCGGCCACCTGTAAAGGCGTCGATGGGGCAGCCTTCCCATAGGAAGGCCATTTCGAGGTCCACGACCTTCTGGCCCCGCCAAATTGCCTCCAGGCGCCCCGTCGCAGTGAAGTGGCCGAGGATGGAATAACCCACCTCGTACCTCTCGAGAATCGCGCGCGCCTCCTCGAGTTTTTCGGGCGGCACAGCCACCAGCATGCGCTCCTGCGATTCGGAAAGCAGGATTTCCCAGGCGGTCAAGCTCTTGTCCTTCAAGGGAGCCGCACCGAGGTCGATGCGTACTCCCGTCTCGGATCCCATCTCACCCACCGCGCACGAGATGCCGCCGGCTCCAAGGTCCGTGATGCTGCGGATGCACTCCTGATCGCGCAGTACCGGAATGGCCGAAGTGAACCTGCGCTCCGTAATCGGATGCCCGATTTGGACAGCGGCGGATTCCTTTTGCAGAGTCTCGCCGGTCATCCCGGTCGAACTGGCCGTGGCCCCGTGAATGCCGTCGCGGCCCGTCTCACCGCCGATCAGCAGGGCCACATCCCCGGGCCTCGGGGCGTCTTTCAGGGCGTATTTCCTGGGAATCAGTCCCACCGAATGCCCCAGTGCGAAGCACTTGGCGTAGCCCGGATGGATGCGGTAAACCGGGTGCATCATGGGAATGCCCATGGGGTTCGTGTAATAGGAAGTGGCCCGGATCGATTCCGACACAATCAACTGCGGGTGAAGCGCTCCGGGGGGAACCTCTGAAATCCGCGGGTCCATGGTTCCCATCACGGTAGTGCCGCCGATCGGGTAGGCGCCCTTGCCGAATCCCAGCGTATCGCGAATCACGCCGCCGTGCTTCGTCGCAATGCCGCCGAACGGAGCAATCGAGCTGGGAAAGTTGTGCGTTTCACCCTTGATGGTTATTACCCAGCCGTCATAGAACTCCATGCCCCCGGCGTTGTCCTTGAAAGAAGAAACAACCAGGGGATGATTGATGCGCGCCGTCGCCTCACTCAGTCTTTTCAGCAACCCGAGACTCTTCCAGGTGGTGTGGTAGCAGTGATCGCTCCACGATTGCACCAGGATTTCGATCTCGGCATCCGTGTGCGGCCTGCCCTGGGCGAGTTCGTGCGCCTGGAGGACTTTCATCTGGGAGAGAGGCGCGTACCAGGAACGGGCCTCGGAAAGAGCGGTCAATTCCTCATCACTCAAGCCGCGAAAAGAAATCGTGGATACCGGATCGGGCTCACCCGTCGGGCGCAGCGTGGTGATGATTTCATGCGGCTCGCGGATGCGCTCCACCACATGGTTGTAAAGGTACCGGGCGGCGATTCCACGCGCTTCGGTTTCATCCACGCCCCAGAACTGGTAGCGCCTGCTGAGGCGTGCAAATTCCAAGCCGGCTTCGCCGAGCGCTCTCGCCCCCGCTAAGATGGAGGGCGTCTCCGGGTCGGTCACAGCAGGCCGATAGGCGATTTCAATAATCGGCCCAAGCCCCGGATCGAGTTGTGAGTGGTCTCCCGGCGACTGATAAAGTGGATTCACTAAGAGAGGCATTAAGCGGTCGAGCTTCACCGATCCTTCCAGCCAAAAAACTCGCTCGATGACCAGGTTCTTCAGTTGGGGGTAGCCGCGCCGGTGCAGGAAGCCAAGCCAATTACGCGCTTCAGGGTCATCCTTTGAGAGTGTGTAAACGCTCTGAATTGGCATTGTCGCCTCAGGCCAGATTTGCTTCAGACTACCTGCCTGCTGTCCGGCGCCCGGCTGCGTCAACTTCGGCGGAAGACGGACAGCAGCACACCGCGGGATCCATGAAGAAACAAACTGCTCATTATAGCCGGGAAGCTGTGAGTTGTCTCTCCCATTGACGGCCCATCGAACACACTTGAAGCGCGTACTCCGGCACCGTCACTTCAATCGGCGTGCTGAGCACCAGGTTGCCCCAGGCGACCCGCATGGTGACATGCTTGATCTCATTCTTCGGATAGGACAGCGTGATGGTCAGTTTCTCCGCTGGGCTTTCGGCCTTGGAGACGTTGGACATGTGGGCTTCGAACTCCACCGGCGCGCGCTCAATCTGGAAGGCGTCGAGGTGCATCTTGCGAGCCTTGGCCGGATCGATGAAGGCTAAGCTCCACTCTGAGCCCTCCTCCGAGCGATGGAGGCCGAGGTAATAAAGGCCAATCGGAACCTTTTTCCCGCCGATGGACAAGGGAAGGTTAGTGTCCAGAATCGTCCAGTAGTTGCTGCCCATCCGCCAGATTTTGCCGCGGGTCATGGCATCGAACTTGGCGGTGTCGTTGTATTCCTTCCTCCAAACCGGCCGGCCGTAATCGATCGCCACTGTCCGGCGGCGGAATTGGTTTGAGCGTTCCAGTAAAGCACCCGGGCTGACGCACGGTCGTCCGGCGTGCCGCCCTCCGCCACAACCTTTGGCTTCTGCTGTGACTCCGCAATCAACGTGAACAGGACCATCACCCCGACCAGCATGGCATAGCGTCTCATCGAGTTCCTCCTATTGGTCTGCCGTTGTTACTGAAGCGTGATTCTAACACGGGTCTCACCGGATTGTCGCAGCGCGTCTCGGAACTCCTCGTGTGGAATACACTGCCATCCCGTGAAGCCATGACATTTTGCGGAAGTATATACTTTACGCACAAACCTATCTTTTCAGCCCACCATAGCACGGCTCTGATTATTTCGTCCAGCCTTCCGGTGGTTTCCTCTTCTTGAATGACTTCGTTACGGCCTTTTCCCAGTTCCCCTTAATCTTGAGAAACTGTGGCTTAGGGCCTGGCTTGGCTCGCGGTTTGGCTTTCTTGTCCATAAGGTTATGCCCTACATTCCAAGTTTCTTGAGATGCTTCTGTTTGACCGTGTAGACCTTTAGCCGAGTCTGCCCGTTAAAAGTCGCCACGAGAAATTCGCCTTTTGAGTTCCTTACTGCCTGAACATCCGTCAACAAGAATCGACTCAGCAAAGATGAGCACACAGCGGATGCTCCGAAACCATTCTGCCAGGACTGTGAGACGGGATGGCTTTCCGCAGCCTCGGCAACTTTGCTTCCAGAGATATCTGAAATCAGCACTACGCGGGTTATGGAATCGCAAACCGGGCCAGCGGGAGTACCACTGGCACACCCGTGGCTGATTATGGTCAAGGCACGCAGCGTATCCTCTGGAGTTGGTTCGAATTGAAGGTATTGCTTACGAGCGTTGGCGCTCAACGTACTCAGCCATCCAGTGGGTGTGTAAATGAACAAGGCAGGCATTTGCGCTTTGCATAGCGATGGAGTGGTAAAACCCGCATCCTCAAGCCACAGGAACCCCGTTCCCAGTGGGGTCGCCGCCGCAGTCTTAATCTCATCTGGAGAAAGGTGGTCTGGTAATTGGGCAAAACCAAAAGCAGAGAGTGAAAGGAAAAATAGACAGCCTAGAAGTTTAGTCATCATTGGAAATCACCCGTTCGTCAATCTCAAGAGTCAATGTGAAGCCGAGGTGCTTGGTCATCTCTTTCAGTCTCTTTATTTCTTCAAGATATTTTGCGACTTCAAGCTCGAAGGTGCTTCCGTTGAATCTAGTCCAGCCCTGCTTGCATTTCGGACAAGAAACAAGAGCGTCGCGCATATCCTCCAGCGGCAGCAATAACGTCGCTCGGCATTGTGGGTTCTTGCATTCACAGCGGATTCCAACTATGTCCGATAGTTCTATGAAGTATTTGAATTGGGCAGTCACCTTGCTTCCTCCGGGCTCCGATACATGAGCCGCTTTCCTTCGGCCAAATGATCTAAAGCAGACCCAACTCTTTCATCTGTTGTTCGGTCTTTTTTAGAGATTCCTGCAATTCAGCCATGCGCTTACAGGAATTGATAACATCATCTCTATCTAGAGCGCTAAGATCGTCTCGAAAATCCTCATAATGGCCAGCTTGTCGATTAGGCGCAGCATCGGTAACGTTGCTCGGATTCTGCTTTAGGGCTCGTCCTAGCTTCTCCAACTTTTCACCAATCTTGTCCATTTTCACTTTGTACAGCTTCAATTCTTGGCCTATTTGGTGATGCTCAAAGATCAAATCCTTCTTGAGTTGAGACTTCTCCACGTCTGTCATTTAGGCAGCCTCCGGGCTCCTGTACATGAGCCGTTTTCCTTCTGCGCATTTGATCGCAACCTCTGTCCGCTCGCCGTCGTTCAACTTGCGAGCGTTCCACAGAAAGTCGAATTGCCACAGGTAGCGGTGCAAATACTCTTTGCTCACGCTGTGGTAGATTCCCGTGATTCCGCGCTTCAAGATGGCGAAGGAACTCTCCGCCGTGTTCGTGTAGATGTCCCCATGGGCGTACTCGCCAGTGCTGTGAGTGACCCACTGATGACCGCCGTCGTACTCGTAGCCAATCCCGTAATAGGAGGGGTGCTCGTCGGTCATGATGCGGGATTCCTTCGCCACCAACTCTCGAATCGCGCCCTTCAAAGTCTTGCCGCTCACGTCGGCTACTACCTGCCGTCGAATCCTTCCCTGACGCTCGACTGCCGCGAACACCGGGGTCTTTTTCCTTCTCACTCCCCCTGGCCGTGGCTTCCCGCCAATGAAACATTCGTCGCACTCGACCGTCCCAGTCAGTTTGTGGGCTTCGGGATTCACGGGAGCCATCGCGAACCGTATGCGGTTCATGAGGAAGAGCGCCGACTTGTAGCTGATCTGGCACTGGCGCTGAATCTCCAGGGCAGCGACGCCTTTCTTCGAAGTCGAGGCTCGCCAGAAAGCATAGGCCCAGTGACGCATGGGCAGCCGGGACTCTTCGTACACCGCGCCGATCCTCACCGTGTACTGTGCCTTGCAGTCATGGCAGCGCCACAGATAGCGCGTGTTCCGCTTTCCGGTTTCGGAGTCTACCATCTTGTGAACATCCACGCTACCACAATGGACGCAGCAAGGATTGCTTCCCCAACGTCTTTTCTCAAAGAACTCGACGGCTGCTAGTTCATCGGAACAGGCTAGCGGAATCTCTTCGATGAGCGCTGACCTTGAAACGTTGTGATTATCTTTTCTCATGCTCTAATTCTATACTTAGCGCACATGTGTGTCAAGTAAAAAATTGCAGTTTTAGCAACTATATTCGCTTTAGAATGAGAACCTTACCGCCTCTCCAGTAGAATCGCACGCTGCTCCCCCGCATCTTCGGGAGTATAATCTCGCATCCCCAGGAAGGAGTTCCAATATGCGCCTAATCCTTGCCAGCCTTATAATGCTATCAGTTATGACACAGGGGCGGCCAGCGGCCCAAGAGCATGAACAGCGCGAACAACATAGGAATCAAGCCCAAGATGGTAAATCCCAAGTAGCCAACCCAGGCCCGCCAGTCGTCGTATCTCAGACGAATCTTAACGGTCAGATGTATAAACAGAATAGCGAGTCCAAAACAGAGCAATCCGACCCACCATCGCACGACTGGATTGAGCTGGTGACAGTTATATGCGCCATCGCTGTCGCCTTCTTTAGCGGCGTAACCGTTGAAGCCATATTTAATCAGATTCGGACTGCACGAATGACCGACCGCGCTTGGATACTTGTTGCGGACATCGGAAACCCAGAGAGCCTCTATCTTCCGGGGAAGGGGTATTCTCCAGGAATCGTCTACAGATTGAAAGTTTTCGGGAATACCCCCGCGAGGATAACCAAGTGGGGATTTAGGTTCCATCCTGTTCCCAAAAAGCCAGGAACGCAACCGCCGGAACCGGACCTGCCTGATAGTCCAGATTATAGAAGCCAAGCGCGAATTAAAGAACCCCCTAAAGCCGGAAAGATGGTCGCTCCAGACATACTGTTCGATCTCAGAAGCGATCTGGAGTCTTTCCAACTGACACTGCCAGAATTTGAAGAGATTAAAAGAGGCGACAAGATCATGTGCGCCTACGGATTTATCGAATACAAAGATGTGTTTGGAGAAAACCGTAAAACCCAATTTTGCTACGTTTATGATTTTGGTTTCGGAGGGGTGAAAACGTCTCCGGATGGAACCGTGCTCAACTCCGAGGGCTTCCGCCCAGGTGGCCCCGACGCCTACAACTGTGAGAAGTAATAAAATCCAGAGGAAGATGGACCAAACGGCAGTCTGTGCGTAAAGTACATAGTTCCGACATTTTGACCTTGTCCTTTGTTTTCATAGACATTCCAGGATCGCTCGTTGATTTCTGGAGTCGAAGAGTCGAGAAGCCGAGGAGTCCTGAAGCCAACCGCCATCCTTTGGATTGGGGTTGTGTCTGTGAGTCGGCTGTTGCCTTCTGCCACTCGACTTTTTGACCTCCTCCTTTGTTTTCATATACATTCTCGCTTTGTTCCGGCAATTTTGAGGGTCAGCGGTCGAGGTTGCCCGGCAGGCGAGGCCAATCCGCCGCGCTCCAACGCTCCTTCGACAGACCCGTTGTCCAATCTGTCGGCAGGCAGCAAAACGCTGGCGAAGCGTTCCGTTTGTAAGACAAGCCCGGCAGTCCGATTCCATTCACACATTGTAGCCTATAGTCATTGCCCTGTCAAGAGACAGGATGTCCGAATCGACCGCTTGGCCACGTGACACTGGCGCCAATCCCTTCGAATCTCACAATGTAACGTCGGGTGGATTTCAGAAGAAGAGCTCTGGAGAGACCCCGAAGCGTGCGCTCAGGCGTTCGATGTGGCCTTTATTCAGCTCTCGTTTGCCACTTAGTATTTCCGACACCACGCTGGGAGTCCCCAACACGTCCACGAGGTCTCTCTGCTTCAGGTCGTGCTGGTCCATCAGGAAATGCAACACATCCAGCGGCTTGGCACGGGGTAGACGGTAGTGTCTTTCCTCAAAATCTTCAATGAGCAAGGTCAGAAGCTCTGCCAGTTCTTTCTCAGCAGGTGTAAGGTCTTGGCTACGGCGATCCAGGTCGTGGAGAACTTCAGTGTAGGCGTCGTTTTCCTTCTCGGTGCGAATGACCTTTGGGGACACTACGATCATTACATTCACAAGGGGCGCGTCTGTCAAGGCAAATTTCGCAAATTGCGAATTCTTTTGAGTATTGACTCTGCGCCAAGGCGGGTGCAGAATCTGAGCTTGGGGTTAGGGTACGGCCGAAGGGGGACTCAGCATCGGCCAGGGCGCTCAGGTCGCTTTGAATTATGATAAACCGCAAACTTAAATTTGGCATTGGTGTGGGTATTATTCTCGCCGTGGTGGGCTGGGAGGCTGTCTCGGGCTTCCAGGAAAGCAAGACTTACTACGTAACCGTAAACGAATTGATGCAGGGGCGGGCGGCGCGCCCGCGGGTGCGCGTGGGAGGTACGGTGCAGCCCGGCTCCGTCGAACGCAAGGCAGGGAAGGTCACTTTCCGGCTCGCTCAGGATGCGAACTCCATCCCTGTGGTCTACGTGGGGAATGACACTTTGCCGGATACGTTTAAAGACGGCGCACAGGCCATTGTTGACGGGAATTATCTTTCCGGCGGCGAGTTCGAGGCAGAGAAAATTCAGGCGAAGTGTGCCTCAAAGTATCAGGCGGCGCCGCCTGCAGGCAACGCCAAGGTTGCGGGTCTGTAACGTAATGCAGATTCTTCGCTTCGCTCAGAATGACATGTCGTCCTTGGGGGAAGTAAGTCTTCTTGAGCGAAGCGAAGGATCTGCTTTTCTTCGCGCGCCGTGAAGAAACCCATTTTTCGCTGCGCCTAGGGTGTTTATGAACCAACTCGGAACCGTTGGCCTGATCGCTGCGTTGGCGTTCGCCGCCTACGCGGTGGTCGCCGGAGCCGTGGGCGGCAAGTTGCGGAGTGCGCGGCTGACGACGAGCGCGGAGCGGGCCGCCCTTTCGTTCTTCGTCATGCTGACGCTGGCGGTGGGCGCACTCGAGTACCTGATCCTGACCAACGATTTTCACAACGCCTACGTTGCTGAACACTCCAACCGCGACCTGCTCACCTTCTACAAAGTCGCAGCGCTCTGGGCGGGGCAGGAAGGCTCGCTGCTTTTTTGGACGTGGCTGCTTTCCATCTACAGCACCTTGGCCATCCTGCTGAACCGCCACAAGAATCGCCAACTGATGCCTTACGTGGTTGCGGTGCTGATGGGGACGGGCGTCTTCTTTTCGTCGCTGGTGCTGTTCATTGCTAATCCCTTTCAAGAGCTTTCACTTTCTACGGCGGCCGGGACGCAGCCCTTTACGCCGCCCGACGGGAACGGGCTGAATCCCGTTCTGCAATACCACTCCATGGTGATTCATCCGCCCATGCTCTATCTGGGCTATGTGGGCATGGTGGTTCCCTTCGCCTTCGCCATGGCAGCCCTGATCACGCGGCAATTGGGCGACAACTGGATTCGCACCACGCGGCGCTGGACAATGGTCCCCTGGGCGCTTCTGGGCCTCGGGATTCTTCTGGGCGGAAACTGGGCCTACGCCGTCCTCGGCTGGGGCGGGTACTGGGCTTGGGATCCGGTCGAGAACGCCTCACTCCTGCCCTGGCTTTCGGGAACCGCGTTTCTGCACTCGGTGATGATCCAGGAGAAGCGTGGGATGTTGAAGGTGTGGAATGTGGTGCTGGTCATCACTACTTTCTTCCTGAGCATCTTCGGGACTTTCCTTACCCGCAGCGGAATTGTCTCCTCGGTCCATGCTTTCGCGCAGTCCAGCATTGGCCCCTTCTTCTCGGTTTTCCTCTGCATCATCCTCTTCTTCTCGCTCACCTTGCTTTTCCTGCGCCTCGATCATCTCAAGAGCGAGAACAAGCTCGACTCCCTGGTTTCCAGGGAAAGCGGGTTCCTCTTCAACAACTGGATTCTGCTGGCGCTAGTTTTTGCGGTTCTTTGGGGCACGCTGTTTCCACTGATTTCCAAAGCGGTCCAAGGCGTGACCGTTACCGTGAGCGCTCCGTTCTTCAACAAGACGGCGATCCCCATCGGCCTGCTGCTCCTATTCTTGACCGGCGCAGGTCCGCTGCTGGCATGGAGAAAGACTTCCTTCCAGAGCCTCAAGCGGAACTTCCTGGTGCCTTTGATTTTCGCGGGTGTAACAGGCGCGATTCTGCTGGTGGCGGGAATGCGGCATTTCTACGCCTTGATGACCTTGTGCCTCTCGGTCTTCGTGGCGGTTTGCGTGTTGGGCGAGTTCTGGAAAGGCGCCAGGACGCGCATGAAGACTGGGGGCGAGAACATTGCGCAGGCTATGTATAACCTCACCATGCGCAACACACGGCGGTACGGCGGATACGTGGTCCATCTCGGCATTGTGCTGCTTTTTATCGGGTTTGCCGGCTTGGCTTTCAAGACCAAGGCGAAGGCGCTGATGCAAGAGGGCGACCTGCTCCGCGTAAACAACTACCTGCTGCGTTGCGACGGGCTGACCAGCGGAGACACGCCCAATTACGCATACTCGCGCGCACTTATTACCGTGACCAAGGACGGCCACGCGTTCGCTTCGATGCATCCCGAGAAGCGATTTTACAAAGCCAGCCAGGAGACGACGAGCTACGTCTCCATTCACCCCACGCTCGCCGAGGACCTCTACGTGGTGCTTTCAGGGCTCGACGAGGATACCGGCAAGGCGGTCATCGAAGTTTTTGTGAACCCTTTGGTGGTGTGGGTGTGGATCGGCGGAGTCGTGGTATTCCTTGGAACCCTCCTGGCGCTCTTTCCCAGCCGGGTGGAGCGCGAGATGGCGGAAATTCGCCGCACTCAGGATATCGCCGTGTCAGCAGGCGACGCCAACTGAAAGAGGGCAGCAGGCAGTCGGCAGTAGGCAGTGGGCCGGGTGAGGGTTACTTGCACGGAATTAAGCACGCGGCATGCACATCGACGCTGGCAGTCCTGGTTATCGGCCTCAGCGTGGCTTCCATGACCCGCGCCGACAGCCCCAGAAAGCCGACGCTCGAATCGATCGGCGACCAGGTGATGTGCCTGTGCGGATGTGTTGCGACTCTGAACCACTGCCCGCATCGCGATTGCGCGACGGTGGCGGAAATGCGTCCTGTCATCGCCCAGGAAATCGCGGCGGGTAAGGACGAGACCACCATTCTCCAGGACTTGGCTATACGGTATGGCGTGCAAGTGCTGGCGGCTCCCCCGGCGCGGGGATTCAGCCTGACGGCCTGGATTCTGCCCAGCGTGGGTTTGCTGGCGGGGTTATCGCTCGTGGTTGTCGTGGCGCGCCGTTGGCGGAAACCGCGGCCGGCGCTCGCCGCCGCCGATGCCAAGCCGCTGGACCCGAAGCTACTGGCGGCGGTGGAAGAAGAAATGAAGGCTTCGGGGATGACGACACGAGATTAAGGGTTTGATGAACCCATGTTTTCTTCTATTGCAGTTCTAATTGCTCTTGGCATGGCGGTATTCGTGGCGATGCCTTTGCTGGCTCGTGAAGGCGCGGCAGCGTCGAGCCTGCCGGTGGATGTGACGCCGCTCGCCGACTTGAAGCGGCGCCGGTTGGTGGTCTACGAAAACCTCAAGGACCTGGAGTTCGAGTTCCAAGCCGGAAAACTCGCCGCCCAGGACTACGAGAGCCTCAGGCAAAACTACCTTGGCGAAGCCGCTACCCTCATGGCTGCCTCCCAAGAGGCTGAACAACTAAAAGAGGTCGATGCTGTGCTCGAGCACGAAATCGCCGCGCGCCGTGCCTCGCGGAGAGACCGCCTTCCCCAGGATTATGTTTGTCCCAAATGCGGTTTCGAGAATCCCCTTCCTGTGAAATTCTGCGGAGAGTGCGGAGCGAAGATTACGAGTCGCCCAAGCCTCACTTAAAGCGGAAAACCACGCCAACGCTTGGAACGACATTGTGACTGGTCCCCGTGAGCCCCGTGATGTTGGTGATGGGGCTGAACTGGGGCTGCCCAGTTATGTAGTCCCGGAGTTCCAGTCGCAAGGCGAAATGTCGTTCGAGGACGAGGTCGGCGCCGCCCCCATAATTCCAGGCGAATTGCCACCCGTTGTCCGCGTTGACGTACTCACCAACAACCGCAAGGGCATTCGAGGGGCCGCTGAAGCGGTTGAGCCCCAACCCGGCAGTGAGAAACGGCTGCACGCGCGCTTTGGAGGAGAGATAGCGGACGTAATTGAAGGAAACCAGGTCAGCGCGATTAAACGCGGAAAGCGCCGCTTGGCCCTGCGGCTGAATTGTGAATCGGTTGGGGCTGTAAGAATAACTGGCTTCCAAGGCGTTGCGCGGCGTGAACCGATAGCGTCCCCCGACCATCAGACGCGCCGCCGTGGAAAACGAGTTGGTCAAAGCGCGCGATGGGCATGAACATGTCCCACCGATAGGGCAGGCCGCCGCTGGACATACCTCAGCTATCTGTCCGCTGCTGCCAGTGAGGAAAGAGCCGCCGCCTTCGAGGAAAACCTCCAGGCTCGGAGGAGGGTCCTGCGCGCAAGCCCAAGGCACAGCCAAGTGCAGAAGCAAAATCAAGGAAGGGACAATTCGAAGGCTTCGCATATCACTACCCTCCATTACCGCGGTAAGAAATTGCTTTGTGAGCTTCGCGAAGTTCCGCGGATTGTGTCGATTCTGTGAACTCCGCCGTTATTCTGGATGCATAACGCCTCGACTGGGATTTCCGCATGAGATTCACCCTTAACTTTTTGTATACCGCGTCATAACCTCGGCTGGGGGTCATGCATCGGAGTTCCTTGTTTGCTGCGGGTGTTGTTTGCCGGACCGATTTAGTGTAAGTTGGCGGCGAATGCTCGGGGACTTGGCGCGACTGAAGACTGATGACTGTTGACTGAAGGCTTTTTTATGCGCAACCTCCGCTTGCTCCTCTCCTACGACGGAACGGATTTTCATGGCTGGCAGAGACAGCCGGACGCGCTGACGGTTCAGGAGTGCCTGGAGTCGGCGATCGAGCGGATCCTGGGCGAGAAGGTCCAGCTTTATGGGTCGGGGAGAACCGACGCCGGTGTGCATGCCCTGAATCAGGTCGCCAACTTCAAAACCACCTGCTCGATCCCTTGTGAAAACCTCCTGAAAGCCTTTAATAATACTCTGCAACCTACTGTACGCGTTAAAGATGTCAGGGAGGCATCGCTTGGCTTCCATGCTCGATATGATGCGCGTTCCAAAACCTATCGTTATCGAATTCTCCAGGCGCCGGTCGCCTCACCTTTTGTGAACCGGTTCGTTTGGCATTATGCGTTCCCTTTGGACGTCGTCCGCATGGCGCGGGCTGCGAAGCTTTTTGAAGGCGAGCACGATTTCTCGAGCTTCGCGGCGGCCGAGGGTACGGTGGGGGAAGAGCGTTCTGCGACCACTTCGGTATCACGGGGCAGCGCGGAGGCAACTCTGGCGCGAACCATCTTTACCTCCCGCATTCTCCGCCGCACCCGAACTTGTATGCTGATCTACGAAGTCACTGGCAGTGGTTTTCTTCACCACATGGTGCGCAACATCGTGGGCACGCTGGTCGAGGTCGGGCGAGGGAAATTGCAGCCAGCAGACATCACACGAATTCTTCAAGCTCACGACAGGACGCTGGCTGGCCCCACCGCTCCTGCGCAAGGGCTTTGCCTGGTAAGAGTCGAGTACTGACGATTGAGCCATTAGGTCATTGAGCCATTGACTCATTGAGTCATTGGGTCATTGTTTCATTGAATCATTGATTCAAAACGCCAGCTGGGGGTCGGCCTTTCCGATGGCTCAATGACTCAATCACTCAATGATTCAATGAATCAATTCGGCTCGACTGTTGACTGTCGACTGTCGACTCTGCAATGATCTAGACGATTGGCGGACGAACGCTGAGGAGGTCGCAGTGGCATTCATTGTCAAAGAAAAGAAACCGGGCCAGCGGGCCTGTGATCAGAAAGACGCCAAGGGAGAGTTCTGCGTCGGCCACCTGAAGCGCTGGTATTACGACGATCGCCACCGTCTCTCC
This sequence comes from uncultured Acidobacteriota bacterium, assembly GCA_963722675.1. Lineage (GTDB taxonomy): Bacteria > Acidobacteriota > Terriglobia > UBA7540 > UBA7540 > CAVROP01. The sequence continues at coordinate 21,151 of CAVROP010000078.1, forward strand.
TCCACGGCGGACGAAGAGGAAGCTGTCAAGGAATTCGGCCCAGGCGCCGAGATTTACCGCTGCGAGCGCTGCCATACGCTCTACCGGCCGGTCGTAGCTGACCACTCTACAGCCGGGCAGAGATTCGAGTCGCGCCCTGTTAATCTATTGGGAGCCTTCAGTACAAAGAGACGAATTGATTCATTGAATCATTGAGTCATTGAGTGATTGAGTCATTGAGCCATTGGAAAGGCCGACTGGTAGGCGAGCTAATGAATCAATGAACTAATGAACCAATGACTCAATGAGTCAATGACTCAATTCTCTTGGGTACCCGAACAAAGGCCGAGGTTTCCCTAGCGTCGATCACCGCCATCTGGGGGTTCACCTTTGTGATCGTCAAAGGTGCTCTCGCCGACGCTTCTCCACTGCCTTTTCTGGCCGTGCGGTTCATGCTGGCAGGGCTTCTCCTGCTGGTGATATTGGGGCGAGGCCGCGTGGGGCGGGGAACAATCCTGCCCGGATCAATCATGGGATTATTTCTTTTCGGGGGCTACCTGTTTCAAACCTGGGGCCTGGTGTATACCACGCCTTCGAAAAGCGCCTTCCTGACGGGCTTCAGTGTGATCCTGGTTCCTCTGATGATGATGCTGCTGGGTCAGAAACTGGGGCCGGCGACCCTTCTGGGGGCAGTTCTGGGGCTCGCCGGAATCTACCTGCTGGTGGCGCCCTCCGGTATGAGCGGCGTGAATCTGGGAGACATATTCACGCTGGCAGGCGCAACCTCCTTCGCGGTTCATATTGTGCTGGTGGGGCGCTATACGAAGAGATTCTCCTTCCTGCACCTCGTCCCTGTCCAGATTTTAGCGGTCGGCTTGCTTGCCTCAGCCGCCATGGTAATTTTTCCGGCGCAAAAGTGGCATTTCACCGCGCGCCTGGCAGTTGCGATCCTGGTGACTGCGGTGCTGGCCACAGGAGTGGCTTTTTCCGTTCAGAATTGGGCGCAACAATACACTCCTCCCGCCCATACGGCCCTGATCTTCGCCCTCGAGCCGGTCTTCGCCGCCATCTCCTCCTGGCTGGTTGTGGGAGAACACTTCCCAGGCAGGACGCTCGCAGGCGCCGGCCTAATCCTGGCGGGCATGGTGGTTTCGGAGATTTGGGGGGCGCGCGTGGCGAGCCCGGTGGAGGGATGACCCTAAAAGCGAAAAACGAAACTGGAAAATAGAAACTGGAAACTGGAAAATAGAAACCGCACGATTTCCCTAGTAACGCACTCCCCTCAACTTAAATGACTAGCCCCCTCGCCGAGGGAGAGGGAACTCTTCATTTATAATTCTGTATTTTTCCAGTTTCTATTTTCCAGTTTCGGTTTTTCCAGTTTCCATTTTCCAATTTCCAGTTTCTACCCGCGCCGCAAGGCGCGTTCGAAACCGGGCAGCGCGCGCTCGATGGTTCCGGGGGGACGGTGAGTGATAAGCGAATGTACCCGCCGCGTCCAAATCCCGCGCCCGGTACGGCGAGGATGCCTTCGTCCATGAGGCTGCGCACGAAGGCCAAGTCATCGGGGATGGGCGCCTTTGGAAACATGTAAAAGGCGCCCTGCGGTTCTGTGACCTCATAGCCCAGGCGTGTCAAGCCGGTCCAAAGCAGGTCGCGTTTCTCCTGGTACGAGCCAGGATCAATCTTAAGGTCGGCCACTTCCAGCATGACCTGTTGCCAGACGGCGGGGGCATTGATGAACCCCAGCGTGCGATTGGCGAAGGTGCAGGCGTTGCGAAGCTCGTCCACTTCCGGCAGCCTGGGCGAAAGAGCCAGATAACCAATCCGCTCCCCAGGTATCGCCAGGGCCTTGGACCATGAGTAGGTGACGACCGCGCGGCGAACCACGGCCGGAATCTCAGGCAAAGTCAGACCGTCAAAGGTGAGGGATCTATACGTGTCGTCAGCGATCACGGTTACCGGGTGATCGAGGCCGGAAATCAGCGTTTCCAGGTCGCGCGCGAATTCGCCGGAGTAAACGGCGCCGGTGGGATTGTTAGGCGAATTGAGAATAATCGCTTTGGTGCGCGCGGTGATGGCGGCTGCGATGCGGGCAAGATCAGGGCGAAACTGGTCGTCGGTTTCCACCAGGACCATCCGCCCGGAGTGGTTCTCAATGTAGAACTGGTACTCAGGAAAGAAGGGCACCAGGATGATGACCTCGTCGCCGGGGTCGAGCAGGGATTTCAGCACCACGTTTATGGCGCCGGAAGATCCCACCGTCATCAGAATGTGATCGGCCGTGTAAGCCAGTCCTGTGCGCCTCGAGAGCTGCTGCGCAATCACGCTCCGCACCGCAGGATAACCCGCATTGGGCATGTAGGCGTGGCTGCGGGGCCGATTCGCCTCAACCACACGCCGCAATGCGGAAATCACTTCTGGCGGCGGCTCACCGGCGGGATTTCCCAAGGTGAAATCGAAGACGTTTGCTTCGCCGCGCTCCCGTTTCATCCGGTCGCCGATCTCGAACATGCGCCGGATCCAGGAAGAATGCTCCATCTGTTCGGAAATAGTTTTGCCGACGCTCATGTCAGGTTGCTACGACTGCGACCCCCTCACCCGGCCCTCCCCGGCTGATGAAAACGCCGGCTGAGGGCCACCCTCTCCCCCAAGGGGGAGAGGGCTGTTGTTCATCGAGCGATGCGACTATAAACTTCCGTGCTGCCCACTATTATATTGCCGGCCAGTTGCAGTCGTTCGATTGCCGCATCGGGCTTATCGAAGCGGAAGATCATCACCGCCGTATCGCCGCGGCCGAATGTGAACGCATACATGTACTCGATGTTGATGTCGGTGTTGTCGAAGACAGCCAGCAATTCAGCCAGGCCCCCTGGCCGGTCGGGCACCTCGACGGCAACCACCTCGGTGACGTTAACAACGTAACCGGCCTCCTCGAGAAGCCTGTCGCCTTTCTGCCAGTCGGAGACGATGAGGCGCAGGATGCCGAATTGCTCGGTGTCGGCCAAGGTGAGGGTGCGAATGTTGATTCCGGCTTGCGCCAGGAGCCGACACGGTTCCGTCAACTGGCCCGGCTTGTTTTCGAGGAAGAGCGAGAGTTGATGAATCTTCATATAGTCCGCCGATCGATGACCCGCTGCGCTTTACCCTCGCTGCGCTCGAGGGTCTGAGGCGCGACGAGCCGGACGTTAACCCGCAGGCCCAACGTCTGGCTCAAAGCATGAGCAAGCTTGTTGTGCAGGCTTTCGAGCGCGGCCACCCGGTCACTTGCCACCGGGGGCGTAACCTCCACTTGAACCTCTAACTGGTCCAGCCCCGCCTCGCGCGTCAGAACAATCTGGTAATGCGGCAGCATGCCTTCCACCGCCAGCAGCGCCGTTTCCACCTGCGAGGGGAAGACGTTGACGCCGCGAATGATGAACATATCATCGCTGCGCCGGCTGATGCGGCGAATGCGGCGCAGAGTCCGGCCGCAAGGACATGAGCCGGGCACGAAGGCGCTGATGTCGCGCGTGCGATAGCGAATCATCGGCATAGCCTGCTTGCTGAGGGTGGTCAGCACCAATTCACCTTCCTCTCCCTCCGCAACCAGCCGGCCGGTTTCGGGATCGATGATTTCCGGATAGAAATGGTCTTCGAAGATGTGCAGACCCGCTTGGCAAGGGCATTCGATGCCCACGCCGGGACCCGTGATTTCAGTCAGTCCGTAAATATCGAAGGCCTTGATTGCGGCGGCGGCTTCGATATGGCGGCGCAAGGAGTCCGTCCAGGGCTCCGCGCCGAACACTCCCACGCGCAGCGGCAGTTCGGCTACGTTCACTTCCATCTGGGCGGCGCGGTCCAGCAAATGGAGGAAGTAAGACGGCGTGCAGCAGATGGCCGTCACCTGGAAGTCTTTCATCACCATGATCTGGCGAACGGTATTGCCGCCGGAAATAGGAATCACCATCGCCCCAAGCGCCTCGGCGCCGTAATGCGCCCCCAGCCCGCCGGTGAACAGACCGTAACCGTAGGCGTTCTGAATGATGTCGCCGCGACCCAGACCGCACGCCAGAAACGTCCGCGTCATGGCGTCGGTCCAAACGCCCACATCGTGTTTAGTGTAGCCGACTACGATTGGCTTGCCCGTGGTTCCGCTGGAAGCGTGCAGCCGGACGATCTCTTCCAGTGGACTCGCGAACAGGCCGAAAGGATAGGTATCGCGAAGATCCGCTTTCACCGTGAAGGGAAGATTGGCCAGGTCTTCCAGGGTTCGCAGGTCTTCCGGCCGCACATTTCGCTCGTCCATCCGCCGACGATAGAGTTCGACGCGTTGGTAAGCTCGGGCGGCGGTAGCCTGGAGGCGGCCCAACTGCAGGTCGCGCATTTGAGCCGCCGGCATGTAATCCGGCGCGCTGACAGGGTGAATCTCTGAAGAGTTTTCGACCATAATTAACTTCGTAGGGGCCGCCCTTGTGGCCGCCGTCGCTCTAGCGCGGACGTGGTGCGGGCGTCCCGCCCGCTGTCACGGGGCGTCTCGCCCCCGCAGCTTGCCGCGGGCCGAGCCTGTCCTCAGCGGAGCGAAGGAATGCCTGCGCGGCAGCGGGCGGGACACCCGCACCGCGGTTCTCAAGGCAGGAAACTCTGTCCTGCCGCGCGTCCCACTGCGAACGCGTGAAGATTCGCGGCGTGTAACTTCTCCGCCAGATTCCGCCGGACAGCCTCTGTCCAGGCTTCCTCCGGGAAAGGCAGCCACACGCTCAAGCAGCCGATGAGGGCGACGTTGAGGCTACGCTTGTCGCGCAAGCTGCTTGCCGGAACGTCGCCTGGTGTAATCAGCCTGCCGCCTTCCCGCAATCGCCAGCGGTTGGGATCGACCTGGTCGGGCGACAGGACCAGAAGATAGTCGGCTTCTCCCGGCGGCACCATGGGACTGTAGACTTTCTCACCAAACCGGACATCACTGGTTACGGAGCCGCCGCGCTGGCTCATGCCGTGGAATTCGCTCTTTTTCACGTCCAGTCCGGCCTGGAACGCCACCTCGGCGACGATGTCGGAGGCCTTCAGAACTCCTTCGCCCCCCAAGCCGGCAATCACGATGTTGGTTACCATAGTATTCGTCAACCTCTGTGATTCCTGGCTGCAATGGAATAGCGACCCGGGACCCCCTCACCCGGCCCGCGCCGGCTGATGAAAACGCCGTCGCGAGCCACCCTCTCCCCCAAGGGGGAGAGGGCATTTTCATGACGAGTGACACCTCGGTCTCGCGTTCGTCGCTAAGAGTTGCCCTCAGAAGCTTCACATTCCGCCGCCGCTGTCCGCTCATACTCCTTGATCTTGCCTGCCGCCAACAAACAGTTCCGACGCGCCACGATCACCGTGAGCTTTCCGCCGGCGAGGCTGGCAGCCACCAACTCTTGAAAGGCGGCAGGATCGGCCGTCGGATCGGTCACCTGCACGCTGGGAATTCCGAGCGAACGCACCAAATCCTCAATGACGACTTTGCCGGTGGGATGGTGTTCGAGGGTTCGGCCGGTTCCCGGATGCTCCTGCATCCCCGTCATCGCCGTAGTGCCATTGTCGAGGATAATGACGACGTGGCCGGAGGGCGGGGGATTGTAGACCATTTCCACCAAACCGGTAATGCCGCTGTGGATGAAGGTGCTGTCGCCGATGGTGCTGACCACCCGGCGTGCCTGCTCGGGCGGCAGCGCGTGCCTCAGGCCGAGGCCCACGCCAATGCTCGCGCCCATGCAGACGCACGAGTCCGTGGCCTCGAAGGGCGGCATCACGGCCAGCGTGTAGCACCCGATATCGCTGGCGACAATGCAATCGAGGTTGTGGAGCGCGCTGAAGACGGACCGGTGCGGGCAGCCCTGGCACAATTGCGGCGGCTTGCCGGGTGGAGGAATCGGCTCCGGAGAGTTGTCGCCAGCCAGGATGCGGCGGACGCGATCCACGTTCAGTTCGCCAAAACGATACGCCTCCGCCTTGCCCTCGACCGCCATACCCGCCGCGCGAATAGCTTCGACGAGGTACGGATCCCCCTCTTCGATCGACGACGCAACGCGATACGCTGCTCACAAACTGGCGGATGGTCTCCAGGGGCAACGGATAACTCATACCCAGCTTCAGCACCGCGGCCCCCGGCGCCGCTTCCCGAGCATGCATGAACGAGATCCCGGAAGTTATGATCCCCAACGAGCGGTCCCCAGCCGTTTCCCGGTTCGGCCCCTCGGCTTCGTTCCATTCCAGGATGCGGGCCAGCTTTTCCCGCAGGCGACGATGGGCCGGCCGCGCATTGGAGGGAACCATCACCCGGCCTTTCATATCACGGACGAACCGGGCCGGGGTGTCGGGCGGCGCTGACCTTCCCGCCGGGCGGACCACGGCCTTGGAGTGACATACGCGGGTAGTGAGACGGAGAAGCACGGGAATTCCCCATCGTTCGGAGACCTCGAGGGCCAGCAACGTAAAGTCGTAAGCTTCCTGGGAGTCCGCCGGCTCGAGCATTGGCACCCCCGCCGCTACGGCGTAGCGGCGGTTATCCTGTTCGTTCTGGCTCGATGCCATACCGGGATCGTCAGCCGAAACCACCAGCAATGCGCCACTTACGCCGGTGTAGGCGGCCGTGAACAGGGGATCGGCAGCCACGTTCAGGCCAACGTGTTTCATGGTGACCAGGGCTCTCGAATTGGTAAAGCTGACCCCGAGCCCCACTTCCAGAGCGACCTTCTCATTCGGCGCCCACTGTGCACGGCCTCCCAACTGGGAAAAGGCCTCCAGAATCTCCGTGGAGGGCGTGCCCGGATACCCCGTGCCCAGGGTGACGCGTCCGTCGCGCGCCGCCAGAGCCACGGCCTCGTTTCCACTCAATAACACTCTTTCCGGTTCGCTCATCCGTTACCTCGCGACCGGCAATTCTAACCTTGCCCGCGGGTGTAATCAATTGATATATCCGATCACGAGCGTCTCACGTTGATGTGGCGGCGCTAAGGAAGCCGGCACTACCTGAAATTGAGTTAATAGCATCCAATGAAATAGGAGTTACTCCGTTACCTGAGGCCGATGAGTTGCGTCAAATGCCAGTAGGGCTGTGTCCAGGTAATGCTATAATCATTCACTGCGGCCGTTGAGGGCCTGGGAAGCAAAAGAGAGGAGAGTAAGGAATGAGCACAAAGGGACGCATGGTCCTCCCGGCTTTCGTCATTTTGGTGACGCTGGGGATCGGAATCCTGATCGGCACAGTGGTTTCTCACGGTGTGCGTGCCGCCAAGACGTTCGCCAGCGGCTATGGACGCTAAACCGCTGCCCACTCCCTCGCCGGCAGAGCTCTCGAATTCCTTTGCCCAGGTCGCGGAGCAACTTTCCCCTACGGTCGTAAATATTAATACCGAAAGCACGGTTCGCGCCTCTCGCCGCCGCTTTCACGCGCCCGATGATTCGCCCTTCGGCGATTTCTTCGATAAGTTCTTCGACTCGCCGGGCGCGCCGCAAGGAGACTTTCGACAGCAGAGCCTGGGCTCCGGCGTTATTTTGAGTCCCAATGGCTACATCCTGACAAACTATCACGTGATCACCCAGAGCGGCGAAGATAAGCCCGTGGATCGCATCATCGTCTACCTGCGCGGAGACGATTCCACCAAGCATCCAGCCAAGATCGTGGGTTTCGACAGGGAGACCGACCTCGCGATTGTCAAGATCGGCGCGGACCAGACGCTGCCGACTGCTTCATTGGGTGATTCGGATGCTATGCGGGTGGGTGATTGGGTGCTGGCCATCGGAAGTCCTTTCGGCCTGGATTCCACCGTAACCGCCGGCATCGTGAGCGCCAAAGGGCGTGACATCGAGGGCGGCGTGGAGGGTCAGTTCAAGCGCTTTATTCAAACCGACGCGGCGATCAATCCTGGCAACAGTGGTGGCCCCCTGGTCAACCTGGCGGGGCAGGTGGTTGGGATCAACACGGCCATCGCCACCCAGCGCGGTACGTACGATGGCGTAGGCTTTGCCATCCCCTCCAATACGGCGCGAAAAGTGTATAACGCTCTGGTCACTTCCGGCAGCGTAAAGCGCGGGGCCATCGGCGTTTCGTTCTACCCCGGCAACAATCCCTCCCTGCTGCGGAGCTTTGGAACAGATCACGGCATTGTGATTAACGGCGTTGAACCCGCAAGCCCTGCCGAGCGCGCCGGCTTGAAGTATGGGGATGTCATCCTCAGCGTCGATGGGAAGGCCATTCGGAGTGCCGACGAATTGGTGGGCATCGTCTCGGACGCCGGAATCGGCAAGAAGCTCCGCATGGAATACCTTCGCGAGGGAAAACGGCTGAGCGCGGAGGTTGAGGTGGGTGACCGCAATAAAATCGTGGCTGAATACGAGGGTGCTCCAGCCTCAGTCCAGTCCGCGGGAGCTCGGGAGGAGCAAGCCTCCGGTATGCTCGGGCTTTCCGTAAAGAGTCTAACTCACGAGCAGGCACAGGAACTCGTGGACAAACTCCATCTGGACCGTCAGCAAGGTGTCCTGGTTATGACCGTCCAGCCAAGCGGATTCGCTTTGGACCTGGGCGTTCATCATGGCGATATCATCCTGAGCATTAACCATCATCCGGTCACTTCGGCGGAGGAGTTTAACCGCCTGCAAACTTCCCTGAAATCCGGCGACGATGTGCTGTTACTGATAGCGCGGGGTAGCGGCCCGCACGCCTACACTACCCTGTTCCTGGCGGACCGCCTGCCGTAATCGCAAGTCGGCGTCGATGCGACGCTCCTGGACCGTCCTGGTGGCGGCGACGTAAAATCGCATCGGGCTCGCATTTGAGTTTTGGAATCTGAGATTTGAGATAACTCTAACTCGCGCTATTCCAGACTTGAGGAAACAGAGTTTGAATTATTGGATGAAGAAATCATTCGCAGCGTGGGCGCTCCTCGCAGCCATTGTTTGCGTGCCGTTAGCTCCGCTCCGCGCTGATACCAACCAACAACAGAAAAGCGCTTCGGCGACGCAGCCGAAATCCAAGACTGCCGCCAAAGATAGCACTCACAAGGCCTCGACCTCTTCCAGCCAACATAGCGCCACCCACCGTACCACCAAACATCGGCCGCCTTCCAAGGCTGCCCTTGCGGCCGCGGCGCGCCGGCGGCGATCTAGGATGCGTCCGGAGGCGGAACGGATTGAGGAGATTCAACAAGCCCTTGTGAAGTCAGGATATCTGAGTGCGGAGCCTACCGGCCATTGGGACGATCAGACGCGCGAGGCAATGCGCCGCTATCAGGCTGATAACGGCTTCCCGGTGACCGGCCTTCCCGAGGCAAAATCTCTGATGAAACTCGGCTTGGGTCCTCATCCGCTGCCTCCGGACCTGGATACCAGCAACGTCGCAAAAGCCGGCGCCAACGGGAACGCCGCTGCGACCCCTGACGCGCCAGCCGAATCCCCCACGCCGAATCCCCAGCCGACTTCGCCCCCGCCGGCCTCACCGCAGCCGTGACCGGTGGCACCGGTACTCTTGCCTGTGCCACCTGCCTGTTGCCTTGCTCCACCTCTAAGTATCAATCTGCGCCCGCTGCAGCCGGTCGCTGTAATCCACATAGACGGCTTTCCACTCGGAATAGAAGTCCAGCGCCGCGGTGGCTGCTTCGCGGTGGCCGTTGCCGGTTTGCTTGGTGCCGCCAAAAGGCAAATGAGTTTCGGCGCCGATGGTGGGCGCGTTGACGTAGAAAATGCCGGTCTCCATGTCGCGCATGGCCTGGAATACCCGGTTAACGTTCCGGGTGTAGATGGAAGAGGAGAGCCCGTAGACGACTCCATTGCCAATTTCAATGGCTTCCTCGAGGCTGGCACAGGGGATGATGGAAACCACCGGGCCGAAGATCTCCTCACGGCAAATCCGCATTTCTGGGTTGCAATCGCCGAAAATGGTCGGCGTATAGAAACATCCAAAATCGTAGTCGCCGCCCGTCAGGCGCTCGCCGCCGCAAAGCAGCTTGGCCCCTTCATCCTTGCCGATTTCCACGTATTCCTCGACCGTTTTCAGTTGGCTTTCGTTAATGAGAGGGCCCATTTGCACTGAGGGATCGAGCCCGTTGCCCACCTTCAGCGCACGGGCGCGAGCCACGTACTTCTCGACGAACTCCCCGTACATGTCCTTATGCACCGCAATGCGGCTGGAAGCGGTGCAGCGCTGCCCGGTGGTGCCGAAGCCGCCCCAAATTGCGCCATCCACAGCCAAGTCCAGGTTCGCGTCCTCCATAACCATGATGATGTTCTTGCCGCCCATCTCCAGGCAGGAGTGCTTGAAAGTGCCCGCGCAAGCCTCGGCCACCTTTCGGCCCACCTCGGTCGAGCCCGTGAACGAAATCACTCGCACGTCGTCGTGGGAAAGCAGGGCAGTGCCGACCTCCGGACCGCTTCCCGTAACCAGGTTCACCACCCCGCGGGGGACTCCCGCCTCTGCGAGCGTCTGGACGAGGTTGTAAGTCGAAAGCGGAGTGTCGGTGGCGGGCTTGATCACTACCGTGTTGCCGCAAATGAGCGCCGGCATGATCTTCCAGGAGGGAATGGCCATGGGGAAATTCCAGGGCGTCACCAGCGAGCAGACCCCGATCGGGCTGCGTACCCACATGCAGAACTTGTTGGGAAGTTCGGAGGTGGTGGTTTGCCCGAACAGGCGCCGGCCCTCCCCAGCCATGTAGTACGTCATGTCGATAGCTTCCTGAACGTCGCCTCGGGTCTCCTCGAGGACCTTCCCCATTTCGCGAGTCATCTGCCCGGCATACTCTTCCTTCCTCTCGCTCAGCAGACGCGCGGCGCGGTAGAGAATTTCGCCTCGTTTGGGAGGAGGCGTCAGCCGCCAGGTCTTGTACGCGTCCTTGGCTGCTCGAATGGCATCTTCCACGTCCTGCCGGCCTGACTTCTGAAACATTCCCACCAGTTCGCGGCGGTCGGCTGGATTGCTGTTATCAAATGTGAGCCCGCTGGCCGATGGTATCCATTCACCATTAATGTAGTTCTTGAAGATTTTCGGCGGTGCCATTGTATTGTCCCCCTTTGAACGAAAAACTATAACAGACGCGGGTGAGGGCTTCAACCCTGCAGGGCAGGGGAATGCCCTCTACTGTGAGACCTGTGGCGCGGGCGTCTCGCCCGCTGTGGCCCAGGGTATTCCTGCGCCACGCTCAGGACGGGCTCTGCCCGCGGGCTTCTGGCGGGGGCGAGACACCCCCGCGACAGCGGGCGGGACGCCCGCACCACGCCTGGTGCGGGGCAGGGAAGAGCCTGGAATTATCCACAGGCGCGTCTGATAATATTTCTGGATTGGCGTGCGAGTTAACATAACATCTTTTCCACAGAATCCTCCGGAATTTCCACAGAACCGGCGGAAAGACGGAAAATGGAAACTGGAAAATGGAAAATAGAAACTGGAAGATGGAAACTGGGGCTCGAAGCCGCTTTGCGCAGCAGGCATCGTTTTACGCCATTTTCCAGTTTCCGTTTTCCAGTTTCCGTTTTCTGCGGTTGCTCGCGCTGCGCCGGATATGCTAACTTTAACGCTCATGTCGGCGCGTCAACATAGCCATGCCTCTTCGTGAGACGGAAGCGATCGTACTAAGGACTTACCGGCTGGCGGAAGCGGACAAGATTGCTTCGCTCTTCACACGCCAGATGGGACGCCTGCGGGCGGTGGCCGCCGGGGCTCGCCGCACCAAGAGCCGTTATGGCGCCGCGCTGGAACCCTTGAGCCACGTTCGAGCGTTCATTTACGAGCGCGAAAACCGCGAATTGCTGCGCATGAATTCCGCGGAATTGATCGAGTCCTTCTTCGATATGCAGAAGGACTACCGGGTTCAGTTGGCAGCCCAATACCTCGCGGAAGTGGCCGAGCGACTGATTCCGGAGCGAGAGCCCAACGACCGGGTGTTTCGCCTGTTCCTGGCCGTGCTGCGAAGCTTGAAGCATTCCGGCGAAGTCACGCGGCCGCTGCTCTACTTTGACTACTGGCTTGTTCGTCTGGCGGGCTTTTTGCCTGACTTCGATCTCTGCCAGAACTGCGGTCGGGCGCTTGGCGAAACGGGCGGGTTCTACCTTCCCGGGTCGGAGGGTCTGATCTGCGATAACTGCCGAACCGGTGTGGCAGGCCAGCGGGTCTCCGTCGCGCCCGCCGTGCGAGCGGGGTGCCAGAAACCGCTGGAGCGTTGGATCGCCGAAGAGAAAGCCCCGGCGGGTTGCCGGGAGGCTCGCCGCTTCCTCGAGGATCTCATCGAAACGCACGCCGAGCGAAAACTCGTGACGCGTGCCATGATGGAAGAGGCGGTGTAGAGCAGGGGCCGGGTGCCGGGTTTCAGAGCTTTCGGCTGTCAGCTATCAGCTTTCAGCAAGCAGTTCTCAGTTGTCAGTTTTCAGTTCTCAGTCAAAGGACAACTTGGCGGTCTTACGCTTCCCCTGAAAGCTGATCGCTGAGGGCTTTGAGCTGAAAGCTTGATGTTATTTAAGCCATTTGAAATCAATTTGCAATGTCAATTAAACAAAGTAAAACTTCAAATCCAGATAAAGCCCCGCTCAGCTTCCAGGAGATGATTTTCCGGCTCAGCCAATTCTGGGCCGGGCAGGGATGTGTGGTGGCCTTGCCCTACGACCTCGAGGTCGGCGCGGGCACGATGTGCCCCGAGACGTTCTTTCGCGTCCTCGGGCCGCAGCCTTGGCGAGTGGCTTACGTGCAGCCTTCACGCCGGCCCGCCGACGGCCGCTACGGTGAAAATCCCAATCGCCTGCTCAAGCACACCCAAATGCAGGTCATCCTGAAACCCCCACCCGCAGAGGTCCAGGATATGTATCTGGCGAGTCTGGAGGCGATCGGGATCGAAGTCCGCCACCATGATATTCGCTTCGAGGAGGACAACTGGGAGGCGCCCACCCTGGGCGCCTGGGGCATTGGGTGGCAGGTCGTGCTGGACGGCCTCGAGGTCTCCCAATTCACCTACTTCCAGCAGTCCGGCGGATTGGACCTCGAACCGATCAGCGTCGAGTTAACGTACGGACTCGAGCGCATCACCGCCTTCCTCCAGAACGTCGAGGACGTTTACCACATACGCTGGAACGAATCCGTGACCTACGGCGACATGCGCCGCGCCGAGGAGTTGGAACTGTCGGTTTATGATTTCGAGGCTGCCGATCCGGAAACTTGCCGGAAGATCCTGGACCTTTACGAGGGCGAGGCAACACGCCTGCTGGCTGAATATCGAAAATCGAAATTCGAAAATCGAAATTCGAAACTCGCGGATAGTCCGACCGTGTATCAGCAATATCGTCAGTCTGAAAACCTAACTTTCTTAAGTAGTACTTTAAGCGCCACTGGGCCGCCAGGCTCGGCATCCACTGTAGGTTTGCAAGGAGTGGCGAATTTCGGATTTCGGATTTCGAATTTCGGCTCTCCCGATCGCTTTCCGCTCCGCAAGGTGTACGACCTCACTTTGAAGTGCTCGCACCTGTTTAACATCCTCGACGCGCGCGGAGCCATCAGCGTCACCGAGCGCGTGGCGTTGATCGCCCGCGTCCGAAAGCTTGCTTGTTCAGTCGCCGCCATCTACGTCGAGCGCCAGACGGCGCAGGAGGTGACGGCGTGAGAGAGAACAACGTAAGTCAGCATAATCATCACCCGGGCGAAGGTGTCGAGCCGCCTCAACCCCAGACAGTGGGTGGGGCTGATCAGCCTGGGCGGAGTTCGAGTAAAACGGGCAGCGCAAAACGCAGGATGGGGACTGAACCTCAGACGCTGCCGTTGCTCCTCGAAATCGGGTGTGAGGAAATCCCTGCGCGTTTCTTGCGTGATGCCGAACGGGGCCTGGGCGAGAATGTCCAAGCGGCCATAAGCGAGGCGCGCTTACTGCCTGACGCGAGCGTGGGGGCGGTTCGCGAACCGCCCAATTCGAAATTCGAAAATCGAAAATCGAAAATCGAAATTCAAGACGTGGGTGGAAAGTCGCCGCTACAAACATACTCCACGCCGCGCCGCCTCGTCGTGCATCTTCCTGCCGTGTTAGCTCGGCAGTCGGACCGGGTCGAAGAGGTTCTGGGTCCCCCGGTTAAAGTGGCAGTGAACGCGGAGGGCAAGTACACGCGGGCTGCGGAGAGCTTTGCGCAAAAGAACTCGGTCCGCCTTGAGGATTTGGTTCGTACGACCACCCCGAGGGGTGAATACCTGGCGCTTCGGAAAACTACCCAGGGGCGTCCGGCCTCTGCGGTGCTGGCGGAAATCTTGCCCGCCGCCATCCTGCGTCTGGGGTTTCCCAAGAGCATGTACTGGCTGGAGAAGTCCGACCCGCGATTCGTGCGGCCCATTCGCTGGGTGCTGGCAATCCTCGGAGAAGGGAAGCGGGCTGAGGCAGTGAGTTTTAAAATCCTGGGCGTTGGCTCCGGCGATTTCACCTACGGACACCGTGTCTACAGCAAGGGCCGACTCACCGTAAAGGGCTTCCGCGATTACGGCGCCAAGCTGCGCCGCGCCTTCGTGGAGTTCGACCCGGAGAAGCGCCGCCAAGCGATTCGCGTTAAACTTAATGTACTACTTGAAGATTCTTTGGCTCTGATTGAGGACGCAGACCTTGAAGCTTGGCTGGTAAACTCCACGGAATGGCCTTCGGCGATCCGCGGGGGCTTTGACGAGCGGTTCCTCCATTTGCCGCGCGAGATTCTGACCACCGTGATGCGCGACCACCAGAAATACTTTGCGGTGGAAAACCGTGAAGGAAGCCTCGAACCTTACTTCGTTGCCATCCTCAACGTCGATTCCGATGAGCTCGGGCTGATCCGGCAGGGGCACGAGAGGGTCCTCCAGGCGCGCTTCAGCGACGCGGAGTTTTTCTGGGATGCCGACCAGCGGTTGCCCCTGCGCGATCGGCCGCCTCGTCTCGAGAAGGTCACCTATCAAGAGAAATTGGGCAGCTACGCCGACAAGGTCCGGCGCATGCACGCCATCGCCTCGCGCCTCTCCGGCAAACTCGAAGCTCAGGGGTTTCTGGAAGCAGGGCAGCGCGAGCAGGTGTTGAGGGCTGTCGAACTTTGCAAGTGCGACCTGACCACCCAGATGGTGCAGGAGTTTGCGGAGCTGCAGGGCGTGGTGGGCGGGCTCTACGCAATAGCTCAAGGAGAACCTGAAGCCGTGGCGACGGCGATCTACGACCACTACCTGCCGCAGGGGGCGGAAGACAGGTGCCCACGAACCCCCCTCGGCGCTCTGGTCTCTCTGGCCGACAAGCTCGATGGGGTCGTGGCCGGATTCGCAGTTGGCAACGGACCCACCGGATCCAGCGACCCCTTTGCGATCCGGCGTCAGGCCAACGCCGTTATTAAAGTACTACTTGAACTATCAGCTTCTATTGACTTGGATTCAGAAATAGTATTTGAACTTGGATTTCTGCGTGAGGGGCTGACTTTTAAGTCCGTCGAAGTCGCGGACGCGATCCGGAAATTCCTGCGGGAACGTCTGACCTTCCATCTCGAGACGGTCGCCGGTTTGCGCTACGATACGGTGCGCGCCGCGATGGGCGCTCGTCAGGCCGCGTTCGAGCCCGCCCAGGTCCTGGCGCGAGCGCGGGCCATTGAGCGGATCCGTTCGAGCGACGACTTCCTCAGCCTTTCGCAATCCGCCAAACGCATTCGCAATATTCTGAATAAGTCCGCCCAGCCCTCCGACTTTGAAGGCCGGGAGTTCGACCCTGCGCGTCTTGAGGAGGGCCCGGAGCGGGACCTGTACGCGGCGTACGAGCGAGTTCGGGATGAGGCGGCCGAGAAGCGCTCGGCAGGCGACATCCACGCTGCACTTCGAGTCCGTCGCTTCGCTGCGCGCTCCCGTGGACCTCTTTTTCGATAAGGTGCTGGTGATGGCCGAGGACCCGGAGGTGCGGCGGAACCGGCTGCAATTGCTGATTATGCTTGATCGGCTGTTTACGGAAGACGCGGACCTATCCCTGATTGAGAAGGCCAATGTCGACGCGTCGACATGAGAGAAACTCTCCGACAGCCAGTAAACGATTTGCTTGTAGCCCGCAGGCGATTTGTGGCATGGTGTTTAGTGTGATGAAGGATAAGCTATGAAGCTGCGATTGCTAGTCGAATTCGATAACGAGACTAAGCGGTGGTCAGCAGTATTTCCCGAACTGCCTGGTTGCGCTTCTGCGGGCGATACGGAGGAGGAAGCCGTGCGCAACGCCAAGGAAGCGTTGGAACTGTGGTTTGAACCATCCGAAATCAAACCTGCCGAGGGCGCGAAACTGCTCGAAGTGTCGCTCCCGTGAGTCCCCACTTTTCCGTCCTGTAGCTCAACCTTCTGCGATGGTGCTTCTCCATTGCAAAATCCCAGCAAATGCGCCAAAATCGTGGGTCGCTCAGCCGCGACCAGAACGCTTAGGGCTTTCAATCGACCTTCAGTGAGCTCATACGAGAATGCGGAGAGCCGAAGGCTGAGAGCTGAGGACTGATAACTGAGAACCAAAAACTGAAAAACTCAAAGGAGTGCTCATGGAAAAATATGTTTATTTCTTCGGGGACGGGAAGGCGGACGGCAACGGCGCCATGAAAGATGTTTTGGGCGGCAAGGGAGCCGGCCTGGCGGAAATGACGAACGCGGGGCTGCCTGTTCCTCCCGGCTTCACGATTGCCACGTCGGGCTGTCGCCTCTACTTCCAGAACGACAATAAGACGCCCGATTTCATTCTGGCCCAGAAGGATGCGGCGCTGTCAAAACTGGAGGGCCTTTTGGGACAGAAGCTTGGCGACCGGAAGAATCCCCTGCTGGTGTCGGTGCGTTCCGGAGCCAAGTTCTCCATGCCCGGCATGATGGACACCGTCCTGAACCTCGGCATGAACGACGAGGTTGTTGAGGTGTTCGCCGAGAAAACCGCGAACCCGCGTTTTGCCTACGACAGTTACCGGCGGTTCATCCAGATGTTCGGCAACGTGGTGATGGAAATCCCCAAAGACAAGTTCGAGCATGTGTTCGACGGGCAAAAGAAAAAGAAGAAGGTGAAGCTCGACACCGAGCTTACCGCCGAGGATCTGAAGGAAGTGATTGCGGAATACAAGAAAGTGGTCCGCAAGGTTGCCGGCAAGGACTTCCCGCAGGATCCCCAGATTCAACTGAACATGGCCATCGAGGCCGTATTCCGCTCCTGGTACAATCCCCGCGCCAAGACCTACCGGCGCTTGAACAAGATTTCTGATGACTTGGGGACGGCGGTGAACGTCCAGACCATGGTGTTCGGCAATATGGGCGACACCTCAGGGACGGGCGTCGGCTTCACGCGCGACCCGGCCACAGGCGCCAAGGAGTTCTACGGCGAATTCCTGATGAACGCCCAGGGCGAGGACGTGGTGGCGGGAGTGCGGACGCCCGTACCGATCAAAGAACTCGAGCAGATCATGCCGGACGTTTATCACCAACTTCATGAATTCACCACCCGGCTCGAACAGCACTACAAGGACGTTCAGGATTTCGAGTTCACCATCCAGGATGGAAAGCTTTACATGCTCCAGACGCGCAACGGCAAGCGCACGGGCCCGGCGGCGGTGCGGATTGCGGTGGAGATGGTGCACGAAGGCATCCTCACGACTAAAGAAGCTCTGTTGCGCGTCGAACCCGAGCAACTCAACCAGTTGCTACACCCTGTGCTGGACGAATCCAAGCCCTTGAAAGCGCTGGCCACAGGCTTGCCGGCATCACCTGGCGCCGCAGTAGGGCACGTCGTGTTCACCGCCGACGAGGCAGTGGTGGCAGGGAAGACCCAGCCGGTAATCCTGGTGCGCGGCGAGACCGTCCCGGACGATATCCATGGGATGGAGGTGGCGGTGGGGATTCTGACTTCGCGCGGCGGCATGACCTCCCACGCGGCGGTGGTCACGCGCGGCATGGGCAAGCCGTGCGTGGCGGGCTGCGGGGCCGCGGAAGTGGACGAGAAGACCAAGCAGCTCAAGATCGGCAGCACTCTCCTCAAGGAAGGTGACTGGATTTCGCTGGACGGCTCGACGGGGCGGGTGATCGAAGGCAAGTGCGATCTGGTGCCGCCGGATCCGAAGAGCGGTGTATTCGCCGAGTTCATGAAGTGGGCCGACGAGGCAAGGGAACTCGGTGTGCGCGCCAATGCCGACATCCCGCGCGACGCTCTGGCCGCCGTCAATTTCGGCGCCGAGGGCATTGGGCTTTGCCGCACCGAACACATGTTCTTCGCCAAGGAGCGCCTGCCTCATGTGCAGCGCATGATCATGGCGTGCAAAGAGACGGGGGATCCCAAGGAGGCCGCGGCCTACGCCAAGGAACGCCGCGCCGCCTTGTCCGAGCTGCTTCCCATGCAACGCAAAGATTTCTTCGGCCTATTCAAGGCCATGGCCGGGATGCCGGTTACCATCCGGACCCTGGATCCTCCCCTGCACGAATTCCTGCCCAAGCGGGAAGATCTGATGGTGGAAATCGCTACACTTGAGGCGTTGAAAAAGAAAGGCCCTAAGCTTAGTCATGCCAAGAAGTTACTGGAAGTAGTTGAATCTTTACATGAATTTAATCCGATGCTCGGCCTGCGCGGTTGCCGGCTGGGGATCATGTACCCCGAGATCACCGAAATGCAAGCGCGAGCGATCTTCGAGGCGGCTTGCGATTGCCAGAAGAAGGGAATCGAGGCAATGCCCGAAGTCATGATTCCGCTGGTCGGCGATGTGAAGGAGTTCGAGCTTCAGAAGGAGATCGTGAATCGCGTGGCCGGGGAGGTCTTCGCCAAGAAGGGAGTCAAGGTTGACTACCTGGTGGGAACCATGATCGAGTTGCCCGCCGCGGCTCTCTCCGCCGGGGAGATTGCCCAGCAGGCTGAGTTCTTCAGCTTTGGGACGAACGATCTGACCCAAACGACTTTCGGACTCTCCCGCGACGATTGCGGCAAGATCATCAATGCCTACGTCAAGCAGAAGATTTGGCCTGCGGATCCGTTTGCGGTGCTGGATCCGAAACGCGTCGGCAGGTTGTTGAAGCTCGCCACCACGGAAGGGCGGGGAACCCGCAACAACCTCAAAGTCGGCATCTGCGGCGAACACGGAGGCGACCCGGCCTCGATCGAAGTATGCGCTGACGCGGGGTTGAACTATGTTAGCTGCTCGCCTTATCGCGTGCCCATCGCGCGGCTGGCGGCAGCCCAAGCCGCTGTGAAGAGGCAGGAGAAGGCGGGGTACTCAACTGCGTAGGTGCAGGTGTCAGGTGCCGGGTGCCAGGTTTAAAACCGACGCTGTAGGGGCGGCCCTCGTGGCCGCCCTTCGGCGGACAGAAGCCGGATGTGCATCCTTGGCTGTCGCTGATGCGCTCGGTCGGCCTTTGAGCTTTCAAGCTATAGCTTCAAATAATCATTACTAACTTGTTTTTGCTTAGAATATTGCACAGATTATATTAAGTATAACTTTTAGAAATGATGCTGCGATTCTGACAGCGGCTGAGGGTACAAACAAGGGGCGCAAATCATGAGGCTAAGATTGGCAATTTTCGTCGGAATTCTGTTTTCACTCCAGTTGCCGATCAGTTGTGCCGCTAGCAGCGATTGGGTCTTCGTGTGGGTATCGTCGGGGTCCGGCGGGTACTACACCTCGCGAGGGAAAGCCTCGGTCGGAATTCAACGCGGCAAGCTGAGTGCAGAAATGGCCGACGAATCCGGGGTACACTATAAGCTCACCGGATACGTTGTGAAGAATAGAGTCAGTGCCAAGTTCACAGTGGTCGGAAGCGATTACTTCATTGATTCAATGTTCTCTGGCTCCTTCCAGACAAAAAAGAGGTGGAGTAAGCTTGTCAGACTCGAGAGGCCGCGAATCAATAGCCTTGACGGACGGTTGGAACTTCATTGGGATTTCGCGGGAGATTCACTAGGCACCGGAAGGTCGCTGCCGGTACCAGGCACTGGGCTTAAGATGATCGCGGATTCGAGTTGCCGCCGGCGACAGGGGTGGCTTTCATGAATGTCGGCGCGTCAACATTGCCGTTTGCCGACGCCTTGTTATTCTGCCCGCCACGCATTGTGCTCGGACTTGAATTCCTGCTCGACATGAGGAGGCAATCCCATGTCCTCAAACAACCACCTAACGAAGTTAGTTGACCGCCGGAGCTTCATCGGAGCTTCTGGCGCGGCCATCACCTTATGGAATCTCACGCGAAGCGTGGCGAAGGCAGATGCCGCTGGCCTTACCCCAGGCGTCAGCCGCACTGGCCTTGCCGGCGCGCACAGCTTCGGCTATCAGGGCGAGCAATTCCTCCTGGATGGGAAGCCCTTTTTAATGATCTCCGGTTCGATGCACTATCCCCGTGTGCCGCGCCCGTACTGGCGGGACCGTATGCGCAAGATGCGCGCTCTGGGCTTGAACACGCTCTGCACCTATGTATTCTGGGACCTGCACGAGCCGCAGCCGGGCAAGTTCGATTTTACGGGCAATCTCGATGTCGCCGCCTACGTCCGCACAGCGCAGGAAGAAGGTCTATGGGTAATTGTGCGGCCCGGCCCTTATGTCTGCTCGGAGTGGGATTTTGGCGGCCTTCCGCCCTGGCTCTTGGCAACTCCGGGGCTCAAGGTCCGCACCACTGATCCGCGTTTCATCGCTGCTGCGTCAAAGTATTTGCGCAAGGTGGGGGAGCAACTGGCGCCTCTCGAAATCACCCGTGGCGGGCCCATCATCATGGCGCAAGTGGAGAACGAGTACGGATCTTTCGGGCACGATCACGATTACATGAACGCCATTCGGAAAGCCATTCACGATGCCGGATTCGAGGTCACTCTCTACACGTCAGACGGGTCGGCACGGCCAGAGTTGCAGGGGGGAGCTTTTCCGGACTTACCGATCGCGATCAATTTCGGGCAGGGTGATCCCGCGCCGGAGTTCGCGAGATTTGCCAAGTTCAGGCAGGGTGCAACCCGCATGTGCGGCGAGTACTGGGACGGCTGGTTTGACCACTGGGGCGAGGAGCATCATGTCACTTCCCCCGAGGAAGCCGCTCGGGGAATTGAATGGATGCTGTCGCGAGGGATTTCCGTCAACCTTTACATGGTACACGGCGGCACAAGCTGGGGTTTCATGAGCGGGGCGAATTATGACGGAAGCTATCAGCCGGACATTTCCAGCTACGATTACGACGCGCCGATCGACGAGGCGGGCCGGCCCACCCGCAAGTTCTCCCTGATTCGTGGCGTCATTGCGAAATACTCGCCTCCCGGGACGCGCCTGCCCGGCTTGCCTGATCCGCTGCCCATGATTGCGATTCCGCGCCTTGAGTTGAGAGAGGTGGCGGCGTTGGATGGCCTACTGGGCAAGCCGGTTCACTCTGACCAGCCGCTCTCCATGGAGGCAATGGGGCAAAATTACGGGTTCATTCTCTACCGCACACGGGTGGCCAAAGAACTTAAAGGATTACTTGAAGTAAGGGAGATAAGAGACTATGCGATTGTGTCCCAGGGCGCCCGATGTCTGGGAGTTCTCGATCGCTGCCTGAAGATGCATGCCCTCGAAGTGGAACTGGAAGGCGGGGTTCCGCTGGAGATTCTGGTGGAGAATATGGGCCGCGTCAATTTCGGCCCGCACCTGGTAGAAGACCGGAAGGGAATCGTCGGGCCAGTCACGATTGCGGGTTCAATCTTGACGGGTTGGGAGAATTATCCGTTGCCGATGGCGGACCTTTCGCATTTGCGCTTTTCTTCTTCAGGTCCGAAGGGCCCGAGCTTCTTTCGAGGACAGTTTGAATTGACGTCTTTGGGAGACACGTTTCTGGACATGCGCGGGTGGGCAAAAGGGTATGTGTGGGTGAACGGTCACAATCTGGGCCGCTATTGGAAGATTGGGCCGCAGCAAAGCCTGTTTCTACCGGCCACCTGGCTTAACCAGGGAACGAACTCCGTGGTAGTGCTCGACCTCGAGCCGGGAAAGCGCCGAACGCTTCAAGGGGTGAAAGACCCGATCTGGTCAACGCCCAAGTCTTAGTTCGGGTATTGGGCTGGGCCGGATTCCCGCGATACATAAAGTATTAGTTTAAGTATCGATTTGGCGGGCCTCCACAGCGCGCCATCTTCTGCCCAGCGGCGCAAGAGGATATCAAAAGAGCTCACGCCCGGGCGCAAAGGCGCAAAGGGTGGCAATGCGGAAGTCATGATTTGCCTTTGCGAGCTTGGCGCCATCTGCGGCTTCGCGTGAAACCGGTTTTCCATCCTCAGATTAAACCGCGGGTTCCGGGCGGGCTCGACGCTGATCCGAAGTCAGGTTTAGGACCGCATCGCTGCTCGTTGGCGCGGCGTCTCGTACAGTTTGCGACGGAGATGGACTTCAATTCCGTGGAATATCTTTCTGCCACCAAGCAACTTTCGGTCCTAATGTGCATCCTAATGCCTGAGTGGCGGAAAGGTGGTGTGTCTAAGCCACATTTCGGGACGGTATCTGTGCCGTCCCGTGGTGATCGCGCCGACGCGGAAAGCCGCCGCAGCCGGACTGTTGACCAGCGAGTAAAAGCAGTGATCTCGCGACGCCAGAGTGATATAATCGGGAAGAATCAGCGTGAGAGGTGAATCCATGGGCACACGGCGAATGCAAGTGGTGGCGCTTCTGGCAATATTTTGTCTCGCGGCTCTTCCGGTGCGCGGCGACGACAAGAAAGGCGACGTTGACGAAATCGGCAATCGGAAAGTTGCGCACAAGAGCATCATTTCCGAAGAAAAGGAGATTGCCATCGGCAAGCAGTACAGCGTAGAAGTTGAGCGTTCCGCGAAGCTGCTCACGGACCCTGTCATCAACGAGTACGTCAATCGAGTGGCTCAGAACGTGGCGCGCAATTCGGACCTCAAGATTCCGCTCACGGTGAAGGTTATTGACGATCCCTCGATCAACGCTTTCGCACTGCCGGGCGGTTTTCTCTACGTGAATACGGGCTTGCTGCAGGCTGCGGAAGAGGAAGATCAGTTGGCAGGAGTGGTGGCCCACGAAATCGCGCACGTGGCCGCGCGCCACTGGGCGAGCCAGATGACCAAGATGACCTTCGCGCAATTCGCCATGATACCGCTCATGTTCGTTCCCATGACTTACCCGGTTTATATGGGGGTGATGGAAGCCTACATGAACGGCGTGCCGATGATGTTTCTAAAGTTCAACCGTGGCGACGAGGCGGAGGCGGATTATCTCGGGATCCAATATATGTACAAGGCGGGATATGACCCGAACTCTTACGTTGCCTTCTTCGGCAAGGTCATGGACGAGGAGCGGCGAATGCCCGGAAGCATGCCGCAGGTCTTTATGGACCACCCGCCGACCGGCGACCGGATTATCAAAACTGAAGAGGAGATCAAGCAGATTCTTCCCAAGAAGGACCAGTATTTGGTTTCGACGTCGGAGTTTGACGACGTCAAGGCGCGCTTGCAACAGGTGATCAGCAACCGGAAGAGGTTGAAGCCCGGCGAGACCGGCGGGCCCACACTGCGCAAGCGGCAGCCCAGCGACCAGACCTCAGCCCCGACCCAGACCGCGGGGCAGAGTTCAGGCAGCAGCAGCGCCGGCGATGAGCAGCCGCCGGTGCTCAAGCGTCGGAGCGACTCCTCTTCCGACTCGGGTTCAAGTTCTACTTCAAGTCCAAGTTCTACATCCGGAACGGCGACAGGAACCACGCCGAGTTCGAGTCCGAGCACCCCTCCAAGCACGACTCCGAGCCCGAATACGACCCCGAACCCGAATCCCAACTAGAGTTTTTCCCTCTCCGCGCCAGGGATGGCCGCTCGCAAGCGTGAGCGGCCATTCTTGTTTAAGAACAGGGGTAAGGGATTAGGGAAGGGAGATGTCGGAACGCGGAACGGGCGAGAGGGGGCTGCGTGTGCTAGTCCTCAATCCCTAATCCCTGTTCCCTAATCCCTGTTCACTAAAAGTGGGGCGGTGCGGGCGGGGGAGCGATTCCGAGCTTTCGCAGTTCCTCGGAATAGTACTTGCGGTAGAGGATTTCCCATTCTCCGCCGCCTTCCACGATGGTTCGCTTCTGTGCGGCGATGCGGCCTTTCACAAGCTGGTCGATCTTTTCTTCTTCCTGCATCAGCTCCGTGAGGATCTTGACGATCTGCACGCGGATGCTATTGGGCTCGTCGTAGATTTCCACTTCATCCAGAGCCTCAATGGCGGCCATGACCTGGTGGGAAATCTGAATGATCTTTTCGTGAGTCATTTTCATGGTCGCTGGCCTACCCGCCTCAGAGAATGGCCTTGCGCTGGCGCACCAGTTCCTTTTTGATCGCTTTGAAAGCGTCTTCGTAACTGGCGCCCAGCTCTTTCATCTGGTTACCGTGTTCCTCCAGGATTCTTCGAACTTCGTCGTTGATGCGATCCTCGATGCTCAACTCTTCCAACATCACCTGGTTGATGACCTCGGTAACATAATCAGGCTGTTCATAGGTGATCAGTCCGTCATCGGCCAGCCGCTTCAACACCTGCTTGGTCATATAGGCGACATACTCGCGCAGAAACTGCATGGATGATGGGCCTCTCCTTGACGCTTGTGACACGCTAGTGTATATTTCATTGGTTGCAGGTGTCAAGGTTGTGCAGCAGGTAGTGCCCTGATTTGACTGGCGGCGCGGAGCTTCAGGCCGGCAACTGCCGACCTCGAGTCCGCCGCAGCGCAGCAATCAGGACAGTGCCACGCCGCGGGCCCTGCGCCGTCTTGGACTGGGCGGGGCGGTTAGCTCAGTTGGTTAGAGCGTCTGCCTTACAAGCAGAAGGTCGCCCGTTCGAGCCGGGCACCGCCCACCAGAAAAGCAGTGGCTAGTGCTTCGTGGCTAGTCACGCGCAGTTTTTTCTGGCCACTCGCCACTAAGCACTCGGCACTGCACTTCCAGGGGACGTAGTTCAGCTGGTTAGAACGCATGCCTGTCACGCATGAGGTCGCGGGTTCGAGTCCCGTCGTCCCCGCCAGCTTATCAACCAGGTTAGCCGAAGGCTCGCCCGGGCGTCGTGCCCGCTCTCCGCGATGTTGAAGTTCGCTTTCCCCCTCCTTGCCCCACCGTTCGCTGGCGGTCTTAGCGAAAAAAACATCGGTCTGACTCAGAAAAGTCTTGGTCCGGAAGGATTGCAGCACCGTGCGCCACGTTTCAGATTACGATGTCGTCAACCGTAGGTCTGCCGTGACAGGCAATTCAAACAGGTCGCTCCGCAGCAAGCGCGTCGAGAAAAACAACACTTCGGTGTCCTTCTCCGATCCGCTCCGGCTGGGCCAGCGCCTGTTCGGCCTGCTCCCGCGGACCAGCGCGAGAACGAGCGGGCCTCGTGGCGAAATCTCGATCTAATTGGCGAAAGAGGCAAACCCGCGTTAGAATTAGATTCCTGATGGTGAAGGACAGTTCATATGACCGCTGGACCGCGAGCCCAGATCGAAATCCCCGATGAGCAGATTCGAGACTTTTGTGAGCGGCACCACGTGCGCCGCTTTGCCCTGTTTGGGTCGGTCTTACGAGCGGACTTCGCCCCCGGGAGCGACGTCGATGTGCTCGTCGAGTTCGATCCCCGTCACGTCCCAGGGTTGGGTTTCTTTGCGATGGAAGACGAGTTAACGAGAATGTTCGGCCGCAAAGTCGATTTGCAGACTCCCCGCTTCTTGAGCCGATACATTCGCGACCAGGCGATGGCGGAAGCCGAGGTTCATTATGTCGCGCCATGACGCGACCGTGCGCTTGCGGCACATGCTTGACCACGGGCGCGAAGCCGTCGTTATGGCGCAAGGTCGGTCTCGACCGGACCTCGACACCGACCGGCAGTTCAATCTGGCACTCGTACGATTGCTTGAAATTGTGGGCGAAGCAGCCAGTCGGATGACACCGCAAGACTGCGCCCTCTATCCCGATATTCCCTGGCCACAAATTGTGGGACTGAGAAACCGCCTGATCCATGGCTATGATGATGTGGATCTTGATATCCTTTGGCAGATTATCACGCAGGACCTCCCTCCCCTGATTGCAACCCTCGATAGGTATCTTTCGCATTACAGTTGACAGTCAGCAGCGGCGGGTTTACCCCGCCATGTGGGGCCGAAAACGTCGCCCGGGCCGAAGGCCTTCGGCCCTACGAGCCGTGTCCGGGATTAAAATTCAGCGCTGAAGGCGCGGTGGAGGAGGGAGGCGAAGAGGAGCTCGGCCTGGCGCGACGCCTCCCGCTGCACCGCACGCAGGCGCTCGACCCGTTCCGCCGGCGCCGCGGATTTCTGTTGTAGGGGGAGCGGGGGCACGAACACCGGCATTTCCCGAAGCGCAGAGTCCCCGGTGTTGGGACTCTGCGGTTCTTCGTCGAATTCGAATTCCTCGTCCTCCCATCGCGGCTTTCCGTCAGAGACGGGTTCGTTCGTCGGCCGGCATGGGTATCCGATCGATAGGCAGGATCGGATGCGCGCTGACTGTTCCGCTCAGCCACCCCGTGTAGTCTCGCACGCTCGACCACGGCCAGTCCTCAGCGCGTTCCACCAACCCCGCCCGCACCGGGTTGAGGTGAATGTACTCGACTTTCTCGTAATACTCCTTCACCGTCCGCACCGCGCGGTCGAAAAACCGCGGCTGCCACAGCAGGCCCGATTCTCTTCTTCCCGCATTAATGCGATGCGTCGACCCCACTTTGACCGCTTCCATCACGGTCGAGACGGTCAGCGGAAAGGGCGGGAAAAAGATGGCGTGCCAGAGGTCCGGCAGCAGCACCCAGGCAGTAAGAAGAAAATGATATTTCTGCCGGCGCTCCCTGACCCCCCGGGCCAGGAGCTCGAATTCGCGTTCTGACAGCCTCCCCCGGTGCGGCAACAGCCGGCAGGTGATGAAGAAGAATCGGTTGGACACCACCAAGCGGCGTAGGCGTGACATGACCCCGCATTATACGCCCCCCTCGCCACGCCACACAGAAGAGCCGCAGAGTCCCAACACCAGGGACTCTGCGCTACCCGCTCATCCTGCCCAGCAGTACTATGCGGGTAAGTTGATCATTGTCGAGCCGCACGGGGTCAGGGTTCGGGAATGAAAGCGAAACGGCGTCCGGAGAGAAGCCAGGAATGTAGCTGAAGCGTACTGGACACCGTCTGTTCCGAGCTACCCATTCGTGCTTGGCCCATCCCGGCTAAAGTGCTAGTATTGCCCCCATTGCTATGGCCGGTTACAACCTTCTAACTCCCGGGCATCGCTCGATTCGCAAGTATTACGCGAACGCGGCTGCCCTGCGGGACCAGGGCGTGCTCAACGAGATGAGCGTGCGTTCGCCCTTCGAGTCCCTGCTCCAGGAGACGGCGCGGCTCAAAAACTGGACCTTCATCGCCGAGCTTTCGGGAAAGTCCGGCGGGGGGCTCATTCGTCCTGACGGCACCCTGCGCGACCGCAACAGCCTGCCGCGCGGCTATTGGGAAGCCAAGGATACTCAGGACGACCTTGACACCGAAATCAAGAAGAAGATCGCGCGCGGCTACCCCCTCTCCAACATCATCTTTGAGGACACCCAAACCGGCGTCCTGTTTCAGAGCAAGCAGAAGGTCAACGGGCCGTACAGCCTCGGCAACCCCAAAGAGTTGGCCGCCCTTCTCAACCAGTTCTTCTCCTACACCGAGCCGGATATCGAAGGCTTTGAAGAGGCGGTTGACGAATTCAAGGAGCGCGTGCCCGAACTGGCGCGCGGCTTGGTGGAGAAGATCCAGCAGGCGCACAAGGACAACGCGCCGTTCCAGGCCGCCTTCGAGAAGTTCTTTGAGCTTTGCCGCACCGCGCTCAATCCCAATATCCGCGTCGAGGCCGTGGATGAGATGCTGGTGCAGCACCTGCTCACCGAGCGCCTGTTCCGCACCGTCTTCAATAACCCGGAATTCGTCAAGCGCAACGCCATCGCGGCGGAGGTGGAGCGTGTCATCGAAGCCCTGGTGAGCAAGAGCTTTGACCGCACCGAGTATTTGAAGAGCCTGGACCGATTCTACCGC
Source organism: uncultured Acidobacteriota bacterium (assembly GCA_963722675.1). Taxonomy (GTDB): domain Bacteria; phylum Acidobacteriota; class Terriglobia; order UBA7540; family UBA7540; genus CAVROP01. Next base: position 49,073 of record CAVROP010000078.1, read on the forward strand.
GCCATCGAAGGCGCCGCGCGCTTGCTGCCCGACTTCAGCGAAAAGCAGCACTTCCTGAACACCGTCTACGAGCGCTTCTTCCAGGGCTACTCGGTGAAACTGGCGGACACGATGGGCATCGTTTATACGCCGCAGGAAATCGTGAACTTCATGTGCGCGAGCGTGGCCGAGGTGCTGGAAAAGGAATTTGGCAAGAGCCTTTCCAGCCCCGACGTTTTCATCATCGACCCGTGCACCGGCACCGGAAACTTTGTCGTGAATCTGCTGCGCCGCATGCCCGGCCGCGACTTGCCCCGCGTGTACCGCGAGCAGCTTTTCGCCAACGAAGTCATGCTGCTGCCCTATTACATTGCTGCACTCAATATCGAACACGCCTACTACGAGCTGACCGGCACCTATGAGCCTTTCGAAGGGCTTATGCTTCGTGGATACTCTCGACCTAACGGAAGCGAGCCAGCACACCTGTATGTCATGACGAGAAGAACGCAGAGCGCGTGGAGCGCCAGCGCAAGCGCGCCAATTACGGTGGTGATTGGGAACCCGCCGTACAACATGAATCAGCAAAACGAGAACGACAACAACAAGAACCGGAAGTACAAGGAGATTGACAAGCGAGTAGCCGAAACATACTCAAGAGATTCCAAGGCAAGCAATAAAGGAGCACTTCTGACCCATATGTTAAGTTCTTCCGTTGGGCAACGGACCGACTGCAAGGCCGGGACGGCATCGTCTGTTTCGTATCGAACAACAGCTTTGTCGACCAGCAAGCATTTGATGGCATGCGAAAGCATTTGCTGAAGGACTTCACGACGCTCTACCACGTGGACCTGCACGGGAATGTCCGACGAAACCCAAAGTTGAGTGGTACGACACACAACGTTTTCGGCATCAGAGTCGGAGTCGGCATCACGGTCGCCGTGCGAAAGCGAGGGACAAGCACCATTCGCAATTCACTATTTTCGCGTGCCGGAGAACTGGCGAAAGGAAGAAAAGCTCGACTGGCTGGACCAGCAACGAGCAGTCGGCAGTGTCAAATGGGTGAAACCTGCCGCTTCGAGTGGGGATCCTGGGAGTGCAATTCAGCCGACGAGTTTGAACTGCTTCTACCCATCGCCACCAAGGAGGCAAAGCAGAAAAAAAGCCCATTCGACAAAACAATCTTACGTAAATTCAGCCGAGGGTTGGAAACGTGCCGTGACGAGTGGACATATGCCTTCGAGAAAGTCTCTCTTGAGCAGAAAGTCAAGCGTTGGTTGAAGCCTACAACGCGGAGATTGACCGCTGGCGTCGGGCAAACAAGCCACCTGAAGAATTGACGACTTTGTTACCAACGACCCCACCAGGATTAAATGGTGCAGCAAGCTCAAGCAAGCTTTCAAGCAAGAGATACCCGCAGAGTTCAAAGACGATAGGAATTAAGGGTTCACTATATCGGCCCTATACCAGGTGCTTCGTGTACATTGACCCAATCCTGACTCACCGGAGGGGCATTTTCCCTGAAGCATTGCCGGGCGATGCTGCTGAGAACGGAGAATCGCATTCTCTGGGTTAAGGCCGGCACGGACTGGCCGTTTTTCGCGCTAGTTTCCAATCTCGTGGTGGACGTATTCCTCAGGGGGGCTCCCAGTGCTTCCCTTTCTATGTTTACGACGAAGACGGCACGAACTGCCGCGAAAACATCACTGACTGGGCGCTGGAGCATATCCGCAAGCATTACGACGACGAGCAAATCACCAAGTGGGACATCTTCTATTACGTTTACGGAGTTCTGCATCATCCTGAGTACCGCGCGAAATACGCCGAGAACCTGAAGCGCGAACTGCCGCGTATCCCGCTAGCGAAGGACTTCCGGGGATTCTCGAAAGCCGGGAAGGAACTGGCCCGGCTGCACATCGAATACGAATCCGTGGAACCGTACCCGTTGAAATTTGTTGAGACGAGCGCCAGCTTTGGAGTGCGGGAGCTTGCTCCCGCTTTCGTTCCGCCGAAGCTAGCTTCGGCGGGTAAAGCGGCGGCAAGCCGCCGCACTCCAAGGCCTGCGGCACCGGGCCTGCCGCTCTCCTATCGCGTGGAAGACAAGATGCGCCTCGCCAAAGACCACCGCTCACTCAAGGTGAACGATTCCTTGACGCTGGGCGGCATTCCACCCGAAACCTTTGAATACCGCCTGGGCAATCGCAGCGCCCTCGAATGGGTGATTGACCAATACCAGGTGACGGAAGACAAGCACAGCGGCATCCGCTCCGAGCCGAACCGCCCCGACGACCCCGAATACATCGTGCGCTTGGTGGGGCAGGTGATTCACGTCAGCTTGGAAACTTTGAGGATTGTGAAATCTTTCCCGCCACTGTAGGGGTGCAGGGTAATCCACTGCCGCGCGTAGTCCTGTGCAACCCGATACTCCGCCTCGCGGGAAGACTGGAGTGACCTTCAGGATGGAAAGCTCACCTCATGACCGTAATGTCTTCATTCTGGGCGCGGGCTTCTCAGCGCAGGCAGGAGCGCCGCTACTCAATGACTTCCTCGATAGGTCAAGAGAGTTTAAAGACGATCCATCCTTTGGGCTGGAACCAGATGAGCGCCAGCGCTTCGAAGACGTCTTCGAATTCCGTCGCGAGATGGCCCAGTCCCGGGAGAAGGTACGCATCGATCTGGACAACATTGAGGAACTATTCGGCCTTGTCGAGTTGTCACGAAGGCTGCGCAGAAACAATGAAAGAACTAGAGACGCAACTGTCTACTTGATCGCAAAAACGCTGGAACTCGCCGTTAAAGCGCCCGGCAACGGCAGGCTAGAAGTGGTCTTTGATGTGAAGCCTGAGCACAACGAGGAGTTCAAGAATGCAAATCAACATGGCCGATTCAAAGTGGGGGGCGGAGTGTTTAGCGCTGATATATACGAGTTCTTTGCAGCCTTGGCGTGCGGACTCTTCGATGTACCCGCGTGCCGAGCAACAAGGGCAACCGCATTCATAACTTTTAACTACGACCTCGTCCTTGACCGCGCACTTCAGAGACTCCAACTCCAGCCAGACTATCAACTGACGGCATCGTCGCTGCAGACTTCTGGACCTCCACAGTCGGGACCTAAGTATCCAGTCCTCAAACTACACGGTTCTGCAAACTGGGGTGTGTGCGGGAAATGCCGCAAGCGCGTTCTGGTGCTGCCGGATAAGTTGACCGATTCACCCCGCGAATTTCGATTCCTGGAGTGTGACCGGTGTCACAAACGTAGCTTCCAGCCCTTGTTGATTCCGCCATCCTGGGACAAGAGTGAGTATCATTCGACGATGAGACCTGTATGGGCAAAAGCATTCGCCGAGCTGAAAGCTGCCACCCGAATATGTATTATTGGTTACTCGATGCCCCAGAGCGATATGTTCTTTAAGTACCTACTTACGCTCGCGCTCTCGCAAAACCACGGTCTATCCAGGCTCGTTGTGATTGATAATAAGGCCCAAGCCGGACCCCCCCCGCTCAGGGAAAGGTACGATCAACTGCTCGACCCGGTATTTCACAAGCGGAGATTCATCTTCAACGACGTCGGATTCGAGATGTTCTTCGGCTCCGGCGATCGAGCCTTGCTTGAGCTTGGCCGGGGCGAGATGCTGGGAGGTCATATCAGGTGCCAGTGAATGAAGGGGAGAGCCCACGGTCATGAGAACCCTGACCGCGGCTACCCGGTTGGGTGAACAAGCTATATGCCAAAAACGCCCCAATTGGTCTGCCAGCATTTGGAGAACATCAGCCGGGATGGGCTGGAAAAGTACCTGCCCATCATCCGGCGCTATGTCGTGCGCCGGCAGGGCGTCTATGCGCTCTACCGCCGAGGGAAGCTCTATTACGTAGGGTTGGCCAGCGACTTGCGCTGGCGCCTGAATGCGCACCTAACAGATCGCCTGAGTCAATCTTGGGACCGGTTCAGCGTTTACCTCACAGTGGGTGACAAGCACCTGCGGGAGCTTGAGTCCCTTCTCCTCAGAGTCGTTAAGCCCAAACCCAAAGGCAACGTGCAGAGTGGGAAATTCACTTCGTCTGAGAACCTGCTCTGGCGCTTCAAGCGGGACATCAAGGCCTACCATCGCGCCGAGTTGAACGCTCTCCTGGGACAAGAAACCGATCTCGCCATGCCGAAAAGCGCCCACGCGCCCGAGGATCACCACGTGCCACTCTCCGGGTACGCTGGGAAGCCGTTCAGATTGCGCGCCAGATTTAAAGGCAAGACCTTGCAGGCCCAGGTTCGCCGCGACGGGACTGTTCGATTTCTGGGGAAGGTATACCGCACGCCCTCTGCGGCAGGAGCCGCCGCCTGCAAACGCTCCTGTAATGGCTGGCGGTTCTGGAAATACGAGCGCGCGCCGGGCGATTGGGTCCTCCTCGACGAGCTTCGAAAATGATGAGGGAGCTGGTAGCGCAGAGTCCCTGCTCTTCGGACTCTGCGGCTCTTGCTGGATTGCGGTCGCAAGCACCCTTCCGAGGTGTTAACAAGAAGTGGACGTTTACCAAACTGAGAGCCGCAGAGTGTGAAAGGCACACACTCTGCGCTACCTGCTCCGCCAGTTTGGCAGAGGCCGCGAAGCGTCAGTCTGGTTCAAAGTACCCGCACTTGGAGCACCCGTGGCCACAGCCTCTTGCATCCATCGCCACTTTTCCGTCATGCTTTTCCTGCAACGCGCAGCACGCACAGGCGTGATACCTGTCTGAGGTTGGCTTCCAGCCGGGATGGGGACAGGGTCCCGTAGCTTTCGAAAGACTCGCTATATCGACCCCCCGTACCGCAAGTTCCATCTGGGCTAAACTCGACGGTCCTGAGAAGCATGAGGGGAAACCGCCGTCCACAGCAGTTCCCTGTCTTCAAGATCGCGTTTGCGCAGCCGTTGCAGCAACTCCCTCAAAGCCAGTTTTCTCTCGTCCGGAGCGGCGTTGGCAGCAATACCGAACAGTTCCGTATCGCCCAGGTTACCGTAGTTTGCGGCGACGCTATCGAGCCTCGCCCGCGCCAGTCGGCCCACGAGACCGTCACGGTCGAACGGTTCGCCATCAATCACGATCTCGACCGTGGCACCTATAGCAGCGAAACGCTCCAAAAGCGCCATGAGCTCTGCACCAACCTCCTCGAGAGGCTTAACCGCCGCCCACTTGTCCCGGGGCCAGGGCAAAGGGATGGGACTCTGCTGCTTGACTGCTGCGGTGATGCTCGCCATCGGCAGGCTTACAACCTGCCGCAACTCCCTTACAGTTACCCAGAGGTCAGTTGCAGCGGTGATGCGCAGGGCTAGCTCCTTGGCCATGGGCTTCCCTTCATGTCCAGAATTTCCCATTCCAACTTCATCTTTGCGCAAAAGCGGGTAGCGCAGAGTCCCCGGGGTTGGGACTCTGCGGTTCTTCGTCGAATTCGAGTTCCTCGTCCTCCCATCACGGCTTTCCGTCAGAGACGGGTTCGTTCGTCGGCCAGCAAGGGTATCCGATCGATAGGCAGGATCGGATGCGCGCTGACTGTTCCGCTCAGCCACCCCGTGTAGTCTCGCACGCTCGACCACGGCCAGTCCTCAGCGCGTTCCACCAACCCCGCCCGCACCGGGTTCAGGTGAATGTACTCGGCTTTCTCGCAATACTCCTTCACCGTCCGCACCGCGCGGTCGAAAAACCGCGGCTGCCACAGCAGGCCCGATTCTCTTCTTCCCGCATTAATGCGATGCGTCGACCCCACTTTGACCGCTTCCATCACGGTCGAGACGGTCAGCGGAAAGGGCGGGAAAAAGATGGCGTGCCAGAGGTCCGGCAGCAGCACCCAGGCAGTAAGAAGAAAATGATATTTCTGCCGGCGCTCCCCGACCCCCCGGGCCAGGAACTCGAATTCGCGTTCTGACAGCCTCCCCGGTGCGGCAACAGCCGGCAGGTGATGAAGAAGAATCGGTTGGACACCACCAAGCGGCGTAGGCGTGACATGACCCCGCATTATACGCCCCCCTCGGCACGCCACACAGAAGAGCCGCAGAGTCCCAACACCAGGGACCCTGCGCTACCCGCTCCGCCTGCACAACATCGAATCAGGCGGAAAGTATACCTCCATTGTCAACGCGATTCAGTGAGTACACCACTTCAAAGGTGGGCCTGCGCTGCCGATGAAGTACACTTTTCTGATCCTTGCGCATTTTTCTCTTGACAAATGGGACCACATAGGCTAGAGTTGTTTCGTGGGGTTAGGCAGGGGGTCAGGCCCTGCCGGATAGGTCATGCCAGAAAGTCCTTTTCCATTTTCGTCCATAGTTCCTGCCTGTGGTTTCTGCCTCAAAGTGCAGTCAAGGAGTCGAGGAGTGCAAAAGCGAGGGCAGGTAGGCAGATGGGCAGGTGGGCAGATCGTTGTCGAGGAGTTGGACACCAATTGCCGACCGCAGGCGACGGACCGCAGGCCGGAAGGTGGCGCAGGGCTCCCCCAACGTCTCGACTCCTTAACTTGTCGACGGCAAACCGGGGGAACAAAGCGAGAATGTCTATGAAAACAAACAGTCGAGGAGTTGAGGAGTCGAGAAGTCCGGGAGTTATGAAGTCGAAAACAGGAAGTCAAGCGGTAGGATGCCGACTTCTTGTCACTCTTCGACTCTCAACTCTCGATTTCTCGACTTGAATTCGACGGAACAAAGCGAGAATGTCTGTGAAAACAAACGAAGAGGTCAATAAGTCGCTAGACCCCTCACCTGGCTCGCTACTCTCGCCACCCTCTCCCCAAAGGAGAGGGACGTTGATGAGTTCGTTTTCAGTATACAAGAATCCGGGGAACAAAGCGAGAATGTCTTTGAAAACAAAGGACAAGTACAAAAAGTCGCTGAGCCCTCGGTGGGCGCCCGGCGGTAGGCGCGCGGGCTCACTCCAAATTCGGCGCGGAAGGCGTGGTTGAAGTTGGAGAGATCGTCGAAGCCGCTGGCAAGCGCGATCTCGAGGACCTTATCCGGTTGTGTGGCCAGGCTGATGGCGGCCTCGCGCAGGCGCGTGCGGAGAAGGTATTGGTGCGGTGTGACGCCGGTAACCTGGCGGAAGGTGCGCAGGAAATGGAAGGCGCTCATTCCGGCGGCGCCGGCCAATTGCCGGAGCTGCAAGGGTTCGTTGAAATGGGATTCGATGAACCGAAGGGTGGAGGATATACGGCGCTGGTCCGCGGGCCCCGGCGTGGGATCGCCGGTGCGGCCGGAAGCACCGGCCTCGCCGACAGCGCCGATCAGACCGCAGGCCAACTCGTCAAAGTCCACTCTCTGTGGCGCTTGAACCGCGAGTTGCGCCAGAGCTACCCAGGGCGCGAGTTGCGACAGAGCTGGAATGCGGGGAACGCGAAATGCGGGCGCCGCACACTGTTCGAAGAACTCCGGGGTGTAGCGGAATGAGAGGCAGCGATCGCCGGTGGCGTGTTCGTGACTGCATTCGAAGTATTCTCCGCAATTGCCCAGCAGGAGCGCGCCGGGAGACATCACCGCCTCGCCGCGGTTCGAGTGATACTTGAACGATCCAGCGATGACGACCGCAATGGACCAAGCGCAGTGCAGTTCCTCGTAGGGCCGATCGCGCGGCCCGGCGGTGCAAACCACATCGACGGCCTGCCGTCCGTCGCCACTCGCCAGGATCTTTGCGGCAATTTTCCCCAAGTGCGCGCCCTCGTATTGCGATTATGACATTGCAATGCGGCTGGAAGGCTCAGCGGCGCCTACCCGCCAACCGCGATACCCAAGGACTTCATTTTTCGATAGAGGTGGCTGCGCTCGAGTCCCAGAGCTTCGGCCGCGCGCGTAACGTTGCCCTGATTTTCCTCGAGTTTGCGGAGGATGTAGTCGCGCTCGTAGGCGGCTCGCGCCTCCTGCAATGAGGAGAAACCCGTCGTCGGTGTCCTGGTAGACCCCGAAGCTGTATGGTCGTGGGAGAGGGAAGGCGGAAGGTGCCGTCGCTCGATTTTCTCACCTGGCACCATGATGACCAGCCGTTCGACCAGGTTGCGCAATTCGCGCACGTTGCCCGGCCAGCGGTAGGTGAGGATTACTTCCTGGGCCGCATCGGAGAAGTGTTTCGGGCGGCGGCCATAGGCGCGCGCGAACTCCGCCAGGAAGTAGTTGGCGAGAGCGGGAATATCCTCCGCATGGTCGCGCAGCGGGGGAACGAAGAAGGGAATGACATTAAGCCGGTAGAAAAGGTCCTCGCGGAAATTGCCTTTCTGGATCTCTTCCTGGAGGTTCTTGTTGGTGGCGGCGATCACGCGCACATCCACGGTGAGATTATTCCCCGAACCCACGGGGGTGAACCGCTGCTCCTCGATCACGCGCAGGACTTTGGATTGCGTGCGCAGGCTCATGTCACCGACTTCGTCCAGGAAGAGCGTCCCGCCATGGGCCTGCTCGAACTTGCCCACCTTGTCCTCGACGGCCCCGGTGAAAGAGCCTTTGATGTGTCCGAATAACTCGCTTTCGATCAGTTCCTCGGGGATGGCGGCGCAATTAACTTCCACGAAGGGTTCCCGGGCGCGCAGGCTGAGGAGGTGCAAGGCGTGGGCGACCAATTCTTTTCCGGTCCCGCTTTCGCCGAAAACCAGCACTCGGCCGTTGGTGGGTGCGGCCAGGGCGAGTTGCTGGCGTAGGGCCTTCATGGGGACGCTTTCGCCAATGATGCGATACTTGCCCTGCAATTCCTCGCGCAACTGGCGATTCTGCGCGGCCAGCGTTAATTGCTCGACCGCGTGTTTCAGCGTCAATAGTGTCTTGTCAATGGAGAGAGGCTTTTCGATGAAATCGAAGGCTCCTAATTTTGTGGAGCGCACCGCTGTTTCAATCGTTCCGTGGCCGGAAATCATGATCACGATCGGCGGACTCTCCAGAGCCTGGATCTTTTCGAGTGCCTGGATGCCGTCCATGCCGGGCAGCCAGATGTCCAGAAGAACCAAATCGCAATTGTGATGCGCAAGGAAGTCCAGGCAAGCTTCGCCGCTCTCCACCGCGTCCACAAGGTACCCTTCGTCTTGCAGCACGCCTGCAAGCGACTCGCGAATCCCGGGTTCGTCATCCACAATAAGAACGGAGTAGTGCGCCATTTTCTATGTGATTATAGATGATGGAAGTCTATTCAGAAAAGGGGTAATGGACTGGCGACCAGGGGGTAAGCGGATTTGAAAATTGAGATTTGAAATAGATCTGACCCTCGCGATTTCGAATTTAGGATTTCGCACTTGAGAATTCGGATTTGGGATTTTCAAATCTGGCATTTGCTATTGGCGATTTCAGATGTGAGATTTGCTATTTCAGATCTGCGATTTCGGATTGTGAATTACGCCAGCCGCCACGGCCACCTGCCGATTACACACAGCCGACTGCCTACTGCCTACTGCCTTCCTGCCCTTGGATAGCTGGAGTGTGCTCGACGGGAAGTTCGATAATGAATCGAGTTCCAGTCGGTTGGTTTTCCTCCACCCGAATGATCCCCTTCTGTTCGCTGACGATTCGGCTCACGATGGCCAAGCCCAGTCCTGTGCCTCGGTGCTTGGTGGAGAAATAGGGTAGGAACAGTTTTTCTTTGTCCTCCGGTGCGATGCCCGGGCCGCTGTCCGCCACGGTGATTTCCACCACGTCGTGCTCCGGATCAAGCGCGGTGCGAACCCAGATTTCCTTTTGCAGGGCGTGTTCGAGAGCCTCGGCGGCATTGTCAATCAAGTTGGCCACGGCGCGTTTCAACTGTTCAGGATCGACGAGGGCTAGGGGCAAATCCAGCGACAAATCCCGATGGATCTCGATGCCGCGCAAGCGGCCGTCGAAGATCCTCAACGCGTTCTCGACAATTTCGTTCAGGCTGGAGGGAAGAGGTTTGGATGCTGGGAAGCGCGCCAAGGCCGAGAATTCGTCCACGAGCGATTTCAGCGAGGCCACTTCGCGCCCAACCAGGGCGGCGCTTTCTGAAACCACGCGAAGCAGATCGGGAGGAAGGGCTCCTGCACGTTCGATGAGCCGCGTTATACGCTCCGTGGAAAGTTGAATAGGAGTGAGTGGGTTCTTGATTTCGTGGGCGACGCGCTGTGCGACTTCCTGCCAGGCCGCAGCCTTTTGGGCTTGCACCAGTTCCGACAAGTCCTCGAGAACGAGTACCGAGCCGATCTTGCCGTGGCGAGCACGGACTGAGGACACCGTCAGGGAAGTAAACGCCCGCCGACCGCCCAAAACGAGTTCCATCTGGCGCGAGGCCACGCCTTGGCGGGTCGCACGCCGGAAGAGCCGAGCCACGTCGCGCGCATCCTCCGGCGTGAAGAGGTCCGTCAGAGTGTGAAGCACTCCCATCTCATCCCGGCCAAACAGGCGTTTGGCCATCGTATTCACGCTGGTTACTTGGCCTTGCGGGTCGAAGGAAATGACTCCGGTCGGAATATTCTCGAGGATGGCCTCAATCGTGTTGCCACGCTCCTCCAGTTGGCGGTTGACAGCCTGGAGTTCTCGGGCTGCCTGGTCGATGGCCAGCCGATTCTCCTGCAGTTGACGAGTCATGGAATTAAAGGATTGGATGAGGATTCCAAGCTCATCGTCCGCCCGGGCCGAAACTTGATACCCCAGATTGCCTTTGGCAACCTCCTGCGTGGCCTCGGCAAGCGCCTGGATGGGAACCGTCACCTGTTTGGCGAGGAACAAAGCGAACCAAGTGGCGATAAAAAGGATCACCAAAGTGATCAAACAAAGAAAGGAGAGGTAAGTCCGCTTCAGAGCTCGCCGCTCGCCGGTGAGTTGGGCGTATTTTTGCGCCTCGTGTTGAATCTCCTGCGAGAGGGCCATCAATTTCAGCGGAAGGCGAGTGACGGCAACCGCGGTTCCCACGACCGCTCCTGAAGAATCACGGAGCGGTTGGGCGCTGACGAACATTTCGAAGCCGCCGGATCGCCAGTTGTCCGAAACTCCTCCCGGCTGAACCAGGCCCTGGGCCAGTTGCGGGTACCTCCGGACAACTTCGGACGGATCGGGAAACGGGTCGCCGGCTTCGGCAAGCAGCCGGCCTCGGCGATCAAAGCACATGGCGGACTCGAGGTTGAGGTCCACCACTTCGCGCTCCAGCACGCCCAGAACGTCGTCCTGGTCGGAAGCAGCCACAGCATGCAAGAGGGCTCCGCTGCCGGCCAGATGCTGGGCGATCTGCGAGGAGCGGCTTTGCGTATGGGATTGCAGTTGCCGGACGATCTCCCCGGAGTCGGCCCGGATCAGATCGAGAGGAATGCTGAACCAGCGATCGATAGTCCGGTTAAGCAGGCCGTAGGCGAAGGCAAAAAGGAAACAGACCGGCACCAGCGAGAGAGCCAGGAACGCCACCACCATGGTTGTCTTAAAGCGCGCACCAAGCCGTTGCTGCCTGCGCTCGACATACAGTTTGAGCAGAATGCGCAGCAGAATCAGGGCAAAGATGACGAAGGCAAGAAAGATGACCGCGGAAAGCGAGAGCAGGAGCAGCGTCTGTTCAGGGCTTTGCGGACGGATGAAGGAAAGGTTTAAGGACGCCTGACTCCACCCCAGAAAAAAAAGCGCGGGCACCAGCACCAGCAGGAATATCAGGACCACCTTGCGGCGATCGGATGGGTTCTCAGGCAAGGAATTCCTCCAGCGGGCACCCCGGGCAGTTCGGGGAGTGCGGGGTGCAGTACTTCTTTCCCACCTCGACCAGAAGCGCATGAAACTCGTTGAAGAACGCGGCCTCGCGCGGCAGGTGCGTGTGCAGGAACTCCTGGGTCTCGTGGTAGCCCGAATCAGCGGCGATGACACCGTGCCTCGACAGAACCCGCCGCGTATAAGCATCCGCCACAAAGAGGGGACGCTCGGCCGCATAGAGGAGGATCGCATCGGCCGTTTCCGGGCCCACCCCCCGAAGCTTCAGCAGCCGGTGGCGGAGCTCCTCCGCCGGCAGGGAAAAGAGGCTAAATAAAGAGCCCCCGTGCTCCCGCTCCAGCCAGTCAAGGAAGTTCCTTATGGTGCGCGCCTTCTGCCGGTAGAAACCTGCGGGCCGAACACACGCCTCCAGCGTGTCAAGCCCCGCGGCCCGCAATCCCCGCCAGCTCAACAGGCCTGCCTGCCGAAGCTTGCGCAGGGCCAGCGTGGCGTTGTGCCATGCGGTGTTTTGTGTGAGGATGGCTCCCAAGATCACTTCCAGGCGGGTCCGCGCCGGCCACCACTGTTGCGGCCCGAATCGCCGCAGAAGAGCCGCATAATAGCCGGTGAGCCAGTTGCCTGGCAGGAGTCTTCGCCGGATTGGGCACCGCCGCCATACCCAAAAAGTATACCGGGCTTGCCGTAAAGTCAACGAACCCGGGGATCGGCAGATCGGGTGAACAATTTGCGATTTCCGATTTCAGATTTGTGATTGGGCGTTCCGATCACCAAACGCCAGTCAAAAACACCTGCGTCGATCTCCTCGTGGCTCGATCCTTTCGTTCTCCCGGTCACCCGATCGCCGCATCACCGGATTTCCCGGTGGGCCGGATAGTACTAAGGTACCTTTGCCGGGCGCTCCGCTTGGTCATAGACTGAAGGGGCTCTGGAGAGTTCCTAGGGGGTGGACTCCCCACCTGCAGGCGGGCGACGACGTGTGACCATACTCGGCTAGAACAGAATTCTCGTGGACGAAGTTTCATTACAGGCTTAGGAGAGGGTTGGAGGAATGGCAGGGAAGCTCGGCGACATTCTTCTGAGAGAGAATCTCATCAGCCCCGAGCAGCTCAAGCAAGCCCTTGAGCACCAAAAGGCGAACGGAGGGCGGCTGGGCGGTGCGCTGGTGAAGCTCGGCTTTTTGAGCGACGATGAAGTCACGGTCGTTCTCTCTCACCAGTATGGCGTCCCCTCGATCAATCTGACTCACTTTGAAGTCGATCCGGGCATCACCAAGTTGATTCCCATGGAGACGGCGCTGAAGTTCCAGGTGCTGCCGCTGAGCCGCGTGGGAACATCTTTGACGTTGGCCATGGTGGATCCGACCAATGTCTTCGCCATGGACGACATCAAGTTCATGACGGGCTTCAATATCGAGCCGGTGGTTGCATCGGAAACTGCCATTGCCGAGGCCATCAAGAAGAATTACGGGAGCATTGAGGAGCAGGAACGGAAGCGGGAACTGGAAGAGATCGTTAGTTTCATCGACGAGTCCCAGAATGAGGCGCTCGAACTGGAAGCCGAAGATGAAACCACCCTGAACCTCGAGCAACTCGAGAAGGCCGCCGAGGAAGCGCCGGTCATCAAGCTTGTGAACTATTTCCTCACCGATGCCGTGAAGCGCGGAGCCAGCGATATCCACATGGAACCGTACGAGAAGGAATATCGTGTTCGGTACCGGATTGATGGCGTTCTGCAAACCATCATGACTCCGCCCAATCGGCTCCGCGATGCCGTCATCAGCCGCGTCAAGATCATGGCCAAGCTGGATATTTCCGAGAAGCGGCTCCCGCAGGATGGCCGCATCATGGTCAAGATGTTGAAGGATGGAAGGAAGAAGGCGCTCGATCTTCGCGTTTCGATCCTTCCCACCCTGTATGGTGAAAAGATCGTGATGCGGCTGCTCGACAAGGAGAACCTGCGGTTGGACATGACCAAGCTGGGATTCGAAGCGGAGTCCTTGGCCAAGTTCCAGAAAGCCATCTTCAAGCCCTATGGAATGGTCCTGGTCACCGGCCCAACCGGCAGCGGAAAGACCAACACCCTGTATTCCTCCATTGTTCAGTTGAACAGCCCGGAAACGAATATCATCACGGCGGAAGATCCGGTTGAGTATCAGTTGCCGGGCATCAATCAGGTTCAGGTGAAAGAGCAGATCGGGCTGAACTTCGCCACGGCCTTGCGGGCCTTCCTGCGCCAGGATCCCAATATTATTATGGTGGGTGAGATCCGGGACTTTGAGACGGCCGAAATCGCCATCAAGGCGGCGCTGACTGGCCACCTGGTTCTCTCCACGCTTCACACCAACGATGCTCCCTCCACCATTTCTCGCCTGATGAATATGGGCATCGAGCCATTTCTGGTTGCGACCTCGGTGAACTTGATCTGCGCACAACGGTTGGTGCGCCGTCTTTGTCCGGATTGCAAGGTACAGGATAAGGTTCCCCCGCAAGTACTCCTCGAAGCCGGCTATACGCCGGATGAGTCCAAGACCGTCAAAGTCTATAGACGGCAGGGTTGCGGGAACTGCGGTGGCAAGGGCTACAAGGGCCGGATCGGCCTCTATGAAGTGCTGGAGGTCACGGAGGAGCTTCGCGACCTGATCCTGGTCGGAGCTTCGGCACTCGAACTCAAGAAGCGAGGCGCCGAGCAAGGCATGATGACCCTTCGCCGCAGCGGCTTGGCCAAGGTGGCGCAGGGAATGACAACCCTCGAGGAAGTGATGCGGGAGAGCGTGCTGTAGAGTAGTTGAGGAGTGCAGGAGTCGAGTAGTCGAGAAGCCAAGGGAAGGGAAGTCGAGGATCCGGCATTTCGCTCTTCGACTTCTCGACTTCTTGACCCCTCGACCCCTTGACGTAGGGAAGAAAAGAGAGATTCATGACGGTACCAAGTCTCAGCGAGTTATTGAAGCGCATGGTGGATATGGGAGGTTCAGACTTGCAGATTACCGTCGACTCACCGCCCCGGGTTCGCCTGCATGGGGAACTGAAATCCCTGGAGGACTTGCCGGCGCTGGGGCCGGTCGATACGAAACAACTGGCATACAGTGTCCTGACGGACGCGCAAAAGCACCGCTTCGAAGAGAATCTTGAACTCGATTTCTCATTCGGAATCAAGAATATGGCGAGGTTTCGGGCCAATCTGTTTAACCAGCGTGGGGCGGTCGCCGCCGCGTTTCGTTTGATTCCATTTCAAATCAAAAGCTTTGAGGATTTGAAGCTTCCGCCCATCTTGGGAACGCTCTGTGAGAAGCCTCGCGGGCTGGTTTTGGTGACGGGTCCAACCGGCAGCGGAAAATCCACCACCCTGGCGACCATGATCGATCTCATCAACCAGTCGCGCCCCGAGCACATCATTACCATCGAGGACCCCATCGAGTTCATCCACTCGCACAAAAAGTGCCTGGTGAACCAGCGCGAGGTCCACTCGGACACCCACTCTTTTGCCAATGCGCTCCGCGCCGCTCTCCGCGAGGACCCGGACGTTGTGCTGATCGGCGAAATGCGCGATCTGGAAACTATCGAGGCGGCGCTGAGGATAGCCGAGACGGGGCATCTTACCTTCGCGACCTTGCATACCAACTCGGCTGCCTCTACCATTACTCGCATTATTGACGTCTTCCCGGCGTACCAACAATCCCAAATTCGCGCACAGCTCTCGATGGTATTGGAAGGTATCTTGTGCCAGTCGCTTTTGCCCAGGGCGGATGGGCAGGGCCGCATCATGGCGCTGGAGATTCTGATTCCGAACCCGGCGATTCGAAACCTCATCCGGGAAGATAAGATTCACCAGGTTTACTCCGCCATGCAATTGGGCCAAGAGAAGTTCGGCATGCAGACTTTGAATCAGTCACTTTACTCTCTCTACGCGCAACGGCTGATTAGCTTGGATACTGCCTTGTCGCGTTCCAGCCACCTCGACGAACTTCAGGACATGATCGACCGAGGTAGCATCGCAGGCGGGGGTGGGCAGCCCATGAGTGCTCTCCATGGTTCTATGCGAAGGTAGTGGCGGCAGTGTATAGTCGGGGCGCGTGGCCATGCGACCCCGCGATTGATGTGGAGGTGGACCTATGCCACAGATTGAAATTCCAGGTACTTCACGGGTCGTCTCGGCGGCGAGCGGTGTGCGAGCGGCAGTAACCCGCGGGGCGCCGGGTGCGGCGCTTCGACGCCAGCCGGCCGCCCTCGGCCGCGTTGCGGCGAAGCGCGCCGCCGCACTCCCCAAGCCGAAAGTGAGAGGGAGAGTAAACCCCCGCGAGCTTTCGATCTTCACCCGGCAGTTCTCGGTGATGATTGACGCGGGTCTTCCCTTGGTTCAATGCCTTGACATCCTCGCCGGCCAGCAGGCGAATAAGGCCTTCACCGAGATTTTGCGGGGAGTACGCAAAACGGTTGAGGGCGGCTCCACGCTCGCCAATGCGCTTCGCGAATATCCCAAGGTGTTTGATGATCTCTTTACGAACATGGTCGAAGCGGGCGAGACGGGGGGAATTCTGGACGGAGTGCTTCAGCGGCTTTCCACACACATTGAAAAGGCTGTGAAGCTGCGCCGGGCAGTGAAGTCCGCCTTGATCTATCCCTCCGTCGTAGTGTTCATCGCGGGCTCGGTGATTACTCTTCTCTTGTGGAAGGTCGTACCTATTTTCGCCACGCTCTTTGCAGGTTTGGAAGTGGCTCTGCCCCTGCCGACTCGCATCGTCATTGGATTGAGCAATGCGGTCGCTAACTTTGCCTTGCCGGCGTTGATTTTCCTTGGGCTGGCAGCATACGGCCTGAAGCTGTTTTATGGCACGCCCCAAGGACGCTTGCTCATTGATCGCATCATCCTCAGACTGCCTCTGGTGGGCCACCTGATGCGCAAGATCTCAGTGGGGATGGTGACGCGCACTCTGGGCACCCTCATCTTCAGCGGCGTTCCCATGCTGGAAGCTATGGAGATTACTGCTCGCACCTCGGGCAATGCGGTGGTCGAGAAGGCCATTCTGCAAGTTCGCCGGGCTATCGAAGCAGGACGCACCATCGTTGATCCGCTGCGCGAAACCGGCGTGTTCCCGAACCTCGTGGTGCAGATGATCGGCGTAGGAGAACAGACCGGATCGTTAGACTCCATGCTCCAGAAAATCGCGGACTTTTACGAAGACGAAGTCGATGTCGCGGTCGGGGACCTCTTAACGGCCCTGGAACCGTTGATCATCCTGTTCCTAGGTGTAGTCGTCGGAGGTGTTGTAATCTCGATGTACCTTCCCTTGTTCAGTTTGATCGGGAAACTCGCCGGCTAGTTCCGGCCTGTCATCACCACGCGTGGTAGAACAGTACCCGGCCCGGATCCATGAAAGTCAGAATTCATTTCCGCCCGCGAGAGCGGGAGCCGGTCGCCGGTCTGGAGGCTAACGGACTCCCACTTCCGCGGGAACGGCACGGCGTTGCTCAGAATGGCACAGGTGGGCGCCAGCCCGAACCCCGCACTTTCGGCAAAAGAAAGATTGACGACGGCGTTAGAGTGCGTAGAATTGTCGGTTGACCGACTAGATTATGGCAAACTACTCTTCTCCCAGTACGGCTAGCCTATTTGCGGGAGTACCCGATCAGCTTAAGGAATGGCTGCCTTGGGTAACCAAGATCCGGTTTGTCATCATCAGCTTTGTTTTTGCGATCGATTTTGCCATTCGAACTCTGGTTGCCAATCCTAACCCTGCATCTTTCAAATACTTTGCCATCGCCATCATCCTCTGGTACATCCTCGGCCTTTATTACCTGATCTACAATCAGCTTAGCCAGGATTACCTGTTACAGGCCTACCTTCAGATCTTCTCCGATATTGCCGTGATCACCGCCATACTCCACCTTACAGGAGATCTGGATAGCAATTACATCTCGCTTTACCTGCTCGTCATCATCCTTTCCAGCACGCTGCTTCCACGCGGCCGGGTCTTCCTGGTGGCGGCGGTCAGTTTTGTTTGCATGGGAGGGGTGCTGGAATTGGCGTATCTTCCGGTCATACTTCCGGACTTTGCGGTTCATTATCCGGCCCTCCGATATCTCGTGACCTCCTCTCCCTTGGCGGTCGATTTGCGAACCCTTCAGGTGAAGATCGGGGCAAGCTTCTTTGGTTTCTTCGCCATTGCCTACCTGTCCGCCCAACTGGCGGAAAACCTGCGAAAAGTCGGAGCCGAACTGCGGGACAAGAACGGTCAAGTGGCTAACCTGCAAGCCAAAACAGAAAACATCCTGGAAAGCATGCGTGATGGACTGCTGACGACCGATCTGGAAGGCGTGGTGAGCGAACTGAACGGTTCCGGAGCCGCCATACTGGGTCTCAAGCCGGAGGAGTTGCGGGGAAAACTCATCCATTCACTTTTCCCCGGCTTACAGACTGGCACCGTCTCCTTTCCGTCCGAGAACGCCTTCTTTGCCCGTCAGGAAGTGGCTTATGTGAGTCCTCGCGCCGAAAAGCGCGTCCTGGGTGTTTCGGTATCTCCGCTGATGGTACCCGCGATTGGCGTGGCCGGTTTTGTGTACAACTTCCAGGATTTGACCGAGGAAAAACGCCGGGAAGCCGAGTACCGGACCAAGGATCGCATGGCGACGTTGGGGCGCATGGCAGCGGGAATCGCACATGAAATCCGGAATCCGCTGGCATCCATTACAGGTTCCGTCAAGCTCTTGCAGTCGATTTCGCGTTTGGACGACGACCAAACCAAACTAATCGAAATTGTGAGTCATGAATCGGAACGGCTTAATAAACTGGTCTCGGATTTTCTTATTTACTGCCGAGACCAGCGCCATGAACCCCAGAAAGTGGACTTGGTGAAAGTAATCGAAGAGACGTTGGTGTTGCTTTCGCACCATCCGCTATTTGGCGGAAATGTGAGGGTGGAGAAGCATTTTCCATCGAGGCTTCCGGCAGTCTGGGCCGACCCCGACAAGCTGCGGCAGGTCTTCTGGAATATCTCAGATAATGCACTCAAGGCCATGCCGGAGGGGGGCGTGTTGACAGTGCTGGCTGAGGAAGCCGGCGAGAGGGCGGTCCGCGTTACCTTGAGCGACACAGGAATAGGGTTTTCGGAGCAGCAGCTCGAAAAAGTCTTCGAGCCCTTCCAACCGGGATTCAGCGGCGGTACCGGCCTGGGACTGGCGATCGTTTACCAGATCATGCAGGGCGTGGGCGGTGCGGTCCGGGTGGAGTCGAAGGCCGGGCAAGGCACTCGCTTCATACTTGAATTACCCAAGCATACTGCTCCTGCGGTCGCCCAAAAGGCGCCCTCCAAGTCGGCGGCCGCTATTCGGTGATGCGAAGTTGGGGCGGTTCGCGAACCGCCCCTAGCCCTCGGACCTCGACTTTTAGCTTCGCAGGGAGATGTAGATGGCTCGGCTGCTGGTCGTGGATGATGAAAAGTCGTTGTGCCAGATGCTGGAGATTGGGTTCCGCAAGGACGGCCACTCCGTCGAAACGGTCTTCAGCGGTCAGGCGGCAAGGAAGAAGATTGAGTCCCAGGTCTACGACCTGGTCATCTCCGATATTCGCATGCCGGACATCTCGGGCATCGAATTGCTCAAGTTTTTCTGCGAAACCCGGAATCCCGCCCCGTTCATCTTGATTACGGCCTATGCCAGTATGGAAACGGCCATCGATGCGCTCAACCTGGGCGCCTACCAATATGTGATCAAGACGGACAAACTGGTCGAGCAACTGAAACTCACCGTTAACCGGGCGCTGCAACACTCGGCGTTGCGGGAAGAGAATGTGCGCCTGCGCCGCGAATTGTTGCACGTCTTTGCGCACAACAACATTGTTGGCCACAG
>CAVROP010000079.1:0-17006 GCA_963722675.1 uncultured Acidobacteriota bacterium
ACATCCTGCCCCGAACATACGCATCCCTCTCAACTCGATAATTCCCAGTTGTGTCGATTGCTTGTACCTCAACAGCAACGAAGTCCTGTAATGCGCCGTTCGGCGCGATGAGCACAAGAATCCAATCTACAAAGTAGCCCCCGCGACCCAACCTCTGAGGAAGCCGCAATTCCTTTCCCCACCGCTTGCCGAAGACCGCAACAAATCGTCCATCATGTTTAACATGAGCAACCTCATTGCCCGAAATGAGACGGGTGCCCGCACCAATGCGCTTTGAGCAACATCCGCGAGGATACGGTAGTCTTGCGCATAGAGGCGATTGGGGCAACAGATGATCGGGCCAGAATTGGCAAGTCGAACTGTGCAGGCACCGCTAGCTGCGCCATCCCGAAACTTCTTTGTGCAATCTGATTGCAAGAATGGACAGCGAAGAGCGGCACGGGTATCGGGGCCATTCGAATGGTCAGATGGGCTGTAGCCAAAGAATTCAACTATGCTCAGCGCCATTCGGCTTACTCCATTACCCACCTATTTTGCGAGATGTTCAGCGATGGCCTTCGCAACAGCCCTCGCCAACAGGACAGGCACAGCGTTACCTACTTGCTCGTACTGGGACACCCTGGGGCCAAGAAACCTGTAGTCGTCGGGAAACGATTGCAGCCGCGCAGCTTCCCTTACCGTTAGCGACCGGTCTTGGTCGGGAAGAAATACCCGCCCCCGATGAGGATCACATTTAGTCATCATTGTGCCCGCGAGACCGTCAGCACTCAGGCGCCCATATCGTCTTGTGTGATCGGATCGCCGCGCTCGCTTCATGCCCGCCGGCAGTAAGCTATGAGGAATATCTTCGCCAGGAGCCGCCAGGCTTAATGTACTTAAGGCGTTCCCTGTTCTGAGGAGCCAACACGGCAGCATAATGATTGTACGTTTCTTTGTTACCATTGCGCATCAGCCGTGCGTAATCAGACACAGCTCGGCACTGATACGGGACTAGTTCGCCTCCCTCCCCCATTCTAAGGCGCGGCAGGTCAGATAAGGCATCGGCAACAGTGACCGTCGGCAGCAGCCTCCGCTTATCCGATGGCATCAGGCGGAAGGTCATCGTCGCCCACCTCTAAAATTCGCTCGGCCCTCCGCATAATGTGTCGGCTCCGGAGGCGCAGGTGCTTCCCCTTTCCGAGAACCGAGAAGGAACAGTCGCCAACGCTCTTGCGGGACACCATAATGTGCGGCGAGAAGTATTTTCGCGGAAGATAGTAGCCGCGCCTTGTGAACTCATTTGTAATATGCTCGAATATGCGGCCCCCAGCCAGCGACAGCATGCCGGGGACATTCTCAAATACAAATGCCTTCGGGAAGAAACTCATCGAGGAAACGCACGTAGTGCTTGAACAACGCGTTGCGGCGATCATCCAAGAACCTTTCAGGCGCGTTTATTGAAAATCCCTGGCAAGGCGGGCCGCCGGTTAAAACAGTAAGCTCGCCTCTTTCCATATGCAGCATCTGGCGGACCGAACGAGGGTCTACAGCCTCAATTTCACGCGAATCTGCGTGTGTCTCCGGGTGATTAAACCTAAAGGTCTCTATCGCCGATGGATTGCAGTCGTTGCCGTAAAGGCAGCGAAAACCAGCGAGCTTAAACCCTGCGGTGAGACCACCCGCCCCGCAGAACAGGTCTATTGTAGTGAGCACCTTGTCACACCAGTCAAAGCGTAGTTTCGGATATAAATCTAATTCAGTTTGGTGGGGCTGGTCAAGCATAAAGAATCCAACATCTTGAGGTGACACCTGACGGGGCCACAACATATAGCGCTCTGGCCATGGGCCTCTCGCCAATTGTTTCTATCGGCTGGTGATGCGGTTCACATGAAGGAACAAGGGGGTAGGCATGACCGCCGACCAAGGGGAGCCCCTAATCCGGCAAGTCAAGCCGTGCGATAAAAGCTGGAGCGGATCCCCATTTTGGGGTCCGCGGTCTTGTCTCCTGATCTCGGCAGATAGGAACTTGCGCCCTCACCCCCGCCCGATCCTCGGCAGGTTTGCGCCGCCCCATGCAAGAGCCGCGGACCGCGAACTCGGGGTCCGCGCTACTTCTGACTTCTGCCTGTTAGCAACCGCTTTTCTTGCATTTTGCTCTTGACAAGCCCACGAGCCTGTGATAGCCTATCATGGTGGTCTTTTTTTGGACACATTGTCGCAGGCGAGCGCCGGGCGCGCCGATGCTCACGGGAACGCGGTATGGTCTTGGCGGGCCGGAGGAACAAGGGATCGAAGAACACAAAAAAGTTATACGACCGAAGCCAGTATGTTATTGAAAACACAAGGTAGCAAACAAGAATCGCCGAAACGAAGCTAAGAAGTACTTGAAAACAAAGGTGTTATACGATAACGGCGGGAACGAAGCTAAGAAGTAGCTGAAAACAGATGACATAGCTCTTACCGCCGGTGCCAATTATGAGCGCTTTACGTGCAAATCAGCGCATTTCGGAGCCTGAAAGGAGCAAAAACAGCACAATTTGCGGAAACGAAGTCAGGGCTTCCGAGGCGGATGGCGAGGCGCGTTAAGAGACAGAGAGTCGGCTACACAAGTTGGGGGTTCGATGCCGCCGATCAGGCCGTTGCAGTCGCGCTGGAAAACCCGCGGTGAGCAGGCGTGCAAGTCCAGGCATAGCTCGCGGGGAGGGATGATTTCGGCAAGAACAGCCAGAGCCTCTATACCTAGCGTACATCTGTTGCATCCGGGCTTCCCAACTTGAAGGCACCGGCGTCCATTGGCGGGTAAACTCATCGCTGAGGGTCAAGGTGACGAGGATGGCGAACCAGATGAAGGCAGCGAGCAGGACCATCCGCAAGAGGCCGGAACTCCAGCGCAGGTGCATGAAGAAGAGAACCACCAGCGAGGCTTTGCAGACAGCGATGGCCAGGGCTGCGAGTGTATTCCATTTGCCGAGGTCGATGAATGCGACGCCTGTGGTGAGGGCGGTCAACCCGATCAGCGCCGGCGAAAACCAGGAAATAGAGCTTTTTGTGTACAACGTGGCCGACATCAGTAGCGTCCTCCGATCAAGTACAGCAAGGGAAAGAGAAAGATCCAGACGATATCCACGAAGTGCCAGTAGAGGCCTGACATCTCGACCGGGTTGTAGCGTTGCGGTGAAAATCTTCCCGCGTCCCGCCATGATAATAAGCACGGTGAGGATTCCCGCTGCCGATCACCATGTGCAGGGCGTGAATTCCAGTCAAGAAGAAATAGAAGCAGAAGAACAATTCCAGGTGTCGCGAATCCGGCCCATGAAAGGTCCAATTCACCCCAGGGGCAAACCCTTCCAAGTAATCGTGTCTCCACTCCAGTCCGAGCTTGATGCCGATGAAGGCCAGGCCCAAGAGTAAGGTAAGCACCAGGAAAGTAAGCAGGAGTTTCTTCTTTCCCAATTGGGCGGCGCGCACGCCCAGGGCCATGGTCAAGCTGCTGCACAACAAGACGGCGGTATTGGCGGCCCCAATTCTGACGTCAAGCAGCCGGCTCCGGCCTCGAAGGCTGACAGATAGAAATTCCGAAAGAGGATATAGGCGGTGAACAAGCCGCCAAAGAACATGACCTCCGTAGCCAGGAACACCCACATGCCAAAGCTCGAAGATTCGTGCTGCTGCTCGAGGTCGTCGAATTGTTCCGCCAGTGCGGTGCTGCTATGCAACTTGAGTCTCCTCCGTTCCGTACGCGTACGCTTCTTCCGTCACCTTGGGGGTTTCCTCGAAGTTCTCGGTGGGAGGCGGGGACGGCGTTTGCCATTCCAGGCCCTTGGCGCCCCAGGGATTCGGTCCCGCCACCGGGCCATAACGCATCGACCAAACCATGTAAACCAAGGGGATCAGGTAGCCCACGCCCAGGATCGACGCGCCGGCGGATGACATCACATTCAACACTTGGAACTCCGGCGCGTACACTGCGTAGCGGCGCGGCATTCCCAGGTAGCCAAGCATGTACTGAGGGAAGAAGGTCAGGTTGAAGCCGATGAAAATGATCGCCGCCGACAATCGCGCCCAACCATCCGGGTACATCCGTCCGGAGATTCTTGGGCCACCAATAATGAATGCCGCCCAGGTAACCCATCACCGCCCCGCCCACCATGATGTAGTGGAAGTGGCCCACCACGAAATAAGTGCCGTGCACGTGCGCGTCAACGGCCAGCGTCGCGAGGAAAAGGCCGGTCAAGCCGCCCATCGTGAAGAGCCCGATGAAGCCTAGCGCGTAAAGCATGGGCGCCTGGTAAGAGACCGACCCCTTGTAAAGCGTGGCGGTCCAGTTGAAAACTTTGATGGCGGAGGGGATGGCAACCAGGAAGCTCAGCACCGAGAAGACAATCCCGGCATAGATGGATTGTCCGGCGACGAACATGTGGTGTCCCCAAACCAGGAATGAAATCACGGCGATGGCCACGCTGGAGAAGGCAATGAAGCTGTACCCGAAAATCCGCTTCTTTGAAAAAGCTGTGACGAGTTCACTGATCACTCCCATCGAAGGCAAGATCATGATGTAAACCGCAGGATGGGAATAGAACCAGAAGAGGTGCTGGAAGAGGATGGGGTCACCGCCCACCGCAGGGTCGAAAACACCGACGTGGAAGAGCTCTTTCGAGGGCCACCAGCGTGAGGCTGATCGCGAGAACCGGGGTGCCCAGAATCTGAATAATGCTGGTGGCGTAGATAGCCCAGAGAAAAAGTGGCAGGCGGAACCACGTCAGGCCGGGGGCGCGCATCTTGTGAATGGTGACCACGAAGTTCAGCCCGGTCAAAATCGAGGAGAAGCCGGCGATGAACACTCCCAGGGCCGCAGAAATCACGTTGGTATTGGCGTACGTGGTGCTCAACGGCGTGTAGAAGGTCCAGCCGGTGTCCACTCCCCCGGCAATCACCGCATAAAGAGTGAACAACCCGCCCACCATGAAAACATACCAGCTCAGAAGGTTGAGTCGAGGGAAGGCCAGGTCGCGCGCCCCAATCATCATGGGGACAAGGAAATTTCCCAGCACCGCGGGAATGGAGGGGATCAAAAAGAAGAAGACCATGATGATCCCGTGCATGCTGAAGAGCTTGTTGTAGGTTGCCGGCTCGAGCAACGCGCCTTGAGGTGATATCAGATTCAGGCGCATCAGCACCGCCGCCGCCCCGCCGATAAAGAAAAAGAAGGTAATCGAGGCGAGGTAGAGCATCGCGATGCGTTTGTGGTCCGTGGTCAATAACCATGATTTGATGCCATAGCTGGCGTTCAAATAATGGACGCGTGATTCGATGCCGGGTTCAACAACTGCCGTTCCCATTTCGTGATTACCTTCCCTTCCTTCACCCACTGCCCCTTCCCCGAAGGGAGGGGGGAATTGAACCTGCCGCTACCGCTTACTATCGCTTTTGCACACCTCACGGCCCTGGCGGGACGGGAACTGTAGCCGGAGACTGCTGTCCCCCGAGATTTTGCTTCCCGCCCCCTCCCGCCCCGCCTTCAAGCTTGGAGGGTAGCTGTTCGGCTTACCGGGTTGGCTCCCTCCCCCGGAACTTAGGGACTTGATGTAAGCCATAAGCTGCAGTATTTGTTCCTCCGTGACCTGGCCTTTATAGGTCGGCATGAGGGGCTGATATCCAGCCACGATTTTCGCCGAGGGGTAAAGTATCGACTCCCGGATGTAGGCTTCGTCGGCCGTCACGGTGGTCCCGTCGGTGAGTTTGACCTGGCTGCCAAAGAGGTTGACAAACGGTGGTCCCTTGCCGGTCCCATGGCAGGTGATGCAGGCCAGTTGTTCGTAGAGTTTGGCGCCCGCGGAGACCATCGACTCGCCCGCGGATGCCGCCGCTCAGCCACTGCTCGTAGTCATCCGGCGACATGACAATCACATAGCCGCCCATGACGGCGTGATTGGTGCCGCAATATTGATTGCAGAAGAAGTGGTACCGCCCTGTGCTGGTGGCCTCAAACCAGATGCTGGTGTACATTCCCGGCACTACATCTTTTTGAACCCGGAAGGCGGGCACGTAGAAATTGTGAATCACGTCTTCGGAGGTCATGGTCAACTTGATGGGGCGCCGCACAGGCACGTGCAGCTCGTTGATCTCCATCGGGCCTTCAGGGTGCTGGAGCTTCCACATCCATTGCTTCCCCACGACGAAGATCTCCGTGGACGCCTCCGGCGGGCGCGAATTCCTGATAAACAGGCTCGATCCCCACAAGAAAGTGACCGCGCAGATGCCCAGAGGGATGATCGTCCAGATCACCTCGAGCGGGAGATTCCCTTCCACTTGCGTCGCCTTGGTTTCTGCCGAGCGGCGCCGGTATTTGATGGCGAGATAGAAGATGGTCAGAAAGATGAGCGCGGTGAAAAACAAATCGACCGCAGTGAGGAAATAGTAAAGATGATCGACACCCCGCGCGATGGTGGAGGCTTGATCAGGCCGTATGGGAAACCCTTGCCACATTCCGTGTAGTCACCTTCCATCGCGTAAATCGAAAGAGTCGTCAGTTGACAGTCGACAGTTGCACAGTCCAAGAGTCAGCAGTCAGGAGCTAACCGCCTGGCGACTCCTCGGAGAGCGCAGTATTAGTCCTCCGATAGAAAGAACCGTTATCAGCCCCGAAATCTGGATAATGCGCGAAATGATCACGCCGTACTTACCGGTGGCGGGATCATACCGGCAGCAGAACAACAGCACCTCATCCACCGGCGAGCCGATTTTGTTTGCGGACGCCTCGACTAAACCCAGGCGGAGGTCGCGCGAGGGATAGTAAATTCCGTAGAAATAACGTGCGATTCGCGCTTGAGGCGTCAGGAGCATGATCCCGGTGGCATGAACGAACTGCTTGGCCTGCGGGTCGTATCTATACCGAAAGCCCACGGCATGCGTGAGTTGCTGAATCTCAGCTTCGTCCCCAGTGAGAAAATGCCAGCCGGCCTCGGCTCCCTTGCGGCCGTAGAGACCGACATAAACCGCCTTCTTGGCGGCGGCGAGTTCAACCGTATCATGCGGATCAAAGCTGACGGTCAGGACGTCGAACTCGCGGCCGACGGTGAACTTGACTTCCTGCAAACTGTGCAGCAGCCCATTTTCGGCCATCGTGCACAGCATCGGACAATCGAAATAAACCAACGATAGGATGACTGGTTTCTTGCCGAAGTAATCGCCCAGCCTCACCGTCTTGCCGGATTCGTCACGAAAGTGCAGGTCGAGAGGAACTTGCTCATTCAGCCTTTGGTCGATCCCGATGCCTTGCAGGAGTGGCGGAAGAACCTTCGAATTGCCCAGGGGCGACGGCGTTCCTGCCTGTGGCAACGCGGGCGCCTGCCCCGCCTGTGCCCAAGGCGCGAGTGCCACGGCCAGAACTCCGGGGAGCAGGACCATCCATGAACGCGAGGCGAAACCGTGCCCTTGACTCTGAACCTCCGCCCGAATTCTCTTCTGCCCTTTAACAGTTGTCAGCGTGTTCATTGCCTTGCCTTTCTTGCTTTGGAACCCTTGCCCTGAAGAAACAGAATTGTCATCAGCCCGGCTACGCTTTTCCGGTACTGGGAGACTTCCCCGATGGCTTGGGCGAGCCTTGTTTCTCCGGAGTCGTCGTGCGAAGCGGGAATCCCCGCTGAAGTAGAATATCCATTGCCCGTTCGATCGGAATCCTCACAACGCCCGCTTGCCGATCCACCCATCCGTAGCTGTTCAAAATTCCGTCCTGCGCCGCCTTGTACTGCTTCAGGTCCATGGGCGCCGTGACTTGCAAGCGCGGCTCGGGCGGAAGCGACCGGACATTTTCAAATGGCGATGCCGGGGGACCTAATCCCTGGTGGCCGACAAAGTAATGAAACACCGCGCGACTGACGACAAGACCAGCAATGACCACAAGGGACAGACCGGCGCCGAAGATCAGCAAATTGCGAATGTTCGCATCGCTCGTTTCGTGGCCGCGTATCGGCTTTTCGGTAGGCCCGTTGCTTCCATCCATGATGACCTATGTCCTCTGTGCGCCGCTTTGGAGTGCGGCAGCTTGCTGCCGCTTTCCTCCTGCGAGCTTGCTCGCAGCCCACCCGTCTGAGTTCCGCTCGAACGTACGGCCAGCAAGCTGGCCTTATTGAAAGCGGCAGCAAGCTGCCGCACTCCAAAGCTACGCCTAATGCCCTGCGGCCTCCATGCGGGGATCGTGCAGCGGCAGCAACGGCCGGCTCTTCAGATTCCCCATGAACCGCCAGAACCAAATCCCGCCGATACCGAGAATCGCCACCCAGTCCATCCAGTGAAACTGAGGGCCCGCCCGTTCGTAGGCCGGAACCGTCAGCCAGAAGATGTCCACCACACTCATGACGATTTGAATTGCAGCTACCACTCCCAACCAGAGAGTCCTGCGGGTGACAAAGCGCGATAAGAGCAGAAGAAATGGCACGGCAAAATGAAAGATGACGAGCGCCAGCGCCACCCAGGCCCATCCCCCCGAGGCCCGGCTGACGTACCACGGAATCTCGTCCTGCAAGTTGCCCGACCAGATGATGAGGTATTGGGAGAAAGATAGATAAGCCCACAGCATGGTAAAGGTCAGGAGCAGGTTCCCGTAGTCATTCAAGACCCGCTTGGATAACAGGTCCCCGAAGGGCTTGTGATTGGAAAGCAGGATAACGGCAACGGTCACAATCGACATCGCTGCCAATCCTTCCGTGACCATGAAGATCATTCCGTAAATCGTCGAGAACCAGTGGGGCTCGAGGGACATCACCCAATCGACGGAGGCATAGGTAACCGTCAATCCGAAAATGACCAGGCCGGGCCCGCTCAAACTTTGCAGGCGCCGTGTTAGTTCCGGCTTGGCGGTCTCGTCTTGCTCGCGGGACCACTTGTTGAGGAAGTACGCCATCCCGATCCAGACGACGAAATAAATGGCAGTCCGAACAATGAAGAAGCGAACATTCAAATACGGCGCCTTGTATTGCAATACCGAGTCGAGTCTGACTTTTTCCGGATCCGCCCAACTGTAAAGGGTGCGCAGGCCGAACAGGAGAGGCAGCACGAAAATAGCCATTAAGTAGAAGTTCAGCATCCCCGATTCCAGGCAGCGTCGGAGCGGGAAACCCCACCGGCCGCCGACCAGATGATGCAGCATCAGAATCGCCGAGCATCCCAGCGCCACGCCCACCCAGAACACAAACGCCAACAGATAGGAGCGGAAAAACTGGGTGGGGCTAGTGTAGGCACCCGCCGCGCAAAGCGCCAGGGCCACCGCGCCCACGGCCAGCGAAGCGTTCTGGAAGCGGTTGAAGCCGGGTTGAAAAGACTCTTCAGAACTCATTTAGCCTGTCCTGTTAATTGCTCTTTCTCTTGTGCCGGCACATCGTCAAGCGCCGCGTGCTGGCTCAACTGAAGCGCCCGAATGTAGGCGACGATAGCCCAACGGTCTTGGGGATCGACGCGCGCCGCATAGCTGTACATTGCGCCATAGCCGTTCGTGATGACATCGAAGAAATGCCCGGCCGGCGCTTTAACCAATCGGTCAATGTGATAAGAAGGCGGGGGTGGGAATCCTCTCTGGACGACTAGTCCCCTCCCACTGCCCGTGTAGTCGTGACAGGGCGAGCAGTAAATGTTGAAGCGCTCACGGCCCCGCTCGAGGACCTGCCGCGTGACGGGGAACGGAAAGAGATCCGCGGGCTCACCGTTCACCTTTCCGGTATACAGCAGTTCGTCGGTTCGCAAATAGCCGTGCGCCACGGTGCCGGGAACTTCCGGCCGCGCGGACCTGCCGTCGCCAAAGAAGTTGCTTGGGTCGAGCGGCTTGTACTTCGGTTGCACGTGCATGTCCAGCCGGCAGGCGAAGAGAAGCAGCCCGCAGAAAGCCACACAGACCCAGCGCAGAGTCGCTGCGAATGTCGTCCTTTGAGCCACTTGGTGATTGCTGTTACGACTCAATTTCTACAACCCCTTTGGTTTTCAGCGTGGCCAGGAATTCCTTGGTTTTCTGCAAATCAAATTTCGGGTCGCGGGCCTTGATGCACAAGAAAAACCGGTTGCGCGTAGCCAACTCGAAATGCGGAACGTTGAAGACCGGATGATAGGGAGTGGGCAAGCCATTCAGGGCGAGCATCCCGAATACCGTCGCCAGGCCCGCGCAGAGAATCGTCAATTCGAAAGTAATCGGGATGAAATTCGGCCAACTGTTATAGGGTTTGCCCCCGATGTTCAGAGGATAACCAAAGACGTTCGGCCAGTATTGCAGGAAGAAGCCCCCGGAGCATCCGATCAGCCCTCCGATCAAGCACATGAGCGGGACGCGGGTGTAACGAAAACCCACCGCATCCGCCAGCCCCTCGACGGGAAATGGAGAGAATGCGTCCATGCGGCGGTATCCAGCCTCGCGCGCGCGCTGGGCGGCGGCGAGGAGTTCGTCCGAGTTTTCGAATTCGGCCATCAGGCCGTAAATCGCGTGTCGTTTCACGCCTTCTCCTCCGCCGTCTTGTGGACCAACTCCCGCATCTCAAAGATCGAAATCATGGGAAGGTAGCGGATGAAGAGCAGGAACAAGGTAAAGAACAGGCCGATGGTGCCGATGAAAGTTGCCCAATCCCATATCGTGGGGTAGTACATTCCCCAGGCAGAGGGCATGAAGTCTCGATGCAAACTGGTCACGACGATTACGAAGCGTTCCAGCCACATCCCGGTCTGGATCACCAGAGAAATCAGGAAAAGGGCCAGCACGTTTCGACGGATGCGCGACGACCAGAGAAGCGTCAGGGGAATGACAATATTGCACGCAATAAGCGTCCAATATATAGGAGCGTAAGGGCCGGTCATGCGATTCATGATCATGTACCGGTCGTAGGGATTTCCGCTGTAAAAGGCCATGAAGGTTTCCATCATGTACCCGTACGCCACGATCATGCCGGTGGCCAGCAACATCTTCCCCATGTTGTCCAAATGGCGCGCGGTAACAAAATCTTCCAGCTTGTAGAAATACCGGAGGGGGATGGCCAGCGTCAGGACCATGGCAAAGCCCGAATAGATGGCGCCCGCGACAAAATAGGGCGGGAAGATGGTGCTGTGCCAGCCGGGCACGATAGCAACCGTAAAATCAAAGCTCACGACCGTGTGCACGGAGACGACCAGCGGCGTGGCCAACCCGGCGAGCAATAACGACGCCATCTCATAATTTCGCCAATGGACGGCCGACCCGCGCCAGCCCATGGCCAGTACGCCATAAACAATCTTCGCCAGGCGCTGCTTGGCGCGGTCGCGCAGAGTGGCTAAGTCGGGAATCAGCCCCACAAACCAAAAGAGCAGGGAAATGGTGGCGTAGGTGGACACTGCGAAGACGTCCCAGACCAGAGGGCTACGGAATTGCGGCCAGGTCCCCATTGTGTCCGGGTAAGGCAACAGCCAGTAAAACAACCAGGGGCGGCCCATGTGCAAGAGGGGGAACATTCCGGCGCAGGCCACCGCAAACAACGTCATCGCTTCTGCGAAGCGATTGATGGACTGCCGCCAGGTCTGACGCATCAAGAGCAGGAATGCGGAGATCAGCGTCCCGGCGTGCCCGATCCCTATCCACCACACAAAATTGACTATGGCAAATCCCCAGGCGATCGGGATGTTGATGCCCCAGATCCCGACGCCCCTGTAGAGAAGATAGGCGACGGCCATATTGAAGATCATGAAAAGCGCAAACGCCAGGGCAAGCCCCAGCCACCAACCCTTCTTCGTGCCTTGCACCAGCACGATGGAGCTGATCTTGTCCGTGACTGACGCGTAGGAATGGCCGCCCGCCAGAACCGGACTCCCGGCTTCCACGACTGCGCCGTTTTCGGGTCTTTCGGGACTCAACGCTTACTCCTTGATCTCCGGATTGGGATTACGAAGCCTCGCTAAGTAAGTGGTCCGCGGCCGCGTGTTCAAATCCGTCAACAGCCCGTAATTGGTCGATTGCGCTTTCAACTTGGAAACGCGGCTGTTGGGATCGTTGATGTTGCCGAAAACAATAGCCTGGGTCGGGCAGGTTTGCTGGCAGGCCGTGAGAATCTCCCCGTCGCGCACCTCACGCTCCTGTTCTTCCGCCTCGATCTTTCTTGCATTAATGCGTTGGACACAGTACGTGCACTTCTCCATTACTCCTCGGCTTCGCACGCGTGACATTAGGATTTCGCATCGCCATCAGGCTGGGCGTTGTCCAATCCTGGAAGAGGTAGAAATTGAAGCGCCTCACCTTGTAAGGACAGTTGTTCGAGCAATACCGCGTGCCCACGCAACGGTTGTACACCATATCGTTGAGCCCTTCCGGGCTATGGACCGTAGCGCCCACCGGGCAAACGTCTTCGCAGGGAGCGTTCTCGCATTGCATGCAGAGCACAACCTCGTTGTAGGTCTCAGGATTCTCGAGGGCCCCTCGGAAATAAGTGTCAACGCGAATCCAGTGCATTTCGCGGCCCCGCGCCACCTGCTCCTTGCCGACCACAGCAATGTTATTCTCAGCTTGGCACGCCACAACGCAGGCATTACACCCTATGCAACTGTTTAAATCGATCGCCATCCCCCAGGCATATCCCTCGTATTTGTACCCGGGGTAGAGCGACTGAGCGCGAGTGGTCTGTTCTTCCGGGTCCTTGGCAAAATCCGGGTTCTTCCGAAACTCTTCGAGGCTCGCGACCCTGACGAGATCGCGCCGCGCCGCCGCAACGCTTTCCTCTTCCTCTTGCTTGTGGTGCTCGCCGGTAATGATGTGATGATGCTGCGTGGTCACCAGGGGGTACGTGTCGCCGGTCTTGGCGATCTCGAGTCCCGAGCCAAACCAGGGCGCGCTCGAGGAGCGAATCGCGTAGGCATTGAAACCGATTCCGCTGCCAACTTTGCCCGCGCGCCTTCGCCCATAGCCCAAATGCAGCGTGACCGAATCGTCCGCGTGACCCGGCACGATCCAGACGGGAGCCTGAATCTCGCGGCTCCGCAGGCGAAGTCTCACCACATCCCCGTTCTTAACACCCAGTCCCGATGCCGTCGAGAGGCTGAGCATGGCCGCGTTATCCCAGGTGAGCTTGGTAAGCGGCTTGGGCAACTCCTGAAGCCAGCCGTTATTCGCAAACTGCCCATCCCAAATTGTGGGGTCCGGCTTGAAAACGACCTCAAGTCCGGCACCCTTGCCGCGGCCGACCGAGATGCTCTGAGCGAGCCTTTCTTCGAAATGGGGGGTGAGTTTCGCCGGTTTGGATGAAGCGGCGCTTTCCGCAACCACGCCCTCATTGAGCCATGATTCCCAGGCAGCTTCAAAATTCGGACCGGGCTTCTGGCCGTTCCAATAATCGTGGACGATGCTGTGAGAGGTCCGGCCGGCCTGGCCCAGGAGCACCGCCAGCATTTCGTGGGCGGTCTTGCCTTCGTAAAGCGGCGCAATCAGCGGTTGAATGACGCTTACGGTACCGTCGAAGGCGCGCACGTCGCTCCACGACTCGAGATAATGCGCTTGTGGGATATGCCAGTGGCAAAGTTCCGCGGTCTCGTCTTCGTAAAGCCCCAGATGCATCCGCCGCCTGACCTTCAAGAGCTTGTCGCCAAGATGCAAATCCGCCGGAGCGGTGAAAACCGGGTTGCCTCCCAGCATCAACAGCAGGTCTACTTGGCCGGAGTCGATGTCCGAAACCAGCTCGCGCAAGGACTCGAGTTGATTGACCGGGTTGGCCTCGATGGGGGCGGTGTAGTAGACAGTGCTGCCGACGTTCCCCAACGCTTCGTTCATGGCGTGCGCCAAGGCGTGTACCACCGCCGGCTGCTGGCCGCCTGCCAGCACCAAACTGGTCCCGGGGTGTTGCTGAAGATCGCGCACGAGCGCGCCGATTGAGCCGGCGGGAACACTGGGAAAAGCCGGCGCTCCTCCCGACGGCACTTTGACTCCCAACCCTTGCGCAACCACACGCGCGAAAACTTCTACGTCAGAGGCGCGCAAGGGCCAGCGATGGTCCGCCATGGCGCCTGTAGCCGAAGGCATGCACTCGACGCAATACAGCCTGTTCATCGTCGATTGGGCGTCGGCAACTCGCCGCTTGTCGGCAAAGTCGTGCGCGTAACGCAGGCTGCCGGGACCCGAGCAGAGAAAATCGGAATCAAGCGAAAGAATGACCTCCGCCTGGTCGAAGCGATACACCGTGTTGATATCCTCGCCGAAGGCCAGGCGCGAACCTTCGCGCACGCCATCGCGACCGCAGGGCTCATATTGATGCCATTTGCCGGATGGGAATTGAGCCAGCAGGGAACGGATCTGGTCCGCCAGAGTGGGCGAAGTGACGGTCTCCGTCAACAGTCGAAACCCCGCGCCCTTGTTCCCGACAAGCTCCAGCCGCAGTTCGTCCATGGCCGAGAGAAATGCGCTCCAACTCCCGATGCGGCCATTGCGCACCGCCACCTGGGAGCGATCAGGGTCATAGAGGCCGAGTACCGAGGCCTGCGCGAAAATATCGGCGGCGCCAAGACTGGCCGGGTGAGAGGGGTTACCTTCGACCTTGGTTGGGCGGCCCATGTGGCTTTCCACCAGCAGCCCTGCGCCCACGCCGCCGAAAGGCATCGCCGTAGCGTAGAAAAGCGGTTTGCCCGGAATGAACTGCTCTGGCGAGGTTTGAGCGTAAGGGACAATCTTCTCAGTGGGAAGCTTTGTACAGGCGCTCAGGCCCGCCAAGCCAGCGGAGGCGGCCATCAGCTTGAGAATGTCGCGGCGCCCGATGGCCTCAGGTTCCCGCTGTAGAGGCAGCCCTTGTGGTTGAGCCAGGGCCGACACCTCAGAGCCCTCAATTTGCACCAAATCGCCCAAGCCGCGCCAGAACCGCTTCTTGGCGTCATCTTCGGAGATTTGATCTTTACCTTTAGTCATTTGATCCGCTCGTCCCGCTTTTCAACGATGGCACGTGTAGCAATCCGTCAGTTGCGTGGCGTCCTTGATCTTGTATTCCTTCACTAATCGCCGCCCCAGGGCGAGCTGGTCCTGAGGCGGTTGATAGTCGGCCTTAAACACATCCTCGCGCCGCCGCACGAAGCGCTCCGGATGTTTGTGGCAATCAATGCACCACCGCATGTACAGGGTGTTGGCGCGCCAGGTCAGTGGCATTTCGCCAATGGGGCCATGGCATGTCGTGCAGCCAACGCCCTTATGGATATGAATGCTGTGGTCAAAATAGGCAAAGTCGGGGAGCGCGTTGACTCGCGTCCACTCGAGAGACTTGTCAGTCTGATAACTCAGACGCACGGGTTCCAACATGGGGCTGGTAGTCCACAGCCTGGAATGACAGCTCATGCAGATATGAGTCGAGGGAATGCCCGCGAAAGACGATTTTTCCACTGAGGTGTGGCAGTAACGGCAATCGATCCCATCGTCCGTCACGTGATGCTTGTGGCTGAACGGAACCGGTTGTTGCCGGGGAACGTTGACGTCGGTGAAGTAGGGAGATTCGGTGACGGCCCACGCAAGGTAGCCGAGAGCGGCCGCAATAAACACCGCTCCATAAATACTCACGCGCGAAATTGTATTGGTGCTGCGATGAAAAATCTGAGCCATTGAAAAAGCACCAACGAACGCTCTTCGTAGCGAGTTAAGCTCTCAGTTTGCCCTGCTCCTAGCTCTCACTCGCTCCCCTGAACTGCTAAAGGAGAGTTTCTTCGCGGCTCGCGAAGAAATGCAGAACCTTCGCTTCGCTCAGGATGACATGTCATTCTGAGCATTCACAGCCGTGGGGCTGCCCTTGCGGATGGCGTTGTGACGCGCCCTGCCGCACTTCGCGGCGGACACGCCCGAACGTGCGGCGCCAGTCCGGAGAAGGACTTACACTAAGATTTAAAGTCTTACGCCCTGCTACCAACAATCCGGAAACCCGGAGTGATATCTACCTGTGACCCAAACGATACAAAGACGAGACCTTGCACGCGTCTTCTTTTTAGATGCTGTTCAGAAGAGTTCTGAATCATAAATTCTATTGCGTCGGGGCCGTTGCTGTCAAAGGGATCACGACACTCACTCTGAAAACGTCACACTGTGACATTTCGTCCTACCGGCCCGGTGTCCACGCCAAGGCCGGCAGCCAGAGGGAGAGGTGATTGAGGCTGGGATAGTGAGTACGGTCCACCTGCAACGGGGTGATGGAAATCTCGTGGGCCAGGATGGCCGCATAATCGGAGTCCGGTTCAACCTGATCCAGTTGCGTCGTCTCATCCAGCCAATAATAGGGCCGGCCGCGCGGGTCTTTCTTTTCCACCACCAGATTCTGAGAAATCTTCTGGCTTTGGCGCGTGAGTCGCACACCGCGCACTTCACCCCGCGGGACATTCACGTTGAGCATTACGCCCGCAGGTAAGCCTTCCTCTAGAACTTTGGCGGCCAGTTGAGCGGCGAAGGTCGCAGCGCTGGAAAAATCCAGAGACTTGCGCGTTGCCAGGGACATTGCGAATGACGGCACGCCGTGCAGAGCCCCTTCCACGGCGGCCGCGACAGTGCCCGAGTAGACCACCGCTTCTCCCAAGTTGCCTCCGGGGTTAATGCCGGAAACCACCAGGTCGGGCATGCGGGGTAAGAGGTTGTAGAGTGCGATGATCACCGTGTCCGCGGGCGTACCCGAAACTGCGTAATGCCTTTCGTCAAGCCGCCGAACCCGCAACGGCGTGTGCGTGCTGATAGACTGGCTCGAGGCGCTCATCTCTTTGTCGGGAGCTACCACTGTGACTTCGCCCACGGTTGCCAGGCTTTCCTCCAAACACTTCAATCCCGGGGCGTGAATTCCGTCGTCGTTGGTCACAAGGATTTGCTTCATCGTCCGCTATTGCTTTCCCACCCACTTCTGTCGTTCTGAGCCCCGGCTTGTCGGGGCGAAAAATCCCGGCAGTTCTTCTTTATCGAGTAATAATTGTAGCACGGACAATCGAGTGTTGTGTTCCGCAGGATTTCCGGGTAGCGGTACAGCGCGGCAAAGCCGCAAGCAAATGCAGATTCTTCGCTTCGCTCAGAATGACATGTCATCCTGAGC
>CAVROP010000080.1:0-29226 GCA_963722675.1 uncultured Acidobacteriota bacterium
GTTTCTTGGAACCGGACTGAAGGCCGCGGCCTTGAGGAAACAAGATCCGGGACCGAAACGGCTTTTGAATGAGAAAATGGGTTAACCGCTTATGCCAAAACTCGTTCTGCTGGTGACGCGCGAGGGTCTGGGCCACGTCGATCCCAACGACAAACAATTTGGCTTGGAGATGTTCGACCGGCTTCTGCACGCGTGGGAGAGTCAGCCCGTTAAGCCTCACGCCATCTGCTTTTACACCGATGGCGTGAAGTTGGTCTGCAATGGTTCACCGGCGCTGTTGGGCCTGAAGATACTCCACGGCCAGGGCGTCCGCCTGATTTCCTGCCGCACGTGCCTTGAGCACTTTGGCCTGACCAGCCAGGTTGCAGTAGGGGAAGTAGGCGGAATGAACGACATCGTCGGACTCCTGGTGGAAGCCGACAGCGTCGTGGTTGGTCGGTGAATGGCGAGGCCCGTGTCATCCTGAGCATTGACAGCCGTGGGGCTGCCCTTGCTGAGCAGAAACTCCGCTCGAGTTTTGAACTTGGGTGCGATCTGTGCGAAGGTAGCCAAGGCGTGGATCGGCAGCTATGACCGATGCTGAGTTGGCGCCTTCGTGCCCGTTCCTGAGCTTGGTTCTGGTGATTAGCGGCCCTTGATTTGGTGGCAGCTCGTCGCGTCTGCGGCGAGCTCGACCCCGTTGCAGAGAATCCCTTTTTATCCCGCCACCAGGCCGAGCCACGCCGCATTTCACCGAGCGAGGATAGTATATGCGAAAAACGCGGAAAGTGGCAGGCCAGCGGGGAAAGAAGAGGGTCGACGTTACCGCGAACCTGGAGATTCTGCATCCGAATGCGGCGGGGATTGACGTCGGCAACGCTCAGCATTATGCGGCGGTGCCGGTGGGACGCGACCCCCAACCGGTGCAGACCTTCGGCAGTTTCACCGCCGACTTGCACCGCCTGGGGCAATGGCTGCGGGCCTGCAAGATTGAGACGGTAGTCATGCAAGCCACGGGAGTTTACTGGATCGCCCTGTACGAAGTGCTGGAGGGCTACGGTTTCAACGTCTACGTGGTCAACGCCAAGCACACCAAGACGCTTCCCGGACGCAAGACGGACGTGTGCGAGTGCCAGTGGCTGCAAAAGCTGCACACCTTTGGCTTGCTGAACAACTCCTTCTTGCCGCCTGAGGAAATCCGTGTGCTGCGCACCTACTTGCGCCAACGGGAGAACCTGGTGGCGGGGGCCGGGACCTGCATTCAGCAGATGCAAAAAGTGCTCACCCAGATGAACGTGCAATTGGCCAACGTGCTCAGCGATCTGAGCGGCAGATCGGGCCTGGAGATTCTGAAGGCCATCTTGAGCGGCGAACGCGACCCGTATCGGTTGGCCGCTCTGGCGGACCCGCGCGTGCAGGCCAGCCGGAAAGAAATCGCCCAAAGCTTGGAAGGGCATTGGCGAGAAGATCTCTTGTTCGTGCTGCGCCAGGTGCATGATCTGTATTTCTTTCATCTCGACAACATCGCCGAATGCGATCGCCGCATCGAGGCCCACTTGCAAACCCTGGGATCCAAGGTCGACCTGGCGACGCAGCCACTCCCCGAGCCGACCCCCTTGCCTCGCCGCAAACATATCCCCCAAACCAACCTGCGGGAGGAACTCTATCGCATCACGGGCGTTGACCTGACCCGCATCGACGGCATCCAGGTACAAACCGCGCAAGTCGTCCTTTCCGAAATCGGAGTCGATATGACGCGCTGGGAGGACGAGCATCATTTCGCCTCTTGGCTGGGGCTGTGTCCCAACCACCAGATTACGGGCGGCAAAATCATCCGGCGCGGCACCAAGAAAGTGCTCAACCGCGCCGCCACCGCCTTGCGCCTGGCCGCCCAAACCCTGCACCACAGCCAAAGTTACCTGGGAGCCAAATACCGTCGCCTACGCGCCAAACTCGGAGCTCCCAAGGCCATCACCGCCATGGCCCACCAGTTAGCGCGCTTAATCTATCGCTTGCTCCGCTTCGGCACCCAATATCACGACAAAGGAATGCAACACTACGAACGCCAATACCGTCAAGAACCAGATCGAGTGGCTCAAAAGACAAGCCGCTCAGCTGAATATGCAACTCCTTCCAAACACCGGAGTTGCCCAATGAGTTTCTGCAGAGCGAAGCGAAGGATCTGCTTTTCTTCGTGCGCCGCGATCGGGTGTATGATAACTGCCATCATGGACCGTCGTAGTTTCATCAATTCTCTAATCAGTGCGAGCGCTTCAATCCCAATTTGGCGTGGCGCAGCGCCGCCGGCTTTCGCCTCTTCGGCTAGTGGAAGACTCGCTATCCCAACCGCCGGCCAGGCTGCGTGGCAAGACCTCGAAGTCGGCATGTTCGTGCACTTCGCACCCAACACTTGGCAGGACAAAGAGTATGACGATCTCTCGACTCCCCTTTCTGCCATCAACCCCGCGCAATTCGATACGGACCAATGGGCGGAGTGCGCCCGAAGCCTGGGAGCGAAGTACATCGTAGCCGTCGCCAAGCACGCCGGCGGGTTTTGCATGTGGCAGACCGAAACCACCGACTACGGCATCCGCAACACGCCCTGGCGCGGGGGTAAGGGCGATGTCATGGCCGATCTTTCCCGCTCCTGCCGCAAGTTTGGCCTGAGGCTAGGCGTCTACCTTTCTCCTCAGGACGGCAAGTTCGGCGCGGGCACAGGCGGCCGGTGCAAGACTCCCGAGCTACAGGCGGCGTACAACACGATCTATCGCCGCCAATTGACCGAATTGCTCTCCCGCTACGGGGAGATGGTGGAGATCTGGTTTGACGGTTCGCTCGGTGACCCCGGTGGGCGACATTCTAAAAGAATGGGCGCCGCACGCCATGATCTTTCAGGGCCCCTTCGCTACCATCCGTTGGGTTGGGAATGAGGATGGGTTCGCTCCCTACCCCGCCTGGAATGCCGTTGCCAAGTCCGATGCCGCGACGGGCGTCGCCACCGCGCTGCATGGCGATCCTCAGGGCGACGTGTGGCTGCCTCTCGAGACGGATGTCTCGATTCGCCGCCCCGATTGGTTTTGGAACACGCACAATGAACGAAAGGTGCTGTCGCTCGATCAGCTTCTTGAGATTTACTACCGCTCGGTGGGCCGCGGCACGCAATTGCTTCTTAATATCCCTGCCGACCGTCGCGGCCTGCTGCCCGACGCCGATTCTGCGCGCGCCGGCGAATTTGGCAATGAAGTCCGGCGGCGCTTCGGCCGGAGTGTCGCGGAGGCTCACGGTTTTGGAGAAGTAATGGTTTTGCCGTTACCATCCCCAACGCACATCGATCATGTGATCCTGCAAGAGGAATGCTCAACCGGCCAGCGCATTCGCGGCTACAGGCTGGAAGGTCATGCGCAGGGAAAGTGGGTGGCGCTGGGAGAGGGAACGGCCATCGGGCACAAGAGAATCCAGCCTTTCAACCCTGGCGTGTTCGAGGCCGTAAGGCTCATTATCCCCTCGAGCGTTGGTGAACCGGCGATCCGGCGCCTGGCGGTGTTCAATACGGGCTCACCACCACCTCGAACCTGGGATGCCCCTGCGCCGGTCTGGGCTGACGACGCCGTGGGCGAGTGGAAGAGTCACCGCTTCAGCGTTGATCTCTCGAAGAAGATCACCGCCGCCGGGTCGTACCAATTGCGATTCGTGCCGCAAGGGGAAGATGCGGCCGCCATCAAGGATTTCCAATTGTTGCTCGGGGGAATACCACAGCCGCACCTCGTGCGGCGGGCCGCGGGTTCCCCGAACGTCCTGATCCTCACCGTACCGGGGATTGGCCAGAAGGCCGAAGTCCAAGGCCAAGTGCGCGGAGCGGAGCAAGGCACTCTCTTGTTCCGCAGGCTTTAATTTGGCACCGTCGTCCTTTTCCCTGAAACCAATGTGATAAAAGTGAAAGGATCTCACGCCGAAGAAAAGTTTGCGCTGGCGTGGGAATTTGGTTAAGGTGACGAAATGTGGGGTAAGGGAGGGCTGGACACGATGGAAGAGACGAGATCTCGAAAGTCGCTTGTCAAGTTTTGCGTCCGGGCAACACTCTCGGCGCTGTTGGCATTGGTTGCGCTCGCCTTGTTGGTGTCGTTGCCCAAGCTTGTCGAGGCCGGGAAGCCCGCAGCGCATCGCCCACCCATTATTGGGATCGCGCACATCGGGCTCAAGACGAACAACCTTAGCGCCGCTCGTGAATTCTACACACACACCCTGGGATTTCAAGAAGCATTTTCGGTGAAGGTGGCACAGACTTCCGTCGACGATCTTGCCGGCTCGCCTGGCCAGCTCATCATGACTTTTTTCAAAGTGAACGATCATCAGTATATTGAGCTCACTCCCGATCTGAAAACTCCAACCGAAGACAGGCTTTCGCACATTGCTTTCGAAACCACGGATATCCACGCGCTACGGGACTACCTGGCGGCAAACGGAGTGGAAGTGCCCGCTACACTGAAGCCTGGAGTGGCCGGTAATCTGAGCTTTGCCGTGAAAGATCCGGACGGACACTCCGTAGAATTCGTCGAGTACCTCGAAGGCTCGCTGCACAGCCGGAATTTTGGCAAGTTTCTTCCGGACA
The DNA here is from genome assembly GCA_963722675.1 of uncultured Acidobacteriota bacterium. GTDB lineage: Bacteria > Acidobacteriota > Terriglobia > UBA7540 > UBA7540 > CAVROP01. Next base: position 4,589 of record CAVROP010000080.1, read on the forward strand.
CGCGTATCTCACAGCACATGATTCACGTGGGGGTTACGGTCCGTGACCGGAGGGCGGCGGACCACTTCTACAAGGATCTTCTGGGCTTTCAAGCGATTTGGTATGGCGGTATGACGGACGACCGGGTGGATTGGGTGGACATGCGCGTACCCGACGGAACCGATTGGCTCGAGTATATGTTAAACGTCCGCGGTCCCTCGCCGCGCACTCTCGGCGTCATGCATCACTTCGCGCTGGGGGTTCCGGACATTCACGCGGCTTATAAGGAAGTGGCGAGCCGAGGGTATAAAGCCGAACAACCCCAGATCGGAAGAGACGGCAAGTGGCAGTTGAATCTTTACGACCCTGACTACACCCGCGCGGAATTGATGGAGCCCAAACCCGTCCGGAAGCCTTGTTGCTCAATGATCATTGGAGAGTGACGCAGACTTGCTTAACAAGGTCTGCGGTCTTTCCGCTGGGTACTCTAGGCACAGCCGGCAGCGCAGCGCGGCCGTAGGCCGCACTGCGCCGACCGCGTTACACCTTAAAACAGTCCACCCAGCCCAAAGGGAAATACAAGCCAGGGCGTGGAGAGCACTCCTGATCCCTCGACGGTCGTGCAACCCTTGGCGCCGGGCCCTCCGAAACAGCCCCACCAGTTTTCCGTGGCGTTGACCGTACCTGACCGAGTTGTCGACGCCCACAGCTCCACGGCCAAGAAAGGTATTCAGATGCGCGTTCACTTCCGCGCCGCGTGTTGACCACAAGATCGTAAGCTTCGTTGGTTGACCACGTTCTGCGAGATGACCGTGCCGGTAATGAGGATATGCGCCGTAGATATTTATCCCCGTCGTGCCGGGGGTGGCGGTGTCCCGGTATCCGCACCGTTGCCGGAGATTTGGTTGCCGACGATGACATTGTCGTTGAGAACTTCGCCGGGTCCTCCTGTGAAATGCGCGTGGAAGGTCACTCCGGGCAGGCCATTGTTCATCAACTGATTGTTGATCACCACGTTTCCGGATACCGTGGCGCCAGGCAGAAAGCCAAATATGCCGACTCCCGCGCCCGCTCCGGGGACTTGATAACCATTGTGCAACGACGCGTTATTGGCAATGGTGTTGTGAACGATGCCCAAAGTCACTCGTGAGTAAGGAGGGTGCGAGGCGAGTGTGATTCCACAATCGAACGGGTTGTTCTGAACGATGTTTCCCGTAATGAGATTGTCATTGGTCTCGCCGGTCTCATCGGTGAGCAGGATCCCACCGGAGTTATGCTCGGCAGCGTTATTCGCCAAGATGGAGTGGTCGACCGCGATGAGGTGGATCCCTTCGCCGCAGTCCTCGCCTTCCGCAGTTTCGAAGGGCGGCTAGGCCGGGACAGGTGACAGTGGAAATATCCAGACTCGTGTCATTGCCGGTCACCTTGTTATTGGTGATGGTAACGAAGGAGGCATTGGTTACCAGGATTCCTTCGAATTCAGCGTTCTTCACCGTAAAACCGGTCACCACCACGTTGCTCAGGCCGGCATTGTCGAGACCGTCGACATAGATGCCGTTGGAAAGGCCAGTGGCGTCAATGACGGTTCTATTCGGACCCGTTCCGACCAGCGAGAGCGGTTTCCCGATAATCACATCTTCTTTGTAGGTTCCTGGAGCGACGTTGATGGTCTCATTCGGCATGGCCGCCGAAACCGCATCCCCTATCGTCGCAGAGCACCCATGTGTCCCCCCTGGATTCACGCACCAAGTGGTTGCGCCTGCCGGCTTCGCAAATACCGCGACCAGGCCAGCGCAAAGTACAAGAGTAACGGCTAAAGAACGGATATTTCCCTTCATTTGTAGTTTCCTCCTATTTAGTTTTGGTGGTTAATACCCTGAAGAAGAATCATATCACCTCAGCTTGGAACACGTAAAGGACAATAGACGACGGCGCCCTCAAACCGTCCAGGTCTTCGCGAAGGATCAAAACGCTTGTGTCTCTTTCACTTAGGTATAAGATTTGGAGTGCGAGGCCCGCGTCGCCGCCATGAGTAACGTAAGAAGACAATGGGAAAGAGCACGATTTGCAAGCCAGACCTTGGCAGCCCCTTCACTGCTTGCCCTGCTGGCTCTGCTGACGACGAGCGGGAATGCTCGGCCGGCCGCGCAGTCCCCGGAGACCGTTCAGCGCATCCAACAACTCCTTGAATCGGGGGACACCGCCGGCGCTCAGGCACTGCTGACGCAGGCATGGCGCGAATCTCCGGACCGTGCCGGGCTCTACAATCTTCAAGGGGTCATCAACGCCCAGGAGGGCGACTTCGCTTCCGCGGAGGCCAACTTCCGCAAGGCCATCAAGCTGGCGCCGGATTTGGAGGGCGCATACCTGAATTTGGGCCGCCTCTACCAGGAACACATCTCGAAGGACGTTGCCGCGCGCGAGAAAGCGCTGGGTGTTTACGACTCGCTCCTTCGCTTCTCCCCGAACCAAGTGGAAGCCAACTACCAGAGTGCGGTGCTCTTAATGCAGAAAGGACTCTATCCGGCGTCACTCAACCGCCTCAACAAGCTTCCGGCTGAAGCGCAGAATCGCGCTCAAGCCCTTTCGGTAAAGTGTGGCGACAATGCCGGGCTTGGCCAAGACGAGAAAGCTGAGCAAGCGGCCAAGCAAATGCTCGGCAGCGCCGACCTTGCCGAAGCCAACGTCACGAGCATCCTGCCCATTCTGGCGAATCGGAAGAACCACGCGCTCGCCGCCACGCTCTTGGAAGGTCTCAAGGCCCGGCAGCTTGCCTCCTTCGATTCTCTCGAAAGCCTGGGGCTCTTGTACAAAAGCATGGGAAGGCTTGCGGAGGCGCGGCAGACCCTCGAGGCCGCCGCGCCACTCCAGCCGGGCTCAGTTCCCAATCTGCTCAATCTAGCGCGCGTAGCCGATGAACAGAAGGATTACACAGGAGCCCTGGGATATCTGGCCCATGCGCGCGAGATCGAGCCGAACAACGCAGCGATTCATTTCTTCTGGGGAATAGTCTGCATCGAGCAGGATCTGGCAGAGGAGGCCTACCAGGCGCTGAAGAAAGCTGTCACGCTCGACCCCCGCAACGCCTATTACAACTACGCTCTGGGCGCGGTGGCCATGGAGCGCGAGAATGGGAGCGAATCAATTCCTTATTTCCAGAAATATTGCGAGCTGAAGCCTCACGACCCGCGCGGGCGACTGGCACTCGCTTCGGCTTATTTCAACAGCTACGAAAATGCAGAAGGCAGAAGAGGTTCTCACGGCCATCAGCAACAATCCGCAGACCGCCGCCGGGGCCCACTACTATTTAGGCAGAATTGCCAATCGAAAAGGCGATTATGCGGAAGCCATTCGTCAGTTGCGAATGGCGCTCAAGGTTCACCCTGACTTTGCCGACGCTTACGCTGAACTGGGCTTAGTTCATCTGAAGCAGGCGCAGTATCCCCAGTCCGAGGAAGCTTTGCTGAAAGCCCTCAATCTGAAGCCCGACAGTTATCTCGCGAACCTGAATCTCATGGTTCTGTACCAACGAACCAAAAGTCCTAAGGCGGACGAGCAGGCCAAGCGGTTCGAACAGATCAAGAAGCAGCGTGCCAGGAGAGCCCAGGATCTACTTCGCTCCATCCAGGTTGAGCCGTGAATGCCCGAATAAAAGAAGGGCGCTGTCCCACCTTGCGTTAGGACAGCGCCCGGAGAAGTGTCGAAGCGGCGGCAAGTTAGAAAGTGAATCGTCCTACAATTTGCACGTTCCTGGGATCGGTCACGGAGCCGTTCCAGAGGCCGAAGAGTGTGTCGCCTACACCGGTATCGAAGGCTCCGCCCCCGAAGCATTGGGTTGAGCAGTTGAACGTGTGCCAGTTCCAGATATTGAAGAACTCTCCGCGCAATTGCATGGTCACCCTCTCAGTCAGCTTGATGTCTTTGATCAATCCCACGTCGTGATTATGGTAGCCGAAGCCCCGGTAGTTGGAAATGCGCGGGCCCACTCCGGCGTAGAAGTTGAAGTTGTTGTAATCCTCGAAAGAGTTCTCGTTGAAGAGCGGGAGGTTGGGGTTGAAGTTGCTCTTGCTCTGCGCCCACGGATTGGCCCCAGGCAGGACGCCGGGGATGCAAGACTCCGCAAACTCGCCCGGGATATTGCAGTAGCCAGACCGGAAAAAGAACGGAACCCCGGTGGCAGCTCGGAGGACGCTGCTGATCGACCACCCGCCCAGCACGCCGTTGACGAATTTGGGCAGGTTGGCCCCCCAACGTTTCCCCTTCCCAAACGGGAGGTCGTAGACCAAGGACACGGATAGCACCTGTGGGGTGTCATCCACGGCCAGAGCTTTGTTACGCTCTCTTTGGAAGGGGCTGATGACGCCATGCACCGATCCCAAGGTCGCCGTAACTTGGGTGTTGTCTGTGTTGTCGATGGTCTTGGAGTTTGTGTAAGAGGTGAGAAGCCAAAGTCCACTTGAGAAGCGCTTCTCAAACTTGCCCTGGAACGCATGATAGGTGGAGTTCCCTGCGTTCTCCGTAAGTCCGAAGAGCGTGTTGCAGTATTGCGGGAAAGGCGCCAGAGCCTGGGCCACGGTGGGCGCGCAAGCTTGCATTTGATTGGCCCAGCCGGGGTAGGGAGCAGAAACGCCGTCGAGGGCTGTGTCGCCTGTGAACTCGTCATACAGTGCCTGCCCCATCGATAGGTATTTCGGATCGATGGCATTAATGGGAACCGTCTGGGAAGGCAGCCGGGTTCCCTTATTGCCAACGTACGCGACATTAAAGTAGGAGTTGTTGGTGAGTTGGCGCTCGATGGTGAAATTCCACTGCTGGGCGTACGGCCGGCGGTTCGAATTAAAGGGCCGATAGTTAGGTCCGCCCTGGCCGTTCAGGTAGCCGGGGTCAATGAAGGGCGGGCGGGTGAAGTCTTGGGGGAAACCGTTCTGAAGCAGGAAGGCCGGGCTCAGTCCGTCGTTCGAGCTACCGAAGGCGGGAACAGCAAAGAAGCCATCCTGAGCGACGCCGCCACCCCAGCCGGGATAGAACATCTGGGTGTAGAAGATGCCGTAGCCGGTTCGAACCACGGTCTTGGGCGTCACCGAATAAGCGATTCCCAGACGTGGGGCGAAGCCTTTCTTCCACACCAACTCGGGTGTGCGCCTGCCGAAACTGGCGCTTCCCCACCGCGTGCCTGCGAACACCAGGCTGCCCGGCAATCCCCCCGCGTCGGGGTTCGGCCGGTTCGGGTCGAGGAACGACTGCTGATCGTGTTTTTCCTGAGCAGGCGTGAACGTATCCCAGCGCAGCCCGTAGTTGATGCTCAGCTTCCGGGTGGCTTTCCAGGTATCGCCAACGTGCAGGATATAGGCTGCGGCGCGGGGATAATTCGAGGCCACGGAGAAGAAAGTGGCAGACCCGTAGTCCACTTGGCCAAGCAGGAAACTCGCGATGGGGCTTCCGCTGAGAATGCCTGCCAGACCCGTCTCCCCGGAGCCGAAGTAGAAATTTCCGGCGGGCGAAGCAAAGCTATTGTAATTGCCGCGGTTATTCTCCGCCAGCCAGCGATACTCCCCGCCGAACTTGATGGTGTGCTTGTTCCTGACCCAGGTAATCAAATCGTTGCCGGTGAAGTCCGGCCGGGCCGTAACATTCTTGATATTTGGACCTCCATAATTATCTCCCAAGGTAATCAGGCCAAGATTCATTACCGGCGGGAAGTTGTGGTTGGCGACACCGGGGATTTGAGGAAAATCGCTCGCATATTTATAGTCGAGTGACCCGTAGCCTTCCATGCGATTGTGGTATCCGATGGCCGCGTGGCTGAGCAGGGTGGGTGAGAAGGTGTGGTCCCAGTTCATGCGATCGACGAAGGCGTATTCGGGCGCCGCATCGTTCTCGTTGCTGATCTCGACCGGCAGAGTGGAGAGTGAATTCGCATGCGCGCCCTGATAGTAAATCGATGCCGAGATGTGGTCGGAATTGCGGATGTATTGGTCCAGCCGCAGGTCGAGGTAATTGGTGTGGAAAAGCAATTCCTCGGGGCGGGGTTTGGGCACGACATAGTTATTGAGGATTCCCGACCGGTTCGGGGGTGGCAGGTACTTGAACCAGGCCGGCGCCAGCGAATTGGCCAGCCGCGGGTCGGAGGCGCAGATCACATTGGGAGAATTGCCTCCGCAGCCCATGAACTGATCGCGAAGGAAGGGCAGGTTATTGGGCCCCTCGTCTTCGTTAGGGTTGAAGTTGGGATTCGCGCGCAGCGTGTCCGGATCGTAAACAGGAATGAGGTTGCCGTTCGAGTCCACCCAGTCGCTGAAGTCGCCCGCGCGTTCCTGCATGGTGGGCACACTCAGGATGGGACGCTCCAGCGCGCCGCCGGTGCGGTAGCCCTCCAGATTTAAATAGAAGAACGTCTTCCGGCTCTTGGGGAACAGGTGGGGAATCCAAACCGGTCCGCCGAAACCTACGCCAAATTCGTTTTGCAGGTTAGCGGGGCGCTCGTTGACTCCGAACTGTCGCGCGTTGAGCACCGTATTGCGCAGGTACTCGAACGCGGCGCCATGGTATTGGCTGGTGCCCGATTTGGTTTCCAGGATAATCTGCCCCGAGAGGCTGGACCCATATTGTGGTTCGTAACTCGAGGTCAGCACGCTCAATTCGCCGACCATGTCGGGCGAGGTGGGGAAGTCCGTTTGTATGGCAACCATGCCGCTCTGGCTCATGAGTCCTTCTTGCAGGCTCACGCCGTCCAGGACCGCTTCGTCGCCCGATTGCAGACCGCCGTTAATGCGCGCGTCGAAAGCGTTGCCGCCGCTTCCCGTGCTCACCCCAGGCATCAGGATGGCGAAGTTCGCCGCCGTGCGGATGGTGCCGGAGACTTCCAGCGGCAACTCTTTGAGGATTTCGGGGGTTACGCTTCCTTTCACTTGCGCGTCGTCGGTGTTGAGCGGCGAGGCGTTAGCTCTGACCTCGACGGTTTGAATGGCTGTGCCGATCTGGAGCTTCACGTCCTGACGCGCCATGGCATTCATGGTCAACTCAATCCCCGTCTGCACATAATCATTGAACCCGGAAGCGTGCGCCTTCAGTTCGTAGATGCCAGACTGAAGATTCGGGAAGGAATAAAGGCCGTCAGGTCCGGAGGCAGTCTTGTTTGCCGTTCCTGTGGCTGCCGAAGTAAGGGTCAATTGAACGTTCGGAACGGCTGCACCTGTGGGATCGGTCACCGTGCCGCTGAGCGTTGCACTAGTGCTCTGCCCCTGGAGCGAACCGGAAAGGAGCAGCGCGAATAAACACGAAAGCCCTAAGGCCACTATGCCCCGTTTTTCCATAGAACTCCCCCCTTTTGACCTTGCACCCGACGCAGGAAGCCGCTTCGCCCGTGTAGGACGCACGCCGAGGCGCCCTCAGGGGCGAGGCAGGAGAATGCAGGAAAGGTCCTCTCCGCTCCACTTCGTCCTGGCACTAACCGCCGGAGAGGTCCATAGGTTCCCTTCGGGAACAACTCTTGTCTAATGAACACAAGTACCCAGTACGCCGATTCTGTAACATACAAACGGGAGCGTGTCAAGTGAAAAGAAGCACAGGGAAAACAAGCGAAAGGAAACTTCAGGTCCTCTCTCAGCTCGACGTGCCCCCCAGGCTTGGCGAATTCAGTACGTTTCAAGGGGCTTTGAAACAGCTTCCAGGCGTCCATCGCTAATCCCCGTTTTGCAGCGCCGGAGCGGACAAATTGTCGTCTGGACCGATCCCCGTCGCGTCTGTTTCTTGTACGCAAGTTCCAGCCGTTTCCCACACCTTCCCTTTGTTTTCATCAACATTCCCGGATCGGTCGTCGATTTTTGCCTCGCGTACGGCTGGCTCGCTGTAGGGGCGGCCCTTTTGTCCGACTTGGGCACCCACCGGGGGCGCCCCTACATCCTCGGCTGGCGCAGACCTGCTTTCCAAGGTCTGCGGCTTTTGCGTCTGGGCCGCCGCTTTGCGCAGGCTGAGCAGCAGCTTGATCTTGCGGTCAATCGAGCGGTCCAGGGTTTCTTCCCGGCGCAGCATCAGCTTCCACTCCTCACCTGAGGGAGCCAGGCAGGCATCGCGCTCGATCGCCGCCCGCTCCTCGTTCAGCTTCTCCTCGTACTCGAACTCCTCCTCGACGCTCGCCATCTCTTCCTCGAGCAATTGCAGAAGTTCCTTGTACTGGGGCTCGTCCGCCTCTTCCACGGGCGGTTCCTGGCCCGCGCCATCCTCCGGCATCCGGCTGGCGCTCTCGGCGAAGACGCACAGCAGATGGCAAAGCCGCGCCGCCCGCCAGCCCCCCTTCTTCCCGTAAAAGCCTTGGAGTGCGGCGGCCTGCCAGGCCAGGAAGGAGCGGCCGTGCACCTGCACGCGAATCACGCCCAGAAAGGAAAGCAGCAGGCGCAGGCGCGCGGCGGGGTCAGCGGGCGCCTGCATCGTGATGTTGATGGCCTGCCCGACCTCGATCGTGGCGCCTTCGATTTCCTTCCGGCGGCGGTGCTGCTGCTCTTCCAGCGCCAGCAAGGCGCGCCGCATCAGGCCGGTCTGGGAGCGCTCCAGGCGGTCGCGCCGCCAGTAGAGGCGGGCCAGGTCGTCGAGCTGCTTGTCGAAGAAGGCGTCGCCGGGACCGAAGGAATCGCGCAGATTCTGCTTCAGGGCTTCGAACCGGTCCGGGTCTTCGCCCAGGGCGCGCATCACTTCGTAGTGATTTTCGGGGTCGGAACGCTCGCCGTGTTTGACGCCGTTCATTCTGGAGTTGTGCTTTCCGGCCGCGGTGCGCGGGCCGTGGGAGCGCCGGGCGTTCGCGCGGGCGGCGTCGAGCAGTTGAGGCGTAAGCTGAGGCGAATTGCGGATAGACATAAGCCCTCCTAGGGCAGAGGATTAGGTTGCCGGGGAAAGCAAGCTCCCCCGGATAGGTGTGGGGTACTTATAGGCTATCAGTATAGGGCTGATTTGTCAAGCGAAAAATTATCCGAGGATAGGCCAGGATGGTACTAGTACCCTGGCTGGGGTTGTGGTGCGGGCGGGACGCCCGCACCACGTCTGACCAACTTAATGCGGCCGTTCTTTCGGGGTTTCTTGCTTCAGCTTCTGAAAGGTTTGCCACTCAGCGTCGGCCTTTGGCTTGTTGCCCTGGCGGGTGTAAATCCGCCCCAGAAGATAGTGAGGTTCGGGATAGGAGGGATCGTCTTGGACGGCCTCGAGAAGCTCCTTGCAGGCTGGTTGGTCTTTCTTCTGCTTCTCGAGCAGCACACCCATTTGGAAGTGGGCCTTCGCAAAACGGGCGTCATACTTCAGAGACTCTTCGAGGTACGTCTCCGCCTCGGGCAATCTTCCGAGTTTGATGAGCAGCGTGCTGAGGTTCAGGGGAGGCCACGGCGACGGCGCCGCTTCGGAACGATTCATCAGGACCGCCTGCTGATAGACCCGCACGGCATCGTCGTATTGAGCCAGAGCTTCGTAAGTGAGCCCCAGATTGTCATAGGCTTTCATGAACTTCGGGTTCAGGTTCAGGGCCTTTTGGAAGTGCGCTTCAGCATCTTTGAACTGCATGGCGTCGTAGTCGATTCGCCCCAGCCAGTAGACGTAGAGCGGGCTGCGGGGGTCCTGGTCGGCAAGCTTCTGCAGTTCGGGCCGCGCCCAATCCCGATGGTTTATGATGATGTAACTCATTGCCAAGGTGAACCGCTCCCGGGCTCGAAGCGGCGCGAGCGCCTCGGCCTTTTTCATGGCCACCGCGCAGTTCAGGTACTTGCCATCCAGAAAGAACACGCCCCCCACCATGGTGAGCAGCTCGGCGGACTTGGGTTGCCGTTCGATTTCCGCGGCGAGCAGCGCCTCAGCCCGCGCATAGTTTCGCGCCTTCACAGCCTCGCGGAGTTCGGTACGTTCCGCCTCGCTCATGGGCAATCGCTGGTAAACGTCCGGGCTAGGTTCAGCGGGGATGGCGTCCTCAAGGCGCACTTGCTGAGCAGGCGCCGGACAAAGTCGCCCCAGCAAGAGGAGGGCGCAAGCGACGAAGCTGAGACAGCGGCGTTTCAAGGGTCGCATCGTTTCACCCGGCTGCCGCACAGAATAGCGAACCCCGGTCCGGGTGTCGACCGCAAAGTTCAGAAGCAAGCCGGCGCCTGGAGCCCCTTGCGCTCGCTCGGAGATTATGCCACACTACCCTTAGGTTCTTATGGGAGAGAGGCAATCCAATCCGGGCGAGATTTTGCGCGACACCCTGGACATGCTGATTCTCAAGGCGCTCAAGCACCGCCCTCTGCACGGTTACGCCATCGCGGAATTCATCGAGCAGACCTCCGAAGAGGTATTGCGAGTGGAAGAGGGCGCGCTCTACCCGGCCCTGCACCGCCTCGAGCTGCGGGGTTGGCTGGATTCGGAATGGGGCATTTCAGAAAACAAGCGGCGCGCCAAATACTACCGGCTTACCGCAGCGGGCCGGAAACAATTGGCGGAAGAAGCCGCGCGCTGGGGCCGTTTGGCCTCGGCGATTACGCGCGTCATGGAAACGGCCTGAGGCATTGAGCCGGATAGACGTATTGCTGTACGGGAGACGAAGAAGCATGAAGAAGCGATTCCGCTCTTCCAAGGGCTGGGCATAGGCGTTAAACTAAGCGGAGGCTCGCAGCTTGGTCCCTTCGGGACCCGACAGAAACGCTTAGTTTAACGCTATGGGGGCAAGGGGTGGTTGGCTCATGCTGTGATGATTTGACCCACCACCCCTACCCCCTCCTCAACCGAGGAGGGGAATCGAGGACTGAGGACATGACTTCCTGGAGCCCGCGATGTCTCAATGGCTGACCCGCACCTGGCTACGGGTCAAGGCAATCTTCAAGCGGCGACAGTTGGATCGCGACTTGGAAGACGAGACTGCGCTTCCACCTCGCGATGCGCGAGGAGAAGTTGAAGGCGGCGGGACTGGATCCGGAAGAGGCCCGGTATGCAAGCCGCAGGCGTTTTGGCAACCGCTCTTCGCTTCAGGAGGCCTGCCGGGAAATGTGGACCTTTGTCTGGCTCGAGGACCTCTGGCAGGACGTTCGCTATGCGCTCCGCGCGCTGCGCAAGAATCCGGGCTTCACGGCGGTTGTAGTGGTGACCCTGGCGCTCGGGATCGGCGCCTCCACGGCGGTGTTCAGCGTGGTCGATCCCCTGCTGTTTCGCCGGTTGCCCTACCCTAAGGACGATCAGCTTGTTTCGGTGGGATACCTGGGGCCGGTCGATAACAATGAGTTCAATGTGGTGAGCAGTTATTTCGATTGGCAGCAGGGGCCGCCTTCAAATCTCTGACCGCCATGAGGCCCGGCGTGGGTTGCGACGCGATGATCGGTGACACGCCGCGCCGCATCGAGTGTTACGCCGTGGCCGCCAATTTTCTCGAGACGTTCGGCATCGCGCCCGTCCTCGGCCGGGATTTCGATCCGGAAGATGATCGCCCGCACGCCCCGACGGTGGCTCTGCTTTCCTATGGGTTCTGGCAGAGGGCTTTTGGCGGCGACGCGAAGGCTCTGGGCAAAACCCTCACCGTGGACGAAGAGCCCGTGCGGATGATCGGCGTCCTACCCAAGAACTTCGAAATGCCGCAACTCGGTGACATTGACGTGATGCTGCCCGCGCGCCTGGATGCGAGTCTCCCGCGTTCTGCGAATTCGAGCTCCTTCTTGCGGACCTTTGCGCGGCTTGCCGGAGGGCATGTCGATCGAGCAGGCGCGCGAACGCATGCGTCCGATTTTCAACGCCAGCGCGGACAAGGACGTGCCGCGGGAGTTGCGCTCGGAGGTCCGCCTGGTGGTTCGCTCGCTGCGCGACCGGCAGATCCACGAAGTGAAGCTCTCCTCCTGGATGTTGCTCGGCTCCGTGCTCGCACTTTTGCTGGCGGCGTGCGCGAATGTCGCGAATCTCATGCTGGCGCGCGCGGTGGCACGCCGCCAGGAACTCGCCATGCGCGCCGCCCTGGGCGCGGGGCGCGGGCGCCTGATGCGCCAAACCCTCACCGAGTCCCTGATCTTTGGTTTGCTGGGAGGCGCGGCGGGATGTGGAACCGCCTGGGTGCTCCTGCGGCTTTGCATTGGCCTCGCGCCCGGCGGGCATGCTGCGCCTCGAGCACGCCCGGATCGATCTGCGCGTCCTCTTGTTCGCCTTGGCAGGTTCGCTCGGGGCGGCGTTGCTGTTTGGCATGGCGCCGGCCCTGGAACCGTCCGCGGGCCGAGGCGCTGGCGGGCTGGCACGCGACAGGAACAGCTCGAACGTTGTTTCGAAAGGCGCTGGTCAGCGCGCAGGTGGCGATTTCCCTGGTCTTGCTGGCTGGGGCCTCGCTGTTGCTTCGTAGCCTTTGGAAACTTCAAAGCCAGCCATTGGGATTTCAACCCGAACACGTCATCACCGCCTCATTCACTCTACGGCACCGTGCCCATCAAACCCGTGGGGAGGATCAGCCCGCCGCGGCGCAAGTCAGGTTCTTCGACGAACTGGAGGAAAGACTGAAGCGCATCCCCGGCGGCGGGTTCTTTGCCCTGAGCGACTCGATACCTCCCCGCGGCTCGATGGGACGCCCTTACTCGAACCTGCGCATTGCGGGGCACCCGCCCGTGGCCTCGGACGGAGGAATGGTCGAGTTTCGTTGGGTGACTCCGGGGTACTTCCGCGCATTGGGCATTCCGATTGTTGCCGGACGGGCCTTCACCGAGGCCGAGCGCGCTTCCGGCGAATCGCCCCTCATCCTGAGCGCCACTCTGGCCCGCCGATTGTTCGGCCATGAGAGCCCGCTCGGCCAGCAAATCGATTTGGAGGTCAGCGGTCATTGGTGCACGGTCGTGGGAGTCGCCGCTGATATCAAGAACAACGGACTGACCGAACCCTCCGATCCTGAGTATTACCGGCTGCGCATGCACGACTCGCGGCAAATGGGCTTGAGCGGCGTCGCGGTGTTCCGCACCTCGCTCGACCCTGGACACGCTGGCGCGCTGGGTCCGAAAAGAGTTTGCGGCGCTCGATCCCTCACTGCCGGTCACGGTCGAGACCTTGGATCAGCGCGTCGACAGATTCAGGGAACGCCCGCGCTTTGTCGCGACTCTCGTGGGGTTGTTTGCGGGCCTCGGGTTGCTGCTGGCGGCGGTGGGACTCTACGGCGTCCTGTCGTTCCTGGTGGCCCGGCAGACGAGGGAAATCGGGGTGCGCATGGCCATCGGCGCGAGGCCCATGGATATTGCCTTGCAGATTCAGAAGTACGCGGGCCTCTGGACGGGAATCGGAGTGGCGGCGGGGCTCGCCGGCTCGTTTGCCTTGGCGAGAACCATTCGCGGGCTTTTGTTTGAGGTCTCGCCCGGCGATCCAGTTTCGCTTCTCGCCTCCGCCGCCGTGTTGTTGGTGACGGCGGCGCTTGCGGCCTGGATTCCTTCCTCGCGGGCTGCCCGCATCGACCCGGTGATCGCCTTGCGTAACGAGTGAAGTGGCGGCCTGAAGACCCGTGTGCCGAAGGCACCTTGGAGTGCGGCGGCTTGACGCCGCCTTGGCATTACTGTGGGGCGCGCAGTCACTCACCGCACTGGTCTTACCCTTCAGAGTTCCTCGCGCGAAGAGTTTCGGCCTGCGCATTGAGAGGGCGGCGTCAAGCCGGCGCACTGCGAAGGCGGCGTCAAGCCGCCGCACTCCAAGGCGCTTCGCGCATTTTCACGGTTTCTGGGTGCCGCGAACGGCATAAACGATTGCTCTGAGAGGAGGGACTGAATGAAACGACAATTCCGCTCGGTGGTAATGCTGGTGGCTGCGGGGCTGATTGCAGCCGTTCAGGCGACGCCCAAGGGCTTGCCGCAAGACCCGAACCGGGAAGACCCAATCCTGGCGCTGGTTCAAACGTGGCTCAACGCCGAGTCTGAGGGTGACTCGGCGACTCTGGACAAGTTGATTGCCGACGATTTCCTGGGTACCGGGCCGGGCGGCAACATCCTCAACAAAACTGATATCGTCCCGCCCGGCGGCGGGGAGAGGACGAAGATGCCCAAGTCCCGCCTGAAAGAATCGACCATGCGTGTCTTCGGCAACATCGCCGTGGTCATGGGCAGTGTGGCTTACGAAACTGTGCCCCAACCCGGGTTTCGATTCACCCTGGTTTTCCTCAGCCGGGGGCAAGGATGGCAGATGATCGCCGCCCACCTTGCGAGCCTGCCGTCTGCGAAATAAGCCGTATGTTCCGCAACCCTACCGACTCGCTGGCCGCGCGCCATGGAGGCAGTTTGATATTGTAGCGGCGAGTTTACCTCGCCAAAGGGCGGCGTAAAGCCGCCTCTACATCAAACTGCACCACTGCCAGGACCGCATCATTCGTTTGAGCTCGCGCAGGCTCCCGGCGTGCGGTGAGTGTTGGCAATGTGGCCACCCGCACGCAACGAAAGGCTGTCGAAATTTAGCGCGCCCGGCGGACATGCGTGCTATCATGAAGGCCTTGGCCGGACTCTGGTATCACGATATACGATGCGCGGCGACTACTAAAGTGGCCGACAGCAGAGCGCCTGCCGTGACGGTGGCTCGGCTGGCCGGCTGCGACCCTTTCCGGGTACTCGGATGAGGAGGCGCGACGGCCGCACCCAGCCCCGGGGCTCAAATAAGCTCCGTGGAATCTCGAGCTGGCGTCTTGCCTGATACCGTCGGCAGATAGATAGATCCCTGGATGTACGCCAGTTTGGTAGCCAAGCGTGCGTGCCAGGCAGAACAGATCGGTACTCGTAGGCCCGTAGCTCAGCCCGGTTAGAGCGCTACCTTGACACGGTAGAGGTCTGGGGTTCGAGTCCCCACGGGCCTACCAAATCAATAACTTACAGACCTGCGACCTCTACCTCGGCTGGGTAGAGGTCTTATTCACGAAGTGAGTCCTCTTATCAGATGGTTGCGAGTCACGGACGCCGTGGAATCCGCAGGTGTGTCAGTAGATGGGCGGGTTTTCGCTGGTTTCAGACCGCTGGTGTCTTAGGTCCATCAAGGGGACTCCTTCCCTGACCTTTTGCGAATTGGCTTTGGGGACCGGGGCTCGATTTTCGATCGAATGATTGCGACGGGTCTGCCGTTCAAAATCTCTCACAGATGAATTACCTTCAGGCGTCAACTGGGGTCGTTCGATTTCGTTTCCCGTCACGAAGGATGCCATACACGCTTCAGTTGCATTTGAGACAGACGGGCATCGGCCCATGCGCACGTGGAGCGAGTGGGGGACTCAATTTATGGACAAGAACTGTGTACCTGTCCGGCGGACACATGGGTATGAGGTGCTGGTGGTCGGGAATGTGACGGTTTAGGGCTGAGTGGCTGGTTGGGCGGCTTGCCACCGGTCGGGAAGCAGGTCATCGAGGCGGTGGTGCGGGTGGGTGCTTATGCGCGTGAAGAGATCGCGAAGGTAGGTGAAGGGCTCGATGTGTAGGCGCTTGCAGGTTGCGATCAGAGTGCTCAGTGCGGCTCCGGTTCGCCCCCCTTGGTCGCTTCCGTAGAAAAGCCAGTGGCCCCGGCCCACCACAATGGGTCGGAGGCTGCGCTCGGCCGCATTATTGTCGATCTGCAGATCGCCGTCTTCGGTGTAACGCGGCAGCGCTTCCCAGTTCGATAACGTGTGGTCGATCGCTGCCGCGATGGGACTCTTGGGCAACAGCTTCGGCCTTTCCGTCTGCAAGTAACTCTGGATGTCCCCCAGAATCGGACGCGATTTCGCTTGGCGTAACTCCCGGCGCTGCTCGGGATTCAGTTTCGCCTCACGAGCTTCCCGCTCCACGGCGTACAACAGTTGAATGGATTGTTCTGGCTGATTCCTCCATCGACCCACCCGGAATTCCACACATCGTCAGCATCTGTCATGTCCTTTGACCAGGTGTAATTGGCTTGGAACTGCACGCCGTGCGAGGGCGAGCTTTTGCGAACCTGGACTTGCAGACCGTTGTAGCTCGAATAGGCACCGTTGTAGAACATATCGACCTCGGTCAGGCCCGGGGTGATCTGGCTATACGGTGCATACTGCGGCTCGGCTCCATCGTAGCCGTTGGGGTAGACCGGGTAATAAAGGCTTACCCCGTTGTTCGCGACGTAGGAAGCTTGGACCGCGATACCGCCGGCAAACTCGTGCTCAAGAGTGAAGTTGCCGTTGATTGTGTAGCCGTTTCTAATCCGATCCGAGGGATAATACCCGCCGATAGGACTGAGGATGGCCGCGAATGGATTGAAGTCCACCGGTGTATTGGGCGCGATGAGTTTGGTGTTCCCGTTGGGCACCACAGGCTGTCCTGAAAGGCTCGTCATCACGGGAAGGGATACGGCAGGCGCGCCCAGCGTATACGGCGCGTTATTCAAGTAGCTCACCGAAGCGATCGGAAAGGATACCAGCGACTGGTCTGGATAGACGGTGGGGATCACATTGGTGAATATGCCAAAACCGCCCCGTAGAACCGTCTTGTCCCCCAGGTCAACCGCCAAACCCAATCGCGGGCCAAAATTCCCACCCAGGCGGTCGGACGGCCACAGGGGTTGAGGATTTACAACAAACTCGCCGTAAAGACTGCCGTAATCGGCAGGCAGGGCGAGGCGATTGCCAACCTCCCAGGGCACCGAAGCGTATTCATATCGCAGTCCCAAGTTCAAGGTGAACTGGCGGGTCACCTTGATGTCGTCCTGCGCATACGCGGCTAAGGTCGTCCGGCGCAGGCCCCACCAGGCTGCCCCTCCCCCTTGCGGGCCATAGCCGGGCGCTGTGGCAGCTCGCGCGCAATAGACGTCATCCCCCTCCATGTGGCTTATCAGGCCGTTCGGACTGGCTGAGCCCACGTACAGGGATGAACCTCCGCTGATGGAAGGAACAGCCGCGGTTAGTGGCGTGCCGGCATCGAAGTAAAACACGCCGCTCGGGCCAACCACGCCGACCCCGGTGCCATTATCCTGTTCCCGCCGAATCTCTCCGCCCAGGTTGAACGAGTGCCGCCCCTTGGTCCACGCCCGGTTGCATCATCGCCAAACCTGCGATATTTCTGCCATTGAGCGGCAGATTCAGTACCTGCTCTGCGGACACCACCCCGCCGAGTTGGCCGTTGGTCGTATTGAGCAGAGGGGGGGCGGCGTTGACCTGGACGGATGACAGAACTCCACCTAATGCGAGCGTGAAGTTGACCTTGCGCTGCTGGGCTACGTCCAGCGTGATTCCCTCCGCCACGCCTTTTTTGAACCCCGTGCCCTCCGCGGCGACCGAATACGTTCCCACGGGCAAGAGGGGGATGGTGTAGGTCCCGACGCTGCCGGTTAGAGTGAACCGCGAAACCCGTGTGGCTGTGTTCGTTGCGGTCACCTTCACACTTGGTACGACAGCCCCGGTGGGGTCAACGACGGTGCCAGTGATTTCACCTGTAGCTTGCCCGTGCAGCATACCCGGAGCGAGAAAAATCATGGCCCCCGTGATTACGATCCGTAGCGTAGATAATGTCTCATCTTGCCTCCTTTGTAGCCCTATAATACTGCCGCCGGCCGCCACCCACAATCGAGGATTCTACTCTCCCTTTCGCCCTTGTTGAAGTAGTATTGCACCTGGATGTTTGGACGATCAATGGCGGATCTGGTATTCCACCAGAGCCTCGGGTTTCAGAACTTCAACGGTTCCTCTTATTCCGCCATAGCTTAAGTTGACGCCGGAGAAACCAGATGACGAATGACGTGCACACTGTGCTGGGAAGGCTCAGACGCCGTGCCTTCTTGAGGGCCTCGCTTGGAAGTGCGGCGGCCGGAATGGCTGCAGCAATAGATGCCGGAGCAACCCCGCAACGACGGAACTATCCTACGTGTCGTGAGGTGCTGGAGACTCCGATCGTCGCCCGCCATCAGGTGGTCATAGCGGGCGGTGGTCCCAGCGGCGTAATTGCGGCCATCGCGGCAGCTCGCAGCGGTGCGGATACGCTTCTGCTGGAACGATACGGCTTCCTGGGCGGCAACGGCACAGCCGGTTTGATGACTTGCTACAACGGCTTTCGCAACCAACGTCCGCCGGAAGCGCTGCAGACGGTTAAGGGGATTCCCGCGGAGTTTATCGCCGAATTGGTGAGGTTGGGCGGTGTAGCGGATAAGGTCAATTATGAAATGACGGTGCCGCACAACGTCCAACGCGGAGATTTACCTTATGCCGTTCCTTTCGACCCGGAGGCGGCTAAGATTGCGTGCTTGAACCTCATCAGGAAGGAAGGAGTCAAGCTCCGTCTGCACAGTTGGATCGTTGCACCCATGCTGGAGGGCACACGAGTGACCGGCGTTATCGCTCACTCCAAATCTGGCCGACAGGCCATCGCTGCGGATATTGTAGTTGACTGCACCGGCGACGGCGACCTTGCAGCAGAGGCCGGCGCGCCGTTCATGAGCCCCGCCGCCTCTGGCGATCACATGCCAATGACTTTGATGTACAGGATCGGCGGTCTGCCCGCGACGGTAAAAGACTCGTTCGACGGAGTGCGCAAGGGTGATCAGGTTGTAAGGTGGGGTCCGGCGATTGACGGCGACGGCGTAAACGTCGAAACTTTGACCGAGGCGGAGATCCGTGCGCGCCTGGACATCTGGAACGAGGTCCAGGAGATGCGGACCAAACCAGGGATGGGGTCGCTGTTTCTCGCGCAGACGGCCACCGGCATCGGTGTAAGGGAGACTCGCCGTATCGTTGGCGAGTACACCCTTAGGGAGCAAGACGCTATCGAAGGCAAGCGCTTCCCGGACGCCATCGCCATCAGCTCCAATCCCTTCCCTGACTATCACGGCAGGCGGTATTTCCTTCGCCATGAGGGTTTCGACATTCCGTATCGCTCGCTAGTACCCAAGATAGTGGACGGTCTGGTACTGTCCGGCCGTTGCATTTCCTGTGAACAGGCGCCCTTCCAGTCGGCCAGGTCGATGGCGCCCGCCATGGCGATCGGACATGCCTCCGGCTGCGCCGCCGCCCTTGCCGCTACCCGGGGCATACCACCTCGGGAACTGGACGTGAAGGCGGTCCAGAAGCTCCTGTTGAATCAGAAGGCCGAGCTGCGGCTTTAGACAAGCCATACGGCTGAGCCTGGCCTATGAAGCCAAGACAACATCTACTCAGGAGAACGATATGAGCAGAACCGTCGGCGAGATCGATCTTCCTTCTGGCAACTCCCTGACGCGTCTGGCAGCGAAGTCGTCTGGACGGCGCGGGCAAAGAGCCTGGGTCGAGTGGGCAGTTCTGGCGGGGGCAGTCATGGCAGCCCCTTTTCTAGCGATGGAGTCGAACAAAGCTGCTGCCCGGGAACCCTCCGACCCTTTGCCATCATCCTTTCTGGGGCAGGGGTCGGCGGACCAACCGCCAGAGACCCCACCGCTGCCCGCCGGTTTGAAGAAGCTCAATCACATCATCTGGATCATGCAGGAGAACCGAACGTTCGACAACTACTTCGGCACTTTCCCCGGCGCCGACGGCATCCCTCCCTCAACCTGTCTCCCAAAGCTTCCCGGCAGCAAGGACTGCGTCGCTCCGTTTCACATGCCCGGTCTCTTCCCCACCTGCGATCTGCCTCACGAGTGGGAGCACGCCCATGCCGCGTACGACAGCGGGAGGATGGACGCGTTCGTGTGGGTTGAAGGGACGCCGTACACCATGGGATACCTTGACGACCGGGACATCCCCAACTACTGGGCGTATGCCAAGCACTACACCCTTTGCGACGCCCTGTTTTCCTCCCAGATGGGTGAAAGCCTCACGAATCATCTCTACATGGTCGCCGCACAGTCGGGAGGCATGATCGGCGGGGCCGAAACCGTCGAGGAGGTTGAGAAGATCAGGGATGACCCCGGAGGGTTCAGCTTTGAGGCAATAGTAAATTTGCTCAATAGAGGACGGATTTCCTGGAAATACTATCTTGAGACAATGCCGCCGCGCGCCGACGAGAAGATGCCGCCGGACATACTATGGTATCTCCTCCATCCCGACCCAAAACAGTTCTCACTATGGAACCCGCTCCCCGCGTTCAAATCCGTCCGGGACAATCCCGTGAGCTGGAACAATCTGGTGGAATTGAAGCAGTATTATGAAGACCTCGAGAAGGGAACCCTACCGCAGTTTTCATGGATCATTCCGGCGTTTGACGACAGCGAGCATCCGCCCGCGCCCGTGGCGCAAGGCATGTGGTACGTCACCAAGGTGATCAACGCCCTGATGAACAGCCGATACTGGAGCGACAGCGTGATCTTCCTGACCTGGGATGATTACGGGGGGTTCTACGATCACGTGCCGCCTCCCGAGATGGATGCGATGGGCTTGGGACCGCGGGTTCCCGCGCTGGTCATTTCACCATTTTCGAAGCCCGGCTATGTCTCACATTTCGTTTATGATTTCACCTCGATCCTGAGATTCGTGGAGCGGCGCTTCGACTTGCCGAACCTGACTACTCGTGACAAGCGAGCTGACCCCATGTTCGATTGCTTTGATCTCGGCCAGAGCCCTTTGCCACCTCTGGCCATACCGGTTCCTCCAGACTTGCCAGCCACGAGGCGGGTTGAACCTTATTGCGTTTTCGCCCCGACTTTGCCGGTTGTTGAACCATACAACCCTCCGGTGGAATCTGTGCCTTTTGCGGGGAGGAAGCCCAAGGTTAAATAAGGTGCCGCTTCCGGGATTAGCACACCGAAACCCCGACGGAACCTTGACTGCCTGAGGGGGTCGGGTGTCTGTTTCCGGCCCGAAAATGAAAGTGGGAATTCCGGTTAAGGACCCGCGGACGTCGCAGCCTCGCGTTTGCACGAACCTGCGAGCGGCACATCTACACCAGCCTGACGCTGGCGCCAAATCTTTGATTGCCTAGGAGCAGAAATGAATCAATTCACCCGGCGGGAATTTCTGGCCCTCGGTGCAATTCCAGCGCTTGCTCCGGGCGTGACGATCGGGCAGGAACGGCGCGCCGGGGAACCTCTAGGTGCTCGCGTCGCCATGCAACTGGGACGTCCCGCCCTGTTTGTGGATGGCCAGCCGTCGCTGCCCGTTATCTATGCTTTGGGGCATTGCCCGGGGTTCCGCTTCGCCGGGGAGGAAAGATCCCAATACAGCATCGCCGAATTCGCGAAGGCTGGCGTGCGGCTTTTCCAGGCAGAGGTATGGCTGGAGCAGCTCTGGACCTCCGAGCGGGAGTTCAACATCGAGCGTGCCAGGAAGCAGATCCGCGGCATTCTGGACGCCTGCCCGGAAGCTGCGGTCATGCTGAGGCTGCAGGTCAATTCACCACCCTGGTGGAACCAGGCGCATCCGGAAGAATGCGTGCAGTGGGCGAACGGATCTCTGGAACATCCGCGCGGCTGGGGGCTTCCGTCCTGGGTCCCTATGGAATTTGACCTCCAGCGAGTGCCGCGTCACAGCTTGGCTTCCCAGCGGTGGCTCGACGAGTGCGGCGCGAAGACGCGCGAGTTCTGCCAGGGCCTGGCCGCGACGCCGGAGGGCGAGGCGCTGTTCTGTGTTCAGGTGGCCGCGGGAGTTTACGGGGAATGGCACTATTACGGTTTCATTGACAACGAACCTGATACCGGCCCTGCCATGACCAGCCATTTTCGCCAGTGGCTGGGGACAAAGTACGGGACCGACCAGGCGCTCCAGAGGGCGTGGAATGACCCCGACGCTTCTCTGGCCCGGGCGACCGTTCCCGGCGTCGAAGAACGGATGCGCTGTGATGGATATTTTCGCAATCCGCAGAGCGACCGCAAAGTCATTGACTATCTGCACTGCCAGCACCAGGCGGTCACCGACGCTTTCATTCATTTTTGCCGGACTGTCAAGGAAAGCTGGCCGCGACCCATCTTGACTGGCGGCTTTCACGGGTACTGGTTCACGATGTTCGGGCGCATGGGTATGGGTGGCCACTTGGAAGTCCGGCGGGCGCTGGAATCACCTTACGTGGACGTCCTATGCGCGCCGCAATCGTACAACCACCTGGCGTTGGGGATGCCGGGAATGTCTCGCGGCTTGTTGGAATCGGGAAGGCTGCACGGCAAGTTGTGGCTCGACGAAATGGATACTCTGCCGGATATCTGGGATCTCAGGATCGCAGATCCGCAGCAGGCCCGCGCCCAGAGCGTGGCCATTCTGCGCCGCAACGTGCTTGGCCCGTTCAGCCGGGGGATGGGGTTGTGGTATTACGACCTGGTTTGCGAGCACGATGTCCAGCCGACCTGGGGAGCCGCAGGCTGTTGGGACTCGCAGGAGATGCAGGCAGAGATTGCGCAGCTCATGAAACTGCAGGCCGAACGCTACCGCCGGCCCTTCGCGTCCGGGGCCGATGTCCTGCTGGTCTTCGATACAGAGTCGTTCTACTACACCGCCCACAATGGCCATCTCGACCCGGTCTCAACGGAACTGTTGGACGGCACTACCACCGACCTCTTCCGCAGCGGGGCGGCGTTCGATATGGTGTATCTGTTTGACCTGGAGCAGCTCGATTTGCGGCCCTACAAGGCCGTGATTTTTGCCAACACTTTCTGCATCGATCCCGGCCAACGGAAACTTATCCAAACTAAGGTGGCGAAAGACGGCAGACATCTGTTCTGGTCGTGCGCTCCGGGCCTGATCGACGGCGCCACGTCGGACCCGGAAGGCATCTCGAGGCTGATCGGAATCGCGGTGGTTTCCGTCACGACCTCTCCGGCGCGCGTGGTGGTTCAAACCGCTGACGCTCCTGCCTGCACGTTCGGGCTCGAAGGGCAGATCGAACCGCTATTCGCCGCACGGGACATCGATGCCACGGTACTCGGGAAACTGCAAGGGAGCGAGCACGCTGGCCTGGCGCGGAAGCGGCTGGCGGGTCAAACGGCGTGGTTCTCCAGCGTTCCTCTGCGCGATCCCAACTTGCTGCGGTATTTACTGCGAGAAGCCGGGGTGCACATTTACGATGATCAGGGCGACGTCGTTTATGCCGGAAACGGCATGCTGATCGTGCACTCGGTTTCGGGCGGACCCCGCACGCTCTCGCTCCGCAATGGGCGGCGAATCGAAGCCAAATTGCAGGCCGCTTGTACTTGGGTGTTCGACTCAGAAACGGGCGAGAAATTGATGTAATTTCAAACCGGCGGGGGTCTCAACCTGTGCCGATAAGGTCGCGAACTTATCGCGGTGATCGAAGGGGAATCTATTCGCCCGTCTCACTGCAAGGTGCGGCCGGTGGGATTCGGGCGTGGAAGGGCGTTTTTCATTCCCAATCCATTGAGGTGCCCGCGATCACTATTCCCGGACGCTGGCAAGGGCCTGAGAGTAGCTCAAAACGCGCCCCCCATGCTGCTGTTCATAAGCTTCGGCTTCTTGCGGCGTCTTAAATGCTACCAGCGTCGGCAGGCACCGATCATACTGGCGCATGGAAACGCCGCGGGGTTCGCGCGTCATCGGTTGGTTACCGTGCGCGCAATACTGCACGTCGCCGCCCTCAACATAAGTGGCGGATTCTGCCGCCACACTCTCACCGGTGTTGAGGTCAGTGGCCCAAGCTGGACCTGGGTTTCCGCGGCGCCTGACTGACCTGGGCATGCATGCCGCAGCGTGGGCAGCACGCCACCACCACGTGGTGGCCAACTTTTAATCGGTAGGCGGTAATGGGATGCACCATGCGGTCGCAGAACGGGCACAGCCCCGCCGTCTCGCGCTCTTGTTCGTACCGATAGGCAAAAAAGCTAGTGACCCCGATCGCGACCAGCGCGACGAGCGTTACAACGATTTCGCGGGCTTTCATGGTTTCCTTCCGGGGCGTTAAGCTATCCTATAGTTTACCCGCATCCGTTGTGCGTAGCCAGTTGTCCGCCGCAGGAGCAGGAACTTCGCACAGCGAGACCTGCCGGTACTAGCGGGTGGGGTTTTGTCTAAGAAGAGTGGCGAACGGGGTTTGAACGGCATAGAGATCGGTTTGGGAACGCCTCATCGGATGGGAATAAAGACGGGGTGCACGACATCCAGTTTAGAGAGACGGGGGGCCCCTGCCGCTTGTCAGGCGCTGAGCGGGGAGGGGCCGGGGCCAGTTGGTAGCCGTCCAGGTTAGGTGGGGGCTCGGATCGACGGGGTGCCTTCAAGATGCCGGAGCGTAGCTGGGCGGCCACGGCGATCGCCGTGAGGCGGTCAAGGCGGGCGAGCTTGGAATGGCGCAGAACGAAAGCCGCGCGCACAAGGCGAAGGCGATGAGGAGACCTTAGCCGACTACCCGCCAGACCTTGGTTGGGGACCAACTCTCGGTTTCCGTAAGGGCTGCAGCGTTTGGGGCGGTGGCGGCAAGCATGCAGGAAGCCATGCTTGAAGGCCCAGTGTTGGGTGAGTATCCATCCAGCCGTTGTTCTCATTTTTCCAGCGGTCGTGCCCCAGGCGGCGGACCAGGGCAGCGGAAAAAGTGGGCTCGGATAAGGTGGTGATCCAAAGCCATTCGTGGGAAGCCGTTTCCGCTTGCCGCGGACTGCCGCGCTAATGAGTTGGTGACCTCCTCCAGGGAACGGACGACCCGCATCGGTTGGGGATAATCTTGGCTGAAGGGGAGTCCCGACGCTTCCCAGAGGCGGACCGCATAGGTCTTGCCCCGCGGGGATTCACTGAAAGTCTGATCGGGTCGGCGCGCTTGAAACAACCCCAACGCATCTTGATAGAGATCGCGCTTCTCTTGTTTGAGCGTGCTCACCACGTCCCAGCGCATCTG
>CAVROP010000081.1:0-55000 GCA_963722675.1 uncultured Acidobacteriota bacterium
GCTCAGCTTTCGCGGAACGCTCGCAATCGGCTCAATGCAATCCCCGGGGTGCAAGTGTCGGCGTTGACGGTCTGGCTGCCCAACCAGGTTGACGACGCTTTGGCTTTCCAAATCGCTGGGCATCCTGAGAAGGGCTGGATGGGCAGCCGATGGATGAGTCTTTCGCCCGGTTATCTGAGTGTCTTCAAGATTCCCATCCTGCGCGGGCGCGATTTTCGGGAAACCGATACGCTCGCGGCTCCCGGCGTCGTGCTCATCAATCAGGCTTTGGCCAACAAATTCTGGCCCAACGAGGACCCCGTGGGCCGGCAAATCCAGATCGGCACGGGTATGGGAGTGCAGGCCGACGAGCCGCCGCGGACCATCATTGGACTGGTGGGCGACACTCACAACAACGGCCTCGGCCACCCTCCCGATCCCATGATGATGGTTCCTACGGCACAGGTCGTGGACTGGTATGCCGCGGCCTACTCCGACACCTCCGCGATGATCTGGGTAGCGCGCACCCGCGGCGACCCCCATCAGGCCTTTGCTGCCGTCAGCGAGCAGTTGCGCCTCTCGAGTGGAGGCCTTCCGGTGGCGCATCTCCGCACCATGGAGGAGGTGATGGGGCGTTCCACGGCCCGCCAGAGCTTCAACATGCTGCTGCTTAGCATCTTCGGCGCCGTAGCGCTGGTTCTCGCCGCCATCGGCATCTATGGCCTGATCGCTTACTCCGTCGAGCAGCGCACCCAGGAGATGGGCATCCGCATGGCGCTGGGCGCAGACCCATCCGCCATCCGTATGCTTGTGGTCTGGCAGGGCGTGAGGCTGTCTCTGGTGGGCGTGGCGGTGGGCATCGCCGCAGCCTTCGGCCTGACGCGGCTCATCGCCTCTATCCTGTTCGGCGTCAAGCCCTGGGATCCGGCGGTGTTTATATCTGCGCCCCTTATCCTCTCCGCTGTGGCGCTGCTCGCCGTCTGGCTGCCTGCCACGTGCGCCTCCAAACTCGACCCTATGCAGGCGTTGCGCGCAGAGTGATTTGGAAGCTTTGCCTGCTGCCACTTGATGATAAGTTCTTGCCGCCTCACCGGAACCCGCCCTCCCCGGATGCAATCGCCAGTCGGACTCTCAGCGTCCGGAACTGCCGGAGCCTGCCCCTCCGGACCGCCAAGGCGAGGTTGGGATAGGCGACGAGGCGGGGAGGCTCTCGCCAGAACCCGGCGCCGGGGCTGCCGAACTGCGTCCTCCCCGGCGACGGTAAGCGGAGAAGACCAGAGTGCGTTGTGAGAAAGGCAAGAAGACAAGAGCAACTACGCCGAGCAGAAGGACGAAGCCTGCCTTCCGAAAGAGGAGCAGAGGCGACACGGCCCACGCGATATCAAGGATCAGAATTCCGGGGAAGATGCGATAAAACAAGCGGCCGAGATCCTCAAAATCAAATGCCACCGCAGTCAACAAGTAGAGTCGCACGGCGGCAGCACCACACAATATGGCCAGTGTGATGAGTACGAAACGGTAGGCGCCGAAGTTAATGATTGCCTCAGGCAACCGGTTAGCCTTTTCCGGAAGATAGGAAAAGGCTGCCGCGTACATCACCAGATAGCAAACCTGAATTGCGGTGAATAAGACACACGCAATCCAGCGTCGAATTGGTACCGGAGGTACATATTGATTCCCCTGTGACGAAACAGGTGCCCTATCCCCTTTCAGCGTGAGGAGCTCGGAAAGCAATTCCTGAGCTGATTGATACCGCTCCTCGGGCCGTTTGCAGAGGCATTTGCGCAAAATTCGGTCGAGTTGAATATAATCCGGCAAGCCTGGCGCAAGCTGCGGCAAAGGTGGCACTGGCATCTCGAGGATGCGCTGGCGAGATGATTTGGCATCTCTCCCGGCGAAAGGGTTAAAACCAGTCGCCAATTCGTAGAGAACCAAGCCCAAAGAGTAGATATCGGTTCGGAAGTCCACCGGCTTGGGAAATGCTTGCTCAGGAGACATGCTCTCGGGTGTGCCTATGAACATGGCTTCCGACTGAGTTATGCTCAGGAGCGACGTCCCGTCGGCGGCGGTTTGGGCCGTTGAGGAGAACACCTTCACTTTCTTGGCCAGTCCAAAATCCAGGATCTTGACCTCGCGGGACCCATCCGGTTGGGTCACCAGCATGATGTTCTTGGGCTTGAGGTCGCGATGAATAAAACCTTTAGCGTGGGCGGCAATCAAGGCTTTCGCGGATTGGATGCCGATGTCCAGAACTTCGTTGAGACTGAAGTTTTGCTCTCCGAGCAAGTCGAAGAGGGTTTGTCCTTCCACAAACTCATAAACGATGAACACCATCTCGTGGCCATCGTCGTGCTTGTAGATGGACTTCACGATGCCGGATTGGTTAATGACTGCGGCAGCTTCGGTCTCGAGGTCAACGCGTCTGCGGAACTGCGCGTCAAGTAGGAGGGCAGGTTTGATTCTCTTTAGTGCTACCGTGCACCTCCGGTTCATGTCGTACGCCTTGTAAACGTCTCCCATCCCTCCGCTATCGATAAGGCGCACGATCCGGAAACGGCCAACCAACACTTCCCCGGGGGAGAAAGTGCTGTTTTTCCGCTGGCCGTCGTGACCATGGCCGACGCCAGTCATGACTTTCGTTGGAGTTTCGTCTTCCTTCGACATAAAGGCCTCCGGCTGGCTACCTCGATAAAGCTCGGGGCTCATCTTACCTGAATTTGGCATGATCTTAACTTTCGGGGAGGTTGCTGTAAAGTCAATCCTCCCGTGCATCGCTCTCTTGTGACGACCCGCTTGCCAAACCGCGCCGTGAAGCGAAGTCGTACAACTGCCGCTTGAATTCGCAGTGCAGCCATCCCATTCCCAGCGCGCGGGCTTCTGCGTAAGCACGGAAACCGCCGGATGAGCACGGTCAGGCGTTCCGGGCCCTGGCTTCCTGCCTGAGTGGCGCAAGACAGGGCCAGCAGAAAGGTCGCCGTCGTTAGCGGCAAAACGCTGCGGTTCATGCTCGTGCTCCCGATCCCAGCTTCCTGACAAAGTACTTGAACATGCTCACCACGATTTCCATGTTGTTCGACAACACGTTGAACAGATCCTCGGCGGCAATCGAAATCGCTACCGTCTTCTCCAGCGCTGTAGCTCGCGCCTGTCTCGATTCCCGAGTCAGCGCCGAATACAGCCCGAAGACCTCCCCCGGGCCGATCACCTCACGAACCTCGCCACCCTTCGAAACACATTCGACTTGGCCGCGATCCACGACGTAGAATGCGTCAGCAATATCCGTCTCCTGGAAAATCACCCAATGGGCGGGGAAGCCTACTTCGCGGGCAAGGGTGGCGAGACGGTATAACTCTTCCACCGAGGCCTGTGAGAACAGGTCCACGCTGCGGAGGTATTCGACCTTTTCGAGCGTGGTGAAATTCGGCCGAGACGAGAACACTTCCGTAGTTCCCGGAGATACCGCTTTTTGATTATTCATGCTCGGGTCCTTTCTTGAATCAGGCCAAAGGTCGCGGGAGAACTTGGACCATGTAGCGGCGAGCTCATTTCACCGCGGTGGCGCGTCAAGCCGCCTCGACGCCAAACTGAGACACTGCCTGGATGCCCGATTCAGCAAAGCGATCCTTGGCAATTGCGGCGGCCGCACACTCCCTCAGGATCGGATCGGGATTGCGGAGACAAGCCTCCAGGAGCTGCCTCGCGGTGTGCTTTGACGGCCTGATCTTCCCTTCGATGACCGCGAGCACAACGCCTTTCACTTTGCCCGGCAAGACGTTGTCCAAGTATTCGGCGACCGCCGCCTTCATCACCCTGTCGCCCTGCGCAAGGGCAAGCAACGAGCCAATGGCGGCGGCCGGGGGCAAGCGCAGGGCCAACAGGCGGAACACGCGGTCCTTCCCTCGGCTGATTTTATCCTTGAAGACCTGCAGGAGCAGATCGCGGCTTCCGTCCCGGGGGTAGAGCTTCGACATCGCCTGCTGAAACCACAGCATGGTCTCGCAGTCCTCACGAATGCGCATGACGACTTTCGCCTGGTCGAACTTCAGGTTCGGATTAAGAAGGCGGAGCTTGCCCAAGGCCCGAATCGCACGGTAGCGCAAAAGACCGTCGAAGTCGAAAAGGCCGTCCAGCAGGATATCCACCGACCTCTGCTGCGGAACGTAGGCGAGCACCAGAGGAATGCTCCTCCGGATCTCGAGATCCTCCGCCGGGTCACTGAAGATGTCGGCCAGCGTCCCGAGAATCCGGGAACCGTAGGCGCGCAGAGCGAGCCGCGTGTCGGGAGCCCACTGCGCATCCGCCAGCAGAGGCACGAGGTGCTGCACGAGTTCGCAATGTCCTGACCGCCCTGCGCTCAGAATGGCTTGTTTCTTGACGGCGGGGTCAGGGTGCCGAAGCAGACGAAGGTGCAACTCAACGGCATCGGGATTCGGGATTTCGCCCATTGCCTCAGCCACGTCTTCCCACCCCTTCGAGCCGGGCTCGAGTCCTGCGGTCACTTTCTCGAGCGCCCTCTGTATTGTTCCTTTCTCCACTCCTCGCGCCGCTTCCAGACGCGCCAGGGCCACCACGGCCGAGAGCCGAACTTTCAACTCGGGGCGTTCGAGGAAGTGCAGCAGGGTCGTCATCCGGTGTCCCGGATCCGAAACGTCAGCAAGCCGGAAGATAGCACTGGCGCCTGCCGCAGGGTCCGTTTCGGCCTGGACATGCTCTCGCAATTCGTTTTCCGGCAGGCTCAGGATCTCGATAGCACGGTCGCGCACCTTGGGTGAAGGATGATTGATGAGTTCGCGCGGAATCAGTTCGGCACGTCGCATGTCCGTGGCTGCCTGCATGCCGACCAAAATTATCTCCGGATCCTTCGAGTGCAGCATTGCCGTCACGCCGGCAATCGAATCGGGAGAGATGAGTTCCCGAATGACCTTGTCCGAGAGGTCCTCCCGTTCGATCGTTTTGCGGACAGTCTCGACGTACTCGTGCCGCGCATGCAGCGCCGTCCTGACCCAGATCGCAAGTAAAACCAGGTCCAGAACGCACAGGCTTACTTGCCCGCCCTTCAGAGCAAGCGTAATGAAAAGCACAAGCAGGGCTCCGACCCCGTCGGCAAGCCGCTGGATCACCATGTCGATGACGGCTTTCACTTCCGACTTGGTCGATTGCGGCAGGGGAAGGTAGAGCAGTTCTGTGGTGGCACGGTCGAGCGAGTACCGGAGCGTATAGTCGCTGCCCTTGAGTACCACGCCCGCCCAAAGCACCAAGGGGAAGGCCAAAAGAACCAACGTGCCTCCCATGAGTGACATGGGGAGCACCAGAAGCATTATCCGGACGCCGAACTTTCCCACGAGTCTGGATCCCGCCAGCACCTGAAGCAGGAAAGCGAACAGGCTGAAGATGGCGCTTACCGAGCCCATGAACGCTGCAATCTGGTTCTTGGCCGGGAAAGCGTGCTGGACCACGGCCCCGAACTGGATGCCCACTACCAGGGTGACTATGTTGGACAGGGCCAGGAGAGCGACAATCAATTTCAGGTACGGGGACCCGGCAATGGTCTTGAATGCCGCCCTGAAACTTGTGGGCTTCTCGCGGGATTGCTGCGGGGCCCCCAGGTGACTGTAACGCTTCAGCAACAACTGCGCGACAACTCCTGTTAAGACCAGGAGCGGGATGACGACCAGCAGGAGGTTGTCCGTGCCCACGGAGCGCAGTTTCGCCAGCCGCGCGGCGATTCCTCCCCCGAGAGCACTCCCCAGGATCCCGCCACTCGAGATCAAGGGGAACAACCTTTTGGCCTGGCGCAGGTCCAGAACGTGGTTGGCGACCGTCCAAACCTGCGTGGCAATGATGATGCCGAAGATGCTCGACCAGACGTAGACGATCCAGGTCGCCGGCGCCCACTGAATCCGCACGGCCCACCATAGCAGCAGAAGATTCCCGATGAAAAACAAGATGCTTCCGGTAATCACCGCAGCCTGCCCGACACGCGCCGAGAAGCGGACGTAAACGGACACTACAAAGCCGATGATTGCGGCAATTCCCAAATAGACGTAGGGAAGCGAATAGGCGCTGAATTTGTAAAGAAACAGGCCATCTCGCACGGTCCTGATGATCATGTAGACGGTCATGACCATGGCAAGGTAGGTGAAGAGAAGGAAGGCAGGTGCTTCCTCGCCACGTTCCAGATTCAGGAAGGAGCGGAGGCGATCCATGGGTAAGCCCCCGGCGCGGTAAGCGCGCGCTCCGGCTTTCGAGCATGAGGCTCGTGTCTCAATTTAGCGTAGAGGCGGCTTTACACTTCCCTATGGCGAGGTGAACTCGCCTCTACACCGTCGGCGAAAATCGGCCAGACCGTTCAGAGCCTCGCCGACGAACATGCCCCGACTGAGGGTGAGCGTATACTACCTGACCCCCACAAGCAACACAATAACGTGCTGCACAATAACGTGCTGCCAGTCGAAATGACTTCTTTTTTGGCGCAGGGTCGTGGACAAATTCCCCCGGGGACACAAAGTCTGCAAACTATTCCGCTTGTTTCTCGTTTTCCACTTTACAACCCCGGATCTTCGCCGCATAATCACGCCGTCGGTAGTCGTTTTCCGGTCGCACGACGGGGTGCTGCATGGCGCACCGGGTCGTCCCATCCTCGCAGACGGTTTCTCTTGCTCACAGTAGTGTGTGCTGTGGCGGCGCGTTCGTCAGAGCTTGGCGGCGCAAGCAGGCAACTCATTGCACCGTCCATCTGTTGGAGTGTCAATACAATACTCTAATAGAGTATGCAATCGGGTAATATTGCTTCTCTACTGCTTGAAACCGCGGGAGCCGCCTTCTCTCGAAGGCTGTAGCCTGGGCATGAGAGAGCGGGTGCTTTGCCGCTATTGGCTTCGGGGGATTTCCCATGAGATTCTCGAATGCCTTCCTTTTAATCATACTCCTCGCTTCGGGTGCCGCTGCACAAGATAATTCGCAGGTCGATTCACGCGCTAACCAACTGGAGCGCGAAGCACTCGCCAAAGCGAGCCGGGTCAGCCCGCCGCAGCCGGACAAGCTCGAGCGCGGCATCGAGCGGATTGAGAGCAACGTGATCCTTACGTGGCTGACTGGCGGTCTGAACGGGTTCGGCTTGCGTGTTGGAGGGCTGGCGACCGGCTCCGGCTTCGCCATCGGCCCGGCGTACTCACGCCGCGACCTGTTAAACGAGAATTTACAATTCACTGCGTCGGCAGCGGGCTCAGCCAAGCTCTACTACAACGTTGATGCGCTAATCGCTTTCCCGCGCCTGTTCGGAAAACGACTCCGGTTGGATTTCTACACTCAACATGCCGACTCGCCGCAGATGGCCTACTACGGCCCCGGTCCCAATTCCCAGAAACAAGGAAGGACCGACTATCGGCGCGAGGATACGAACTTTGATTTCCGTTTGGGCTGGCGTGTCCTTCCGCGCCATGTCTTGGCGGGCCTGACCACCGGCGTGAACCTGATCAACATCGGTCCCGGAACGAGTAAGGTCTATGAGTCCACAGACCTCGCTTATTCACCTTCAGAGACGCCTGGAATCGACGTGCAATCGCCGTATTTTCACATCGGCCCCTTTCTTCAAGTTGATTTCCGCGACCATAGAGACGACCCCCACCGCGGCACGAACCTGGTCACGCGTTTCAGCTACTATGAGGACCAGGCAAACCGCTACACATTTCGAACCTGGGAGTCGCTGGCCGAGCAGTACATTCCTGTATTTAACGAAAAGCGGGTGTTCGCCCTTCGCGCCCGGACGGAATTCAATTATGCCGGCACGGGGCAGGTGGTGCCCTTTTACCTTCAGCCTACTCTAGGTGGATCCGACGATCTGCGCGGGTTTCGCCAGTTTCGTTACTACGACAATGACTCTTTGCTCATGAACGTGGAATATCGTTGGGAAGTTGCCCCGGCTCTGGACATGGCCCTTTTCGGCGATGGCGGCAAGGTTTTCCCGCGCCCCGGCGACATCAGTTTGACGAACCTGAAGTCGGACGGCGGATTCGGACTACGGTTTAAGAACCGAGAAGCCGTGATGTTCCGCATCGACGTAGGGTTCAGTCGGGAAGGAACCCAAATATGGTTCAAATTCAGCCCCCCATTCCCCGGCTTATACCACGCTATGTTTTAATGACGGCGCTGATTCTGACCGCGGTCGCCGCCGTGGGCGCAGAGAAGTTCTATCCTGACGACCCCATCCAGTCCTTCCCTAAGCCCGTGCCGGTTCAGAAGCTCCCCCATCGCAAAACAGACGCGCTGTACGATTTCATCAAGCAGTCCTTCGCCTCCCAAGTCCCCCTGAAATTGCCGGCGCGCGGAGTAAACACTCTCGGAGACGTTCCGGATAGCGGGTGGTTTACGAACCGACACGGGATCCACCGCATGTCTCGCCAGGAACTCCAGCGCGGGTCTGGCGCCGAAGCCCCGCCCTTGCCGCCCTTCATCGTCGATGGTGCCAAGACGGAAGGTATCACCCCCGGATTCCGGATGACCGACCTCAAAGGCAGACAATACTTCGTAAAGCCGGACCCGATAGATAATTCTGAGATGGCTACCGCGGCTGACGTGATAGGGGCTCGTTTCTTTTACGCCCTCGGGTACTACACACCGCAGAACTACCTGGTCTACGTAACACGTCCCGATCTGAAAGTCAGGCCCGGCGCCACTATTGACGGCCTGAGTGGCAAGAAAAGACCCATGCTCGAGCGGGACCTCGACGACATGCTCCGACTCGTCAGGCGCCGGAAAGACGGCTGGTATCGCATGATGGCGAGCAGGGCCATAGGGGGTGAGTTAATTGGGCCGTTCCGGTATGAGGGGACTCGTTCCGACGACCCCAATGATACGATCCCGCATCAAGAGCGGCGCGATTTGCGCGGCCTGCGCGTTTTCTGCGCTTGGTTGAACCACACCGATTCCAAGTCGCTGAATTCGATGGACGCTGTCGTGGAGGAGGGCGGGGTCCGGTTTGTCCGCCATTACCTGATCGATTTCGGGGCGATTCTGGGAAGTGACAGCGACATGCGCAAGAATGCCAGATTTGGGAATGAATATATCATTCCCAAAGCAGGTCAAGCGTTGCCACGCATGCTGGCTCTGGGATTGGACGTCCGGCCGTGGGAGAGTGCTGACTATGGCCAGTTGAAAGGAGTGGGACGATTCGAGTCGCGAGTCTTCGATCCGGAAAAGTGGAAACCGAACTATCCAAATCCGGCCTTCTTGCGCTGCCTTCCGGACGACGAATACTGGGCCGCCAAGCAGGTGATGACTTTCAGCGACGACGACATTCGTGCCATCGTGGAGACGGGAGACTACTCCGACCCGCGGACCGTCGAATACGTCGCCCGGGCACTCATCGAGCGCCGAGATAAGATCGGGCGAACCTACTTCTCAAAAGTGCTTCCGTTGGACAATTTCGCGGTCGATACGACGGCGCTGACCTTTGATGATCTCGCGGTGAAATACGGGTTTACCAAGGCAAGGTCTTTCCAGGCTACTTGGTTCCGTTTTGACAATAAAGAAGACCGGCTGACTCCGATCCAATCCGCCCGCTCATTCCAACTGCCGGACGAGGCGATCAGGGTCGACAACAACGCCTACTGCGCCGTGCGGATCCAAGGGGACGATCCTTACAAGACGGTTATGATTTATCTACGCAAAGAGAGCGGAGGTTTCAAAGCAGTCGGAGCTGAGCGCACCTGGGGAGGCGATTCTCTCGAGGCCCACGCCAGAGCGCAGAGGTGACCACCATCCTTCACACTTGGAGATCAATTCCGGCGAGGGCCGTGACATACCATCGGTTGAGAATGCTCTCCATGTGCGTGGCGGCCCTTCTTCCGATTGTTTCCTGCCCGACAAGAGTTGGCGCCAACCAGCCACAGCAAACGGATAGACAGGTTCCCGTTGCTGCCGAGCCCGAGGGCACAACGCCCTCCCCGACCGCTCAGCAGCCGCAGCAGCCGCAACCCAGACTCCAGGGAGTCCCAGAGCAAATTCTCCGCGACCAGAGATTCCTTTGGCTTCGTCCCTTTCACGTGAAGGTAAGAGATCTGCCGTGGGTGGGACTGACGTTGGGCGCTACCGCCGGCCTGATGGCGATTGACCGGCGGGTGGGGCAGGGCCTGACGGACTCGCCCCCAGGTTTTGGCTACCGGTTTGGCCACAACGTCAGCCGTATCGGCGCCCCCTGGACAGATCTCGGGACTGCTGGGGCGATCTACGCAATCGGACGGTTCCGGCACAAACAGCACGCGCAAACTACAGGATTGCTGGGCCTCGAAGCCGTTGGCAATAGCATCGTAATGGTGGAAATACTCAAATATGCGACACAGCGCCCCAGGCCTACTTTCTCCGGCGGCTCCGTTCGCGATCACAATGCGGATGGAGAGTTCTTCGCGGGCGGGACCTCATTCCCCTCTGGCCATGCCGCCGCAGTCTTTGCCCTGGCCGCCGTCCTGTCCGAGAGAAACAGCGACAAGCGCTGGGTAACGCCGCTCGCTTACGGCTGCGCGACCCTCGTCGGCGTATCGCGTATCAGTATGCGGATGCACTTCCCCTCCGATGTCTTCGTCGGGGCAACGCTCGGCTATATGATCGGCCGGCACGTTGCTCACGGAAGGTGGAGTTCGCGGCAAGATAAACCACTCCACTCCAAGCTGCTGTCGGCCCTTTCCGCGGCAGGAGGCAGGGCCCTTGTACCATCCGGAGAATTCTGACCCTGCTCCAGCGGGCGCGGCAGTCCGCGCCCATTGCCGAATCTGACCATGGCGTGCGGGCTTAACCGACCGTCGCCGCCACCGAACGTGACCTGTGTTTTATTGGAGATGAAGCGCCATGAACAATTCAGGTTACTTGCCCAGGCTGCTTGCGTCCCTTCTCCTCCTCTCTTGCCTTGTCGGCTGCCCCGCGAAACTGCGCGGTGCGGACTTGAAGCCCCAGACCCTTGCTGGCTTCTCGCGTTACGTACAACTGACCGAGAACCGCATCGACACGGAATTGAAACGACCCGGTCAGTTCCTCTCTGTGGATGGTCTTCCGGAGGCGCGGCGGACGCAGGTTCTCTCTCGGCTTCATAATGGGGAGATTTTCATTGAGCCACTTACGACACCTGACCCTTCCGGCAAACCAATCGTTCCTCCCGGAGGAATGCTCCACCACTGGCTGGGTGCAGTGTTTATTCCGGGGGCGTCTCTGAGGCAAACCTTGGAACTGGTAGAAGACTACGACCACCACCAGGATGTTTACAGGCCGGAGGTTGTTGGTTCCAAGCTGGTCAGCCGGAACGGGAATGACTTCAAGATATTTTACCGCCTCAGGAAGAAGAAAGTGATTACTGTAACGCTCAATACAGACCACGACGTCCGCTACTTTCCTGTCGACTCCGCCCATTGTTACAGTCGTTCTTACTCCACGAGGATCGCCGAAGTTGCTGATGCCGATTCCCCCAAAGAGTACGAAAAGCCGATCGGCCATGATAACGGATTCCTCTGGCGGATCTACTCCTACTGGCGGTTCGAGGAGAAGGACGGCGGAATGTACGTTGAATGTGAATCCATCTCCTTGACGCGTTCCCTTCCACCCATCATCGGGGTGATCATCATAAAGTTCGTCACAGAGATCCCCCGGGAGTCACTCCAAATGACGATGGGTTCAACCCGCTCGACTCTTTTGGCGCGAGCCCGGGCTGCGGGAACAAAGTAGGATTTGCTTGCCGGCCTTGGCTGATCGGGGCCACGTCAAGCACCTTTCCGCAAGCACTGGGAGCGGCCGCCGTGGCCTTGCCTAGGCCGTAATCAAAAGATATCCGTAACCCTTAGGCCCCAGCCCCGGCCGCCATTGAGCGAGTGCAAGATTCTGAGATTTTAACGTCTGCTGGGTGTGGCAGGGAGTCCACGCTCGCCTTGGGGCAGGGCGTTTGGGGTAATGTCTTATAGGTAGGGGATCCACCATCAGCCCCGATGCCGGGATGATTTTGTTGTCACCATGGATTATTGTGATATGTAGCCCGAATGAAGTTTTTGACGAGGCTGAAAGGGGGTAAGTTTCATGGATGGACGAAACCGAAGTGACGTGGCGCGTGGAGCAGACGTTTCAGTGGTCCTCAAAGAGGACCAGCCCACAGGGAAACAGACCCGAGGCATCGTCCAGGACCTTCTCACGAAGTCCCCGTTTCACCCGCACGGGATCAAGGTAAGGCTGCAGGACGGTAAAATCGGCAGGGTTCAAGTCATCCATAGCGCCGGGCATTCTAGTCGCGCTTAGTCGCGACGGCCCTGGCGGTCGGAGGCGTGAACCCGCGTGAGCGGCTGAATCTGGCTGGCGCAATAGGCGTCTATGGCGTTGTTGAGATCAACACTCGATTCTAGGACTGTGTACTACCCTAGCTGTCAACTGGGGCAGTGCCTTGTGGCCGGCTGGATTCTGGCACCGGTTAACCCGGCTTTCTGAACGCCGACCTTGTCCTACGCGTGGCTTCGCACACCCCATCTACCAACGGAAATTCTCTACCAGTATGATTTTGCCGGTACGTTGATCCACCTGGCTGTAGAGAATCCAGCGGCCATCGGGGGAGAGCGAGAGGAAGCAGCGGGCGTCCTTTTCCGGCTTAGCCATCTGCGTTGTCCTGTGCGTAGCGAAGTTGAAGAATTCGATGGCCTTCGTGGCCACGTTGTAGAAATAGATGCCCTCGGCGGTCACGCCCCATTTATCACATTGTTCCCCGGCGAACTGCTCAAGAACCGGGGTCTCTTCCCCGCCTTCCACTGGGAGCTTCCAAAGGCCGGGAGCATCGCAGCTCTTGGCGTAGTAAAGTGTCTTACCGTCGGGGGACTCGAGGGCTATGTGGCCGCCCTGCTTAGTCACCTGCACCGCCTGACCTCCCTGGGCGGGCATCTTCCACACCTGGATGGCGCCGGTCCTCTCGGAAACGAAATAAATCCATTTCCCGTCCCTCGACCAACTCGGGAGATAATCGCTTGAGGCGCCCGCCGTCAGGCGACGCGGCCGGCCGCCTTCCGCGCCCACGAGATAGCAGGCGTAATGGGTTTCCGCGGTGCCGGTGAAAGCAATCTGCCGGCCGTCAGGAGACCATCGCGGCCAGTTCGCGTAGGGGCCCTCAAAGAAAGTTAACTGCCGGGCATTTGAGCCGTCGCTGTCACAAACCCAGATCTCCCAACTTCCAGATCGATTGGAGGCAAAGACGATCCTCTTTCCATCCGGCGAAAATTGTGCGCTCTCGTTCACGCCCGTGGAGGCGATCAACTTCCTGGCTGGCGCGCTCCGGCCCGTGGAAACCTC
This sequence comes from uncultured Acidobacteriota bacterium, assembly GCA_963722675.1. Lineage (GTDB taxonomy): Bacteria > Acidobacteriota > Terriglobia > UBA7540 > UBA7540 > CAVROP01. Next base: position 13,285 of record CAVROP010000081.1, read on the forward strand.
ATACCGCCAGATGTTTGCGTTGGTATCCGCCCGGGTGTACGCCAGACGACGCCCCGCGCGGGAGAGTGTGGGGGAGTTAAGCGCCCTCTTGACCCACAGACAACGGCTCCGGTTCGCCGCCGGAGGCTCGAACTTTCCACAGACGAGCACCGCCCAGGCGATCTGAGCCAAAAACGATGTAGGCCCCGTCCGGAGTCCAGTCCAGGCCATAAATGAGGTTGCTATCGAAGGTAAGGCGTTTCGGTTTTCCGCCCGAAGTGCGCACCAGGAAGATGTCACAGGCAGCGCCTCCTGCGCCACTGCAGCGGACGAAGGCCACCGTTTGCCCGTCGGGGGAGAAACGAGGATTATAATCCGCCTCTACGAGGGGTGAAGTGGTCAAGGGCCTCTTGTCCTGAGGGTTATCGACGGCGAGTAAGAAGATGTTCAGGGCCTTCCGGTCGGATCGGCATTCAGCGTAGGCCAGGTATTTTCCGTCCGGGGACCAGTCGGAAGACATGTACTGCGCCATGGCCTCCGCGCTGGCTGCGTACAGCTTGCGCTCCGGCCCGCCCAGGGCAGGAACAACGTAGATTGCGTCCTCACGTTCGGTGCGGCGGCAAAAGGCAATGTAGCGGCCGTCCGGCGACCAGGCCGGCGCCATGTCCACCCCCGGGTCGGTGGTGAGCCGCAGCGGCTTCTCCGTGCCGATTAGTTTGACGTAGATATCAAAGTTGTCCTCCTTCTCTCCGTTCCACACAAATGCGATCTGATTGCCGTCGGGGGAAAAGCGAGCCCTTCCCTGTTGGCCGGGGAAGCTGGTGAGAGCAACGATGCGCATGGGCGGCCCGGCGGCTTTCCGGGCCGGGCGGAAGATGTGAAGCCAGGCTGCAGCGGCGATCACCGCCATGAGTGCGACGCCCGCCAGCGCCATCGCCGCCCAACGCCTCTGTAGCGCCGGCGTCTCACCCGCTCTCGTCTCCAGCCGCCGGGAGGGCGGCTCTGCCGCCACAGCGCTCGCCGTCTCCGCGTCGCGCTTCAGGCGTTTCAGATCGGTGCACATTTCGGAGGCACTCTGGTAGCGCATCTCACGATCTTTCTCCAGCGCCTTGTTGATGATGCGCTCCAGTTCCGCTGGGCAGTCGGGATTGAGACGAACCGGGGATGTGGGGGCCTTGTGCAGGATCGCGTCAAAGACGAGCGGCGACACGCTGCCGGCGAATGCCTGACGGCCCGTGGCCATTTCGTAGAGCACTGCCCCCAAGCTGAAAAGGTCCGTGCGCGAATCCACGCGTTCCCCGCGCGCTTGCTCGGGTGACATGTAGGCGGCAGTGCCCAGGACCACCCCGGAACTGCTGACAGATCCTGCCTCGGGCAGGGCCGAACGGATTTCGGCCTCGGCCGCTGGGCGAGCGACGCTCGCCCCTCCACGTGTCAATTTCGCCAACCCAAAATCCAAAATTTTCGCCTGCCCGCCCGTCGTGATGAAAATGTTCGCAGGTTTGATATCACGGTGGCTGAGGCCCTTCTGGTGGGCGGCTTCCAGCCCATCCGCAATTTGAATCGCGAGCGTCAGCAATTCATCGAGAGGCAGTGATGCCGGGCGCCCATCCTCACCTCGCCGTTCCCTCGCTCTTCCTCCAGTGGTAGAAGGGACGGTAGTGAGGGCCGCGATTCGGTCGTGCAACGTTCGCCCCTCCAGCAGTTCCATCACCAGGAAGAGCTTCCCGTCATATTCCTCGACTTCGTAAATGGTGCAAATGTTGGGGTGGTTCAGAGTCGAGGCGGCGCGAGATCCGCGTTCAAAGCGCTCCCGCGCCCGCGGGTTCTCGGCCAACTCTTCGGGCAAGAACTTCAACGCCACGGGGCGACCCAGCCGAACGTCCTCGGCCTTATAGACGATACCCATGCCGCCGCCAGGCAGCCGCTGCATCACCCGAAAGTGAGAGATTGTCCTGCCCGACAGATCCTCAACATCGAAGGTTTCCGGTATCCCTTCCCGCGCTGCACGACTCGCCGCCAGATTCCGGTCTGGCTTCACGGGCTCGCTCTTTTCGCAAGCTTGCAGCGGAACGATTAGCCGGTAGCCGCGTCGCGGCAGCGTTTCCACGTACCTTGGTTCTTGCGCCGTATCCGCCAGCACTTCCCGCAGTTTGTTCACCGCGGCGTTGATGCTGTGCTCGTACTCCACCACCGTCCCGTTTGGCCACAGGCGCTGCTGGATCTGCTCCCGCGTCACGACTTCGCCAGGACGCTCGACCAACAGGGCGAGGATCTGGAGGGGATTCTCCCCCAGCCGCAGACGAATCCCTCCGCTGCTCAACTGGCCGGCTGCCAGGTCAAGTTCGAAGCTGGCAAAACGGACCTTTCCTGGTTGTCGCACGGGATTCACCTGCTCGGGGCCTGTACCCCTGCCGCCCCGCACATTACCACTCCTGTCTCGCTCCGTCAACCGGGAAACATTTGTAAGACCTGTGCGCTCAGGGGGTTGGCCAGTGACCTGATATTGCGATGGGAATGACACGGCTTGCATTGAGTTAGCGCGAGCCGCGGCCGAAAGTCGTCCCCGCCAGCCGCGAGGTGGAGGAGGACGACATGAAGCGAACAAGCGGAAGGCAGGGAAAAACAGGCCGCCGTACCGGGATGGGTCTCAGCTTTTGTCTAGCCCTGGTAATGTTCCCGTTCACTCCCGTTTTTGCCGGACCGCACCCTGATGCAAAGATCACGGTGAGAGTGTACAACTACGCGCACGTCTCCGGTGGAGCGCTGGCGCGTGCCGAAGCCGAAGCTCGGCGAATCCTCGCCGCTGCGGGCGTCGACTCGGTCTGGCTGGATTGCTTCGAAAGTCCTGGTCAATTCCAGTCAGGAACCAACCAGGGTTGTGGCGGGCCGTGGGATGGGGCGACCGTGGCCGTACGGATTCTACCCGGCTCCATTCCGGCCAAGGCTCCTTTCCACGACACCGTCTTCGGCTATGCCGTGGGGAGCACGTGGGCTAGCGTCTTCTACGGGCGCATCACCGACATCGCTGAGGGTGTGTACGGGGACCACTCGGAAATTCCCGTGATTATTGGAGATGCCATCACGCACGAATTAGGCCACCTGCTGCTGGGACCCGCCTCCCATTCGCCCACCGGCATCATGTGCGGCCAGTGGGACAAGAATTACCTGCGCCTGGCCCTAATGGGGAGTCAGCGGTTTACTCCGCAGCAGTCGGCGCTGCTGCGAGCCAACGTGCTTCGCAGGCACTAGGAGGCCATTCGCGGGTGGGGCATACATTGCCTCTTATCTGTGCGCCCGCGCGAATCCGATTTCTAACTTCGGAACTCCTGGCAGGGCAAAGCCAGAAAAAGATCAGCCAATGATGACGAGGCGTGTTGCTTTCTGCCGACTATGTTCCGCAGGGGGACAAAGCAACCATGCAAAGAAAGCGCAAGCGCGAGAAGACCCACGACATCATGGTGCGCAAGTACCGGGCGTGGTTCGACGAGGGCGACGGAACCAGGCTGCCGGATTCTGTCTATGCGCTGGCTAGGCGCATGCAGGATTGTTGGACGGACATCGCACTCCACAATCAGCAAGCCCACGACGAATGGCACAAGGCGCATCCCGCCCCGGCTCCGCCCCCTGGGCTGGACGGGGACGCATTGGAGAAATGGCGGAAGGGAAACTGCTCCAAGCCGACCAAGGACTTCTACGCGGGCAACCAGGTGTGGGCTGAGGAGCGCGTGAATCAGGCCAGCCTGCCCGACGAGCTCGGCCAGACGATTCTCGACCGCCTCTCTGCCACCTTCAAACGCATGCGGAAGGGTGGCGGCCCGCCCAAGCCCCATCGCCGCCTGGAGAAGTTCGCACTCCACCACAGGTACACGAGCGCCGGGCTGCCCGTGCATAGGCTGGGCGGGAAGCGCAACGAGCGGTTTCGCATTTTGCTTCCTCCCCCAGAGGCCTACCAGCCGCAAGTAGGTGCAAAGAATCCTCGTGAGCTTCGCCGCCAGCGGGCATGCCCCGCCTGGTTTCGCGTGGACCGCGTGCCGGTCCGCCTCAATGTCATGGTGCACCGGCCCTTGCCGGAGGGCGATGTCTACGTCAAAAGGGTGGTCCTCGTGGGCAAGAGAACCTCGTTCGCCCTGCCGTGGGAAATCCATCTCGTCATCGCCCTCGAGGTCCCGTTTGAGAAAGAGGCGCTGGCTCCCGAGGGAGCGCAATGCGGCATCGACGTGGGATGGCGCAAAGTGGACGAGGAACACATGCGGGTTGCAGTGCTGAACTCCGGCAGCCCGACGCCCGAGGAGCTTGTCATGCCCCTGCGGCTCCATGACCGCAAGCTGGGGGAGGTTTCGCTGGACCGCGTGGCGAACATCCAGCGGTGCCGTGATGGCCTCCTGGAGCGCACCAAGTCCGCCGTCGCGCCCATGCTTGGCCCCATGCCTGCGGGCTGGGCGCAGATGCGCAATGGCGGGCTGATACGCCTCATGCGCGATACGGCCACCTCGGCGGAAGCAGTGGCGTTGCTTGAGGCGTGGAAGAAGGACAGCGACCGCTACCTGCGGACGGAGCGCATGCTTGAGAACCACATGCGCAGGCATTACGAATGGCGCTACGGGAAATGGGCAAAAGACGTGGCAGCCCGTTACCGCACCGTGCGCATCAAGAAGATGGACCAGAAGGAAATGTGGGCCGTGGAAAAGACCAAGGATGACCCCGCGCTCAAGGCCTCGGCCGAGCGGCGCAAGCTGGCAGCCTGCGGCTCGCTGCTGGCGATGGTCAAGCATGCGGTCAGGAAGGCATGCGGAAACCTAGTCGAAGTCGAGGCCGCGCACACGACGGACACATGCTCGGCTTGCGGCACGCGTTTCGAGGCGGGGGCAGGGCTCATGGGGCGCTGCGAGCGGGGCCATGAGATGGACCAGGACTGGAATGCGGCCAGGAACATCTACGCAGGCCGAGCGGGCGCCACCGCGCAAGCGACAGCCGCGTAAGAATGGGGGCGGCGCGAGGAGGCAAGCGGGTGCGTTTGCATCGGGTATGCAGGTTCGATAAATCACAGTCCCGCCGCAAGCAGGCAGGGGAACACAACTGACGCGCTGGGGAGAAGCAATGGGCTGTTGAGAGAAGGGACAAGCTATGGGTTAGGACCGTAACGCAGCAGAGAGCGATTACGCAAACCGGGGCGGGGCTGCCGCCGTCGTGTGGTTTGCCTAAAACCTGTTGTGAAAAGATGCACCAACCATATGATGGTGTTGCGAGTTGCGGAGCGGTTTCAACATTAGGTCCAGCCGGAATCAGGCTGGAACTTTGACGGGAGCCCTGCTGGTGGCATTCATGTTTCAACATTAGGTCCAGCCGGAGTCAGGCCGAACATCGGCGGCGCCTGCTTTTGGCTCCGGCCACCCCTACCGGCTATCGGCAATCGGCCGACCGTTTCCGAATCAAAGACCTCGCATGCCAAACCGTCATGGGACAGCACTAATAAGCCCTTACGGGCACGACCATTCCCTCGGACCAACTCGAGCAGGTCCGCCGCGGGATTGAGAACTATCATCGAGTGAAGGAGCGCCTGGAGAAGATCTCCGATATCAACCGCGAACTGTTGCGGCGCGCCCAAGGTCACAAGCCAACCCGGGAAAAAGTGCGACACGGATAACCCCCTTCGGCAGGGGGAAGAAAGGAGCTGCGTTTTCTATCTTGCACTCTTTAGCATGAAAGATAGAAGGTGCTCCCTACCCTCGTTCTCCACCTACCTGAACAAGGGTTTCCGTCTGCGCCCGCACGCCGCGCAGATGTCGGACGCGCGCACCGACCCGGACATCTCCCCCCGCAGCGTCTTCCTCGCCCTTTTCCACGCTTTTGTCTTCCGCCTCCCCAGTTTCCAGCAATGAGATACCGAACTGTCCCACTCTTACCTGCAGAACTGGATTGGCGCCGAGCGCCCCTTCCGGGATGACGCCTTGCGCTACAGTTTGTGCAGCTTCCACCTGGAACCCCTGGAGCCGATGCTGGTGGATGTGAATCGTCGCCTGAAGCGCAGTAAAGCCCTGGACGCGGGACGCGTCCAGGGGCATCTGGTCGCCGCCCTGGACGGTGTCGAAGTCTTGTGCAGTTTCAGCCGCTGCTGTGAAAGTTGCCTCCAACGCCGAGTGACGCTGAAGGATGAGACCACCGGCCAGAGCCTCGAGCGCATTCAGTACTATCATCGTGCCGTGGGCTGTCAAATCGTCAGCAGCCCCGTTAAGCCTTTCCTGGCGGTGGAATGGCTGCGCCCGGGAGAGGGGGAAGACACGGCGGCCTTGCGTCTCCTCGCCCGCCTGCCGGGGTTGTACGGCACCCGCTTCTTTGACATCCTGTTGCTCGATTCCCTCTACGCCCAAGCCCCCCTGTTGAAGCTGGCGCAGCAGATGCGCTGGGACGTGGTGAGCACGCTCAAACAAGAGAAGCGCGATCTCTATCAAGATGCGTTGGGGTTGTTTCAAGCGCGCCGACCCGATCAGACTTTCAGTGAATCCCCGCGGGGCAAGACCTATGCGGTCCGCCTCTGGGAAGCGTCGGGACTCCCCTTCAGCCAAGATTATCCCCAACCGATGCGGGTCGTCCGTTCCCTGGAGGAGGTGACCCCAACTCATTAGCGCGGCAGTCCGCGGCAAGCGGAAACGGCTTCCCACGAATGGCTTTGGATCACCACCTTATCCGAGCCCACTTTTTCCGCTGCCCTGGTCCGCCGCCTGGGGCACGACCGCTGGAAAAATGAGCACAACGGCTGGATGGATCTCACCCAACACTGGGCCTTCAAGCATGGCTTCCTGCATGCTTGCCGCCACCGCCCCAAACGCTGCAGCCCTTCCGGAAACCGAGAGTTGGTCCCCAACCAAGGTCTGGCGGCAGTCAGCTTAGTTCTCCTCCTCGCCTTCGCCTTGTGCGCGGCTTTCGTTCTGCGCCATTCCAAGCTCGCCCGCCTTGACCGCCTCACGGCGATCGCCGTGGCCGCCCAGCTACGCTCCGGCATCTTGAAGGCACCCCCGTCGATCCGAGCCCCCACCTAACCTGGACGGCTACCAACTGGCCCCGGCCCCTCCCCGCTCAGCGCCTGACGAGCGGCAGGGGCCCCCTCGTCTCTCTAAACTGGATGTCGTGCACCCCGTCTTTATTCCCATCCGATGAGGCGTTCCCAAACCGATCTCTATGCCGTTCAAACCCCGTTCGCCAGCTCTTCTTAGACAAAACCCCACCCGCTAGTACCGGCAGGTCTCGCTGTGCGAAGTTCCTGCCAACTGCTGTGGCGCGTTTGCACATTCGCCTCACGCGTGCTAGGCTTTAGACGGGGGTGCTTATGGGCAAACTCAATATAGTCTTGTTGCTGTCTTTGGCTTTGGCCGCGTGCCCCTGCGCTCAAGGACGTGGCTTTGGCGGCCACGGCGGGGGCGGAGGCGGCTTTCACGGTGGGGGCGGGGGCTTCCATGGTGGCGGCGGGTTCCACGGTGGGGGCGGCTTTCACGGTGGGGGCGGCTTTCACGGCGGGAGCTTCCGTGGTGCTGGTGGCTTTCACGGCTATGGCGGCCGGGGCTTCAGCAGAGGGTATGGCGGTTTTCGGGGAGGCTTCGGCGGCTACGGCAGAGGGAACGGACGGAATGGCAGGGGCTGGGGAAGAGGCTACGGTAGAGGATGGGGCCGAGGCTGGGGTTGGGGTGGATTCGGTTGGCCCTACTTCGGATTTGGATTCTATCCCTGGTCCTATTGGCCCGGATCGTACTTTGGCTACGACGATTATCCCTATTATCCAGATTACGGTTGTGACGATCCTTACTCGCCTTATCCCTGCGATCCCAATGGCTACGGCGCGTCCGGCTACGACCCGTATGCCTATAGCCCGTACGTAGGTGATCCTGGCGATCCGCCCGCCTCGTCTGCGTACGCTCCCAACGACGATCCTCCTCCGGCGCACAACGCTTTCGTCGCAGACGGCAAATGGCACCGGTTCGGCGGGAATGCCGAGGTGGTGACGGCGAATGCGAAGGCCGCTTCTCCTCGATCGAGCGCTCGACCATTGACGCGCGTTGCGTATGCAGGGGATGGCAGGTGGCTCCGCTTCGGTGGCGGCGGGAACTTGCTGGCGACTGGGAATCACACCAACGCCAAGGCTCCCGCGTCGCTGAACTCGTCCTCGGCAAGAGTGGCGTCGGCCGCCCACGTTCAGGCAGGTAATGCGAGTGGGAAATAGCCCGGAACAAAAGCAGTTAGTTCACATTGCCCCAGCTCGCGCCCCGGCGCGCAAGCCGGAATGGTTGAAGGTGCGCGTTCCGACAGGGGAGAACTACTTTGAGCTGAAGCAATTGATGCGCGGGCTGGGATTGCACACGGTGTGCGAAAGCGCCCGCTGCCCGAACGTCGGGGAGTGTTGGGCACATCGCACCGCCACCTTCATGATTCTGGGCGATCTGTGCACTCGGCGCTGCGGCTTTTGCGCCGTGCCCAAGGGCCTGCCGCAGGGCGAGTTGGACTGGGAAGAACCTGAACGAGTGGCCCAAGCCGCCTTGCAGATGGGATTGAAGTATGTCGTGGTGACTTCCGTCGACCGGGACGATTTGAAAGATGGGGGAGCCACGATCTTTGCCGGCACGATTGAAGCCCTGCGCCAGCGGTTGGTCGACTGCCAAGTGGAAGTTTTGATTCCTGACTTCCGAGGGTCTGACGAAGCGCTGGAGATTGTCTTGCGCGCCCAGCCCGACGTCCTGAACCACAACCTCGAAACTGTCCCGCGCCTTTATCCGGTGGCACGGCGCGGATCGCGGTACGAGCGCTCCTTGCGGCTCCTCCGCCGCTCGCGCGAAATCGCTCCGTCCATCCCCACCAAGTCAGGCCTCATGGTGGGACTGGGTGAGACGTTTGAAGAAATGCTTGCGGTGCTGGAGGATTTGAGCGGCGTAGGAGTAGACATCGTCACGATTGGCCAGTATTTGCGACCCTCCGGCGAACAGTTGCCGGTGGCGCGCTTCTATTCTCCGCAAGAGTTCTCCGCTCTCAAGCAGGAAGGCCGCCGCCTGGGCATCCGCCACGTCGAGTCCGGCCCCCTGGTCCGCAGCTCCTACCACGCCCACGAGCAGACCCAGCAGTTGAGCCAGTAAGGCAACCTATCAGCTCCTGCCATTCCCCTCTGGTAGGGGCGGTTCGCGAACCGCCCCTACTTACCACAGGTGGATTCCCGCTTCCGCGCCAGTGACGGCGCGCTTAAGTAGGCTGCCTCCTACCCACCTGACCTGCGTGCCAAAGCCTTCTCAGCCTGCTGGTGGAGTGGCTTCCATAATTCAGAATGGGGATGGGCGGTTTCGTTGATGACCTGCCGGTAGAGCGCCTCGCCGTCCTTCACATCACCCATGCGCAACTCAGTGCTTCCGACAAGCAAATCCCAGAGCGGATTGTGAGGATATTGCCGCTGCATCTGACGGAATAGCTCGAGAGACGCGGCGTACTGCCGATCGAAGGCGCGGCAGTAGTTCTTGGCGAGGTGAAATTTCGCCTCCGCGGGCACGAGTTGCCCCTTATCCATAGCCAAGCGCATCTGGCGGAGACCCTCGACCCGGTCGCCGCCCGGCAGCAGAATCAAGAAGCGGAGCATCTTCACATAGGTCGGAAGAGTGTCCACGAAGTAGTTGTAAAGTCCGACTCCAAACCAGGCGTCGTTGAGGTTAGGATCGAGTTTCAGCGCGGTAAGTGAGAGATTGCGCAGCCGCTTGCCCGCCCGCGCGGTGGCCAGGGCATGGTCGCGCAGGGCTTCTAACTGGGAGCGCAACCCGTAGGCCAGGCCTTCACAGAAGTAGTTGAACGCCTCATCCTGATGCGCCTTGATTCGCGCATCGGCTTTGGTGATGGCAAGGTTAACTGCCCGCGCAAAGTCACTGTCGTAAGGAGTGACGGCTTCCGTGCGGGCTTCGAAAACGTCCGGGTCAACCAGATCGCCCTCGGTCAGGTAGATCTTCCACCAGTTCTCGTCGGCTTCCAAAAGGTAGCCCAGAGGCGAGTCGGGGTCGGACTTCTGGATTTGGCGGAAAGCTTCCGCGGCAGCCTCGAAGTCGCCGTCCATGAGTTTGTTCATCCCCCGAACGGCCATCTGCTGGTTTTCCATTCGCTCCGGCTTTGCAGGTCCCTGGGCCGGCATCGCCGTTCCACAGCTAGCCGCAACGCATAGAAGGGTGATGGCCAGAAGATCAGTTTGTTGAATTCTTCGCATTCCCGGCGACCTGCCACTCGAGCAAAACAGAGATTCGTGCTCCATCCAGCATTCTACCTTGACACACCGTTTGCGCCCTACTAGTCTGTTCTCGCCCTCGCAGAGTAAAACGGAGGACGTCAAGCCGTGCCCGCAGAGGTCGTGCTGGACCGTTTCAGGAGATAGGGTATGAACTCAAACCGCTTTACAGTTATTCTGGGAGTCGTGGCGTTCAGTTGCCTGACCGGCTTCGTAACCAGCGCCCGCCCCTGCGATACCTGGGTGGCAGTGCGGGACGCCACCGGAGACCACTCGGTGATTCTCTGCAAGAATAGCGACCGCCCGCCCATGGAGGCCCAACCCCTGGTGCAGGTTCCCCGCCAGCAGCACGACCCGAGCGAAAGGGTAAAGTGTACCTACATCGAAATTCCGCAAGTCGCCGAAACTTACGAACACATCGGATCGAAGATTTGGTGGGCGTTTGGCTACGAGCACGGCATGAACGAGTACGGCGTGGCGATCGGGAACGAAGCCGTCTGGTCCAAAGAGCCGATGCAGTGGGGCGACGGGCTATTGGGCATGGATCTTGTCCGGCTGGGCTTGGAGCGGGGCAAGACGGCCTACAAAGCCATGCACGTGATGATTGACCTGCTCGAGAAGTACGGCCAGAGCGGCGACTGCGAACGCCCCGGAGAGTGGGGGAAAGCCAATTATCATAACAGCTTCATCATCGCAGACCCGGAACAGGCCTGGGTGCTCGAGACCGCGGGCAGATACTGGGCGGCCAAGTCAATCAAGCACGGGGTCTATTCCATTTCCAATGTTTACTCCATCGAGAGGGACTGGGATGAAGCGCACCCGAAGTTGGTGCAGCACGCGATAGAAATGGGCTGGACGAAGTCCGCGACGGACTTCAACTTCGCCCGCGACTACGGCGACTACTGGCGGAAGGACTCGAGCAACGCCGGCAATATGCAGATCCGCCGCAATATGACCCTGGCTTGCCTGCGCAGGGACTTTGCGCACGTCACCCCCGCCAGCATGATGCAAATCAGCCGCAGCCATCTGGAGGGGACCGTCGCGGAGCCGCGCTGGGAGCCTCGGAGACCTTCTGGCCCACACCCTGCATGCACGATAACGCACACTCGCCCTACCATACGGCGGCGTCGCTCGTGGCGCACCTGCGGGCCGATATGCCGCCGCTCCTGCGCCAGGTTTACTGGGCGAGCTTCTCCAATCCCTGCTGCAACGTGTTCAAGCCCTTCTACATGCACGGCCCGAGGCTTCCGAATTCCTACGCGGCAGGCAGCAGCACGTATGCAGGCGATGCGCCGTGGTGGTGGGCCAATCGCGTCAAGCTGCTTTGCGACCTGAATTACAGAGCCTTGGCGCCGACCGTCCGGGGCGTGTTCGACCAGACCGAACGGTGGGAGATGAACCGCCAGGCGGCCGTGGAAGCCGAGGCTCTGAGGCAGATTACAGCCGGCAATGAAGCGGGCGCGGTAAAACTGCTTCAGGAGTTCGTCAACGAGAATTGCGAGCGCGCGGGGAAAGAGTATCGGATGTTGAACGAGATCCTGCCCACGACGCTTCAAACCGTCGGAATCGAATATGTGTTCGCGGATTACCTGAAGGCTTGGACATCCCAGAAAGGCGTGCCCCTGCCGTTAGTGCCGAACGGCGATTGACGATTGCCGATTGAAGCTGGGTTGCGCCTTCGTTGGCTGTCATTCTGAACGGAGCGAAGAATCTCAGCAGTTGTTTTGTGCGCCCGGTGGCGTACGAAGAACTGCAGGGATTCTTCGCTGCGCTCAGAATGACAGAGCCACAATCGGCATTCGACAATCGGCAATCAACAATCAGCGTGCCCGCGTAATGGCTCCCTCGGACGCAGAGGAAACCAGTGCGGCGTATTTGGCAAATACGCCGGATTTGTATCGCGGCTCCGGCTCATGCCAGCTTGCCAGTCTCTTTAGGAGTTCCGCATCGGAAAGCTCGACATCCAAGCGGCGCTTTGCGATATCGAACACTACGATGTCGCCATTGGCGACGGTGGCGATGGGACCGCCGCGCGCCGCCTCCGGAGCAACGTGTCCTGCCATCAGTCCATGAGTGGCGCCGCTGAAACGTCCGTCGGTAAGCAGACCTACAGACTCGCCCAGCCCCTCACCCACAATCGCCCCCGTCACACCCAGCATCTCGCGCATACCCGGGCCGCCGCGCGGGCCTTCATAGCGGATCACCACGACGTCGCCCGCGTGGATGCTCTTTCCGATCACCGCGCGCATGGCGTCTTCTTCGCAGTCGAAAACGCGAGCCGGTCCGCGATGGTAGGTCTTCTCGTAGCCCGCCACCTTAATCACGCAGCCTTCCGGCGCAAGGTTCCCTTTCAGGATGACGAGCCCGCCGGTTTTCTTTATCGGATCGGAGACAGACCTGACCACGTCCTGTCCCGGCGTCTCAGTGACAGACCGGGCTTCTTCCGCGATGCTTCGCCCGCTGGGGGTCATCTGCGACCCATCGATAAGTCCGGCATCCAAGAGCTTTTTGGCAATCAAGGGGATTCCGCCGGCACGATGCACGTCCACGGCGACGTAGCGTCCAGCCGGTTTCAGATCGGCAATGATCGGGGTGCGCGAACTGATGGCGTCAAAGTCTTCGATGGTGAGCGGGACTTGAGCCTCGCGAGCCATGGCCAACAGGTGCAGCACGGCGTTTGTTGAACCACCGGTCGCCGCCACACTGGCAATGGCGTTCTCGAACGCCTTCCGCGTCAGGACATCGAGCGGGCGCACGCCGCGACGAAGCTGATCCATTACCAACTGGCCGGCGCGGTAGGCAACTTCATTCTTCCGCGGGTCAAGAGCGGGCACGCTATTCGCCCCCATGGGCGAGAGCCCGATGAACTCCATCACCGTGGACATGGTGTTGGCCGTGAATTGGCCTCCGCAAGCGCCGGCCCCCGGACAGGCATGGTCCTCGAGATCCTTGAGTTCCGCGTCGGTCATTTTCCCTGCGGCGTGCGCGCCCACGGCTTCGTAGACGTCCCCAATGGTTACGTCATGGCCCTGAAACCGTCCCGGGGCAATCGCTCCGCCGTAAAGCAGAACGCTCGGCACGTTGAGGCGGATCAACGCCATGGCGCCTCCCGGAATCGTCTTGTCGCATCCCACCAGAGCCACCATGGCGTCAAACATGTGGCCGCGCCCCAGCAGTTCGATCGAGTCGGCGATGACCTCGCGGCTCACCAGCGAGGCCTTCATGCCTTCCGTGCCCATGGTCACGCCATCCGAAATGGCGATGGTGTTGAACTCCATGGGCGTCCCGCCCGCCGCGCGCACGCCCTCTTTCACCTTTGCCGCCAGCTCTCGCAGGTGGAAATTGCAAGGCATCGTCTCAATCCAGGTGTTCGCAATTCCCACGATCGGCTTGGCCAGGTCGGCGTCCGTAAATCCGATAGCCTTGAGCATGGACCGAGCGCCCGCGCGGTCTCGACCGTCGGTGATGGTACGACTACAGTGCTTTGGATCAAGTGACATACTTGCCTCCGGGTTAGTTGGTTTGCTGCCCTGCCGCAGCGCTGGCCCTCAGGCCAACACTTTGACGTTGTGCTGAACTGCAAATATTCGCAGATTCCCCGCGAGGGAGCAAGAAGTTTTCGGTAAGCGCACAGCGTCATTCCGAGCGAAGCGAAGAATCCCTGCGGTTGGTTTTCGGTTCGGCATGCACGACAACTGTGGGGATTCTTCGCTTCGCTCAGAATGACAGTGTTTTGGCATGGGGCGGTTTAACGAAGCTGAGTTCGAGCCTCATCGAGAGCGGCAATCAAGGCCGCTATATCGTTGGCTTCAGTCCGGTAGTTGGTGATGCAGGCGCGAAGCACCGGCATCGAGCCCGCCAGGCGTGTGGTGGAAATCCAGGCTTTTCCGGAGCCGACGACTTGCATGGCGATTTTGTGCAGGTAGTCCTCGGAGCGGCCGGCGGCGTGCCGCGCGTCAACGAAGCAGCAGACCGGCAAGGGCGTTTTGTTAACCACCTGCCAGCCTGAGGCCCCAAGCCGCTCCCGCAGCAGCGCTCCCATGGCCACCATGTGGCGGATGGCCGTGGCGTAGCCTTCCCACCCGGCCACCGCCAGCGAGAGAAACACCTTCAGGCCAATGGCCCGGCGCGACCACTGCATCGAATGCGTGTAGGGATCGACCACATCCAATCCTGCCGCCTCACGCGGCATATAGGTTTGGGCAATACTGAATGTAGTCTTAAGTATATCTACATGACGTGTTATATAAAGCCCTGCCCCCATCGGTACCGAGAGCCACTTGTGCGCGTCGAAGGTAATCGAGTCGGCGCGCTCGATGCCCTCGAGCAGAGGGCGCAGCTCCGCGACCAGCGCCGCCGCCCCGCCCCACGCGGCGTCTACATGCAGCCAGAGATCTTCCCGCCCGGCCACTTCGGCGATGGCGGGCAGAGGGTCGATGGCCCCCGCGCTGGTGGTGCCCGTCGTGGCCACCACCAGGAAGGGCGCCAAGCCTTGCGCCCGGTCGCGGGCGATTCGCGAGGCAAGCGCTTCCGCATCCATGCGAAGCTCGCCGTCGGCCGGGATCTCATGCAGGGCGTCCGTCCCCAGCCCGCACAATCGAGCCGCCTTCAGCAAGGAATGATGCGCCTCCGTGGAAACGTAGAGAACGGGTTGAGCGGCCAGCGCCCGGAGGCCGCGCCTCGCGAATTCCGGAAACTTCTGAACCAACGCGGTAAGCACCGCCGTGTGGTTGGCCTCCATGCCGCCGGAAGCAAAAGTGCCATCGGTGCGCGCGGGGTCGTAGCCGAACCGCGCCCCGAAGGCGCGCACCAGGTGCTGTTCGATTTCGATGGCCAGCGGGCTGTGGCTCCACGCGGCAAGCTGAGGATTAAAGGCGGCCACCAGCGCGTCCCCGGCGATGCCCATGGTCGTTGGCGCGGGGTTGAAAAGCCCGTAATAGCGGGGATGCGGCGTGTGGGTTTGATACTTCCAAAGACCTTCGACCAGAAAATCGAAGGCGTCGAAAGCGCCCACCGGGGCGGAGAAATCGAAGCGGGAGAGCGAGGCGCGCAGCTTCGCGGGATCGAGAGGCGGCGTGACCCGGCTGCCCTCCAGCTTCGCAGCGTAGGTTTCAATCGCGTCCGTCAGCTTGCGCCAAAGTTCGGCGCGTGTGCCCGCATCAAGCATCAAGGGTGGGGCCGACATGTTTTACTCCGCTTCCCTGCTTTGGCGAGCGGCTTCCCAGGCCAGGATGGCCTTCTTGCGCGCCGCTCCCCAATGATAATCGCCTGTAATCCCCATCTTGCGGATGGCCCGGTGGCAAGGGATTAGAAAGGAGATGGGGTTTTGCCCCACGGCGCCGCCCACCGCGCGCGCGGCTGAGGGCTTCCCCAACCGGCGCGCCAGATCTTCGTAAGACACTACCGAGCCCGAAGGGATTCTCAGCAGGGCCTCCCAAACCTTGATCTGGAAGTTGGTGCCCATCAGCAGCAGTTTTAGGGGATGCGCGCCATTCCTTTCTTTGGCATTGAAGATCCCGTCCATATAACTGCGGGTCTTTTCCGGATTCTCCTGGAAGTTCGCCGCCGGCCATCTTTGCTTGAAATCTTCGAGCGCTTGCTTCCGGTCCCCTTCCCGCACAAAGCCCAATCCGCAAATTCCGCGCTCCGTGACGGCGAGAAGGCATTCGCCGAACGGGCTGGGGTGATATCCGTAACTGATTTCGAGGCCTGCGCCTTTAGCTTTGAACTCGCCCGGGGTCATCGCTTCGGTGTTTACAAACAGGTCGTGCAGCCGGCTGGGCCGGATAGCCCGGCGTCGTAGGCGGCGTCCAGCACGCTGCGAGACTCCTCCAAGGCTTGCTTGGCATGCTCCAAGGTCAAAAACTGCACCAGGCGCTTGGGGCTGATGCCCGCCCAACGGCGAAAGAGCCGCTGGAAGTGAAACTCGCTGAGATTGACACTGCGTGCCACTTCGTCCAACCTCGGCTGTTGTTGATAGTTCTCCGCTAGAAACTCGATGGCTTTCTCGATACGGCGATAATCGTCTGCGTTAGTTTGCATTTTCCCTCCTGGCCCCATCATCGTAGACGGAGAAGCGCCAGGCAACCCGATTCTTGCTGCGGGTGCGGGATCAGGAGAGTCGCCACGTTGGGGCGGCCCTCCGTAGCCGACTTCTTGTCACTTTCCCGAACCCGCCCGGCTGTGCGGAACCCTTGACTTCGTTTCCGCAAATTGTGCTGTTTTGGCTCCTTTCAGCGCGTAATTGGTGCTAAATTGCACGCAAAATGCGCATAATTTGTGCCATTCAAAAAAGTGATGTGCTTTGTTTTCAGCCACTTCTTAGCTTCGTTCCCACTATTTTTCATTTTTTGTATTTCCTTGCACTTCTCACCCGCCGGGACCCTTCCGCGTTCCCTTGTGCCTCGGCGCGCCCTGGGGCTTGCCTACGACAATGTGTCCACAACATGACCACATTTATAGGCTATCATACACGCATGGACTTGTCAAGCATTATTTTGGGTCTTCCGCGACGAGGAGGTCTTCTGTGCCCGGGGAGAGGGTGGCGGGACTGGGCTTGTGCGTAATGATCAGCGCCACCCCGGCGACGATGGTCGCGCTGGCCAGCAACTCACGGCCGGTCACGGCCTCGCTTCCCAAGGCCCAGCCGAGAAACACCGCCACGGCCGGGTTCACAAAAGCGTAAGTGGAAACCCGCGCCATGGGGACGGTTCGCAACAACCAGAAATAAGCGGTAAAACCCAGCAGCGAGCCGGCCGCAATCAGGTAGACAAAGCCGAGGAGAGACCGAGGAGCGACGGCGCCGAAATGGAGATGCCTGCTCTCACCACTCAGGAAACCCAGTGCCAACAGCAGGATGCCGCCTGCCAACATCTCCATGGCTGCCGCCTGGAAGGGAGAATGCGGCAGGCTTACCTTGTGTGAAAGCACGGAGCCGAGCGCCCACGAGAAAGAGGAGAGCATCAGCACTCCCGCCCCGGCCAGGTCCACGCGTGAGCTGCCCCACAGGTGGGCAGGCCCCACCAGCAGGACGATTCCTCCCGCCCCCATAACCATGCCGCCCACCACCCTTACCCCCAGCTTCGTGCCGTCCCTGCGCAGGCTATCGAGCAGAACCATCCAGATGGGGATCGCCGCCAGCAGCAAAGCCGCGAGGCCCGAAGGCACGCGCTGTTCCGACCAGCACAATCCTCCGTTGCCGCTGACGAGGAGCAGGAACCCGATAAGAACCGCGCCGCCCCACTCACGGCGGGAAGGCCGGGCGGCGCCGCCCGTGCGCGTCCACAGATACAGCAAGGTGCCGGCGGTCAGGAAACGGCCGCCCGCCATGAAGAAGGGAGGGATGGTTTCCACGGCGTAGCGAATCGCCAGGAAGGTAGACCCCCAGATCAGGTAAACGGCGGCGAAGGCAAGCATGACGCCGGCTCGTGAAGGATGCGCGCTTGACCCTGTATTCGACAATGAGCCTCCCACGAGTTAACAGCCGACAGTTGACAGTCAACAGCGAGCGAGCTGCCGACCTCCGACCAATTGACGACTGGATATGATGCGGGGAAATTGCAGCGGAGTAAATAGGTTTCAGGCGGCGGACGCCAAGTGTCAAGGACTGTGGCTGGGGCCTAAGGGCAAAAAACGAGATTGCCTATCATCGTGAGCCCGCCGTCTTTGCTACTGGGTCAAAACCAAGCGCTCACCCAGGGGCAGGGTTGGTTGTTCGCTTTCAATCCGGATGGTGCTTTGGGACGGAAATTCAACTGCGAGGGTTGTTTGCCTGCCAGACAGGGGCAGGCTCAGAATGACAGGCTTGCGCCTCGGTCAACCAACAACCTGCCCCTCGCCTTTAGAATCTTTTCCAAGTGAAAGATTCCAACATGTAATTGCCGACGGTGGAATAATACGTGCTCCCACCCGAGCCGAGCACACGGTCGTAGCAGATGGTGGCGCCTCCTGAATCGGTGATCGTTTTGGCGATCAGGGCGCCGTACCAGGTCGCGCTGCCGCTAAGGTTCAAGGGGGCATTGGGGGTATCCACGATCCCGGCGGAGGCTGCTCCCCCCGACAAAGTGACGGAGCCGGTTCCTGCGTATTGAATTTGGAAGTTGGATGAAATCATCGTCGCGTTCAATACGGTTCCGCCACTCATATTGATCGGGCTGGCTTGGCCGGTCCCGGCAACGTTGACGATGATGGGCCCGGATGTAACCACGACAATTGAATTGCCCGAGACGTTGATGCTGTTAATGTTGTACGTGCCGACACTGAGGTTGAGGGTGGTACCGCCGCTGATACTCAGGTTGCCATATTGGCCGGGCGCCAGAGTAACAGTATGACTGCCGTTGTTTGTGCAGCCGGTCATTCCCGTGGGACATGTTCCTGAGATGCTCTGGTTAGTAGTGGGCGGCGCAGGACTTGGCGCGGCTGGGACGGGAGGAACCACGGGCGCCGGCAACTCGATAAGGCCGCCCGTCACGGTTGCGTTGCCGCTGGTTGTCCAGGCTACAACGTTGTTCGTCTTGCAGCTCACTGTCCCGCCGGGATCGAGGGCACGCGGTGTGGAAAGGGTGCCGTAGATGGTAGCAT
Source organism: uncultured Acidobacteriota bacterium (assembly GCA_963722675.1). GTDB lineage: Bacteria > Acidobacteriota > Terriglobia > UBA7540 > UBA7540 > CAVROP01. Next base: position 32,084 of record CAVROP010000081.1, read on the forward strand.
TGCCGCTGGAGGTCAGGTTACCATTTGTGGCGATGTTGCCACCGGAGCTCTGGAGCCCCCCGTTGGTCGCACTGACAGCCCCGTTGGCAGGATTGTAAGTGGCCGAATTGTAGCTGTTGACGGTGGCGTTCCCGGAGAGTCCCAGCACGTCGCAGCCGTTGCCACTGGCGAAGGCGGCATACTGAAAGGCCGGGACCGGGCCGCCGCCTTGCTGTTCCAAAGTCGCGGAGAGCTCCACGTTGGCGTTCCGAATTCCATTCGTCACAGTGCCGTCCGAAGTAATCAGCCAGGTTTGAATGGTAGCGGACCCGCCACCGTACAACTGCACTTGCTGCATCGACTCCAAAGTGGCGTAGGTCTGGTAGTTGACGGTGGCGGTGCCGGCGGTGAGATTACAGCTAGTACAATAGCCTACTCCATTGGCATTGAAAGCGGCCTGGTCGGCCGCCACGGGGTAATTTGAGGAGACGCTGCTGTTCCCCGACAGCACCACGGGTTTATTGTTGTACATCACCGGCGTGGTCGTGAGCGTGTAGCTGCTCAGCGGGTCATCCGCGCCACCTGGCCGTGTGTAGGCGTACAGCAGGTAATTGGCGGCCGTATTGATCCCGGCTTCGGCTCCATCCCGCGCTTGGGAGGTGAAACGGTAATTCATGGTGGCGAGAGTTTCGGTCTGGGCCAGAAACGTGAGTGCAACGGCCATGATCGACAACAGGGCCACCATGATTAACGTCAGAACCAGGGCCATCCCGTCTTCTTTTGCTCTCTCCATAATTCCACCGCTCCCTTCCGGCCAGTTCAGCGCGTGCGTCAGCACGGCTTGGACGTTTCCACGCAGGGCAACAAACTCGCAACGCTTGCCGGCATCGGCTGAATACGGTTCGTCAGGCCCATTCCGGCCATTTCCCAGCCCTCGAACACATTGCGTGGGGACACGTATAACAACGCCTTGCTCTCGGTCTGATATTGGCGCGTTGTGGGATCCGGGTTCTGGGTCTGGAATGTCAAAGTGACAGCCACGTTGACCACATAGTAATTCCCTCCCACCGACTTCACCTGGTACTCAAAGCATGGCACGGGATTGTTGTTCAAATCGTTGGGATTGGGAAGGATATTGGTCAGCAGGATCTGGGAACTGCTGAGGGTCGATTTCGTTGCCTGAGTAAAAGGCATCGAGTTGCGGTAGAGGTTCCCGCCGACGGTGTCGCAGGTGTACTCTACATAGACCATGTTTCCGTCGCCGTTGATGTCGCCATACAACTTCAAGACGCTGCCGTCCGAACCGTTCGCGAAACTTGCGGGAGCCGCCGTGGGCGGAACAATCCCGCTGGGGAAGGCTCCCACCACCGTCACGGGAGCGCCGACCGCGTGGGCGTTGGCGAAAGTCGTCGTGATCGTCCCTGTCCCTACGGCCGTCAGCGTAACCGTCTCCTGGTTCGGTCCAGTGTCAAGCACCAGTTGCTCGTTGACGAACATTCCTGTGCTCGAGCTGACGGAGGGCGTACTACTGCCCGCGCTAGTCACGGCCGAACTCAGCGTGACCGCTGCGGGTAGCGTGACTCTTCCCGCCTGGCTGATCTCTTGCTGGAGGACTTCCGTCGCGCTACGGACTCCGCTGTGCATTTCCGTTCGGTTCGAGACCATGCCCTCAGTTCTCATCATTTGGGCCATCAAAGTCAAAACGATAGCTGAGACCGAAAGTAGAATCGCAAGCACGACCACAAGCTCGACCAGCGAAAATCCGGTTGAATCCCTCCTCGTTAGGCGCATTGGAGGCACGTTGGAAGTCCTCCTCTCGCGCTGGGATTTTCCGGTCGATTTTTCAAGTTCCTTCATGTTGAAATCGCCTCATCCGAAGCGCTCACCAACATGTTCCATTTACAGAGATACACGTCTTGAATGTGGCGACCGTGGATTGCGACAACGCTCCGCCCCCGTTGGCGGGGCTCCCGATCCCGTTCCGCACCGCGCAAGTGACCGTAATTTGCTTCAGGTTTGTTGTGCCGGCGGGAGTTGAAATCTGCCATACGCGGATGTAATACCAGCCGGTTGACGACGTGAGGGTGTTGCCGTTTACGTCCAAGTAGTCCACGTAGCCGTTACCCGGCGTGCTTACGGGATTGCTGGGGTCGGAACTGCCGCCAACCGTCAGCCCTGTGCCAGTGCTACATGCTGGGGGGGTGGTGGAGGTTGCGCTGCACGCTGGAAAAACGGTAGTGTCCGTACTGTTATCGGCATAGGAGAGGCTGATCAGTTGTTCCAATTTGTCCTGAGCGTACTCCGCCGTGCGTGCACCTAGATTCCCCTGATTTTCCGTGGTTTCGGTTGCAATTACTGCCATCGTCGTGACCCCAACCGCGACGATCATGAGGATTACCAGTGCAACCACCGTTTCGATCAGGGTCATGCCCGATTGCGAGCCAGGATGTAGAGAGCAGTGCGATGATTTCATTTCCATGGTCGGCCCCTCAGCGCTTGGTCCAGCTTGGCGAGCCTAAGGGGGTGCTCCAGGTGGAGGCCATGCCCGTGGCAATAATCGTTGTGCCGTATACAGTTGCCCCGTCGCTGATATAAATGGCGTCGTTTGCGGTTGGCGCTCCTGTGGAATCCACGATGGGTATTCCGCGGGAGTTAAAGACGATACACCCGGTATTGGCGATGGTGGCGCCGGTCCCCGGCGAAGCGCCAGTATCGTTGCGGCAAGCAGGCGCCTGCGCGATGGTGGCCTGCGCGTTGGGGGGAGGGCTCGTAAGCGTCCCGTAGCCGAATGTCACGCCAGCCGATAGCTTATGTGTTCCGCCTTCAGTCACCCACGAGCCGGAAATGGCGGGTGCGACGGGTTTATACCAAACATCGATTCGGAAAGCTTGAGCGGAAGTGTCGAAATAAGCCCGAGCTTGGGTGAAATCGGATGCCGCCCGCATTTTCGCGAGCAGTATCTCCCCCACCAATTCTTGCGCATCTCCGAAGGATCGGAAGTCGCGTTGGGCCGAGATAAACGAAGGGACCGCAATAGCCGCGATGGTGCCTATAATCGCGACTACCACAAAAAGTTCGAGAGCTGAGAACCCCAACTCCTTGTCCGCCATTGTGCTCGTGGACGCCAGATGCCGCCACCACTCCCATTTTCAAGGGGGCTTAGTGCTGTTTACAATAGTACCTAGGTAATGTCGATCGAGACTATGCCTCGCCCGGCTCCCGGGGTCCTGCCTTTCCTGGCCAACGTTCATCGTTTCTGGCTCCCGCAAACTGCGGCTGGAGTGCCTACGCAGCAGAAGGCGGTTGCTTCGGCTCGGGTCGCGATGAGGCACGCACCTGCAATCCGAGGTGGAAAAGTATCGGTCCGAAGCTGGAGATCAAGGCCGGCAGGTCTCGACCACTCCTGAGACCCGCGGGATGGCGATGGCGGCAAGAACTGACATCGCCGCCACCACCATCAACTCGACGCGTGAGGACCCGCGGGTTGAGGCCCGCCAGAGTAACGTCATAGCCTGGCGGTTTTCCCCTCCAAAACTCGACCGCCACTTGGGTAACCGCTATCCCGTTCGGCCCTTTTCCCAACCCTGACACAGTTCCGCGCCCGCTCTTTCCCTCGTGAATATGCAAGCGTTGGTGGGAAACAAACAGCCTTCGGATGTGTAGCGATTGCAGTCCGCACGTGGACCCCCCAAACTACCGCCGATTGCCAACCTGGAAGTGCGGACCTCCCACTTTTGAGCTCCGCGGTCCTCCGCACGCGCTAGCAGTCAAGCGTTTGGCACGGGTGCCGCCTCGTTAGTAGTGTTTATGTAATAGCGTGAGATGGCAACAGTACGGCGGTACTAGAAAATAGGCAGATGGGCAGATAGGCAGGTGGGCAGATAGGCAGGTCGGCAGTCGGGCGGCAGGGAGCAGGCATAGGTTGCTGAAAGTTCCCCTGCAACAGAAATCCGTCGAGGGAGTCCACTTGTACTGCGACCTCCGAGACGATCGGAAATCATCGAGGAAGGTCCAGCCTTCGTCGGCTGCCCACCTCCCTACCTGCCTACCTGCCCATCTGCCTACTTCAATACCACATTGCCGAGGTAACCGCAGTTCTCGTCCCTGCGCGTCTTGCACAAAGACGCTCACCCGGAAAGCGCCGGCGGGCGCCGGGATGGACTTGTCGAGTCGAACAACCTCTCTGGGGTCAACGGATTGCAACGTCACCTGACTCAATTCCTCTCCCATCACGCTGTAAACGGCGGCGACCAGTCCGCCGGGACCAAAGACGCCAAAGACGCCCTTCAGACTAACCTGGCCGCCTTCCAGTTTTGCGGTAAGCGGCTCGGAGATGGCGCCGGCCCAAACGGCGTTGCGCACGGGGTTGGTGACGCTGGTGGGCGACCAATAAACTGGGAAGGAATACTCCTCACCCGGATTGAGGGCGGCGTAGGGGCTAAGCACCTCGGTTTCCAGGATGTAGGGATTCTGCCTCGGGTCATCAAGAAGGGTCTGATCCCAGGGGCCGCGAGAGATAACGCCTGGACCGTTATTCCAGGTTTCCACTGCGGCCCCGTCCGGGTATTCCTTTTTCGGGAAGGGTGTAAAGTTCTCGACGAAGCCGATGCTTTTCTGTCCGTTGACCACCGCGTACCAGCCACGGTCGGTATCCGCGGCGGCCTTGCCCACACGATAGAGATAATGCACCTGCAACATTCGGCCACCGTGCTGTAGCTGGTAGCTGGGATGTCGCGCGTCGCCGTAGGGATTGTAGTAGCCCTGGGGATACTGGCTGTGGGGGTTGAGTGGAAGATACATGTAAAGGTCCGGGTTGGGTTTTGTGGGGTCGTGCGCATCGGCAGCGTCGTTCTGAATGAGGTGCCAGATGCCCCATCGAATCTGCCGATGGCTGATGTTGCGCATCACCTGGTCAACCTTCAGGCGCGTGGTGCCCGCGTAGACGTGATAGGTCCGCACAAACTGCACGCCACTGCGCGGGTCGGCGGGGCTGGTCACGCGCACCGCGACCTCGGCGGGCGACTCTGTAACCACCTGCGCGGCAAATCTGCTGCCGTCGAGAATGTAATACGGAATGCTGGGCCACTGCTCGTCGTTCATCCAGCCTTCCGGCGCCGGCCAGACTTTGTCGCCGCCATAATTGGCCCAGCCGGATTTGAGGTTGTTCTGTTCGGCAGGCAGGACCTTGCCGGCCAAGTCCTTATTGACGAAGAAGAGCCCCTTGCCACCTAACTCAAGCTGAATAGCGCGGCCACCGATGTCCGGCGTGACATAAAGGGAGATGATGCCATTCGTCAGGCGATAAGCGTTCCAGCCGTTGAATTGAGTCTTTTCGATTCTTGCCGAAAAGGAATCTGTCTGCGCTGCCATGACCAACCTCGCTGAAAAAAGAGTTGACGGATTTGGCGCCGACCTGACCTTGCCGCGTTCCGAGCGATGCTGGAAGGGATGCCAGCAAAGTGAAAGCGGAGCCGACGAGAATTCTTCGAACTCTACGAGAGTCCACCCTCTCCCTTGGGGAGAGGGCGGCCCGCGACGGCGTTTTCATCAGCCGTCGCGGGTCGGGTGAGGGGTTACTTATGCTTAGAGTTCTGGTTGTCGTGCCAAACGTTCGCATCAGTGATGTGCCCCCTTCGCCATTGCTCCGGCGAATTGAATTCTAATGGCCGCGCAAACCAGCGGTCCGCCATGCCGAAGTCCGCAAACGACCCCTCACCCGTCTCGCTTCGGCTGGTGAAAGCGCCGAAGCCAGACACCCTCTCCCCAAGGGCTGATCATGTCCCACACTTTTTGCTGGACACCGGGGGTCCTCATGCTCTAAGCTGCCCGCATGAAGGTTTGCGGGCAAGAATTCGGTCCGCAGCTTGTGCAGCGCATTCAGCAGACCGTCGACGACGAACCTGGCATCTCGCGTCGGACCCTGTCGCGGCGGGTTTGCGAATGGTTGAACTGGCGCACTGCCTCGGGTGAACTCAAGCAGGTCAGTTGCCGCGTGGCGCTGGGGAAGCTGCAGCGTCGTGGGGCCCTTGATCTGCCCGCGGTTGCCCCGGCCGTGGTTTCTCCACCCCGGCGAGTTGCGGCCCAGCCCGCGCCGCAGCAGGTCTTGCCCACCGAAGCCTCGCTCCAGGCCTTGCAGCCGGTGCGCTTGCTGCGCATTGAGCAGGCGGATTGTTCGGCCTCGCGGCTCTGGAACCAGATGATGGAGCGCTATCATTACTTGGGAGCCGGACCTCTCTGTGGGGCGCAGATGCGCTATGGCGTGCGCAGCGGCCAGGGCGATTGGTTGGGTGGGCTGGCCTTCAGTGCCGCAGCCTGGCAACTGGCGGCGCGGGATGAGTGGATCGGCTGGAGTGACCCAGTGCGCCGTGAACATCTGCAGGAGGTGATTGCCAACAGCCGTTTTCTGATTCTGCCCCACTGGCGCGTGCCCAACTTGGCTTCGCAGGTGCTCGGCTTGGCACTGCAGCAAGTCGCCAAGGACTGGCAAGAGCGCTACGGCTATAGGCCCCTGCTGGTGGAAACCTTTGTGGACGCGGAGCGTTTTAGGGGCACCTGCTATCGGGCGGCCAACTGGCTGGAGGTGGGCCAGACGACGGGGCGAGGGCGTCAGGACCGCGAGCACACCGGCGGCCGAGCGGTGAAGCGGATTTTCCTGTATGCTTTGCACTCGCAGGCCCGCCAGCGCTTGGGCGGACACCCACCCGCTCCGCCCCCTCCTCCGGCCGACTGGGCGGAGGAAGAGTTCGGCGGAGCGCGATTGGGAGATGAGCGGCGGCGCGAACGGTTGTTGGTCCTGGCGCGCGATTTTTACGCGCGGCCTCAGGCCAACCTGCCGCAGGCCTGTCAGACTCGCGCCCGAACCAAAGCCGCCTATCGTTTCTTTGAGCATCCGGACACCGGCATGGACGCTTTGTTGCAACCCCATTATGAAGCGACCCGGCAGCGCGTGGCGGCTGAGCGGTTGGTGTTTGCCGTGCAGGACACGACGTTCCTGAACTACAGCGCCCATCCGGCGACCGACGACCTGGGCCCCATTGGCTCGAATAAGGAAGGTACGGTGGGATTGGTGCTGCACTCGACGCTGGCTTTCAATGCGGCGGGCACACCCTTGGGGTTGCTGGATGTGCAGTGCTGGGCGCGGGACCGGGCGCAGTTTGGCAAACGGTCTCGACGCAAGACTCTGCCGATTGAAGAGAAAGAAAGCAATAAATGGCTGAAGAGTCTGCGGCAGGTGGCGGAGGTGCAGCGGCGCACGCGCTGCACGCGGCTGGTCAGTGTGGGGGATCGGGAAGCCGATATTTACGAACTGTTCCATGGGGCTCTCGCAGAGGAGAACGGTCCCTGGCTGTTGGTGCGAGCCGAACGCGACCGGCTGGGCGAGGACGGCCAAGAACATTTGTGGCCGGGGATGGCGCAGCACGCGCTGGCGGGCATTCAGGAAGTCCGGATACCGCGGCGGGGTGCCCAAGCGGCACGGGTGGCGCGGCTCGAAGTGCGCTTTGCGCAGGTCACCTTGCGACCGCCCCATGGCAAAGAAAAGCTGGGCGAGCTGACGCTTTGGGCGGTGCTGGCAGAGGAAGTGGAAGCGCCCCGGGGAATCAAAGAACCGTTGCTCTGGATGCTGCTGACCACCTGCCCGGTGGACAGTTTTGCAGCCGCTTGCGAAAAGCTGCGTTGGTACACCTTGCGCTGGGGGATTGAAGTTTATCATCGCACGCTGAAAAGTGGCTGCCGCATCGAGCAGCGGCAACTCGGCACGGCCGAGCGCATTGAAGCCTGCTTGGCAATTGATCTGGTGGTGGCGTGGCGCATTTTTCATCTGACCAAGCTGGGCCGGGAAGTCCCTGATGTTCCTTGCTCCGCCTACTTCGAGGAAGCCGAATGGAAAGCGCTGGCCGCCTACATCAACCAGGATCCGAGGCCACCCGAGCAACCTCCAAACTTGCGGGAAGCGATGCGCATGGTGGCGACGCTGGGCGGCTTCCTGGGACGCAAGAGCGACGGCGAACCCGGCACCCAAACGCTCTGGCTCGGATTGCAATATCTCGAGCCACTCACCGCAATGTGGAAACTCCTCGCTCATACTGCGCACTCACCCCCGGTGTCCAGCCGAAGATATGGGTAATGATCAGCCCCAAGGGAGAGGGCTCTAGTTCCGAGCCTAGAACCCAGTCGGCACAATCCAGAACGACGCCTCAAAAGTTTTTCCAGGCCCCAGGACGATCAAGTGCTTGAACTTTCCTTCGTGCTGGAGGTTAAAGGCGTCGGTCGGGCCCAACTGAGGTTCCGCGCAAATCAGATCATTATTGAGAGGAGCGTAGACAATCGCGTAATCGAACTGTTTGTCGTACAGAACCTCGATCTGTTGACTCTTGCCGTGAATGACGACGTGGCCGAGGCCTTTTGAGTCGCGGGCAAAGTCGGAGAAGCCGTCGTCGATGAAGGTCTTGTCGAGCGCTACACGCTTGGTCACGCCGGGCAGAAACTTGTCGGTGGGCTCAGTCTCGCCCGTGGGAATCAGTTGACGGGTGACGATCCAGTGTTTCTGAGCGCCAATGGTCAGCTTCCATTCCTGGCGCGGGCCGTCCGGGTGAAAGTAGGGATGGAAGGCGAAGTGGACGGGAAGGTCGGAATTGCCGACGTTCGTGACTCGCGTCGTGCACTCGAGTTTCCCCTCCTTCAAGCGGTAGGTCATTTCATAAACCTGCGCGAAGGGGAACTGCGCCATCAGATCGGGGTACTTGTAGAACTCCAGGCGCGAAACGATGAACGCGCCGTCCACGGCCGTCCCCCCGGTCTTCACTACCTTCCAGCGGGGTTCGAAAACCAGCAGGCCGTGCATGGGCTGCTTGAAATTATCGCGAATGATGTTTCCCAGGCTATCATTCAGCAGATACTTCTTGCCCTCAAAGTAGTAATCATCATGATCAAGCCGGTTCGCCCAGGGCGCCAGAAAGGGAATTCCCCAGCCGAAGGTGTGCTTCTCAAGGTAGTCCCTAAGGGACCAGACCGGAATCAGCACGTTTTTTCCGTCCACTCTGAACTGGTAAACAAAGTTGCCGACGTCCGGCGCGATTCCCACGTCCATTTTCAGTTTGGTATCGTGCAGAAAGTAAGTGGTGTGGCCATCGACGATCACTTTCTTGACCGCATAATTCTCCGCGGCAAAGCCTCCCAGAGAAAACAATGGGAGCAAGCAGACTGACGCAAGTAACGCGAGACGAGTTTTCATTTGGCACCTACAAGCCGGAGAGACCGCATCTCCTCGAAGGCATGAAAAAAAACCGACCACCTGTCATCCTGAGCGAAGCGAAGGATCCCGGCAATTCCTTATGGTTCAACGACTTACAAACAACTGCAGGGATCCTTCGCTCCGCTCAGGATGACACCTACCGAATTCCTTCACACCTTGCTCCGGAAACGGGGTTCGTAATTCAACGCGACTCCCTACTCGATATTCGCCAGCGTATGCGCCAAATCGCGAACGGCGGGGTAAAGGTCGCGATACACCTGGTAGTAGCGGTCGTAAGCATTGACGTTCGCCGCCAGGGGCGTCATGCTCTCTTTAACCTGGATGGCCTCGCAAGCCGCCTCCGGGACGCTGGAATAAGCTTTTGAAGCGACGCCAGCGAGCAAAGCTGCCCCAAATGCAGATCCTTCGGAAGTCCGGAGGATCACAAGTTCCGTGCCATAGATATCAGCCTGGATTTGCCGCCAGGTGAAGTTGCGTGAGCCGCCGCCCGAGGCGCGAATCTGCTCCACAGGAATCTTCAATTCTCGGAAGATCTCAATCGAGTCACGCAGGCTGAACGCCACTCCCTCGAGGATGGAACGAATCAGGTGCGCGCGGGTGTGAGCGGCAGTCAGTCCGAACCACATGCCTCGCGCCTGGGCGTCGAGGTGCGGGGTTCGTTCGCCCATCAGGTAAGGCAGCCACAGCAGGCCGCCACTTCCAGGAGGAATATTCCTTGCCTCGTCGATGATAAGGTCGTAGGGGTCGGCGTCCGTGTGGCGGGCGTACCAGCTTTCCGAGGCTCCGAAATTATCGCGGAACCAGCGCAGCGATAGTCCCGCGCCCTGAGTGACTCCCATCACGTGCCATTTGCCTGGGACAGCGTGGCAGAAGGTATGGATGCGGCCATGGGGGTCGAGTTTGGGCGCTTCCGTGTAAGCGAATATGACGCCGGAGGTTCCCAGCGTGGCGGACGTTAGGCCGGCCTCGACGATTCCGCTACCCACGGCGCTGGCAGCCTGGTCGCCCGCGCCTCCTACCACTGGCGTTCCGGCGCTCAGACCGGTGAGCACGGCGGCTTCGCGAGTGATCTGTCCGGTGATCTCAACCGATTCGTAGGCGCGGGGCAGGAGCTTGGCGTCCAGATCGAGCGCCGACAGCATCTCGCGCGACCAGCGGCGGTTAGTTACATCAAACAGCAAAGTGCCCGAGGCGTCGGAAACGTCGGTGGCAAATTCACCCGTCAGACGGAAGCGGACAAAATCCTTTGGCAGCAGGAAGTGAGCGGCGCGCTCGAAGACCCGTGGCTCCTCATCTCGTACCCAGAGCAGCTTGGGCGCGCTGAAGCCGGTGAGGGCGGGATTGGACACCAGCTTGATCAATCGCTCCGCCCCAACGGTCGACGTGATCCAGTCGCATTGCGCCTGGCTTCGCTGGTCGCACCAGATCAGAGCAGGGCGGAGGACCGCCGGGGTGCTGTCCATCAAAACCACGCCGTGCATTTGCCCTGAAAATCCCACGGCGTCGATGTCAGCGCCCTTGAGGTGGGCCTGCTCGAGCGCACCACGGATCGCAACCAAAGTTGCACGCCACCAGTCCTCGGGCTCCTGCTCTGCCCAGCCGGGCTTGAGCATTTTCATAGGCTGGTGATCGCCCGTGGCCGCTCCCAGAATATGACCGTCCGGGCGGACAATGATCGCCCGTGTGCCGGTGGTTCCAACATCAATTCCCATCAGGTATGCCATAGGTGTCAATCCAATCGGAAAGGGGCTAGGGACTGGGGGCTAGGGGCAAGGGTCATTGGACCCGCCCGCAAGGGGCTGGAAACTGAGGGCTAGGGCGCCAGACAAGAAAACGACCGTCGCTTCTGTTCTTCTCCAGCCCCTCGTCCCTAGCCCCGTGCTTTTCCCTGAATCCCGAATCCTGACTCCTGAATCCTAAACTTTCACCTTTTCCCACTGCCCCGCCTTCGCGGAGCGCTCGACTGCCTCGAGGACGGCTTGCACCTTCACGCCTTCGTCGAATCCGGGCTGGGGCGGCCGGCCGGTCTCGAGCGCTACGAGGAAGTCATGCACAGCATGGACGAAGGTGTGCTCGTAACCAATAATGTGTCCGGGCGGCCACCAGTTACCGACGTAAGGATGATTGGCCTCGGTCACCATGATCGTCTTGTAGGCCTGCTGCTGATTGGGCTCCGTGCGATCGAAAAACTCCAGTTCGTTCATCCGTTCCAGGTTGAACGCAAGGCTGCCTTTGCTACCGTAAATCTGGAAGGTGTTGTAATTCCGGCGGCCCCCGGCGAAGCGTGTCGACTCGAATACTCCCACTGCGCCGTTTTTGAAGCGCGCCAGGAAGTTCGTGTCATCATCCACGCTGACCTTGCCCTTTTTCCCTTCGGCGCCTTTGGCCCCCCAAGCCCCTTCGCCCGTTCCAGGAAAGGGCCGCTCTTTAATGAACGTGGTCATCTGGCCCGTAACTGAAGTGATGTACCCAATCAGCATTTGGGCCAGGTCTGCGGCGTGGGCTCCGATGTCTCCCAGGGCGCCGCTGCCCGCATATTTCTTTTCCAGCCGCCAGACCAAGGGGAAGTTCGGGTCCATGATCCAGTCCTGAAGGTAAGCACCGTGATAGTGATAGATCTGGCCCAGCCGGTCCTCCTCGATAAGCCTCTTGGCGAATGAGACCGCGGGTATCCGGCGATAATTGAAGTTCACCATGTGCATGACGCCCGCTTTCTGCACTGCGGCGAGCATCTCTTTGGCCTGGGCCAAGTTATTGGCCAGCGGCTTCTCGCAAATCACGTGCTTGCCGGCTTGGGCGGCAGCGATGGCCATCGGATGGTGCAGATACCCGGGAGTTGAGATGTCGACAATGTCGATATCCTTGCGTTCGACAACCCGGCGCCACTCGCAGTCCGACTCCTCCCAACCCAACTGCCGTGCCGTGGCTTCAAGTTCCTCGGTGCAGGCTTTTCCACAAAGCACTTTCATGCGCGGAGTGAACTTGCCGGGGAAAAACCTGCTGACCTGCCGGTAAGCATTGGAATGCGTGCGCCCCATGAATTGGTGACCGATCAGTGCAACGTTGATTTCGGGCATTTTCGGAATGTCCTCCTTTTTTGGTGACGAGAAGGAGTCAGGAGAAAGGGACTAGGCGCTGGGGACTAGGGGCTAGGGAAAGGCGCCGCACTCTCCTTCCGACCTCTTCCTGACTTCCACGATTGCGCAACGCAGTCCCCGCCGTGTTTTCCCTAGTCCCCAGCCCCTAGCCCCTAGCCCCTGCTCTTCTCACGCCCACCACATCTCCTTCAACTTTTCCTTGATAATGATCTGGTTCAGGAAGCCCGCTGCTTTGCTCAAACCCTCATCGACAGACATCAGGCAGTCTTCGTGCTCGATGGAGAGCACATCGTCATAGCCAACCATCTGAAGTGTGGAGACAAAGTCAGCCCAGAAATCCATGTCGTGGCCATAGCCAACGGTGCGGAAGATATAGGAGCGATTCTTCTCGTCGCTATAGGGTTTGGTATCAAGCACGCCGTTCACCATGATGTTGACGTTGTAAAGTCGAGTATCCTTGGCATGAATGTGAAAAACCGCGTCTCCCAGCTTGCGCACCGCCACGCAAGGGTCGATCCCTTGCCAGAACATATGGCTGGGATCGAAATTGCACCCGATCGCCGCTCCGGCAGCCTCCCGCAAGCGCAGCATTGTTTCCGGATTGTAAACCATGAATCCCGGATGCATCTCGATGGCGATCCGCACCCCATGGTCCTGCGCAAACTTGGCGCGCTTGACCCAGAAGGGGATAACTTTCTTCTCCCACTGCCATTTCAACAGGTCCTGGAAATCCGGAGGCCATGGGGTTGGCGACCAGTTCGGGTATTTGGCATCGTCCGAATCGCCCGGGCATCCGGAGAAGTCGATGACCCGCGTGACGCCCAGTTTTTCTGCCAGCAAGATAGTCTTCCGGCTGGCTTCCTCGTGCGCCTTCCCAATCTCCTTGTTGGGATGCAACGAGTTGCCATGGCAACTCAGGGCACTGATGCCGATGCCTTGGTCGTCAAGTTTCTGCTTGAACTCCTTAAGCTTCGCGGATTCCTTCAACCACTCCAGCTTGAGATGGGGATCGCCAGGGTAGTTGCCGGTTCCCAACTCGAGGGTATGGATACCCAGTGGTTTTACCTTCTCGATGACTTCGTCCAGACTAAGCTTGGCCAGGAGCGCCGTAAAGAGTCCGACCTTCATATCGTGTCTCCTTTTGTGAATGGTTAAGACGGTAAATCTATAGTCCGGCAGCCCTCGCGTCAACTGGAAAATATCGGAGTCGCATGGCGTCGATTTCGCATGGCTTCGGGGATTCAGTCGTGGGTCGCGGTCACGGTTAATTCGCCATGTTTAACCCCGCGCAGGCTGAGGATCCGATCCGCCAGGTTTCTGACCGTCCCGCTGCGGCCCTTCAGGATGACCACTTCGAGGCAATGGTGGTGGTCCAGGTGGACATGGGTAGCTGCCAGGACCTTGCTCGAAGCCGCGTGTTGGGCTTCAATCAGCTTGGCCGAGAGATTCGGCTGGTGGTGGTCGTAAACCATGGTCAGTGTTCCGACGATCATCTTGTTCTCATCCGCCGCGGAGTGGACCAGGTGCTCGCGAATAAGGTCGCGTATAGCCTCGGACCGGTTCTGGTACCCTTTGCGGTGGATGACCGCGTCGAACTTTTCGAGCAGTTCCTTTTCCAGGGAAAGTCCGGTTCGAACCAGTTCACCCATTGTTCACCCCCAGGTCGAAAATCGAAAGTCGAAAGTCGAAAATCGAAATTCGAAAATCAAACCCGATTGAGGGCACGTCGAAACGGAGTGTGATACGAACGCGTGTCCCGCAGCCGATTTTCGAATTTCGAATTTCGAGTTTCGAATGTCCAGTTTCGACTTTCGATTTTCGCTTACTTCAGATGTTGGTCAAACCACTGGACCATGCGTTTGGTAACGTCTCGCTGGTGTGCCGACTGCCAAATCATATGCCCTTCGTCAGGGTACACCACAAGCTGGCTTTCCACTCCGTTGGTTCTTAAAGCGTGCCAGAACTCGAAAGACTGTGGCGCCGGGCACTCACCATCGCGGTCGCCCACCAGGACGAGCGTGGGGGTTCTGGCGTTTTTGATAAAGGTGATGGGCGCACTCCTGGTGTAGACCTGTGGGTCATCGTAGACCGGCGCTCCAAAAAAAGGGATCATCCACTGGTCGATGTCGTTTTCGCCGTAATAGCTCTGCCAGTTCGCGATGCCTGCGCCAGCCACCGCCGCATGAAAGCGATTGGTCTGGGTCACGGCCCACATGGTCATATAGCCGCCGTAGCTCCAGCCCGCGATCCCCACCCGTTGGTCGTCCACGGGTAGCGTTCTCACCACCTGGTCGACGCCCGCGAGAATATCCCGGAAGTCGCCGTAGCCGAAGTCTTTGACATTGGCCGCTGTAAAGGCTTCTCCCGAACCGAAGCTGCCGCGCGGATTGGGGAAAAACACGAAGTAGCCTTCCTCCGAAAGCAGGGCGAGGTCGAAGAACGGCCCGGGCCACGCAGGCTTCTCGGCGGCGCCCGGGCCCCCGTGCACGGACACTACCATCGGATATCGTTTCGAGGGATCGTAATTCACCGGGTAGAGGAGCCAGCTCTGGATTTCCATTCCGTCGCTCTGCCAATGAATGCTTTCGGACTTGCCCCACTCCGGACGGATATTCCCGTTCAGGTGCGTGACTTGTTTCCAGGCTCCGATCTCCCCTGCCCAAATCTCCGGCGGCTCCTGGAACGATTGGCGGACCAGTGCGCAGCTCTTTCCGTCGGTCGCCAGAGAGATCCCGAAGTCCCAGGCGCTGCCGGTGGAAATGGTCTCGAGCCCGCGCCATAAAGTTTCCACCTTCCCTTCACGGGCATCCACGGTGGCGATGCCGCTCGCGCCGTCAATTTGCTCGGTGAAAAGGATTCTCTCCGGAGACGAGAGCCAAGCGAGAGTTGCCGGCGAGGCCCTGAGGCCTCGGGTAAGATCGCGAGCTTCCCCGCTCTTGACTGAGACTGTGTAAATGTCACCGCCCGTGCTCCCCTCATCGCTCATGAGGCCTTCTATGAACGCAATGGTTCTGCCGTCCGGCGACCAATGGGGTTGGGCAACTTGCAGGCGCGGCTTGTAAATGTAACGGACCTCGCCGGAGGCGATGGCGATAGTGCAGAGTTGGGCGACCCACCAGTTGGCATCGCCGGCGCCGTGGGCGGCCGTGGCTACGAAGCTCTTTCCGTCAGGCGACCAATCGTATTCGTAGATGTAGAGGTCGGCGGGCGATACCTGGCGGACTTGGCCCGAAGCCGGATCGACCATCGCCAAACGCTGCTCGTAGATGTGCTGCTCGATGAGGCCGGAGGGTGGCGTCATCGGTTCGAGCGGGCCTGCCGCGCGCGGCGCATTCTCGGTGAAAAGGAGTGCGATCTGCCTACCGTCCGGCGACCAGGAGGGAGAAGCGAGAAATCCGGCCAGGTGCGTGAGTTGGCGAACCGAGTGTCCCGTGAACTCCCAGACGTAGAGTTGAAGCTGTTCCGAACCCTCTTTGTCCGAAAGGAAGGCGAGTTTGCGGCTGTCGGGCGACCAGGCAATGTCGTGCTCGGCATACTCCGTCGAGCCGTCCCCGGCGGAAATGCGGTGCGGCTGCTCTGTAGACCCGCGAGTCGCCACGTAAATTGCCGAGCTGCCTCCTGTCAGAGACTCGACCCAGGCAACTTCCTTGCCGTCGGGAGAGATTGCCACTTGCTTGAAGTTGCGCACGGCGTAAAGCGAGTCAAGCGCGTCGTCGATTGAAGGTTTGTGCGCGGCGAAACAAGTTGCCGCGCCGGCGATGCATAGCGCCAAGGCGAGCGGCAAGGGAGTCTCTCGTGTGCATGAACAATCTCCAATGGGGGCAAGGTCACAACATATCAGAATAACAGAAAGTAGTGTGCGGATTGTGTTGTACTGCGAAGACTTGATGGGTCAGGGAGAAGAAAGCATCCACCACAGAGTGCACGGAGATCACAGAGCAGCCGGCCTTGTTCTCCGCGAACTCTGTGGCCTCTGTGGTGAATCTTTTTGGCTTGAGGTGTGGGGCCATGCGCTATAATCGGGGCTCTTGAGCGGCCGAAACAATGGAGGGAGCGCCATGGGGGCAAAGGACAGCGACGAGGACGAGGTTGAACGGGAAAAGCGGATCGCCGAATTGAAGCGCCAGGCGCAGGAACTGGCGGGCGGAAAAATGGAGGAAGGTGGAGGGGAAGACACCCCGCCCGAAGTTGCCGAGGGATTCTGGAAACATGTGGTCGATTATGAAAAGGCTCCCTGGACCACAAACTTCAAGCAGCTCGAGGAAGCCGGCATCGACCTGCCCGCCCCTGGAACGCTCAACGATGAGCAGCTCGCCAAGAAGCTCTGGGAGGTCATTCACGGGCTGGCGCTCTTGCGAGTGTTCCTCGAGAACACTGACCACCTGAGCGATCGCGAGCTTTACGCCGAGCTTTGGTCAGACATGCTGCGTGAAGAAGTCAAGGCCATGCCGCCCGACCCCGACGGAGCCTGGCACCTCAGTCCGCTGGGCGGGTGTAGCGAAGAGGATATCCAATTGGACATGAAGTACTATGCCGACGAAGAATGGCGCCACCGCTTTCAAGAGGAGTTTCCGGACTTCGTTATGCCGGAGCACGAAGACCCGCCGTACGATCGCGACCGGCTCCTTCCAAAACCCGACTACGGCCCGCCCGGCGAACCGGACGCCGTGAACTGACGAGATGGCAGAAGTCAGGGGCCAGGAGCCAGACCATGTCCAGCAAGGGAAGCGGCGGGAACGAGAAGCGCCTCGCGGCACACGAGGCTTTTGAAATCCTCGGTCCGATTAGAAGCATTGAGCCAATCGCCACAGGTAGTAGCATCCGCGACCTGGAGCGACTGCGCAGGGCGTACGGCGCCGGCCGCTGGCGAAAATTGAAAGGAGTGGCCTCCATCCGACTTTCCAGTGGCAGGATTCGGCTGGCAGAATTACACTGGTATGAGGCGCACGGTATCAGGAGGAAGGAAATCAAACGAAAACGTTATTTGCAATCCGGGTCTGAACTATGAAACGGCAAAAGAAAACTTCTTTGCAGCTGGCCCTATGCATTGATAATTCCGGGTACCCTGCATCGCTGGAACTTCACAAAATGTACCGCGTGCTCCCGGACGAGGATGCGGCGCGGGATGGCGACCTGCGCGTGATCGATGAAAGCGGTGAGGATTACCTGTATCCTGCCGCAAAGTTCCTCATTGCCGAGTGGCCCAAGGCCGTTGAACAGGCCCTCTTGAAAGCATCCTGAACCTATGGCGCCACCTACCCAGTCCAAGGATGGGAAGAACTTTGGATAGCCAACAGCGAGTAGCGCGGACCACCGGTTTTGTGGTCCGCGGCTTGTCCATGGGCGTAGGAAAAAACCGCGGACCACAAAAGCGGTGGTCCGCGCTACCCGGCTGATTCCGTGAACTGAAACCGGAAGGCAGAAGCCGAAGGGCAGAAGACTCGAGTCAGAATCGAGGGAAGGGAGAAGTCAGCCGTGAAATGCTCAATTTCGGGATGCCCAGGTACGTACGAAGCCAGAACGGTGATCCACACCGTCAAGCGGCGGGGCGAAGTGATCGTCATCGATCACGTTCCTGCCGAGGTGTGCAGCGTTTGTGGCGACGTTCTGCTGACGCCCGACACTGTGCGCCGGATTGAAGCCCTGCTCGCCGCCACTCCCCCACCCGCGCGCACCGTCCCCGTGTACGAGTTCGCCTGAACCTTTGCCGTCCGCTGCTCCCCTCACGCGAACCTCGATCCCTAGAGCCGGATGCTTCACACTTTCCATGCGGTGAGGCATGAGTGGACAAGCGGCATCCAGTCATGTATATTCGGCGTAGATACGTATGAACGCGACGACCAAGACGCAGCTTGCAAGGTGGGGCAACAGCCTTGCCGTGCGGATCCCTCTGAGAGTTGTCGAAACGGCCCGGCTACGGGAAGGCGATGAACTCACGCTGGCGGTGGGCAAGAACGGCGCGATCGTGATCAGGCCAGCGCAGGGCAAGTACCAGCTTGACGAGCTGATCTCCAAGATCACAGCCCGCAACCGCCACGAAGAGACCGAATGGGGTCCGCGAGTGGGCAAAGAAGCTTGGTGACTCGCAGTTACATCCCGGACGCCGGTGACTTGATCTGGCTGACGTTCGATCCGCAGGCGGGGCGCGAGCAAGCAGGACGCCGCCCTGCACTGGTCCTTTCACCTGCTGCATACAATGACAAGGCAAGCCTCGCCCTCGTCTGCCCCATTTCCAGCCGCGTCAAGGGTTATCCTTTCGAGGTACCTTTGCCCGAGGGTTTGGCGATTTCGGGAGTCATTCTCTCTGATCATCTGAAGAGCCTGGATTGGGCGCAGCGGAGAGCGGAGTTCGTGGCCCGCGTCCCCTCCGAGGTCATATCCGAAGTACTCGCCCGACTGGCGCCGCTTCTCGGTTTCTGAGACACAGCAGGTAATGCCGACCACGTGTTTTGTGGTCCAAAACTTGTCGTTGTCGGCGGGCTCAGGAAAAAGCCGCCCCGCTGTTCTCATCAGTTGACCACATGGTAAAATGCACACGCTATGGTTCTAGTGTTGATTGCTTGCGGGCTCGCAGTTGCCGCCGGTCTCTTGTGGTACTTACCTCGAAACAAAAGACTGCACTGGAAGCTGATTGTGAGGATTTCCTCTGGCGTTTTGATCTGCGCATCCGTGCTAGTGCTATTGGGTTTTCTTTTCCGTGGAGTCATGTGTGGCCGCTACGAGTTCTCGCCTGTCTCCACCAGTGATGGACAACTAGCTGCTCAGCTAAGCGAAGTGGATTGTGGGGCTGTGGATTCGTTTCACAGTTCTGTCCAGCTCCGATGGAACCGGCGAGGTTTCATCACGCGCTTATTCGGCAAGCAACGGAACTCGACGACCATATTTACGGTTGGACACGACCCCCGACTGATTGATCTTGCGTGGAAGGACGACCGAACGCTGCTCATTCGCTACCCGAACGACTCACGCTACGTCGAGGAATTTCGATGTCAATCCGAATGGGAGGGAGTTCACATTGAGTGCGTCGGTTACGTGCCAGATTACAGTAAGCCCGTAGGCGCAATGCCTCCCGTCCAAGGGATCTGGCTTTGGTGACCGTTCGGCGGGGTTCGGCACGTATGCGCCACCCCCGTTATTGAGGCGTTTTCTGCGTCTTGTCTTGTGTTTTCTGCTTTCTACGTAATGTGCGCGCCCTGGGCATCGACGTAAACGGCATACAGTGACTGGCTGGCGCACATGAACAGCCGGTTACGCTTGCTGCCGCCGAAGCAGACGTTGGCGCAGATTTCGGGCAGCAGGATGACGCCGATGCGTTCACCGCTGGGGGCGAAGATGTGCACGCCATCGTATCCTTGACCACCCAGCCGGCTGCGGACCAGATATTGCCATCCTTGTCGGCGCGGATGCCGTCCGAACTCCCCGTGCCCTTGCCCGGCCATTCCATGGAAGTGAACGTTCGCCCGTTGCGCAGGCCCTTGCTATCTACTACGTCGAAGATTTTAATGATTTTGGGAGCCTGCGGATAATGCGTCCAGCCTGTGTCCACAAGGTAGAGCAATTTGTAGTCAGGCGAAAAGCAGAGGCCGTTGGGCTTGTAGGCCTCATCCGTGACCATATCCATTTTCCCCGTCTTGCCGTCAATCCGATAGACGGCCTCCTTGAGCTCCATCGGCGCGAGGTGGCCCTCATAGTTGGTCAGGATGCCGTAGCCGGGGTCCGTGAACCAGATGCCTCCGTCGGGGTGGACCACGATGTCGTTGGGGGCATTGAAGGGTTTGCCCTGCCAGCGGTCCGCCAGGATGGTCACCGAACCGTCATGTTCATAGCGAACCACGCGGCGCGTGTTGTGCTCGCAAGTCAGCAGACGGCCTTCCCAATCAAACGTATTGCCGTTGGCGTAGTTGGAGGGCTTGTGGAAGACGCTGACGTGACCGTCCTCTTCCAACCACCGCAGGTGTCGATCGTTGGGGATGTCGCTGAAAACCAGGTAGCGCCCGCCTCCGTTCCAGGCGGGCCCCTCGGCCCAAAGCAAGCCGGTGTACAAGCGCTCGATGGGCGTGCTTTTGACCATGTACTTGTCGAACCGTTTGTCCAAAGAGATGATATCCGGGTCGGGATAATGGATGGGGTTCTTGCCACTCCAATCGCGTTGCCCGGCCACGGCCGATGCAGCGGCCGCAGCGCCGGCTAAGGCTGTGCCGAGGAATGACCGCCGGTCTACTTTCGTGCCTTGCTTGGATTCATTTCGCATGTTTTCTCCTCCATCGTATGTCCATGCTCTTCCCGGCCTCCTCACCCGTCCCGCGGCGGCTGATGAAAGCGCCGTCGCGGTCCACCCTCTCCCCCAAGGGGGCGAGGGATAGAGGTCTCGGGCCTTGTCACTCGTCACTGCTCTTCAGTAAAGGTATCTGCCTGACTGCTTGACCCCCTTGGGCAACAGCGGGGAAAACTCCTGGAGCTTTTGCATCAAGGGAACGGTCTCGGACTCATCCACCGCGTAGATGGAAACCGTCTCGCCGCCCGTCACCACGTTATCCGGGAGCGCCCACTCGCCCACTCCCACCCATTCGCGCGGAAGGCCGCCGATTTCGCCTGCATACCACGTGTCATAGACTATAGCGACCTTGACCCCGGCTTCACGTCCCAAGCGGAGGATATCCCGGGCATGATAATCGCGGCGGCGCCGGAGTTGAGTAACCTCATAATCGCCCAGCCCCCATAGATCCAGGCAATGGACGTCCGCCAGAAAATTGACGGCGCCGATATCGTTCAAGGCGACGGTTGAACCCTGGTAATACCTCTCAATGAATAGTCCCATTTGATATTGCTGTTCATAGATGTTCTTCGAGGCCTGGGGAAGATAAATTAACGCCACGCCGGCCCGCACGAGACAAGGGTAAATAAGGAATGCCGCGAGGAACAGTGCGCCCACGTGCTTGGGAACCAGAGCGCGATGGCCCGGCGTCCCAAAGAGCTTCTCCGGAAGTTGATCCGCGAGTTGGGCGGCGATCACCACGATCCCGAGGGCCACAAGGTAAGCCTCGTGCCGGAAAAACAACGCCACCATACAGAACTGAATATGCGCGAGAGCAATCAGCACAAAAATCGCGGTCATCAACTGCCGGCTGTCCCAGAGGCCCTTGCGTTTATCGAAGGCGTACAGGGCGAGAAATAGAGAGGCCGCAACCAGTACGACGAGGTGAGGCCCTGCTTTGAGATTGCTGTAGGCCGGCCCGAATATGGAATCCAGCGCGGTGCCCAAATCCGTGAAGCGCGGGAAATTTCCTTTCAGGAGAATCGAGCTGGGAAGCCACGACCAACCCTTCTCGAGGCCGATCGCACCGTAAAGCAGGACTGAGGAAAAACCAGTCACTCCCACGGCCAACCCGGTGCGCCAGCGTCCGCGCAGAAAGAAGAGCGCGCCGATTACCAGAACCAGGAACATTCCCTCATATCGAACCGCCGTAAGGACTGGCGACAGCGCCAGCAGCGCGATCAGATCGCGGCGAGCCGCAGCCGGGCTCTCGTCGGACAGCAGCCGCGCGGCTGAGAAAGTGAGGAGAATGGTCAAAGCAGCGTGCAGCGGGTGCTCCGAACCGATGCAAATGAGAGTGGGGAGAGGTGTGAAGAAGATCAGAACCAGCAGAACACAGAAGGTGAGCTTGGGCGAAACCTTGTACCAGCGCAGAACACTGTAGGCCGCCCACAGCATGAGTGCTGCGCAGAGCAAGCTGAGGTAGAACGGAGACGTCTCGCTGACCCCTGCGAGCAGATAGGTGACCGCGATGAGGAAGGTCCACAAAGGCGAAGAGGAAGCCGAAGTGAACCCGAAACGCGTGATTCCCCACACGCCGTGCAAGGCGAAGTTTTTGGCCATGGCCATCTGAATATAGGGGTCGTCGAGAGCGAACACCAAGTGCCCATTCTCCCGCAGGATGAGAAGCGTGGAAAGCACTCCCAGGGTCACGCACAAGATGACGACACTGGCAAACAACGGCCAATGTTTGATCAGAACTCTGTTCATAGTAAATCCGGAGGTCGGCGGTAGAACTTCCGCCTGATCACTGACCAGCACAGGCTGCCCGCCGTCACTGCGCATCCGGCCACGGGCCTCACATTCTATCGCAAAAAAACTCGTTAGCCGCGCGATTTCGTTTGAGAATAATGGCCGTGCGAATTGCCGGATTGCGGCAGCGTCCGCCAGGGCGTTTACGCTGGGGATCGTTGTACGTAACCGCGACGCAGCAAATGATGTTGTTATCCTCGCATTCTCGCGCGGGAAGTGAATTTACAGAAGCAGCTTTAGGGTCGAAAAAATATTTTCGAGGACCCCTTGACAAGAGCTCTTTCGTTCGGTAGAATCGAGAATTGTTCTGCAAGGCAATCAGCCTACAGAGCAGGTGGTGGAAAGACCAGCAAGGCAGATAAGAAGAGCCTCGAGCGTAAGCCTTTCCAACCTTTCCCAATCGGGAGACCCCGCCGTCGGCGGGAGACAAAAGCTCTTTGACAATTGAGTTGAGCATGCCACGTCAATCGGACCGGGTCTTTTCGAGGACTGCGGTCCAAACGCTGAGCGACTCGTTCTGC
>CAVROP010000082.1:0-30765 GCA_963722675.1 uncultured Acidobacteriota bacterium
ACTTAGCGGTGCCGCAATCCGTCAGCTTTGAGCCGACGTAAACCAACGTCCGTCCCGTTGCCAGCGTAGCTTTGCGCGACAACTTACGAACGCCGGGAACAGCGGTTGATTTGCTGTAATTGATTGTGGCCGCAGCAGCCTTATCGGCTGCTTTCAGGTATCCGCCGAACAAGCTCGTGAAGATTGTATTCGAATCCATGTGTCCTCCTGGACAAGCCCGGAGGGCCTCTCGACTGCGATGTTCGCGGAGACCCTCCTGGGCTCGAATGAATCTGGATGGGGCCCCCATCCGTATCGTGACCAGGTGCATATCCGCCTGGCTCATTTCCGGCCTCGCGTCCGAAACCCTCGCATGTGCCCAGGGAAATCAGGTTTCCCGGCAGGGGTGGCGATTTCGACAGGTTTTGGATCAGCGAGGGGCCGCGCGCGGGAGACTTACCCGGAAGCTGTAAGGTGAACAAAAGGAGAAGGGAAAATTGGTGCACATTTTGGTGCACACCTCGATCAAAAATGGTATGATTTGGTAGCAATCATCAGTGGTGCCAGAACTGCACGAAAGGCGCACTGGTAGCGGACAAGATCAATTTGTGGTAGACTGTCGCATTGGTACGGGATGCGCTTGGGGTGCAAGGGGTCGCCAGTTCAAATCTGGCCGTCCCGACCAATAAACCAGGTTTCAGGTGCCAGGACAGCTCGCTGACACCTGAAACCCGATGTCTGATATCTGCTTCTCCGGGGCGTAGCGTAGCCTGGTAGCGCGCTTGGTTCGGGACCAAGAGGTCCCCAGTTCAAATCTGGGCGCCCCGACCATACCTTCCGCTTGTCAATGCAACAAGTTGCCACGCGTGGCATCAGAGACAGCCCGTCACGCGGCCCCTGCTGCCTGGTTTTCGAGCTGTGTTACCCGTGCTTGCAACTTAAGAAGTCATGTGGAATCACAAGCAGCATGAACGTGTGTAGCAATAACTCGTTTACGGGCTCAACCGAAGGTGTCGGGCCCCGTGTTTTCCCCTATCGTTGCTTCTGCTTGACGCTGGGCATGCGAACATTCTAAAGTGAGTCGTGCGCTCGGGGCGCCTCCAGTCCGCGGAAAGGGCCGTGCCCACCTCCATCGCTAAAAACCTGACGAATCTTCTTTCAGCCTGATTCGGCGGACGCCAGGCGCCACGGAAGGAGACTCGTGTGTACGCCCGCGAATTACCTGCACGTCCGAACCTCGAGCAATACAAGAAACAAGCCAAGGACCTCCTCAAGGCCTCGAAGGCCGGTGCTCCGGTGGCGTTGGCGCGAATGCGGAAACTTCTACCGTCGAGCGCCAGGCTCACACTCGCCGGCGCGGAAGCCGACGCCGTTGCGGACATGTATGGTGGCGGATGCACGACGCTCGGTCTTGTCGCAACGAGCATCCACCCCAAAGTGGCGGGGGTGCTGCACGAACTGATCGACGTGTTGCTCGCGCAGGGTGCGCGCATGGACGCGCCGATGCCGCAGAGTATCTCGCCGGCCGGGGCGCGCCCCTTGATCTCGAGGGTGCCGCGGGGGTGGGACGGCTCGATCTGGTCAAGTCCTTTTTCAATTCCGACGGCAGCCTGAAAAACACAGCAACCTCCGCGCACATGAAGGGCGGCTTCACTTGGGCGTGCGAGTACGGGCGCACTGACGTGGTTGAGTACCTTGTTGATCGCGGCATTGATGTCGGTGAGCTTTTTCCGCGTCCGCATGGGCAGACCGGCCTGCACTGGGCAGCGCACGGTGGGCACGTCAACACAGTGAAGGCGCTCTTGCGGCGCCGCGCACCGGTTGACCTCAAGGACAAGAGGTTTGGCGGGACGCCGCTCGCCTGGGCGCTTCACGGATGGAGCGAGCGCAAGACGGATACTGCCGCGAACGACTCTTATCACGACGTGGTTAGGTTGCTGGTCGCCGCCGGGGCTCCGGTGGAGCCGGGATGGCTCAGCGATGAGAACGTTCGTGCCCATCCGCGTATGTTCGCGGCGCTCCATGTCAAGAGGCGCCAATCTTGAGCGTCGAGGCACTCTCCGCCAAATCACTTCGTGCCTCCCCTGACGTCAGAAAGGCGGTATGGGGCGGCCGGGGAGTTCGTGGCAATCGTAGCAGCGTGCGCAGAGGGGGTTCAACCACATGCAGTCATGGCCACTCTTGCAAAGTCCAAAAAGCAGCAGCGTGGAGCCGAAGGGCTCGCGCTTGAAGTCCAGCGCCAGGCCGGCTGCGATCACGTCGTAGCCGCGATCGAGCAGCTCATCGATCACCAGGAAAAAGCCTGAGTCGGTGGGGAAGAACTGAACCTCGTCCACCGCGAGCAGATGGTAGCGGCAGCCCAGCTCGGATTCCTTCTCCCGCACCACGCGCAGCATCTGCCACGGATCGCGCGCCGGAACATCCACAGCGTCCATCATTTTGCCGTGATAGTCCTTGATGTAGCCCGTGTCGCTGCGCGCATCGATGTCAGGCTTGAAAATCAGGATGCGCTTCCGGCCGAACTGGCGCAGAGTTTCAACCTCCAGCATCAGCCGGCCCGTCTTGTTTCCGAACACGTTCCCGATGATTAGTTTGAATTCTCCCCTCGGCATTCGCTCTTCTCTCTCTTGCAGGCTGTGATTTTCAACTACGGCACTGAGGCTTCTTTACAATTCGGAACCCTGTCATCCTGAGCGCCAGCGAAGGAGCTGCATTTGCCTTTGGGATCAACGCTTCGAACCAATCCAGATCCTTCGCTGGCGCTCAGGATGACAGGTGGCCGATTTTTTCACACCTTCTCAGCGATAGGTCATTCGCTCCAGCTCTTCGGGATAGCGCGCCCCTTGCACCGTGATTTTGGATGCAGCCCCGTCGATCTCGCGGAGATCGTCGGGCGTTACTGCCATAGCTGCCGCTCCAATGTTCTCCTCCAGGCGCGCCGGCTTCGTGGTGCCGGGGATTGGAACAATCCACGGCTTTTTGGCAAGCAGCCACGCGAGCGCGCTTTCCTGCTCCGTTCTCGCTGCGTCATCGGACCTGCCTCCTCACCAGCAAGCCACGATGCTACACTTCCCCACACGCCAGCAAGATGCGCTTCACATACCGCTCACGGTAAGTCGGAAGGCCGGTTAAATACTGAAACGTGCCATTCGAACGTAAGAGCGAGGTTGTCTCCAACCGATCCAGACCTAAGATGATCGGGTAGACCAAGGACAGGATCATCTGGGAAAGCTCGTAGTCATGGTTGCGCCGGGGATAGCGCAAATGGCGAGTTAGGAAGCGGCGCAATTGCAGCATTCGACTGAATTCACTCAACAACAGAATTCCGCCATAGTGCGTTAGACCCGTATGACTAAAGGCGATTTTTACATTTCTAGGCGACCTGCGCATGCTGACTTCAACATAGCACACAGTGAAGTTAAAGTCAGCATACCAAACGTTTACCAAAGCCCGTCAAATAAGAGGAAAATCAAATTCACCATGATGTTTTCACGACGGATCCAGGTAATAGGGGAGGTCTTTGGACTCGGACAGCTTCATCCCGGAAAGGCTCAATGGAATCGGAATGAAGATGCGCGTGGCCCCCATCGAGATCGCGGTGGTTGACCTGGCGAAAGCTTTGACTTCATCCTTTGGGGTAAGGAACTTGATCTCGACGCTGGCCCTCCGCTCAGCTCCGCTGCCGTTGATAACAGCAAGTGTCAACAAGGCGCTTCCATTGGCCAGCTCAAGACGCGTCGCCTGCTCGTTAATCTCGATGCTTGCCGCTTGGAGTGAGGATTGTCCACACAGTAGAAATACCCATCCAGCCAAAATCAGTGCCCAGCGCTGGTGCATAAACCTCCTCCGTGGAGGCAGGGCTCAACTTCCGGACTCTGTCTGCTATTTTGATTGGTCGCAGTCGTCTCATCCAACGCCTTATCGACGCGCTAACATACCGACATCCACCGCTCAATGCAACGGCACGAAAGGCATGTCAGGTTCGATGCAGGATTGCACCGGAAGGCAAACTTCGAGTTGCCCTCAAGGCCTATCGTTGCTGCAAATTCTGGTTCGAGGAGTAATTTCCCGGGCAGGCGAAGAGTGTCTGTCGAGGAGTCCGCCCACAACTAAACATTCCGGGTGGATCACGCGCAACCCGGAAGTTGCACCCGCCGGCGCCTGCGCATGGTCAAGGCCGGAAAACGATAGTTGGCGGGAACAGCCTTCTCACGAGTTCTGCAAATGCTTTTCCACGGGCCGCTGGGGCCTCGAGGGACCGCCGGACACTCGTCACGGGCGACTTTCCGGTAAACTCGGGAGTCGAGAGACTCTCAGGGGAAAAGGGTGGAATGAGGTTCGGCATCGATCCACGATGCCCTACGCAGCTTGCGGCCTCTCTGGTTCTGGTGATCTGGTAAATCGGCCGCCCCAGTGTAAAAAGGTCAACGTCGAGGTGGCACGTCGATGCGCCCACCGAGCGCGATGATCGTCTTCAACGTCTCGATCGCATTGTCCCTGTCGTATTCCTTCTCGCTATCCGACAGCTCCTCATACGGCACCAGTGCGGGAGTCTCCTTCTTTTCGTCGTCGCGTTTGGGTCCGTATCGCCAGCCCTCAGCCATTCTCCGAGCCGCCCAGAGTTCGTGATTGTTGCGGGCGAGCATCTCGATCAAGCGATGCAACTCCGGACTCAATTCGATGGATCTATTGTCAATGGGCTCCGGTGTATAACTCAGCCTGCACCTCCTCATCAAAAAGTTAAGCTACCGTTCTCCGAGCAAGAGGTCCAGGCGCACATGCTACGTCACGCTAAACCGTGGCGGCAAGTTTCAGGTGCGCGAACACCTGCTCGACCGCCTCCCTATCGGACGGCGGCGCCTCCAGAAACCGCATGATCTCCCTAGCCTGTTCCAGCGTACCCTTGTGCGATCCGGTTTCTCCAGGGGCCATGAGCACTGCGGCGTTGTAATACTTACAGGCTTGCTGGTAGTCGCCCTGCAGCAGCCGAGCCTCCGCGAGCGCGGCCTGTTCATAGTAATCCACGGGCGAATTGTTCTCAAACAACGCCTCGACCCGCGCCGCTAACTGGGTTGCAGTCTCACGTTCACCGAGCAAAAGGCTCTTCGTCGCGGCATTGATACCTGTGTAGGAATCTGCGGACGTCTCGAACGCCTCCCGATATAGGTCCCGCGATCTGACCAGATACAACCGCGTCCCAGTCTGGCGGTAGCGCACCATCCATGTTGCGGCGTACATACCTATCGTTTCGGAATCCCTATAATCCTCCGAATACATCGCACCAAGAATCCGCATCGCGCCCTGCCAATCACCTCGCCGTCTCGCCGCCAGACCCTCGAGTTGTCGCGGCCGAACGGCAGCCGGGAACCGCTTTCGCAACTGCATCAGGATCTCATTTGCGGCGTCGAACCGTTCGGCGGCGATCAGGGCTTCCACCGCCGCGCAGCCACACATCGGAGAGCTAGTCCAGGCCAGGTCGTCAGACTTCGCAAGTTCTATGATGCGAGCAGGATCATCGTCCTGCCGTGCGGTCTTAATCTCAATCAGCGCCTTCTTCCGCGCCCCATCGATTTGCGTTGCGAGCTGCACAGCTCCCGGTGGCAGTGGCCTGCCGGACATGCCGAGCAGAAGGCGGAGCAGAGCTTCTCCACACGGCCCGTCCGGCTGGTCAGAGAAATCTGTGGAAATTTGTCCCGCGAGCAGCCCCTGGATCGGGGTGGCGTCCTTCTTAGCAATACCCAACCTGAAGGTCGGATCCGAGTTCTGTCGCGACTTGATGGCGTTATATTCGTCGTCTGTCCACTTCGAGGTGGCGTAATTCTTCGACCAGACAATCACCGCCGCCCCACTCTTGTCAACTCCGTCTCCGAGAGACGCGGCGAGCGGAGCGCCGGCGCTGAGCACGAACTGGTCGACGAACACCTCATATTTTAGGTGCTTCAGAGCGTCATAGAGCTTGAGAACCCACGGACGGTCGGTCAACCGGTAGCTGACAAAGATGTGCCACTTCTGCCCTTTCTTCAATTCGGGCGGCTCTGGGAAAAAGCTCTCGAATTCCATGGATGTCCTCGCTATCCCACTAAGTATACACTCACCGAAGCTGGGATCACAGGCACCTGACCACGGTGCCCACATACCCCCTCGGTCGCTGGCAACTTGCCTTCCGAAAGCGCACCCCTGCATGAGATCCGGTACGCGCAGATTCGTGTCGAGAACAGCCCGAGTATTCAACGGCGGTTTGCGGTTTACCTGGGGGATTTCCACCACTTACTCCGTGCATTCGGCGCTTCGGGCTGTTCACCATTATTGTTTAACGCCTTCTCCGCATCAGGCAAACCCAAGCTCTGGGCGGGTGGGGGCGGTTGGATCCGAAAGAGCCTGAAACGAGCGACAGGATTTCAAAGTATGGCTCCACAGCATTCACGATATCTCTTGCGGTCCGCTGTGGCGGGCCCGGGCCCTCGCGATGTTCATCAGCGTTGCCACTCAAACTGAGCCACAGGCCGTCTGTTCCCAAATGGCCATGGACGATTTCTGCAAACCTCCTCCGTTCTTGGTCCGAACCTAACGTGTGAAAGCACCCGCGATCAAATGCCAAGCCGAAAGGCGCGCCTTCAATGCGGCTTGTCATGATGTCACTCACTATAAAGTCGCATTTGACGTTGCTTTCTCCGGCTTTCGATTTTGCCTTCTCAATCGCTACCTCCGAAGCGTCAATTCCCACCACCTGGAAGTTTTGTTGCGAAAGCCATAGGGCGTTATCGCCCGTTCCGCATCCAATTTCCAATGCTTTGCAGGGTTTCATGGGCGTTGCGGCTACGGTCTGAATCAGGTTGAAGTCAGGTTTGCCAATGTCCCAAGGCGTGTCGCCTCCTGGGGGATGCCGTTGTAGCCATTCGGTTGATTTGTATCTTTGTTTGAAACGAAGTTCTTCCGACATTTAACCCCCTTTTGCGACTCCGGCCCTGCGCGTCCAGAAAGGCTCCCCGGCCCCAAGCCCCGCGCTCGTGACGATCGGGGCGCTCGCTTTCGATATTCTTGGTATTTTAACTCAGGGAAAGTATTGCTGGTTCGGGTAAACAGACACACGAAAACAGCCCAATCCGGCAAAATCCGCAACTCCCACGCAACCCCGATTCGCCTCCAAATCCCCTACCTGACAGCGAACCCAAGGAAGGCAGTACCCGGTACCGGACGATATCTGGGCGGAGGCCGCCCGCCACTACGACGAGAAAGGGCTCGCGGCGCTGATCGTTGCGATTGCCTCGATCAACGTCTGGAATCGCCTCAATGTTGCAACCAAGCAGGTGGCAGGCAAGTATCCAGGTTCGGCCGAGGCCCGGATGAGCGAGCAGAGCTACGTGGTGGCCCGCTAAAATGCGTTAGGAGCGGACTGGTGAGTTCGCCTGGGGATTGGCTGTGGTCAAGCTGGCGGTATTACCATGACGTGTCCGTGCTCCGCATGGATCGGCTGGACTGAGCGGGCAGCACAGGCCTGTCCCTTCGGGACTTCGCAGAGTCGAAAATGTGATTTTCATCAGCCCTTCGCGGGCCGAAGGCCAATGGGGACAGACTCCGAAACGCAGGAGTCTGCCCCCCGCCTCGAGGCGCAGGTCCGCGCTGGTTAGCACGCCCTAGCGATAGCGATTTCGATATGATACGATGAATATAGCTCCGGCTAGCATGGATAAGGCATCTTAGAGCCGACAACTACTAATGACGACAAGCTTTTACGCTCGGCTGCGGGAGAGCAGGAAAGATGACGACGCTTTGGCGGCGTGCATCGACCGGGTTGTGAAGCAGCTTGAGGACACGTCCACCACGGGTGACCGCCCCGGAATGCTCTTGGGCAAGATCCAGGGAGGGAAGACGCGAGCCTTTGTGGGCGTCATCGCTCGCGCCTTCGACCGTGGCTTTGACGTTGCCGTTGTCTTCACCAAGGGAACCAAGACGCTGTCCGCCCAGACTGTGACACGCCTCACCAACGACCTTCGGGAATTCATCGACGAAGATGAGGTTCTCGTTTTCGATATAATGCAGCAGCCCGGCAAGCTTACGAAAAGCGAACAGCGCCGAAAGCTTGTTATCGTGGCGAAAAAGCAGGCTAAGAACTTGGAACGGATAATTCATTTTTTCGACGAGGATTATCCCGACCTGAAGGGCCGGAGGGTGCTCATAGTTGACGATGAGGCTGATCTCGCGAGCGTCCGGTTCGTACGGCCGAAAGATCAACCAGATGTTGAACAAGGGAAGATCGCCGAGCAGATGGACGCGCTGCGCCGGCTCGTGGGAGAGGTTGCTTTTCTTCAGGTCACCGCGACACCGTATTCCCTCTATCTCCAGTCAGAATCCTATGAGGCGACGCCCGAGGACACCTACGTTTTCAAACCTAAGAAGCCAGCGTTCACGGAGTTACTTCCAATTCATGACGCTTACGTGGGCGGAGACGATTATTTTCTTGCCCCCGCTGAGAACGACCCGCGGACATTCCTCTTCGTCGAAGTCCCCCGCGACGAGCAAGATGCCTTGCGGAAATCCGACCAGCGCCGAATCCGACCGGAACGCGTCTTGGACTCACCTAACACTACAGGGCTAGTCCGAGCAATCATGACCTTTGTGCTTGCCGCGTGTCTTCGCCGATGGCAGCAGTCGCAGGCAGGCGAAAAGCGCCACATACACGTAATGGCCATTCGCAACGACGCATAAAAAGTTCCCAAGCGGTGCCTAGCGTCGAGGCGCTTAGAACAGGAGTTTGGAGTGCGGCAGCTCTGCTGCCGCTTTGTTTTCAGCACCTAGGATACTTGGGATACATACAGGCTCCGGCAGTTGCTGTCCCGCAAAATAAGCGCTTGACACTAAGGGTCGCGCCCGGCAAGCTGGGCGAAGCGAAAGCGGCAGCAAGCTGCCGCACTCCAAACATGCGTGATTGGCCTCACAGCCCGTTGCATCGATTGGGTGAGCCCGGAGCGTACATCGTCACCGCTGGCACCTACCTCAAGAGGGCGATCTTCCGTGGCAGCCTGCGGTTGGAATTCTTGTGCGACGCCCTTCTTGACCTGGCGGAAAAGTATCAATGGGCTCTTCAAGCGTGGGCCGTATTCCCCAATCACAACCATTTCGTGGCGATGTCCCCGGAAAAAGCGACTTCACTCACGGCTTTCACGCAGCATCTGCATTCAGTCACGGCCATCGAGGCCAATCGATGGGAGGGGACCACAGGAAACAAGGTTTGGTTTCAGTTCAGAGACACCGCACTGACCTATCCGGGGTCTTATGACGCACGACTGAGCTATGTGCATCGCAACGCCGTGCATCATGGAATCGTGCGCGAGCCCTCGCTTTACCCTTGGTGCTCGGCGGGTTGGTTCCAGCGTCACGCTCCCACGTCACTCTATAAGCGAATTATGGCCCTGAAGATTGACCGTGTAAACGTCATCGACGACTTCGAGGTCGATCCGGCTGACGTGCCAGTCTGGAGCACAGTTTGGAGTGCGGCAGCTTGCTGCCGCTTTGTCGCAAAAGCGAACGGACAGAAGGATTCTGGTCGAACGACGTATGAAGCAGCTATCTCCGAGAGAAAAGTCAATACTGGCGGGACTCTACCTTTCGAAGTTTGACTCTGAGGGGTTGCGGCAACTCGGCTTCGACAGCTTCATTCAAGCATTCAACGTGATCGGGTCAGCGTTGGGCGTTCAGCCCGCCTCGGTGAAGAATTATAGGGACGAATTTGACCCTTTGTTTCCGAACAAAAGGAAGGGGTGGCACAAGCGTCCGATACGAGAATGTTGCAAGGCGATCTATGTTAATTTCGGCGGCCTGAATCTGAAAGACTTCACAATCCTCCTAAAGCGCATCATCTACAAAGAACATGACCTTGATGTGCTAATGGAGGAGGTCGAAAGGAAACAGGGCGAAGACCAATCATTCGCGAAACGACTGATAACGGGGCAGGCGGCTGAGCAGTATTTCAGAGCGAGATATAAGGAGATCGGTGTCTTCAAGGATTTCGAACTCGAAGACACGACCAAGCTTGGTTGCGGCTTTGACTTCAGGCTGTTTTCGTCCAGCACGTTCTACGGCATAGAGGTAAAGGGCTTGAGTGAATCGAACGGCAGTATTGCGCTAACCGGCAAAGAGTACTCCGTGGCCTCGTTCCTGAGAACGAGATTCTTTCTGTTTGTCGTAAAGAATTTCAAGGAAAATCCATTCCACGAGTTGTATCGAGATCCCCTGAATGGGCCGCTTGTTTTTGAAAGGCTCGAACAAAGGATAGTTCAGGTGAGTTGGACAACGAGACTGTGAACTTTGCGGCGAGCCCTGACTCATCGGGCACAGTGATTGCGAAACAAAGGAGGCTCGTGAGAAGAAGAAATAACAGCATGAAGCAAGGCATGGTGGTAGCTCGGTTGACGGGGATGAAGCGCATTGCTCGTCGGGCGTTGGCCGGCGACTCCAACGATGCCGAACACGACGCGCTGTACGAGGTCGAAGCGACGGTAGATTCTCTGACGCCCGACGTGCGCCGCATGGCACGGGCGCTTAGGCTGTGCGTGAAGCTTTTGGAGAGCGATGAGATTCGGAGGAGGGCGGAGCGTCACCGTTACTCCTCGTGGCGCGCCGCCGTAAGCAGCGGGAGAGCTGCCCTCGGTTGAGCACTGTCGGACGGCCGAACACCGCAGGTCACAATTCGATTAGCGGAATCCGTGGATCCGGGAGATTAGAGCTAACTTAGGCGTGAAGGCCGCATCTCAGGATACGCCCTATACATTTCAAGTTTCTTGGGGTCATTGTCATTCGCGAACTCGCTCGTCCAACCCTGCCGCTCGAGCCCCATCCTCATCAGCCCAATGCCCGCGAAGAACTCCGCGAAAGTTCTTGACGGGATAATCCAAAAGGGGCCAGCGTCCACCTTACTCTGGATCGCATCGAGGAATGTGTCCACGCAGCCGTCCAAGTTTTTCAGCACATCGCTTTCCCAGAACCGCAGCACTGTCCAGCCTTGGCTCACGAGGAAATCGGTTGCCGAACAATCGCGAAACACGTTTCTCCGTATTTTTTCTACCCAGTATTCCTTTGATGGAGTGGATTCAAACTGGTCTTCGAGTGCCGTCAGCCCCCGCTTCCGCCACTGGCCTCCGTGCCAAAAATCACCGTCAATAAATATTGCCAGTTTGTGGTCGGGCATCACCAAGTCCGGCTTTCCCGCCAAGTTCGGCGGCGCTATCTTGTAACGAAGGCCTTTTGCCCGTAGCGCCTTTCGGAGTGCCAGCTCTGGAGCCGTGCCCTTTGAGCGGACGCTCCGCATAATTTCCGAGGTGTTACGGTTGCTCTGGGTTTGCTGCATCTTCGTAGCCGCCAATATAACACGAAGTAAGAGTGTTAGACAGGGGCCCGCTGTTGAGGATTGTCTTAGGAATCGGAACGGGAAACCATCTACGCAAAAAGCTCTGCCCGTCGGCACCCCTGCCGAGCGATTTGTGCTTGGGGGCTGGCGCAGCTCTGCGGTCTCTGTTCATTCCGGCTCCACGCCACGCAGGGCTTCGCCCTGCGCCAGCCTCGGTAGGGGCGGTTCGCGAACCGCCCCTACGCCTTGCCCTGCTGACTTGGTGGCATAGCTTATCATTCTGGGCTTGACAGCCTAGCCCTGTTTCTGCTAAGCTATGAGGGTCGTGAGCGTTCGTCTCATCTCTCGTGGGGACGGCTCGCCTGCCGCCCCTGCTCCCAACTTTCCAATTCATGGAGTTACTATGTCTCTACGCAAATCTACTTGTCTTACTCCCCAGCGGCTTGACGCCGCTCGGCACAATTCGCAGCACTCCACCGGGCCCCGCAGCGAGGCCGGAAAGCAGCGAATGAAAATGAACGCCCTCCAGCACGGCTGTGATGCCGCGCCCGAAAACGAAGCCGCCGTCATGCGCGCCCTGGGCGAAGATCCCGAACGGTACGCAGCCCTGCAACGGGAACTCGCGACCACCTACGGCCCCGGCGACGCCCTCTGGGACCAACAAGTCGCCGACCTGGGCAAGCTCTACTGGCGGCGCAACCGCATCGAGCGCATGGAAACGGGCCTGATGCGCCGCGCCCTCGAAGCGGTCGAGGAGCGGCGGCGCGGGGTCGCCCGGGACCTTGCTGACGTTACCTTCGAACCCTCCCAGTGCGAGGCGGTGGCGCTCAACCTGCCCCAGCCCACACACCCCTTGGTGCGGCTGCGCCTGCTGATTTCGCTTTGGGGAGTGATTCGCGCGCAGGTGCAGCGGCAGTTCTTCGCGCACACCCAGCGGAAGCAGATCGAAAGCTATTACGAGGGACAGTTGGGGTGGAGGCCCCATCAGATCGTCCACCTGCTGGCGCTCTTGTACGACTGGGCGTACCTCTGGCAGAAGAAGGACCAGGCAAAGCTCGACCAGTATGTGAAGGATACCTTCGGGGACGAGGCGGGGCGGGAAGCTCGCTACCAGGAACTGCAGCGCCTGCTGGAGGAGCAGATGGCGGCGGTGGAAGCGGCGTTTGCGGAGGAGATGAAGGCGCAGGAGGAGAAGGACGCCATCGAGCGCGATGCCTGCCTGGCTCCGGCGGGGGAGACTTGGGAGATGCTGCTGCGGCAGGAAGCGGCGCTGGACCGCTCGATTGACCGCAAGGTGAGGATTATCCTGACCATGCGCCAGGAACATGCTCGGGGTAGGGGCGGTTCGCGATCCGCCCCTGCGGGTGAGCCGAAGGACCGTGCGGCCGAGGAACTGAGTAAGGTCGTGGGGCTGGACGGTGCGACAGAAAGTCCGGCAGAGGAAAACGCCGGCGAAACCTCAAAATCGCCGGAACAAAGCGAGAATGTCATAGAAAACAAAGGACCGGCAGCAGAGGGGGTGAGCATATGAGGCGTGCTGCGGGCAGCCTGCCCCGACCTGTCGGGGTCCCGCCCGCTGTCTCGGGGGCCACCCCCGCAGGAATTCGAGGGCAAAATGCCCACTCCACAGCGGGCGAGA
This sequence comes from uncultured Acidobacteriota bacterium, assembly GCA_963722675.1. Classification (GTDB taxonomy): domain Bacteria; phylum Acidobacteriota; class Terriglobia; order UBA7540; family UBA7540; genus CAVROP01. The sequence continues at coordinate 12,963 of CAVROP010000082.1, forward strand.
CGCCCGCACCACAGGCGGCGGCGCGAGGCGTACTAACCGGACCGGGATCCCATCGTCCAACAGAATTGATGACGGGAACAGAATCGGTGCGGCCAATGTCTGCCGTTTAAGACTGCCGAGGCGGTTGTTAGCGAAACTGAGAACGGATGGGGGAATAGATGCTGCGAGAGCTTCGATTTGCCGTTCGGATGCTGTTGAAGCAGCCGGGCTTCAGCCTGATTGCGATCCTGACTTTGGCGCTGGGGATCGGCGCGACTTCGGCGGTGTTCAGCTTGATCCAGGGCGTGTTGCTGACGCCGCCCCCGTACAAGAAGCCGCAGCAACTGATGCTCATTCCGACGGCGCGGACGGACGGCCGTAAGATGGACAGTCCGCGAGGGTGGGCGGCGCAGCAGTGGATGGAATGGCAAAAGGAGGCGAAGTCGTTTGAAGGAATCGCCGCGTACGACTGGACGTTCAACTTTCTGATTCGAGATGATGGCAGCCAATCGATGCAGGGGATGCAGGTAACTAAAGACTATTTGGCGGTAATGGGACTAAAAACAATCGCAGGCCGGGGCTTCCAGGACTCGGACTTTTCGTTGGGGCCAACCAGGACGATTTTGCTCGGATATGAGTTTTGGCAGCGGGCGTTTAACGGCGACCCGCAGATTATTGGCCGAACGGTGCGCATCAGCCGGTGGAAAGTGTCGCCCACGGTGATTGGGGTGATGCAGCCGGGGGTACGCTTCCTTCCGTCGCCGGCAAATGCCAAAGAGCCCAACTACGACGTGAACGCGACGGTGGATTTTTGGGTTCCTGCGGTGCCCGACCCGGCCGGAATGAAGGATGCCTTCTGGAACCTCGTGGCGCGAGTGCGCGAGGGGACAAGGGCGCGGCAAGCCCAGGAAGAGTTAGCACTGCTGGCGAAAAGGGAGGGGCAGTCAGAGCCGAACTTTGAGGGGTTCACACCGCGGCTGGAGCCTCTGACCGAAGAAATGAATCGGGATGGCAGAAGGATTCTGCTGCCGCTGCTGGGGGCCGCGGCGATGGTTCTCCTCATCGGGTGCGGGAACGCAGCGGCCCTGCTGCTGGTGCGCGGCCTCGAGCGGCAGCAGGAATACGCGGTGCGAGGCGCACTGGGTATGGGGCGGGCTGCGCTTTTCCGGCAGGTCTTAACAGAGTGCCTGCTGCTGGCGTTGCCGGGGGGCACGCTTGGAGTGGGGTTGGCGTTTGGTGTCGTGAAGATTTTCAAATTGATTGCAGGACATGCAGTTCCGCGCCTGGACGGAGTGGCAGCGGGCTGGGCTGTGTTGGGGTGGGGATTCTGCGCGGCCCTGCTGGCTTCGGTTCTCGCGGGGATTTTTCCAGCGCTGCGGGCTTTCCGGCTGGATCCAATGGAGGTCCTCAAGAATGCCGGGCCGAAAGGCACTGCGGGAACGGGAGAGCGCCAGCTTTTGCGCGGAGTGACCATGGCGCAGACGGCGCTGACGCTAGCGCTCCTGGTTGGTGCAGGACTGCTGATTCGCACCATGCTGAAAATCGCGCAGGTGCCGTCGGGCTACAACACAAGACGGATCTTGACGATGAGTGTTACGGAGGTGGAGAGCTGGTCGAACTGGGGCAGCTTTCACCGCCAGGCTTTGGAGCGAGTTGCGAGGATTCCCGGCGTACAATACGCGGCGTTTGCGTGGGGAGTGCCGCTGACCGGAAACAATTGGCCGGCGACTTTGGAAATTGAGGGGCAGCCGCCTGCGGTCAAAGAGAGCGACAAGACGGCCCTTCCCCTGCGCGCGGTCACGCCCGACTATTTCAAACTGATGGGCGAGGCGTTGCTCGCGGGGCGGGAATTCCGCGCGACGGATGATGACAAGGCGGCGCGGGTGGCCATCGTGAACCAGGCGTTTGTGGATCGCTATTTCCCGCATGAGAGTCCGGTTGGACGGAAGTTCTGGCTGGACGGGCGGGAAAAAGCGGGCAACGAAATAGTGGGGGAGATTTCGAATAGCCGAACCGATGATTTGACCGAGCAAGCGTCTCCCGAGATTTACCTGCCGCTGTGGCAGGCGCATGCGTTCTCGAAGCATTTGGTGGTCAGAACGACGGCGGACCCGCGCACTGTAGTGCAGGCAGTGGAACGCGAACTGCGCTCCGTGGATCCTACGGCGGCGATTGAAAACGTGAAGACGCTGGAACAGATTCGCGACGAATCGCTGGCCTCGCGGGCGTTCGCGATGCAACTGCTGGTTGGGTTTTCGATTGTGGGGAGCGTCTTGACGCTGGTGGGAATTTACGGCGTGCTTTCGCTGTCGGTGGCGTCGCGACGGCGGGAATTGGCGATTCGCAGCGCGGTTGGCGCGGAACCCAAAGACATTCGGAACCTGATTTTCGGCGAAGGATTTCGATTGATAGCGGCAGGTGTGCTTACGGGGGTGGCGCTGGCAATGGTCTTGTCGCGCGTGCTGAGGTCGTTCCTGTTTGAGGTGCAGCCCAGCGATCCGGCAACGTTGGTCGTGGTGGGGCTAGTGTTTGTGGGAGTGGCGCTAGTGGCGTGCTGGGTGCCAGTGCGGCGCGCCGGGAAAGTGAATCCGGTGGAGGCGCTGAGGTACGAGTGAGGGTGAGACCAAAAAACCTCTCGATCTGATTTGCGGGCTGACGCCCACAGTGGCTAATGCGATCCCAAAAGCGATGGGCACTCTCTTTGAGCCACCGCACCAGACTGGTGATCTGTTTACCCTCTACTAAGCCCTTTAGACTCAATAAGTGGGTGGTGCGAAAGGGGGGACTCGAACCCCCACCCCTTGCGGGACCAGATCCTAAGTCTGGCGCGTCTGCCAATTCCGCCACTTTCGCAGCTTGACGTTAGCCATTATTGCAGAGTGGATTGGACCTTTTCAACCGGCGCAGTCTCGCAACTTGGAAATTCGGTCGTGTCAGGTCGGGTGTCGGTTGAGGTTGCAGATTCCTTGCCCCCGGTGAATACACTCCTAGCTCAGATCGAGGCCGATGACCGAGAGAGGGGTTGGGGGTGGCGAAAAGACAACCCCTTACTTAAGTACTGTTGAGTACTAGTATCCCGGTTGCTAGAATCCGAAGCGTCAAGCGGGAGGACGGGAGGTCAACACCACCCGTGTCCATGACGGCAAAGGCACGAACTCCGCCACCTCCGGCCACGGCAACCCTGACTCGTCGTGGCAGCTTTTGCCTCACACCCCTGCCATCGGGGGTCGACGGCGCCGCCATGAGCTTCGGGGACACCCACGAAAGCCAGAGCTTTGCAGGGCCACCATTAATCCCTAGACGGTCGCGCCTGAGAAGAGTGAAGACCGGCAAAGGGTGGTACGGATTATTCGCGGGCATGAGTTTGATGCTCGTGCTGAGAGGCGCGCCCGCGCAGGCGTTGCAGGCAGAGCAGGCGCAACCGCCGCCGGGCGAGACGGAGCTCCTACACGTGCTGGTGGGCCAGCCGCTCGAGGTCAGCTCGCCGTCGCCGATCAAGGGCTTCTCCGTGTCCAGCCCTGGCATTATCGATGCCTCGCTGCAGAATCCCAACCAGATCCGAATCGACGGCAAGGCGCAGGGCGGCGTCTCGCTGGTGGTGCAGGCTGAGAACGGCCAAACCCAGGTCTTCTACGTCTACGTGGAACTGAAGGACGCCGGCTCGACCGCACAGTTGCCGGAAGTGTTGACCGACAATCCCCCACCCGCCCAAGTGCAGAAGAAGACAGCCTGGCTTGGCTGGGCAGTCATTGGCTCGATGCTTCTGCTTGCAGGGACCTTCTTCAAAGTGCTGCGGCAACGAGAACCTTACAAACTTGACCTTCGATCGCCGCAGTTGGTTCCACCCGACAGTTGCAGCGAGCCGGCAGTTTTGCCGCCCGAAATTGCGCACCGGGGCGATGATTCCCCGCCGGAAGCCGTCGTCCAGACTGCGACGACGCAAGCGGAGGATTTGGAAAGGGTCAGCCAGGAACTGGCGGAGCAATGGTGGCGGCAGTTCAGAACGGAAGCCGAGGCAGCAATCGCGGGGCTGCGGGAAGAAATCAAGAACTCGGGGAAAGCCCTCGAGGAGAGCACGCAGCGACTGGCCTGCCTGTCGGAGGCAAAGGTGGCCTCACTGTGGGAAGCTAGGCAGGAGGACTTTAGCATGCAAATGGCAACAGCTTTGCACGAGCACGCGCAAGAGATGCACGAGGCAACGGCCGCGGAGATGGATACCATAAAGAAAGCTGCCGGAGAGGCGGTGGCGCAACTGGAAGCGGCGGAGGATAAGAGTGAAAGCAGTTTCGCAGCTCGAGCCGGAGAGGCGGAGAAACGCCTGGCGGGAGTGTCCGTTGCGCTGGAAGCAGTGGAGGGACGCATAAAGGCCCTAGTGGAGGGCTTCGAGGGGCGGATCGAGAGCAGTCTCCAGGCCGTGCAGGGGAACATCGGGAAGCAGGCGGAGGATTTGGAGAAACTTGCCCAGGAGTTGGGAGGGCGGTGGTCAGAGCGGTTTCAAAACCACGCTGAGGCGACTCTTGAGAAGCTGAGGGAGGAAGCGGATCTGGCGCGGCGGGCGGCGGAGGAGAGCCAGCGCCTGTCGGCCAGCATGTTCGAAGCGAATCTGGAGCGCCTCAATCAAGCCGTAGCGAGCGCCACGGCGGGTCTGGCCGCAACGCAAGAGAAGTGGGTGGAGGAGAGCCAGCGGCAGTTGAGCAGCATCGTCCTGGCGAAAGTCGAGTCGCTCAGTCAGTTTGCAGTCAGCGTTACAGCCAGCCTGCAAGCGGAGCACAAGCAGTTGAAGGATGAATACGAGACCTCTCGCAGAGAATTTGAGCACCTTGTGTCAAGGCGTCCCCCCGCCGCGCCCTTCCTTCCCGCTCAGCACGAAAAACGCCGCAAGCCGCGAAGACTTGTGCCGAGACTAGCCATGGGGACAGGCATCTTTTTGGCAGTTTCGGTTCCTGTCTTGGCCGTCTATCTCTGGCCAGCTCCTGTAATGCAACTTCCGGCACAGCCGCCCGCCGTGTTCATTGACGATAGCGCGAACTGGGGCCCCGGACGACGCGTCCGGGAACAAGAGATCGCCCGAGCCTATTGGCAGGTAGCAGTAGCAGATTTGCAGGCAAAATACCCCTTCGGCAGCGAACTGCCCCCCGTGCCTCCCAGCGAGTTTGATGCGGGCAAGAGGTATCTGCCGGCGGCCGGGGCGAAGGCGGCTTCCGAAACCAGGGATCATTATTGGCAAAAGCTCCGCAAAATCTGGGTGCAGCGAGATTCCTGGGAAGAATCCTCCGAGTGGGATGTGCAGTGGGCTTCTCGTCTTAAGCACCTTTGGGGGCAGCCGCATGAACACAATTGACGACGTGCTTTCGACGATGTGAGCCTGGATTCTGGGCAATTCGGAACCCTGTTTCCCCTCTATTGATCTGCCGGCGCCACCACAGGCGCAGCGGCGAAGGTCTTCCCCTCAATCGTGGTCAGCCGGCCGCCGACCAAGCTCGACACAATGGCCCCATCGGTTGCAGGGTTCACGGCGATGGCATAAGGTCCATTTCCGACCTCTACTGTCGCGAGTACGGAATTGTCGGCGCCATTGATGACCGTTACGGTGTGACCTCGGGCGCTCGCAACGTAGATATCGTGAGTTCCGGGGTTGACGGCAATGGCCTGGGGATGTCCTCCCACTCGCACCGTAGCCATCACGGCGTCATTCGTTCCCTCGAGCACCGTTACACTGCCGCCCGCATAGTTTGCCACGTAGACTCGATTGGCTGCGGGATCCACGGCAAAGGCGCAGGGGATTTCCCCCGCAGGGACGGTAGTGACGCGATCCGAATTCCCGTCGATGACGGTGACGTCGGAGCCTCCCGTGTTGCCCAGATAAATCCGGTTGGTGGCCGGATTGGCACCAATTCCCCAGGAGTGGGGACGGGCCGCAATACGGGTGGGTTGATCGGTGGCCCCGTCCAGCACTGTCACTTCGCCGCTTTCGTAGCTGATCAAATAGAGCTTGTTCGTTCCCGGATTGACGGCGATAGCGTCTGCCTGAATGCCGGCCGGCAGGTTGCGGGTGGCGTTCGTCGCACCCTCAATCACCGTCATGGTGTTGCTGAAAGTCCTGGAGATGTAGACCTGGTTGGTGGCGGGATTGGCAGCCACCAGGTAAGGCAAGGCGCCCACCTTCACCGTGGCAGTCACCTGGTTCGTGTCCCGTCGAGGATGCTGACCGTACCACTGCCGTTGTTTGCGACGTAAATCCGATTGGTCTGCGGATTCACGGCAATGGCCCCCGGCTCTGCTCCAACTTTCACGGTTAGGGCAGTGGGGCCATCGATCACCGTCACGGTGCCGCGGGCGGTATTCACGGCGTAAACCTTGCCCGTGCGTGGATTCACGACGACCGCGTGCGGGCTGATCTCAGCGCCGGACAGTGCGGCGGGCGCCGCCGGCCGCGATCTTCCGCCCAACCAGAGGGCCGCGTTCTTAATCAGCGCGTTCTGGGTGGGGCTTGAAAAAATCTTGTCGCCGTGGCCCATGTTCATGTAGACCATCCGATATTTCGTGTTGGTCCAAACAACGGGGATGTCCCCCTCCGTCAGCACATCTTTCAGGCCTAAGGGATAATTCGAAGGGTCCAGCGTCAGCAGCACATGGACGGCTTTGTTCAATCGGGGATTGGGCTTCCACCCGTACCACTCATTGGCGGGGGATTCGAAGGTCCGCGGCAGATGGATGGTGACGGGATGCGTTGGCTCGTCCACCACCAGTTTGGCCGGCAGCGGCGGCCAACTGTTGTTGTAGAAAATCGCGCCACCCAGAAATTCAACGAACCACGGCCAGCCCGTATCCTTGTCGTTGTAACCCGCGGCGTGAAAACCCATCCAGGCGCCGCCCGCTTCCATGTATCGCTCAAAAGCCCGCCGCTGGGCGGGATTTGTGGGTGAGGCATTGAGCCAAATCACCAACTGGTAGTCGCGCAAGGCCGCATTCGACAGCTTGCTCCAATCGGTGGTCGAGTCAAAACTGAAGTTGTCTTTCGTGGCTAGGGCGGCGAAGAACTTCAGGGCGCCCTCTGCGAACTGCACGTGGTCCGGTTCTTCCGCAGTCGAATAAAAAGCCAGCGCGCGAAAGTGCGGCGCCTCGGCTGAGGCCGCGACGCCACGAAACAAGGCCACGAACATTATGAAGAGAATGAGAGAGTCGCTTTTCATTGGTGGGCCGCCCAAAAGATGGAATTGCGGAAAATGGTGGTGAAAGCAGAGTTCAGGAATAGCTCCGGATGGTGCCCCATGAAGATGTAAATGTTCCGGCTCAGGTGGTGGACGTTGGTCCAAACGACGGGGTGATCACCCATCTTGATGTGCGTATCCGGCGTGTAGGTGGATTCGTCCACACGGGCCAGCACGTGCACGTTGGGGCGTGGCGACTTGTCGTAGGTGTACCATTCCTCATTTTCCACCAGGAACGATTCGGGCACGCCGTTCATGACCGGATGATGCGGATCCTCGACATAAACCTTCGCGGTGGCGAACTTGGCGATGTAGTCGGTGAAGCGAATTCCGCCCATGAATTGCGAAAACCAAGGCCACATCGGAAATCCGTCAAATTCCCCAAGCAAGGTGGCATGATGGAATCCGATCCATCCGCCGCCCGCGTCAATATACTTGATGAACGCCGCCTCGGCCTTTGGAGTCCAGCCGTAAGGAGGGTAGTTCAGTTGGATGAACACCTGGTACTGCGAGAGAAACTGGCTCGTCGATTCGATTCGTGTCCTGGATGTAATCCACGGAGAAGTTCTCCGCGGCCGCCAGCTTGCCCAACCACAGTTTCGCGGCGTCCACAAAGGGCTTGTGAATTCCGCCCGCCTCGGCAATGGCGATGACCTTGAACCTGGGACCGGCAGTCTGGGCCACGGTTGCAGTTGAGCAGATCAAAACAGACGGTAACAACAACGAAAGCATGAGAACGAGTTTGCCGCACGAGCCGCGCGGCTTTGAACGTGACATGAGAACTCCTCAGAGTCCGCCTAGGGCAGGGGTGCGGGGGCAGATTGCCGCGTGCCACCCCGCCCTGCATGAACTTTGTCGGGAAGCATTATAATCCGTGCGGGGCCGCTCCAGGGGGAGATCCGGATTCAGTTGAGGCCGCCCCAGTGAGGCTTCCCCGAAGAAAGGACCGAAATATGCCCAGTCCTACAGAAGACGAAAAACTACGAATGAGGGAATACCCGACGACGAGACAAGACGACCCGCCAAAGAGAAAAATCGGTTCATTAGGTGTCTTCAAAACTACTTTCACAGCAAGGAGTTTAGAAAGACGATGAAGGACCCTAAGACTTGGATCGAACTTGTAGCTCTCACAATAGTAATTTGGTACACATACGATACTGGAAGTACTCTTGACGAGATCACAAAACAGACCCCTGAAATAGCCAAGAGTGCTAAAGCCGCTAAGGTAACTGCTGACCTCACTCGACAGCAACTCGTCTCCAGCGAAGCCGCCGTTTTGCAAATCAGCTTTCAAGCGAATTTTGAACCTATGCCGGCGCCCCAGTACGGGTTGATCTCCCGGATTGACTGTCTGTTTGGCTCCGCAGATGCCTCTGACATCCATGGAAGTTTCGACGTTTCCTGGGAGAAACTCCCAGAATTTGAGGATGTTGGTAAACCTCAACATATCGATTTCGACATACCTAAATTCAGTAAAATCAGAGTGGACAAAGCACAGAAAGCACTCCCTCTCAAAGGACTTACTCCCGAAACTTGGGAGATGATTCGACGTGGCAAGACGAACCAAACATTCAAGATCAAAGGAAGTTGGCGCTACAGCGACGGTTTTGAGGCAATTCCAGAAGAACAGATTTGCCGAATTTGGTACTCCCATTTTGTGATGAGGGGGAATACCGAACCCCTATTTACGCCGCCTTTGTGGATTGTTCGTCGTACGAAAGCCGGGTGAGGATAGACGCACAGAGGGACCGACAAGAGGAAGAAAAACTGAAGGGCGACCAGGGTCAGGGGCCCTAAGATGGCTGTGAGCGCAGCCGCTCAGGCCCGTCCGCTGACGGGCACCCGGAAACCATGAAAAACGTGTCATTCTGAGCGAAGCGAAGAATCTCGGCAGTTCGAATTGAGCAGCAAGAACCAACCACAGAGATTCTTCGCTTCGCTCAGAATGACAGCGGATTTTCTGAGTACGGCGAATGGGAACAAGTCTGCCCAAGGGGGGAGAATGCGTCAGCCGGTTTTATCCCTGACATTGACAACGCTGCTTGGGACTTCTATCGCTCTCGCACAGCAGCCTTCCGTGCAGCAGCCCGGCGGCAGCGGGATTGGCCCTTCCCGGATCGACGCTACGGCCACACAGTTGATGCGGGCAGCGCATGTAACCGGATGTGGGATTGCCATCTTCCACGGTGGCAAAATCGCGTACCTCAAAGCCTACGGGCTGCGCGATTCCGAAAAGGGTTTGCCCCTGACGCCGGACTCCGTGATGACGTCGGCGTCGCTGAGCAAAGCGGCGTTTGCGACCGTGGTTCTGCGCTTAGTGCAAGAAGGAATGCTCGACCTGGATAAGCCGATCGATCAATACCTCCCGCGCCCGCTTCCCGAGTACCCGAGATATGCGGACCTGAGAGGAGACGAGCGGTATAAAAAACTCACCCTGCGCATCCTGCTCAGCCACACGAGCGGCTTCCCCAACTGGCGCGCCTTTGAGGACGACCGGAAGCTCAAGATTCACTTCGAACCCGGCACGCGGTATGCGTACTCGGGAGAGGGGATCGACCTTACGCAATTAGTCGTTGAAACGGTGACCGCGAAATCACTCAAGGTGTTGATGGAGGAGCAGCTCTTCCGCCCGGTGGGCATGACCCGTACCAGCATGGTCTGGGAGCTGCGGTTCGAGAGCGATTTTGCTAACGGGTATGACGAGTACGGGCGCTCGCTGGGGCCGGAGAAGCACTCCACCCCGGATGCCGCGGGATCGATGCAGACTACGCTGCGGGATTATGCCGCTTTCCTGAGTGCACTGATGCGTGGAAAGATACTGAACACCCGAACTTTCGGGAAGATGCAGAACGCCCAAGTCAGCATCCACTCGGCGCATCAGTTTCCGTCGCTGGCCAGTGAGACAACGAGCGCCAACGACGGGATCCGCCTCCGCTACGGCTTAGGCTGGGGCCTTTACTCTTCTCCCTACGGGAAGGCATGCTTCAAGGAAGGTCATGACGAGGGATGGAGGCATCTTGCGCTCTTTTTCCGGAACGGCAGCGGCATTCTGATCATGACCAACAGCTCCAATGGGGAAGGAATCTTCAAGCCACTGATGGATGCTATCCTGGGCCCCACCTTGTTCCCCTTCGATTGGGAGAACTACACACCTTACAACTTGCTTCCTCCGCTGCCCAAGCTGAAGGAGCACAAGAAGGTTACGCTCACACCAGCCCAACTGGCCAGGATTGTGGGCCGATACGCGCTGCCGCCGGACGTGGTTCTTTCGGTGACGGTTGAGAATGGCCGCTTGTTCGTCCAGGAGAACCAGGAACCCAAACAAGAGCTTCTCGCGGAGAGCCCCAACGACTTTTACTCGGCCAGTTCCAGCGACGAGTGTACCTTTAAGCCCGCCGACGAAAGCCCCGCCCAAGTAATGGTCCTGCATCTCGAGGGCAAGGACGTGGAGCTTAAGCGCCTCCCGTGAGTACTTGAAAGAATCAGGCGCCTGTCATCCTCGAGGGCAGCCGCGCGGCTGTCAATGCTCAGGATGACACGTTGCGAATTCCTTCACAGGTTCTGAAACGATGGGCAACAGAACTCTCCATCCGCACCTGTATCACGAAAGTGCCTACTCGTACCGCAGTGCGGTGGTCGGTTGAACGTGTGCCGCACGAAATGCCGGGACCACAGTGGCGATCAGCGCCACAGCCAACAAGACTCCATGGACGGCGATGAAGGTCGGCAAGTCGGTGCCGCTGATGCCGTACAAAAGGCTCGCGGTGAATCTGCCCAAGCCGACAGCGATGCCGAGCCCGATCGCGAGCCCGATGCCGGTCAGGGCGAGGCCCTGCGCCAAAACCATTTTCAGCACCGTGCCGGGCCGTGCCCCTAACGCCATTCGGATGCCAATCTCGCGCGTGCGGCGGCGCACCGAGTAGCTCATCACACCATAGAGGCCAATGGCTGCCAGCGTCAGGCCGACCGTACCGAAGATGCCCAACAACAAAGCGGAGATTCTGGGCAGAAGCAGCGCTTTGCCGACATGTTCCTCCATGGTCTCCGTGTTGAAGATTGCCATCGTGGGATCGAGTGCGGCGATCTGGTCGCGCACCGGCCGAGCCACCCGAAGTCGGGAGCGACCAACGTCTTCACGATAACGGAAATGCCGAAAAAGCTGAAGACCTTTTCCGGGGCGGCCTCCAGATAAAGGTAGGCGGCGTTGACGGGTCCTTCCCCTAAGGTCCGCGATTTGGAGTTTCGCGCCACGCCGATCACCGTGTACGTCACTTCTTATCGGCCCGCATGACGCCGCCGAGCGGATCCTGCTTGGGGAACAGCCGGGCGGCCATCGTCTCATTGATGATCACACTGTGCTCGTCGCGGTTCTGCCTCTCGAAATCCCGGCCGCGCAGCAGCGGAATTCCCATGGTCTCGAAATACCCGCTGCCGACGCTGTAGACATCCGCATTGGCGCTTTGCTGAGGATGGCCGTTCGCAGCGTCGGCGTTGAAGTCGTACGATGTGCCGCCGATGCTGAGCGGCACCGTGTCCACATAACTCACCGAGCGCACTCCCGGCAGCGCCGATACGCGCTCCCGAAGCTGCGACAGAAACTGCACGGTTCTTTCGCGAGAGTAATTGTGAAGTTTTGGGTCCACCGTCATCATCAGGATGTTGTCAGGCTTGAAACCGATGTCGATGGCGGAAGCATGGCCGAGGCTGCGCAGGAAAAGGCCTGCGGTCGCCAGCAACACGAGCGACAGCGCCACCTGCGCCACCACAAGGACGTTGCGCATTCTGAAGCGCCCGCCGCGGCCGAACACTGCCGACTCATCCTTGAGAGCGCCTACCAGATCAGGGCGGGTAGCACGCAGCGCCGGCGCCAGCCCGAAGAGCAGAGCGGTGATCAGGGACAGAGCAATGGTAAATGCGGCGACGCGCAGATCGACATTGAAATTGAACACTATGGGGAAAGGCAGAGGAAGCTGGAAATTCGAGATGGCGCGCGCTGCCGCCGCGGCGAGCAGGAAGCCGGGCACGGCGCCGGCCAGGGCAAGCAGAAGGCTTTCCGTAAGTAACTGGCGCACCAACTGCCGCCGTCCGGCGCCCAGGGCAAGCCGGATGGCGATCTCCTTCTGCCGCCCGGCCGCTCGCGCTAACAGCAGATTCGCCACGTTGGCGCAGGCAACCAGCAGCACGAGCGCCACAACAATCATCAGCACGGCCATGAGGCCGAACGCAGGGGTCGCGGAACCCGCCTCCAGCCCGCCCGCCGCTTGCAGGGTTATGGTTTCGTGCCGCTTCTCCTGCTTTCGGTAGGTATCGTCGATGCGCTTCTTGATGACGTTCAGCGCCGTCACAGCTTTCCCGCGGCTGACTCCGGGTTTCAAGCGCGCGTTGAGGATCAACCAACGATTGTCGCGGTTCGTTCTGGCACTCCGGTTCGACAGCCAGATCGGGCATGATCCGCTCCGCCATAGCCAGCGGAACCCAGAACTCCGAGATCATTCCGAGGTCGATGCCATGGAACGCCGCCGGCGCCACTCCAACCACCGTATAGCGCTGGCCGTTTAACACAACTCCGCGGCCGATGATCGCCCGATCGCCGCCGAACCGGCGACGCCAGAGGTCGTGGCTGAGCACCACCACCGGGTCGCGGCCCAGCACCTTGTCTTCTTCCGCGACGATGGGCCGGCCAAGCGCCATCTGCAAGCCCAGGGTCGAGAAATAGTTTCCGCTCACGGCCTGTCCCCAAACCCGCTCGGGCTCACCCGTGCCGCCCAGACTGGCGGGAATCAGCGGAAAATGTGCGATAACCCCGCCTTCAAAGACATCGCCGCTTTGGTTGCTGAAGTCCAAATAGTCCGGATAAGAAAAGGACTGGCTCTCCGAGAACACCACCATGCGCCCGGGATCCTTCACGGGCAGAATACTCCAAAGCAATCCGTTGGCGACGCTGAAGACTGTGGCATTGGCGGCGATGCCTAAGCTGATCGAGACGGCGATCACTATGGTTAAGGCGGGAGCCTTCCGAAGGGATCGAGTAGCATAACGGAGATCTTTCAGTAGTGTCTCCATATGGGGCCTCCGCAGTAATCATTCATAGTGCAGCACGGCGGCAGGTGCGACGTGCGCGGCGCGATAGGCGGGAAAGAGGCTCGCCGCGAATGCCGCCAGGAACAGCACCACCGAAACGGCTATCAGGGTGAGGTGGTCGGTGCCACTGAGACCGTAGAGGAGACTGGTTGTGAAACGTCCCAGGGCCAGAGCCATGGCCAAACCGATCGCCAGTCCCACGGCGGTCACGATCAGGCTTTGGCGCAGCACCAAGGCCAGCACGCTAGCGGGCTTGGCGCCCAACGCCACGCGGATGCCGATCTCGCGCCGGCGGCGGCGAACGGAGTAGCTCATGACTCCGTAGAGCCCGACGCTGGCAAGAGTCAGGCCGACAACGCCGAAAACCGCCAACAGCGCGGCGCAAACGCGTGGAACGAGCAGGGACTTGTCAACGTGCTCCTGCATCGTCTCGGCATTGAAAACGGCCATGGTGGGATCGAGTTCGTTCACCTGCGCCCGAACCGGGCGAAGCAGCGAGCGCGGATTGACGGAAGTCTTAACGGCCATCGAGATTCCGTAGAAACTCATCACCTTCTGCGGGGCTCCCTCGAGAAAGAGGTAAGCGCAGTTCGTTGGCTCCTCATCCAGCTTGCGGGACTTCGAGTCTCGAGCGATGCCGACGACGGTGTACTGGCCGCCAGCTCGTACGATCTGGCGCCCCAGGGGGTCTTCGTCCCCGAACATATGCCGCGCCATGGTTTGGTTGATGATGGCCACATGCTCGTCGTCGGTCTGGCGATTGAAATCGCGGCCGCGCAGCAGCGGTATTCCCAGGCTCTCAAAAAATTCCGCGCCCACGCGGTAGACATTGGCATTGACCTCGTCGCCATCCTTGGTTTTCACGCCCGGGGAATGAAAGCCATCATTGGTTCCCCCGATGCTGAGCGGCAGGCTATCCACGAAGCTGACGGACCGGACTCCCGGCAGCGCCGACACACGAAGGCGAAGCTGGGAGAGAAACTGCCGGGTCTTCTCCGGCGAGTAGTTGTGCAGTTTGGGATCGACGGCCAGCAGCAGAATGTTGCGAGGCTTCATGCCGATGTCGATGGAGCTCGCATTCCGAAGGCTGCGGAGAAACAAGCCCGCGCCCGCCAGAAGCACCAGCGAGAGCGCCACCTGTACAGTCACCAGGACGTTCCGCATCCCGAGTCCGCGCACCCGGCCGAACACCGGCGAGTCGTTCGTGAGGGCCGCCACCAGGTCCGGACGGGTGGCGCGCAAGGCGGGCGCCAACCCAAAGAGGATGCCGGTGAAGATGGAAAGCAACGCCGTGCAGGCCAGAACGCGCAGGTCCACGCCGAAGCGAAAAACTATGGGAACCGGCAAAGGAACCTCAATCCGGGAAATCGTGCGCACCGCGATGGCCGCCACCCCACGCCCACGGCGGCGCCGGAAAGCGCCAGCAGAATGCTCTCCGTCAGCATTTGACGGACCAGCCGCCAGCGTCCCGCTCCTACCGCCTGGCGGATGGCGATCTCGCGCTGGCGGCCCGTGGCGCGGGCCAGCAACAAGTTGGCGACGTTGGCACAGGCCACCAGCAACACAAACCCTACCACCACCATGAGCACCGCGATTAGGCCACGCGCCTGGGTCTCGGACCCGCCAATCAACCCGCCCGCGCGGGCCACGGTTACCGGGCGCTCGTAGTACTGCCCGCTCCGGTGATTGGCCGCATTGATCCGTTTTTTGACGACATTCATGGCGGTCGCAGCCTGCGCGATCGAAACCCCGGGCTTGAGCCGGGCGATCATCGACAGCCACGAATCGTTGCGCCGGGTGCGGGGCTGGTCCTGGGTAATGTCAGGCAGGAGTTGTTCGGCCATGGCCAGCGGCGCCCAGAACTCCGCCACGATGCCGTTGTCCGTGCCGGTGAAGCCGCGCGGCGCTACGCCCACCACCGTGTAGTGCTGCCCGTTGAGTAAGACGGCGCGGCTGATAATGCCGGGGTCTGCCCCAAAACGCCGCCGCCAAAGACTGTCGCTGATCACCACAACCTGGTCGCGGCCAACCACTTTGTCTTCGTCGGGCAGGATGCCGCGGCCCAGCGCGGGCGTGACACCTACGACGGAGAAGTACTTCCCGCTTACAAGCTGTCCCCAGACCCGCTCAGGTTCACCCGTTCCGCCGATGCTGGCGGGAACAAAAGCGAAGTACGCACACACCCCGCCCTCAAAAACCTCCGCTGTCTGGTCACGGTAGTCGACGTAATCCGGATACGAAAAAGTCTCTGCGCCCTCGGGGAAAGATACCAAACGCGCTGAGTTGCGAACCGGCAGCGCGCCAAAGAGCAGACCCTCAGCGATACTGAACACCGTGGTGTTGGCGGCAATCCCCAGAGCAATGGAAATGATGATGGCCAGTGTGAAGCCGGGGGTCTTGATCAAGGTGCGCACGGCGTAGCGTGCATCTTGTGATAGCCTCGTCATGGCAAATCTCCGTGTAGCGAAGCGGTCCTTCTGCTCTATCTATACGGAGATTTCACGGAGAAAGTTCAAAAGCCTGTTGAAGGTTGATGGAAGGGATAGACGCGCTTCCTCTCCCGCCGCCCCAAAGTATGAGGAGCTGCGAAAGAATCACGTGCCTGTCATCCTGAGAGCGTGTGACTTTTTCGGGCGGGAGACATTCGCGTACGTTTACGGGCCTGTCATCCTGAGCGCCAGCGAAGGATCTGTATTGGTTCGAAAGCGTTGATCCCGAAGGCAAATGCAGATCCTTCGCTGGCGCTCAGGATGACAGGGTTGATCCTTCGCTTCGCTCAGGATGACACATTGCGTGCACCACGCCGGCGCCTATTCGTGACGCAGGGCGATCAAGGGATCGACGCGCGCCGCGCGGCGGGCGGGCAGATATCCGGCAAACGCCGCGACGCGCCAGCAGGAACAGGGACACACCCGCAAAGACGGCCGGATCCGTAGCGCTCACTCCAAACAGCATCGAGCGCAGGAGGCGCGTCAGCGCCAGGCCTCCCGCCACCCCGATCGCCACGCCGCCGCCGGCCAGCAGCAGCGCGCGTTTAATGACCATGGCGAGAATGGTGCCTCGCCCGGCGCCCAGCGCCATGCGCACCCCGATCTCGCGCGTGCGGCAGGCCACGGTGTACGAAACCAGCCCATAAATACCGACCGCCGCAAGCAGCAAGGCCAGCGCGGCGAACCCCGCAATCAGCGCCGCCGTAAAGCGCCGCTCGCGTGTCGAATGCGCGATGCTTCCGGTAAGCGTGCCGATCTCGGAAACCGGCAATTCTTTATCTAATTCGTGCACGGCGCTGCGCAGGCTGGGAGCGAGACGGAGCGGGTCCATGGCGGTACGAATCACCACGGCCATGGCCGCGTCCGGTATTTCGGCATGCGGAAAATACGCCTCCATGTCAGGCTTGTCTTCGAGGGATGATTGGTGCAAGTCAGCAATCACCCCGACCACCGTGATCCAGGTCTTGCCGTCAGTGCCGAACCGTCTTCCGACGGGGTTTTCGACCGGCCAGCAGCGCCGCGCCATGGAATCGTTAATAATCGCAACCGGCGAGCCTGCAGGATCGCGTTCGTCGAAGAAACGGCCTTTGAGCAAGGGGACCTGGAGTGTCTGGAAGTATTTCGGGTCGATGCGCCTGAACATCACGACCGGCTTATGGCCCTCAGGGGGCGGCGGGGCCCCTTCAACAATAATGGATTCGCCGCTCTTCGAGTTGCTGAATGGCAGGTGGGAAACCATGCTCGCAGACTTGATGCCCGGCATGGCGTTGAGCCGCGAAAGCAACGACTTGTAGAAGTTGATGACTTGGCCGGGTTTGGGATAAGCCTCTTCCGGCAGGGTCAGGGAGGCAGTCAGCACTCCGTCGGGATTGAACCCCGGGTTCACGGCCTGAAGGCGAATCAGGCTTCGCACTGTGAGCGTCGCACCGATGGCAAGTATCAATGCCAGGGCGACTTCCAGGACCACCAGCGAGGAGCGCAGGGCGCCGCGACCTGCTCCATCACCGGTGCGGCCGCCTTCCTGCAAGGTCTCTGTCATGTTGATCCGCACGGCCGCAGTGGCAGGGGCCATTCCGAACAGCAGGGTCGTCACCAGGGCCGCGCCCAGCGTGAAACACAGCACACGCGCATCCAGGGAAACGGTTTCCTGGAAGGGCAAGTAACCCGGGATGGCCGCCAGCGCGCGCACCACACCCCAGGCGGCAAACAACCCCAACCCGGCGCCCCCAAAGGCCAGCAAGGCGTACTCGCCCAGCAGTTGCCGAAGAATGCGCGCCGGGCTTGCACCCAAGGCGCTGCGAATGGCGATCTCCCGTTGCCGGTGGGAGGAGCGCGCCAACAGCAGGTTCGCCACATTCGCGCAGGCGATCAGCAGCACCAGGCCCACACAGGCGGCTAAAACCAGGAGGCTGGTGCGCACTTCCCTGACCGCATGGTCGTGCAGCGTCCATACTCTCGCGCCCCAATCGCTGGGGTAGTGCGTGTTCTGAACCCAGCGGCGGCACAATCCGTCGATCTCCGCCTGCGCGGCGGCCACTGAGA
>CAVROP010000083.1:0-40861 GCA_963722675.1 uncultured Acidobacteriota bacterium
GACAGCAGCGGCGAGGGGCTGCTCGATTTCCGTCACGTCTCAGTGATGCTGGGCGGCAAACGAGTGCTCGACGACGTTACACTCACCATCGGGGCAGGGGAACACGTCGCGATCCTGGGGCCGAACGGATGCGGCAAGTCCACGCTGATCAAGACCATCACGCGGGAGTGTTACCCGCTGGCTGACCCGGATCATCCTTGACCATCCTGGGGCGCGAGACCTGGAACGTCTTCGAGTTGCGCCGGTTGTTGGGGATTGTCTCGAGCGAATTGCTCGAGCGCTCGACTCGGGAGATTACAGGCCGGGAGATGGTGCTCTCCGGATTCTTCAGCAGCATCGGGGTTCAGCCTTATCATCAAGTCAGCAGGGCAATGACTCGAAAGACCAACCAGGTGCTCGAACTTCTGGGGGCCGGGCACTTGGCGGATCGCGAAATGAACGGGATTTCGCCGGGTGAGGCGCACCGATTGCTCATCGGCCGCGCCCTGGTGCACGATCCCATGGCCCTGCTCCTGGATGAGCCGAGCAACAGTCTGGATTTTCGCGCTGCCCTGGGACTCCGGGATATTTTGCGGAAACTGGCCCGGGCCGGAACCGGCATCCTGATGGTGACACATCACCTTCCCGACATTCTTCCCGAAATCGACCGTGTCATCCTGCTACGCGAAGGCCGCGTCTATGCCGATGGCCCCAAACGCGCGCTTTTGACCACCCGGCGACTCTCCAAATTATTTGGCCTTCCCGTGCAGGTTGCGCAACGCGACGGCTACTATCACCTCTGGTGATCCGCCTTCTGCCGCAACCTTCTATTTGCAGCGCTGACCTTCGTCTTGCCCCGGCATTCGACTCGTAAGCTCAAATCAGGGCACGACCAGGACTTTGGTAGTGGGGTCTTTTGGCCTGACGATCTTATGTTGATCCGCTCAATGCTTCATGATAGGCTTCCGCTTTCGGAGGGTCAGAAAAATGAAAAGCGAACCTGAGGAAAATTTTAATTCACCTTCTCCGCTGGAATGCCCAAGTTTTTCGGTGGTGTCGCTGTTGGATTCATGCCCATCACCTGGAGCAGTGCTAGAGTATTCTTCGCCGACCCTCGCCAGTGAAACCGACAGTTCTCAAAAACAGTTTCGGCCCACTCGAAATCCCCGCCGGAGTAGTAAAGGTCGCAGTCGGTGAGTTTGCATTTCAAAAACACAGCATCTTCAAGGATAAAGCTCTTGCCCTGGAGAATCTGGCCCCTGAAGGTTTCCACTATTTTGCCCCCTTATTTTTCCTCGTCTTTGGATTTACCTTCGACGCGTCCACTGTAATGTTACTCTCCTTATCGAACTTCTGAAGGCCCATTTCCACTATTGGGACGAGCGCGGTTGGTTTTACCTCAGTCTCGGTCGGACCCATATTTGCGGCACCGAGGCCGAACTTCACAAATACCCCCCAAATTCCTTCGTGAATCCCCTGCCGTTTGACCATAAGTTCTGCGATTTCTGGGAACGAAAATACGATCTGCGAGGCTTCAGCCATACAGTTATCTCCTCAAGTTTTCTGCTGTGGATTGCTCACGCTCTGGGACAGTACTAGCGGTGTGTAAAAGGGGTCCCGGCACGACCTCTGCACTAATGGAAGCAGGGGTGATGGCGTCCCTACGATCCTTCCACCACGCGTACGTCGCTTCGGTGAAGGCGGTAAACGTTGCCACAAGGCGCTGCTCAAATTGTCTTGCGAGCGCATCGTAGAAATCGTCTGCCCCGACCCTCGCGGAAACCGCAGCAAGCAGGTACTGGTTCAAGCTTGTTCGATCTCGCGCTGCCATCTTGGCTGCCTGCCGATGAATGCTTCTGGGTAACCGAAGAAGTACATTCCCCCCGTAGCCTAAACTACTTGATGGGTCTGGTATCGTCTGCCCTTTATCGAGACATGCTTCGATCCACGCCTCTGCCGCTTCCTCTAAACTCTTGTAAGCTTCTTCCAGGAGATCCTCCCTGAGCGTAACAGCCGGGAAATTCTAGTATCTCGGCGTGATAACCGCCCTTCTCATCGGGAATTACTATTCGTGCGTATGGTCGCTGGAGGTAATGCTTTGCGCTGCTGCTGTTCATTTGCCGTGCGCTCCTCTTCGTCTAGCTTTTCAAACCAACGCTGAATGTCTAATTCGAGATCATCCAGTATTGAATTTGCTGTATGCGGGTTAATGGAGGAATGCCCAGGTATACTGATGGGTCGGCTCTCTGGAAAATAATCGCTTACGTACGTAGGATGCTTCCCCCTCTTACTTTTTTCGCGTCCCAACTTGCGAGCCAAGCTAACCAAGTCACCTGGTCGTAGGTTGTGCTTGGACGCTCGCAAATTCTCCAGCTCAATCAGGAGACGCCTCAGTTTGTGTTTGGTCATGATATCACCGGCAATAGCGAGTGTCAACTGAATTATACCACAGGTACTGGGCTAATAGAGTGTTGCTGGCTCACGGAATTCGGATGCGACCGCAAGAGTAAAAAGCGAACACAAGAATACAGAACCAGCCGACAAAAAACAGGGAAGGTACTGCTCGCATGAGGGTGTTATAGCTTGGCCAGCAGGGTCTACATATGCCGTATTTTTTGGCGTTGAGTTCGTAGTCTGAAACAAAACTAAAGAGGCACAGTGCTTCTTTTTCATCATGGTCGGCCTGTTGTATCGCCTTCTCGATGTCTCCTAGCGATGCCCACCAGTATGCAATATACGAACCTGCCTTTACTGCGTTGAGGAGCCAGACCACAGTTAGCGCGATCCCCAATGGGGCCGCAACGAAGCCGCTCACCACGTGGCGTTCGCTGATAACCTTCCAGGTTCCTCCGAGCAAGGCCGTCTCGAACAGAGCAAAATAGTTAGTCCGTTGCCAGTTCGAGTTGACCTGGAATCGCCAGTTTTCAGTGATTAAGCCATACGCCCGAAATAACTCATCCTTGCTCGTCACCGTCGCCTCCTCTGACTCTCTGTTACTGGAGAAGTTTAGTCTTGAATTGTTTGGGGGGAAAGAGTAAAAGTGAGAAGGTGCCGCCACAAGGGGAATCCATGAGCAGACAAAATCCGCATATTACGGCAACCGTTGACGGGACGCTCACTGGGACGAAGGAGTACTTCGTTAAGGTGAAGCTAGACGTGATGGAGATCTGGGCCGATCAATCCACGGCTCCTGTGGACTTCGTCGTCGAGGGAGAGGAACTATCCCGCATGTCTGGATTGGCCGTAGACGACGGGGATTACGTTCTCCGCTACAGGTTTAACAACGAAGATCGCCAGTCCAAGTTGAGAGTGTCGGGAGGCAGATTTCTAGCAGCGTAAGTGTGGGACCACAAATAGAACGCTGCCACCAAACAACGGATTATCACAACCTGACTTCAAGACTCGGCTCTCCCCGCGTCTCTCCGTCGGATCATGCAGGAATCCATGATAAAAGGCAGGGTCGCGTCAAAGTCGGGGTCGTGGGGATTTAGTGGTATGGCGCAGTGGAGGCCATCGCAGGAGAAGGGTTTTCAGCCGGGATTGGGCGTTAGCATCGACGGGCGAGGGAGGCGCGCGGATAGGTGGGCGGCGAGCTTGCTGTGAACAGATGATGTTGAGGATGCTCCCTTCGTGAGGTTGGCGTCTGGGATCAGGCGCTGGCCAAGCCGATCAAACGCAAAGCTCGGAGTTGATGGTGAGCGCAAAAGCGCAGCGCGGCGGCGATATTGACGGCGGCGGCCAAGCGCAACAGGCTGATAGCCAAGTTGCGCAGCGAGGCCATGACCTGAGCTCCGGCGAATTTGCGAATGCGGCAGCGGTCTTCGTCAAAACTCATGTCGCGCACATAATGCAAGCCGTTTTCAATGCTCCAGTGACAGCGGTTCAAGGACAACAGGCGCGTCGGGCCGGCTTTTTGCGAACTCAAACTGGTGACGCCATACACGGTTTCGCTGCGGAACTTGCCGGTGCTCAATTCCGTGGTCTCGCGCTGCAGGCAGAAGACTTGCGCGGCGTAGGGGAAATCCAGGTAGTCTTGCAACTCGCTGCTGGCCCAGAGGCGTCGGACTTCCAGCCGGCCGTGGCCTTTATCGAGGGTGGTGTGCTGAGGGGGGAAACGCTTCCAAGTGCAGATCCGCAATGTCTTGTTTGAGGGTGGGTTGGTTGTCCTTGACGGTGAAGAGATAATCCGCCTGCTTCACTTCGACGAGGTAGCGAGCGGTCTCGGTTTGGGCGTGCAGGGCATCGGCGGTGACCACCGCACCGGCGATGGAGAGAGGGGCGAGCAGGTGGGGCAGTTCGGGGATTTCATTGGTTTTCTCACCCACCGCGCGCTGCGCCACCACCACCCCTTCCTGGTGCAAGATGGCGCTGAGCAAGTGGGGAGCGGTCTCGCCGGCGTCGTGAGCGCGGCGCAAGGTTTTGCCGTCGACGCTCAGGCCCTGGCCGGCCACCCGACAATGGGGGAGCAGCCAGCGACCGATTTCCACATCCAGACGGTCGGCGTCGAGCTTTTGCAAGACGCGCCGCACGGTGGGTTCCGAAGGGGGGCGCCAACGCTGCGAACCCAAGCGTCGCAGCGTGTCGCGGCTCAAGTCTTTGGCCCACTCCGCGATGGCCTTGAAGCTGCGCGCCCCGGAGAGGGCCGCACAGACGCTAATCGCCACCACGGTCACCAAGGGATGACGCACCCCGCGCCGTTGGCGCGGGTCCACCAGAGTGCGCAACATCTCGATCAATCCGCCTTCACCCTCCAAGGGAAGGCGATTCACGTCGATCATGGGAAAGGTCTCCTTTCTGAGGCAAGTGGGAGGGAGGCACGAAAGCCGCCCTCAAACTCTGTCGGGCCTGGGGATGGAGCGGACGAACCCACACCTGCTTGGGATGGCCGTGAGCGAGATAACCCCGGCCGTGCTTGGCGAAACCGCGCGTGGCCCCCAGCCGCTGCCAGCCGGCGGCCAGATAACAAGTCCCGCGGAAGCGCGCGGCGTCCACAAAAGTCTCCACCAGCAGGAGGGGATGGCCATAGTAGCGTTCCCAGTCCTGACTCAGACGTTGCAGATTGAGAGCTAAAACCCGCGAGGCGAGGTTGGGCAGATGCCACTGGGGCAGAATCAGAAAACGAGCGTTGTTGGCAATCAGATGCAGACGGTGAAATTTCAAGCCCGGGGTCCAGCCAATCCAGGCGTCCCGCGGACCGCACTTCAGGGCGGCGGCCCCCCAGCCCAGCAGCGCCACCCACTGCTCCGCGCAGGTGGCCACATACCAGAGGGATTGTCCCACGATGGGACGGAATCCCAGATAGTGATGGGCGTTCATCAACTGCCGCCAGCGCGCTCGCTCCTCGCAACGCACCGGACGAACCGTGAGGCTAGCGACATTCATACAACCGCTGTCGGCTTCTGCCACGGCAGAAGCCTAACAAATCCGAAGGGAAATTGCCAGCGGAAAATCACGTCGTTTTAGATTGTTATACTTCTGGGACTTTGACGCAGCCCTATGATAAAAGGGGAGGCCCGTCTTGTCAAACAAAACATTCAAACCTTTAGTCGCTCACGCATTTTCCGAACTAGCTCTGGCACAGCGGAATTTAGCCGAACAAATTCAGACTCGCCTGGTTCTGCAAGATGCTTGTCCAAGCGCTCGCGGAAGTTCGGGTCGGACTCGGTTAAGGCAGAAGCCAAAGCCTGAAGCGATGCCCAAAAGTGCGCATTGATCTTAAGTTGGTCAGCCAGCATTTGTGCCATATCTAAGGATATGTTTTGATTCATAGGTAGTCGCCTCGCGAACCATCATGTCTTGAGATTCAAATTAGTGGAATTTGGCGCGTCAAGCTATAAGGCCCCGCTACCTCAACCCCTACTCAGCATCGCCGCTCTCAGCTAACTTCTCACCGCCAGAATAAGCCAGGGCCACCAATCCGATGTCGCAGAGGATACAGAAAAGTTGCCACCATTTTTTGTGTGGTGCAACGATGATGGCAGCGACCGGCGATGGGACGACAGGGGTGAAAAGGAGGTCTATAATGACTGCGATTAGACCCCAATACTACCAAGCCAAAAGGCCCCACTACCAGGACTTTCTGTCTCTTGACAAACAAGTTGAAATAGGCTAGAGTTGTGAAGGTGTGGGGGAGTAGGCGGATGGAAGCGGTCAGGGGCAGCCCGGGTTGCTGGAGCCTCAGCAGGGACATGCCGTCGAAGTTGGGGAAGATTATCTCCAGACGCGCCGTACCGCCGAGGCGCAGAGGCACGGAGGTAATGAAGACAAAAAGACCCTTCTTTGTTTGCCCGCGGCTCTGCGGTGAGGAGCTCGATTGCATCCGACCTTCCGTGCTTGTCCCGGGGGTGGAGAACTTCGTGACTTCAAAAAATGTACGAACGAACCGGGAATGTCTATGAAAACAAACAGTCGAGGAGTTGAGGAGTTGTGGGGCCAATTCAAGAGGTCGGGTGGGATGCTGACGGTTTGTCACTTCTCGACCCTCAACTGTCGACTTCTCGACTTGAATTCGACGGAACAAAGCGAGAATGTCTATGAAAACAAAGGATCGCTGCGGAAGACCGGGGGTGTGAAGCCGGAATGTATATGAAAACAAGCAACTTAGCTGTAAACTGCTATATTCCATTGAAAACAAACGATTTAATAACCGTCTGCTCAGGCGATAAGCGACATATTTACCGATAAAACCTCCCGAAGCCACCACTTCTCATCGAGAGGCGTTTCTGCTCGCCCCGCACGTCTCCCGCGTGTGTTATCCTCTACTCTCGGCCAATTCGAAGAGCCGAAACGCGAGGACGTCAGAACCTCTCGACTGTTGACTGTCGACCCTTGACTCCTCGACTTCCAAACACCATGCCGGCCGCGAACAATGCGAAGGCAGAGAAAGCTCCCTTGGAGCGGGTTTTTGGACCCGGGGGATGGCTGGCGCGCCGTCATCCGAATTACGAGTACCGGCCGGGTCAGCTTGAGATGGCGGAGAGCGTCGAAGCGGCCAGCGAAAATCGCCAGCACCTGATTGTGGAGGCGGGCACAGGCACCGGCAAGACACTGGCTTACCTGGTTCCGATGATGCGGAGCGGGCGGCGCGTGGTCATCTCCACCGGCACCAAGAACCTTCAGGAGCAACTCTTCTTCAAAGACATCCCGTTCTTGAAGAAGCTCTTCCCCGACGTCCGCGTCGCCCTGATGAAAGGACGGCAGAATTATCTCTGCCGGCAGAAGCTCTACGACATCGAAAAGCAGCCGGTGCTGAACGGCCTCGAGGAGGTGGCGCAGTATCCCAAACTGAAGGATTGGGAAGCGAAGACGGAGTCGGGAGACCGAGCCGAGCTGGGCTGGCTGCCGGATTCGAGCGAGCTTTGGGCGAAGGTCGACGCCCGGCGCGAGACTTGCACGGGGCAGAAGTGCGCCCAATTCGATCGCTGCTTCATAACCCTGATGCACCAGCGCGCCGCCGCTTCCGACCTGATCATCGTCAACCACCACCTCTTCTTCGCCGACCTCGCCATACGCGGATCCGAGGTGGCGAGTCTGCTTCCCGATTACGAAGCCCTGGTGTTCGACGAGGCGCACGACATCGAGGATGTGGCCACGCAGTATTTCGGGTTGCAGGTGAGCAACTATCGTTTCGAAGAACTGGCGCGCGACACGGAAGCAACCCTGAAGTTGAAGGGAATGAAGAGCGATGAAGTGCTTCACGCCGTCGCTGAGTTGCGGCGCCGCGCGGAGTTCTTTTTCGGGCTTTTCCCAAACCAGGAGACTCGCTCGAACTTCGATAACCGGGATTCCTTCCTGCAAGTGCATGGCGGCCCTTACACCAGCCTGCTCAATGCGCTGGTGCTGCTGGAGACCGAACTCGGCCGCTTGAAAGACCGGCCCGAGGAAGTCAACAACCTGATGAGGCGCGCCGTCGAGCTGCGCCAGGCCCTACAGGCGGTCCTGGAAGGTAAAGAGCGGAACATGGTCTATTGGTGGGAGCGGCGCGGGCGCGGCGTGTTTGTGGAGGCCACACCGATTGATGTGGCGCCCGTCCTGAAGCAGCGCCTGTTCGAGCGTGTCGACACGGTGATCTTGACCTCCGCGACGCTGGCGGTGGGCGGGACCTTCGATTTTCTGAAGAGGCGCCTGGGGATCGAAAACGCCAAGGAGCGAATCCTGGATTCGCACTTCGATTTCCCCAGCCAAGCGTTGCTCTATACTCCTCTGCACCTGCCCGACCCCCGCGAGCCAACCTTCACACGCCAGGCGGCTGAAGAGGTTGTCCAACTCTTGAAGGCCACCCGCGGGCGGGCGTTCGTGCTCTTTACCTCACACCAGCAGATGCGCGAGGTTTACGAGCGCGTCCACCCCCACTTGCGCTACCCCATGCTGATTCAGGGCTCGATGCCCAAGACTGAAATGCTCGAGCGCTTCCGCAATACGCCCCACGCGGTGCTCTTTGGAACCAGCTCCTTCTGGCAAGGCGTGGATGTGCAAGGCGAGCAACTGAGCGCGGTGGTGATTGACCGCCTCCCCTTCGCCGTCCCTACGGACCCCGTCATCGCGGCGAGAATCCGGCAGATCAACGAAGAGGGCGGCAATGCCTTCATGGATTACCAGGTCCCGCAGGCCGTCCTGTCGTTGAAACAAGGATTTGGACGGCTGATCCGCAGCCAGACAGATCGCGGAGTCCTTGCCATTCTGGACAACCGCATGATGCGTAAACAATACGGCAGGACTTTCCTGGAAAGCTTGCCGCGTTACCGCAAGACGAATCGGCTGGATGAAGTGAAGGGTTTCATGCAAGGATAGGGAACAGGGACAGGGAACAGGACTGGGCTTATCGGAACCTGGTCTTCTTGCATGCGACGAAGCACATAATACGGGACAGGGCGGTGGAAAGAGTTGGGCTTGAAGCGTTCGGCTCTGTTCCCTGTTCCCTATTCCCTAATCCCTGTTCCCTCCTGAGGAAGGAAACTCAGAATGTTTGAAATCTCGGTTGATTACACCTTCGCCGCGGGGCATGCCCTGCGCAACTATAAGGGAAAGTGCGAGAACGTCCACGGACACAACTACAAGGTTCGCGTAACGCTCGCCGGGGACAAGCTCAATGGGGACGGATTGCTGATGGACTTTGTTGAATTGCGGGCCGAACTTAAACGGCTGGTCGAAAAACTCGACCACCATTTCCTCAACGATATTCCACCCTTCGACGAGTTGAATCCTTCGGCCGAGAATCTGGCCAAGTATATTTGCGGCGAGATCGAACCTCGGGCAGCGAGTCAGGGTTTGCAGGTGCAGGGCGTTACGGTTTGGGAAACAGATACGACTTCAGCCACGTACAGACCGGAAAAGCAGTGACGAGTGACGAGCAAGGACCGAACGGCGAGCCATGAGTGAGAAGCGAAAAACGCAAGCGCACAGTGGCGAGCAAAAACGACAAGGACATAGATGCGATTGACGAAGGACGAGCGGGCAACCTATCAGCTTAGTTTTTCTTGCTCGTCACTCGTCACTTGTCACTTGTCACTGCCCTCACCACGTCCAGAAGGCCACGGCGGGGTGCATCTCGGCCTGGTGCTGCTGCGCGCAAACTCCCTGCTTGCAGAAGTAAACGTCGTCGCACCAGCGGCAGCGGGCTAAATGCTCCCTTTCACGGAGGGCGCCGCAAATGGCGCAACCTTCCAACAGGTCGGCGACAATATGCCGGGAGTACTTCCGCCAGGTGTCTTCAGCTTCATTCTGTTCGCGGATCTTTCCCAGTTCATCCTGCGTCAACATAATCCGCTCCTCACGCGCCTGCCTAATTGGATGCAATCAATATGCCAATGCGTACACCCGTCCCCTAATAAAGATTGCCCCCCTGCCTCAAACGTTGCCTCGTCAATTAATTAGATTAAGAATCGCCCCAAGACATTATGCCACGTTCCTCGCAAATTATCATCTGTCGAGTGAGGATTTCTGCGCTCGTAAAGCAGGAGTCAGAAGACCTAACATGTGACGCTGGGCCAGGAGCATCAGGATGGACACGGGTCCAGATGCTGAGCCGCACGGTTCTATTCTGACTCCTGGCTCCTGACTCCTGCTCTTCGAATCATGTAAAATGGATTGGATTGAGGAAGTTTCGTCTGGGGCTTGCGAGAAGAGAATGGTAATCACCGAGATTTTCAAATCGATTCAGGGCGAGTCCACCTACGCCGGCCTGCCCTGCCTTTTCGTACGGCTAACGGGCTGCAACCTGCGCTGCCACTGGTGCGACACTGCCTACGCCTTCTACGGCGGGCAGAAGATGTCGGTTGCCCAGGTGCTTGCCAGGCTCCAGCAATTGGGTGGCAGCTTAGTGGAATTGACTGGGGGCGAACCCCTTTTGCAACAGGAAGTTTATCCCTTGACTGACCAACTGCTTGCCCAGGGCTTCCGCGTATTGGTTGAGACCAGCGGGGAGCGCAGCGTCGCCCAATTGCCTCCCCAAGTCGTCAAAGTAATTGACGTGAAATGCCCGGAAAGCGGTGAGGAAGGCAAATTCTGTTTTGAAAACCTGGCCTTGCTGGAACGAAAAGACCAGA
The DNA here is from genome assembly GCA_963722675.1 of uncultured Acidobacteriota bacterium. Lineage (GTDB taxonomy): Bacteria > Acidobacteriota > Terriglobia > UBA7540 > UBA7540 > CAVROP01. Next base: position 10,524 of record CAVROP010000083.1, read on the forward strand.
TCAAGTTCGTGATACTCAACGAGAATGACTATGGCTACGCTCGAAACTTTCTCGCCCAGCACGACTTGCATCGGCATGTCGAGGAAGTGATTTTCTCTCCGGTGTTCGACCAGTTATCGCCGCGCACCTTGGCGGAATGGATCCTGCGCGACGGCCTGGAGGTGCGACTGGGCCTGCAAATCCACAAGTTCATCTGGGGACCGGAGGCGCGGGGCGTGTAGGGCACGCCATGGCGTGCCCGTACGGGCGCAGTAGGCGCAAAGCAGCAGGCGCCAGGCGGAAAGAGCTAAACCAAGCGGTTGCCCTTTGAGCGACACCACGCAAATGAACGCCGACCAGGGACCAGGGACCACGGACCACGGAGTACGGACTGCCGGCAAGCCCCTCGCCATTATTCTCGCCAGTGGCGGCATGGACAGTTGCGTGACTACAGCTCTAGCAAACCTCGAATACCGCCTGGCCTTGCTGCACGTGGCCTACGGCCAGCGGACCGAAGCCCGCGAACTTCAGTCGTTCAACGCCCTTGCAGACTTCTACCAGGCGGATTATCGCCTGGTCTGCCGCCTGGACCACTTGCGGCAGATCGGCGGCTCCTGCCTGACGGACCCTGCCTTGGCCGTCGAGTTGGCTGATCTGGATCGCAAGGATATTCCTTCCAGCTACGTGCCTTTTCGCAATGCACACTTTCTTTCGATCGCCGTCTCCTGGGGCGAAGTCCTCGGAGCCCGCAAAATCTTCATCGGGGCGGTGGAGGAAGATAGCTCCGGTTATCCCGATTGCCGCCCCGCTTACTACGAGGCGTTCAATCGTGTCATCGCGGCCGGCACCAAGCCGGAGACGCAACTGGAAATCGTTACGCCCGTCATCAGAATGCGCAAGAGTGAAATTGTCCGGCGGGGAATCGAACTGGGCGCGCCCTTCGCAAGCACCTGGTCATGCTACCAAGCGGAGGATGCGGCTTGCGGGGTATGCGATAGTTGCGCGTTGCGCCTTCGCGCTTTCGCCGAAGCTGGGATTGAAGACCCCATACCTTATGCCCGCCGCCCTCAATATGGCCGGAACTCCACGTCGTTCGTGGTGCGTTGAAATTGCCATTGCTGAGATTACCCACAGCGCTCTCCTGAAAATCGCGGCATGCGTGTCATTCCCGCGCCAGCGGGCATCCATTGGTCCCCTTGATTTTCGAGTATCTTGGGTTATCATAAGCAGCCGAAAGGGGTTGAGTGGAACCGCAAGTGGCGCTAGAATGTGAATCTGCATAATGACTGAAGGAGGAAATTATGTTTAGTTCATGGAGGCGGAGACTGTTCTCGACGGCAGGCGCCTTGGCGGCTATGGCGATAGCAGTTTCCGCATTTGCACAAACCGGCGGGTTGACCGGTAAGTGCACAGGCGAGGACGGCAAGCCGCTGGTAGGCTATACAGTCCAGGTGGACCGGCAGGAAATGAAGTGGAGTCAGCACACGAAGACCAATAAGAAAGGTGAGTACGTCTATATCGGCCTTTCTCCTGCCACCTATAAGGTCACCCTCATCAGCCCTACCGGCCAGTCAGTTTTTAACGTCACTCAGCACGTGGGGATCGGGGACCCCACCGAAGTGAATTTTGACTTGGCCAAAGAAAAAGCCAATACCATGAAGGAAAACCCCGAAGTAGCGAAGAAGGTTGAACAAGATCAAAAGGACCAGAAACAGTTCACGGGCCTGAAAGCAACCTTTGATCAGGCTGCGGCCCTTTTCCAGGCGAAGCAGTATGCCGAGTCTGCCGCCATGTTTGAGAAGGCGCTGCCGCTGGCGAAGGATAAGAATGTTCCCATTGTGCTTTCCCAGATGGCCCAGGCCTATGCGAAGGCGGCAGATGTGGACCAGACCCGGGACGCAAGATTGCAGGACCAACAAAAGGCCATCGAGACTTACCAAAAGGCTATGGCGATATCCCCCAGTGATGCGGGGCTTCATAATAACCTTGGCAGCATTTACGCCAACATGGGGAAGGTCGATGACGCCAAGGCGGAATTCCAGAAAGCCGCTGATCTCGACCCAACTCACGCAAGTAATTATTACTATAATCTGGGAGTGGTCATGGTCAACCAGGGCAAGATGGATGATGCCGCCGTCGCCCTGAAAAAGGCAACCGAAATCGATCCCAATAACGCCAACGCCTTTTATTGGTATGGCATGGCCCTGCTTGGCAAGGCCGAGACAAAGCCTGACGGCTCGGTCGTTCCGGTTCCGGGAACGATTGAAGCGTTTCAGACTTACCTGAAATTACAACCCAATGGCCCGTGGGCACAAGCCGCACAGGCAAGCATCGACCAACTCAAAGCCACCGTGCCAACAGAGTACAAGAAGGCGCCGAAAAAGAAGGGTTAGTCACGGCACTGTTTGCTTGGGCCCCGCAGAGTGATCGTTTACGGATCGCGGCGGGGCCCGTTCATTTGCGGGAGTCCCGGAGTGAGAATCAGATTGCTCTTGCTCTCTTTACTGCTGAGCGTGGCTTTGCCTTTGGGAGCGGACACGATCTATCAGATGACCGGCCAGGGCAAGCAGGCCGTGGTGCAGCGTGACGCCATTGTGATCAGAGAAGATTCCTCGTTCGTGGTTTACAAACACTTCGAGTTGAGAGACCGCAGGGTGGAAGTCGTCCGCCTGAACAAGGGCAGCCTGCCTTACAGCGTTCAAACCGCCAGCCCCGAGCAACGGCGCCAGATCGTGGAAGTCTGGAAGCGCTTCGGCTTCAAAGCGACGGTGACCGATCTGGCCGGGAAAGCCACGAGACTCTTTGACGTCTACCTGGATTTTTATCCGCCCGGCGGGCGTGGCTCCTTGCTCGAGTCGATCCCGGCGACCACCAGCTTCAGCATCCTCTTGGATAATGGGAGCGCCGACGACGTTGATATTTCCAAGATCACGAACGTCCAGGTTCAGGGCGACCACCTGAAAACGACCCTTCGCGACGGCAAGCTCGAAGAAGGTAAGTTCCTTATGCCTACGAACCAACCCGTGGAGGTGCGATTCCTGGGTATCTCCGACCAATATGATCCAGCCAGCGACCGCGTCTTCGATTTCTCCCTGCCGCTCGCCCGCATCAAGGAAATAGATTTTGAATAGAAGGGGTGAACGTACAGCACTTCACTGCTTCTTTTGCTGCAGACCCGTGCAGGCACCACAAGCACCGGTAGGGTCGATCGCATCGGAGCCTTTGTCGATGTGCTGGATCACTCCATCTTTGTCGATCACGAAAGTTACCCGGTTGGCGAAGAAATGAGTGAGGTTGAGGACGCCGTAAGCCTTGGCGGTCGTCTTCTTAGGGTCGCTCAGGATCGGAAACGTCGCACCGAGGCTCTGCGCGAACTTTCGGTTCGCCTCGGCGTCATCCACGCTGATGCCGAGCACCTGCGCGTTGGCTGCCTCGAATTTGGCGATATCAGCCTGATATGCCGTCAGTTCCTTGGTTCAACCAGGCGTGCTGGCCTTGATGTAAAACGCCAGAACGACACTCTTCTTCCCCAGAAAATCGCTGAGCTTTATGGTTTGGCCCTTCTGGTCCTGGAGCGCAAAATCCGGCGCGCGATCGCCCACCTTCAACTGCGCCTTGGAAGTCAGCGGGAACAATAAGCAAAGAAGCACGAGCGCAATAATCACCCAAAGCCCTCGGATCATAATCCCCCCTCGAACTTGGCGAACCGCAGTCGTCTGACCTCAGTACTTCGCAACTTGGTTCAAGGATAAAATGCCCGAACAGAATTATAACACGTTCAGACGACATCGGGACTGTCATCATCGCCGCCGGGCCGCAACGTGCCACCACGGCAGGTCGGCTCACGGTGAAATTCGAGGCGCTAGCCCTGTAATCGCAACCACTCCTGCCAAGGCGGGAATCTAACAGCATGCGCACGCCCGGGTTCGCAAAGGGCTCGGGACTTTAGCCTATGCCGAAAACGGGTAGGGCAGGTCGGAGGTGCGATACTGAGCCCTTTGACGTCGCTCAACGTGGGGCAGATGGGGCTGTGGTTACCGTATGGGTGCGCGAGATTCTTGTAAGTCATTGAAAATAAGCAATAAATAAATATTGACAACATGTAACTAAACTTATATGATAGTCATCTACTAAGGTTTAGAACGAGAAACTTAGTGGAACGAAAACTCAAGGAGGTAAACAGCAATGGCAATTGTTCGATGGGAACCATTCAGGGATCTAGTCACGGCTCAGAGGGACTTCGACCGTTTGTTCCGAGATGCCTTCTCATCCCAGCTCGGTGAGACGGAACTCTCGACCCGGTCATGGGCTCCCCCGGTGGACATTTACGAAACCGAGGACGCCATCGTCCTGAAGGCGGAGCTGCCTGGGGTTGATCCGAAGGATGTGGAAGTTCGAGTAGAGGACAACACTCTCTATCTGAAGGGCGAGCGCAAGTTCGAAAAAGAGGTCAAGGAGCAGAACTATCACCGGGTTGAGCGCTCCTACGGCAGCTTTGCTCGAAGCTTCTCGCTTCCCAACTCGATCAGCAGCGACAAGGTGAAGGCCGAGTTCAAGGATGGATTGTTGACCTTGACGATGCCCAAGCGCGAAGAGGCCAAGCCGAAGACCATCAAGATCGACGTCACCAAGAGTTAAGGTGGTGAGGCCACGGTGCGCGGTGTGCTCAACACACCGGCAATCTCTTCACCGCCCAGACCTTTGGAACCGCGCTGGGGCCGCCAAGACGGCCCGGCGCGGTTTGTTTTTGTGAGGCAGTCGAGAAGTCGAGAGTCAAGAGTCGAGAGTCGAGAGTCAACAGTTTAGAACCACATTCGATGCTCGAAGGTGATAAGTTGTGATTGTCGACCCTCGAATTTCCACTTCCGAATTTCGGTTTTCGAATTTCGAGCATCGATTTTTCAGTTTCTAATTTCCATTTTCGAGTGTTTAACATGGCGACACGATTTGACAAATTCACGGTGAAGGCCCAGGAAGCCCTGCAAGGAACGCAGGACGTTGCCGGGCGTTTCGGCAACCAGCAACTGGACCCTCTGCATCTGCTATTGACTTTGATTGAGCAGAAAGAGGGAATTGTCCCCAGTCTGCTTGCGCGGTTGGGAGCGCCGCCGTCTGCGGTTGCCGCGGAAGCGGAGCGGGCCATCGAGGCCCTCCCCAAGGTGGGCGGGACCACCGACCATTATCTCTCGCCAGCGCTGAAAGAGGTCCTGGACCAGGCCGCCAAGGAGACCGAGCAATTCAAGGACGAGTTTGTCTCCACCGAACATCTCCTCCTGGCGTTGTCGAGGAAGTCGAAAGAGGCTGCCGGCCGCATTCTGGCTCGGCACGGGATAACCCACGACGCGATCCTGAAGGCGCTGGTTTCGGTCCGAGGCACACAGCGCGTGACCGACCAGAACCCGGAGGACAAATACCAGGCTCTGGAACGTTACGCGCGCGATCTGACGGAACTCGCGCGGCGCGGGAAGCTCGATCCGGTGATCGGCCGAGACGACGAGGTGCGCCGGGTTATCCAGGTGCTCTCGCGGCGTACCAAGAACAATCCCGTACTGATCGGCGAGCCTGGGGTGGGAAAGACGGCGATCGTGGAAGGCATTGCAGAGCGCATGGTGGCCGGCGATGTGCCGGAGTCGCTCAAATCGAAGCGCCTGGTGCAGTTGGATCTCGGAGCGCTGGTGGCCGGCTCGAAGTACCGGGGAGAATTTGAGGACCGCCTGAAGGCCGTGCTCAAGGAAATTGAGGAGTCGAGCGGCCAGTTGATCCTATTTATCGACGAACTGCACACCCTGGTGGGCGCCGGCGCGGCGGAAGGATCGATTGACGCTTCCAACATGCTGAAGCCCGCACTGGCGCGCGGCGAACTGCGCTGCATCGGCGCGACGACGCTGAACGAGTACAAGAAATACATTGAGAAGGACGCCGCGCTCGAGCGCCGTTTTCAGCCGGTTTACGTCGGCCAACCGACCGTCGAGGACACCATCGCCATTCTTCGCGGGCTCAAGGAGCGCTACGAGGATCATCATAGGGTCACGATCAAGGACTCAGCTATCGTCGCCGCCGCAGTGCTCTCCCAACGCTACATCGCGGATCGCTTCCTGCCGGACAAGGCCATCGACCTCATCGACGAGGCCGCCTCCAGCCTGCGCATCGAGATCGACTCGATGCCAGCGGAGATCGACCAGATCGAGCGGCGCATCGTCCAGCTCGAGATCGAGCGCCGAGGCGCTGAGCAAGGAGGACGATGCCAGCTCATGCGAGCGTCTGGAAAAGCTGGAGAAGGAACTGGCCGAGCTCAAGGAAAAGTCCAGCCGGTTGAAGCTGCGCTGGAAGGCAGAAAAGGAAGTCATCACCCGCATCAGCGACCTGAAGAGCCAGATCGAGCAGGCCAAGGGCGACGAACAGCGCGCGACGCGGGAAGGCGACCTGAACAAGGCTGCGGAGATCCGTTACGGCAAGCTGGTGACCCTGGAAAAGCAACTGGCGGCCGCCACTGCGAAGCTCGAAGAAATGCAGAAGACCGGCCGCATGCTGAAGCAAGAGGTTGACGAGGAGGACGTGGCGCGGGTGGTCTCGAAATGGACCGGCGTCCCAGTGTCGAAGATGCTCGAGGGCGAGGTGGCCAAGCTCGTCAAGATGGAAGACCGATTGCGGCTCCGTGTGGTGGGGCAGGACGAAGCTCTGAAGCTCGTGGCGAATGCGGTGCGGCGCAGCCGGGCGGGGCTTTCCGATCCCAAGCGGCCCATTGGCTCATTCCTGTTTCTCGGCCCCACAGGCGTGGGGAAGACCGAGCTGGCGCGGGCCCTGGCGGAATTCCTATTCGACGATGAACGCGCCATGCTGCGCATCGACATGTCGGAATACATGGAAAAACACGCGGTGGCGCGATTGATCGGCGCCCCTCCCGGCTACGTCGGGTACGAGGAGGGCGGGCAACTCACCGAGCAAGTGCGCCGCCGCCCTTATGCCGTGCTGCTTTTTGACGAAATCGAAAAGGCGCACCCCGACGTGTTCAACATCTTCCTCCAGATCCTCGATGAGGGCCGCCTGACCGACGGCAAGGGCCGCACCGTGGACTTCCGAAACACGGTTATCATCATGACTTCCAACATCGCCAGCACTTACATCCATGAAGCGATGAACGCTCACGGGGCCGATGAAACCCCGGTGATTTCCGAAGTCATCAAAAAGCGCATCCACGAGGCGCTGCTCGAACACTTCCGTCCCGAGTTCTTGAACCGCATCGATGAGATTGTGATCTTCAATCCCCTCGGCAAGGAGAACATCAAGAAGATCATTGACCTGCAACTGACCTATCTGAAGAGACTGCTGGCCGAGCGTAAGATCCAGATTGAGCTGACGCCGCGCGCGCAGGAACTGCTCTTCCGCGAAGGCTACGATCCGCAGTTCGGCGCGCGCCCGCTGAAGCGCGCCATCCAGCGCCTGATCCAGGACCCGCTGGCCATGAAACTCCTGGACGGCGAGGTCCTACCCGGCGAAACGATTGCAGTTGACGCAGACCTAAAGAAAGGCGCAATGACGTTCGAGCGGGCGACGGCGAAGACGACGCGAAGTTGAGGTACAATTCTATTGACAGGAGCACATGTGTATATGAATAACTTCGAGCAGCAAGTTCTAGCCAGGGGGATGCCGCGATTTGGATTACCCCGCATAGTCTATGTCAATAGCTTTGAGCAGCAACTTCTACGTTATCCGGGTTCCATGTTGAAGGCAAAGAGCCGGGGCTTGTGGCCGGACCATTTCGGAATTTTCGAAGGAGCCTCGCCCGACGGCACGTTGATCGTGCTCCACAGCACAGAGGAAGGGGTGGTCCGAACCTCACTCGAGGAGTTTGCTCTTGAGCGCGGTGTCGAGGTCGTGAAGGTGCCTTGCACTTTCCAACATCAGCGCGCCATTTTGGACCGTGCATCTTCCCAGATTGGCCGCCCCTACAACGTTCTTCTTGCTAACTGCGAGCACTTTGCCAACTGGGCTTTCTCGGGCGTGCCCGCTAGTCCGCAGCTTAGAGCCTGTACTGTCGGCACTGGCCTGGTGGGAGCAGGACTGTACGCACTCAGCCAGCTTTGCGAGGGTCGGGGCCCCCGCCGGGCACGCCGAAGGAAGGCGCGGGGTTAATGGTGACGTTAAAGGTCCTTATCTCCAGGTTGGGGATCGCCATAACAGCGTAGGCGAGACTGTCTTCGACTTGGCCCACGACAATGATTCCCCGCACCAGTTGCTCGGGGGCCGCAAGGTGTACCTTAGCGTAACCCATGTACCTCGTAATCTGGTCCACAATTTCATTCGTCTTAGCCCCAAAACTCTTCAGCTCGACAACCACAAGGGAGCCGCGCGGGTCCTTGCACAAGAGGTCCATTCGTCCTACAGGGGTGGAATATTGCCTCCCCACGAGTTGCAGCCCCTTTTCCAGCAGACCGAGTCTCGTGGCGAGCAGTGACTCGAATCCCTTTCGTAAATGCCCTCAGTCATGCCCTGATCGCCGCCCGTCCGCTGAGGGATCTTCCTCAACACTGAAGCAGAATTGGCTACACCCGCTCCGCGCCAGTCCACCAGCCCGACCTTGAGAGAGCCCGAACGTAAGAAGGCCTCCGGGCACTGGCCCATCCGCACGGACATCCAGTACTCGGGCACTGGACTCACTGTGGTTAAAAGCCCAGCGCCGAGCGCCTGTCGCGCGATTTCTCTGCCGTCAACGTATCCGCGAGGAGCACCTGGAGAACCCAAGACTCTAAATGCAGCGGCGAGATACCCACGAGCGGGCAATCCGAGGGATCGTCCCGACTTTCTCAATTTGAACCGGGGATAGCGTTCTACCACAAAGCCGTGCTCGCCAGTCTTCGCTGCTTTATACAGCTCCTGGCCTAAGATGTCCTCCCTCGACCGGAGCGGCCTGACCTCAAGCACTTTGCGCAGCAGGCCAAAGAGGTCAGTCGGCGACCCGACTTCTAACAGGACCTCCCGCGCAGCATCGAGGAACGCGCCGGAGATTCTATAGGTTCTAGCTCCGTGGGCACGAAGCGGCATGGCGAAACGAGTTTCCCGCCAACAAATGCGCTTGTCAAGCCACCCTTTGAGCGCGCGGGCCAACACTAACATCTCACCCGCTAGCTCCGCCGTCCTTTCCGGCTTACATTCTTCCACCGGTGTTACAATAGGGTGGTGGCACGAGAGTCAAGGAGGCGTGGTGAAGATTTAAGTCATAGTCCACGAAGCAGAGGAAGGTGGGTACTGGGCCGAAGTCCCGGCCATCCCCGGCTGCGCAACGCAGGGCGAAACCATGGAAGAGTTGATGGCGAACATCCACGAGGCCATTGAGGCATGTCTGGATGTTGAAGTCGACCCGCCAGAGCACGCCCCCAAGGACCAGATACTGGAAATCGCCCTATGAAGTCGGTCTCGGGCAAGGAACTGGCTCGGGTCGTCGAGCGTCACGGCTGGCAACTGCTTCGCATCCAGGGCAGTTATCATATTTACGGTAAGCCGAGGAGCGTCGTTCGTCTCTCCATTCCCATTCACGGCAACCGGGCGCTGAAGACCGGACTGCTGAAACACCTTTTGAAAATGGCGGATCTTCAGGAAAGCGACGTCGAGTAACGCCGCCTTAGGAACGCCCACTCGGGCGTATTGATCGGGCGGTGGCAGAATGCTAGCATTGTGGTAGCAGGCACCATGGCAACCCTGAGTGTTCGAGGCATTCCGAAGGCGGTACACGAGACCTTGCGCAAACGCGCCAAGCTGCACCATCGCAGCTTGAACGGGGAGCTACTTGAAATCCTGACCGATCATGCCGAACGTGAACGCAGACGACAGCAGCTCAAGTGGGTCATTCCCCAACTGCGACGGATGAGAGAGAGGATAGCCCGCAAGTACCCCAATGCCCCGGAAAGCGTCCAACTGATTCGGGAAGACCGCGACAGTCGCTAAACGGTCAACAGTGCACAGGCCGGCTACGGAACGAACTCGGATGCCTAACCTAACCATTCGGAATGTAACCAAAGACGTGCATAAGCTCCTGGTCGAAAGCGCCAAGGTTCATAATCGAAGTCTTAATCGGGAGATTATCAGCATATTGACCTATGAAGCAGACTTGGCTGAACGAGGCCTGGAGCCGGTCCGGACATTTCCCAAGCGGCGGCACATTGAGCGTGACGGGGCGAGGTGTTTGAAGATCCCTCACCGCAAAATCCTCTCTGGCCGGAAGGGCATCTAATATAGTGCAGTGCGCCGATGATGGCGATAGGAGCTTAATAGTTATGTGGAATAATCTGAAAACGACAATTCTGCTTGCGGGAATGACCGGCTTGTTGTTGGTCATTGGCGAAGCCTTTGGCGGGCAGCGGGGAATGATCTTCGCGCTGGTGCTGGCGGCGGGGATGAATCTCGTCAGCTACTTCTTCTCCGACAAGATCGCGCTGAAAATGAGTGGCGCGAAGCCGATCGCGCGCGAGGAAAACCCGCGCCTTTACCAGATCGTGGAGCGCCTGGCCGCCAAGGCGAACGTCCCGGTGCCCAAGATCTATTACATCCCAACTGATTCGCCGAATGCCTTTGCCACGGGCCGCAACCCCAATCACGCTTCGGTGGCGGTCACGGCCGGCATCCTGGAGATTTGCGACGACGAAGAGATTGAAGGCGTGCTGGCGCATGAGCTCGGGCATGTGAAGAACCGCGACATCCTGATCAGTGCTGTAGTGGCGACGCTTGCGGGCGCCATCACTTTGATTGCGCGCATGGTCTACTGGGGCGAGTTGTTCGGAGGATTTGGCGGTGGGCGCAGTGACAGCCGGCGCGGCGGAGGTATCTTCTCCGCGCTCGCCATGATGATTGTGGCGCCTCTCGCGGCCACACTGATCCAGCTCGCCATTTCCCGCTCGCGCGAGTACGAAGCGGACTCGACCGGCGCGCAGATCACCGGCAATCCGCAAGGTCTGGCGCGGGCGCTCAACAAGATCGATCAATGGTCGAAGCGCATTCCCATGCAGGCTTCGCCCTCCATGGCGCACATGTACATTGCCCAGCCGCTCACCACCGGCGCGGTCTTCTCCAGCCTCTTTTCCACGCATCCGCCCATCCGCAAGCGCATTGAGCGGCTGATTGGAAGGGATTTGGTCTAGTCAACAGTTGTCAGTTCTCAGTTCTTCCTGTCGTAATTCACGTCATTCCCGCGAAAGCGGAAATGCATCGTTCACGAGGGGCAATACCTCTTCAGGCCATTTGGCCTATAATCTCTACTATGCCCTTCAACCCCAAACCCGATATCGAAAGGCACGCTGTACGCGCGGGCAACTTCCTGACGCGCTTCGTACACAGGATTGAAGAATTCTGGCAGAGAGTAACCGAAGGCATCGCGGTACAAGAGCTGTGGTCGCAATTCCGGTCGGAGGCGCGGGCGAGCTACAGCCTTTACACGCGGGAGATCGACTGGGAGGCGCTGCGCAAGGAAAGCAGTGGCCGGCGATTCAGGAAGACCACCAGCGCGCTCTTTTGGGCCATGCTGATGAAGCTCTCGCCGGCCCGCCGCGTCTTCCTGCTCATTGCCTTGGTTTTTGCCATTATTGCACTGGTCAATAGCCAAGTCCTGATCTCAGTCTCCAACTCCCAACATCACTACGAGGTGAACCCGCCCAACAATTTCCTCTCCGTGCTGATTGCCGTTGCGGCGCTGCTTTTTCTGTTGGCGCTCGAACTGGCCGACCGCGTCACCATGAAGCGCGACCTGGAAATTGCGCGCGATATCCAGCGCTGGCTGGTGCCTGCGGTGCCTCCCGTGGTGCCGGGCGTCGAGATTGCGTTTATTTCGCGGCCCGCCAATACCGTGGGCGGAGACTACTACGACGCCTTTCTGCGTGCTTCCCCGGGCTCGAAGCTCGATGCGAAGCGATTGATGCTGGTGGTGGCCGATGTGGCGGGGAAGAGCGTTCCCGCGGCTTTGCTCATGGCCACCCTTCAAGCCAGCGTGCGGACCCTGGCGGAGACTCCTACCACCATGCTCGAGCTGGTAGAAGGGTTGAACCGCTATGCTTGCGCCCACAGCCTGGGCGGCAGCCGCTTTACCACCGGCTTTTTTGCAGAGTTAGATCCCGAGAGCGGCGAGCTCTCTTACGTTCGCGCGGGGCACGACGTTCCCATTCTCCGGCGGGCTTCCGGAAGCCTGGAACGATTGGAGACGGGAGACCTGCCGCTGGGCATCAACGCCGACGTCAAGTTCACGCGCGGGTCTATCACCATGGGCGTGCGCGACCTGTTGGTCATCTTCACGGACGGATTAATCGAAGCGGTGAACGACGCCGATCAGGAGTTCGGGGAAGCGCGTGTCCTGGATGTTGTGAAATCAAGCGGCGGCGCGGATGCGCAGGGCACTCTGAAAAACCTACTCTCGGCCGTGGACTCCTTCGTGGGTTACGCCCGCCAGCACGACGACATCACTTGCCTTCTCCTGCGCACCAGTTGAGGCACTGCCCTTCACAGACGTAGATCAGAACGTGACGCCGCTGTAACCTGAAAGATTTTTCCGCAACCTGTTCAGCCCGGCGCTTGCCGGCCTGAAGGTCGGCGCTACGTGAAAACGCGGAAGCCATCCGATTTTTCGGTGTAAGCGGTACATTTGGTAGTCAAAGTTCGGTTCGTTTTGGGTTCGTTTTCCAACCCCTTCCTGTATTTTCAATGACATACTGGGATCGGTCGTAATATTTTTGCATTTTTCATGTCGATGGGGCTTCCCGATGGGGGAATCGCTTTGGAAGGCGGCCGCAATTCCCAGGCACAGACCGCTTGTCGTGCAGTGTGGCCTACTGAAGGTGTGCATTTGGGGTCTAAAGGGCTCAATGGGCACTCAATTTTGCTCTTTTTGGGGTTCGTTTTCGGTTCGTTTTTCCATTGACTTCCTTTGTTTTCAATGACTTCTTCGCTTCGTTTCCACGATTCTTGTGTTTTTTGCGCTTCTCTATTCCCCCCTTGCCCGTCAGGAGCTTCGCGCCTTGCCTTCCCGCCGACATCGACTTTGCGCCCGCACGCCAGCCACAACAATGGGCTATCATAACTCGGCGGGCTTGTCAAGTGGAAAATGCGAAGGTCGCACCGTCCTGGGCCATCATGGCTGGGCCACGGGCCGCGTAGGTTTCTTCGGAAGCGGGCTGCCCTGTTCTCTCGTCAAGAGGAATAGCGTTCGACCGCTGATTGCCTCGTTGAACTCTTCACTTCCTCCGTCCACGGCCAACCTGATTCCGTCGGTTGTCTGATCTGCGGGGACCCTCCCGAGAGCGCAGTTCACTTCGAGTGTCGCGGTTTCCGCCGCCCCCCGCATCGGCGAGAGGTGGATGTGAAGGACTGCCAAGCCGCCGGCGGGCATCGAGCTCGCATACATACGCCAGCGCGCCGAGCCGAAGGATGCAGGTCCCAGCGCACCGCCCCCTCGCATCAGCGCACTCGGCGAAGCACCGTAGGGGTCGAAGCTCACGAGTTCATCGGCGATCCAGATGCCCGTCTCGAGCGAGTTCCCATCAGGGGACCGATGGGTGAATGTCCCTGTAGCCATCACGGCCTTCTGCCGGGGATTGAATACACCGGCGCCACTGATTTCAAAAGCGTCGCCGCCTTGCGACTTTGCCACAACCGGGCAGGCGCCGGAGTCACCAGCGTCGCAAAGAAAACCCGAACCTATCAGGAAAGCGTAACCGGCGGCGCCGCTCTGAGCCCGCGCCGGAATGGAGGTCAGCAACACGGTCAAAACCGGGATTGCCGCGAACGCCATAACTGAGTTGCGAAGCATTTTGTGCGTGAGCATGAGTTCCTCCCATCAAAGAACGTGAATAGAAACGTGAGCCTGCCCCGGACGATTGTAAGGGCGCGCCATGGCGTGCCCCTACCCGGACTGAGTTAGTTGTGTTCGCCGCCGTGAAGCGCGATCTTGAAAACGACGCCGCATTGGCATGTTGAGTCGCCGCCACCGGATGCAGTGCCATAGAGATTGCCTTCCTCGTCCAGCAGCAGATTTCCTTGAGGATTGGCTCCGTCCGTGCCGCCGGTGAAGGTGTAGAGGACAGTCTCTTTGCCGGCTGGATCCACTTTGAACACCACGCCGCAGCCGGATCCGCCGCAGTCGCTTAGGTTTCCTCCGAATCCTGTCGTGCCGTAAAGGTTTCCCGCCGCGTCTCGGACTACACCGGCAAACGTTATCGAGCCGTCCGCGCCGCCCGTGAAGTTGTAGAGCACGCTCTCGTCACCCCTTCTGTCAAGCTTGAACACCACGCCGCACCCGAAGCCGCCGCATGCGTTCAGGTCACCACCGTTGCCGGTCATACCGTAGAGATTACCCTCGCGGTCAGGGACCAACCACGCGTCGGGGTACGGCCCACCGTCCGTGCCGTTGAAGGCGTGCAGCACGTTGAATCGACCGCTCCGGTCCAACCTATACACGGTTCCGCACCCGATTCCCCCGCCCGTATCCGCGATAACCAGGTCGCTGCCGCAGTAACCGCTTGTGTCGCCACCGAGCGATGCCGTGCCATAGATATTGCCCGCCTGGTCCATAAGCAGGTCCCCATACACGCCGTACCCGTCCGCTACCTCGAAAGTGTGGAGGACGGTCTCCTTGCCGGTTCGTGGGTTCACTCTGAACAGCACTCCGCAGCCTGCGGCGGGTTGCCCGGTGCAAGCACCAGTCAGATCGCCACCCGCAATGGCGGTGCCGTAGAGGTTTCCCTCCCAATCCTGGACCAATCCGGAGGAGCCACCTAAGCCGTCCGCGCCTCCAGTGAAAGCATGGAGGGCGATCTCTTTACCGTTGGGTTTCACCTCGAAAACCACTCCGCAGTCGGCGGAAGGAAATCCCACCCCGGTGCAGCCGCTTATATCGCCGCCGGTGTGGGTAGTGCTGTAAAGGTTGCCCGCTTGATCACGAAGCAGGTCCATGGCAGGACCAGCCCCATCCGTCCCTCCTTCGAAGCTATACAAAACGGTCTCCTTGTTACGTCGGTCGAGCTTGAACACCACTCCGCAGCCGGATCCGCCACACTGGTTGAGGTCGCCACCGAGAAAAGTGGTGCTGTAGAGATTGCCCTCCCAGTCTCGAACCAAACCCGCCAGTGGGTATTCCCCGTCTGCGCCTGTAAATGTGTGAAGCACGGAATAACTTGGCGTGCCCTGCGCTCGGGCCCCAACGGCGCCGCACAGCAACACCAGTCCCAACGCCAGCACTCCTTTTACGGCGTTGCAGCCCCTCCCGGAAATCCGGTCGCGATATTCCATTCTGATCGTCATATTCTCTCCTTTTCTGTGTTTTGAGCCCTTCATCTGGAGGTAGGCGCAGACCCCGGGCAAAAACTATCGCGCCCGGGAACATTTATTTGAGCCGGCAGGGGACTGGGAGTATAATTTCAAGTATTGGGCGAACCTGATGCTGGGACAACATGAGGAAGTGGCAGCGGCGTCCAGTGACGTGACCGTTCTGCTCAAAGCGTGGAGCGACGGGGACCGAGGCGCACTCGACCGGCTGACTCCCATCGTCTACGAGGAACTCCGCCGTCTGGCGCGCCGTTACCTGAGGCGCGAGCGCACCGGCCACAGCCTGCAAACGACGCTCCTGGTGAATGAAGCCTACGTGCGCCTGGTGGATTACAAACGCATGCAGTGGCAAAATCGCGCCCACTTTTTTGCTGTGTCAGCCCAGTTGATGCGGCGCATTTTGGTAGAGCATGCGCGACGACACAACCTGAAGCGAGGGGGCGGCGTGCAACATGTTTCGCTCGAGGAGGCAGCCGAGGTAGGCGGTGGACGGCCCACCGATTTGGTGGCGCTCGATGACGCGATGCAGGCGCTGGCGCGGCTCGATGCCCGCAAAGTACAGGTGGTCGAAATGCGTTTTTTTGGCGGACTTAGCGTGGAAGAGACAGCGGAAGTGCTTAAGGTATCGCCCATCACGGTGATGCGAGACTGGAGCACGGCCAGAGCATGGCTCTACCGGGAACTGAAGAACTGTAGCCGTAACGGCGCACTTTGAGCGTGGGTGGAGTTAAGACCTGAAGGGCGGCCGCGAGAGACCAGCGACAGAGAGAATGAACCCCGAACGGTGGAAACAAATCGAGAATCTGCTGCAGTCGGTGCTGGAGCTTCCGATCGAGGACCGCGAGGCGTTCCTACGGCAGGCGTGCTCGGCCGACGAAGCACTGGAGCGCGAGGTTCGGTCTCTGTTGGTTTCTCATCAGGAGGCAGGAAGCTTCCTGGAGAGGCCGGCGATCGAGGTTCAGGCGCAGGCGATCGCACTCGGAGACTATCCCGGACGGTCAACACCGGAAACCCTACTCTGGCCGGGCAGACCATTTTCCGCTACCGCATCGTGGGAAAGCTGGGCGGGGGCGGCATGGGTGTGGTGTACAAGGCCACAGACACGAAGCTTAAGCGCACCGTCGCCTTGAAGTTCCTGCCTGAAGAACTCTCCCAGGACCGACAAGCCCTGGAACGTTTCCAGCGTGAGGCGCAGGCTGCTTCTGCACTCGATCACCCTAATATCTGCTCGATTTACGACATCGGCGAGCACGAGGGCCAGCCCTTCATCGTGATGCAGTATCTGGAGGGGCAGACCCTGAAGCATCGCATTGCGGGAAAGCCGCTGAAGACCGACGAACTGCTGGAGTTGGGGGTTCAGATTGCCGATGCGTTGGACGCCGCGCACTCGAAAGGGATCATCCATCGCGACATCAAACCAGCGAATATTTTCGTCACCCACCGTGGGCAAGTGAAGATCCTGGATTTCGGCCTGGCTGAAGCTGGCGCCGGCACGAGGGTACGCGGCAGCGGGAACTGGAGTCTCAAGTGTGCCGGCCGCTGAATCTGCCGAAGAGTCGCTGACCAACACGGGCGCGGTGATGGGGACGGTCGAATACATGTCGCCCGAGCAGGTGCGTGCCGAAGCGCTGGACCAGCGTACCGACCTGTTCAGCCTTGGGGTCGTGCTCTACGAGATGGCTACAGGCCATAGGGCCTTCTACGGGGCGACTTCCGCCCTTGTCTTTGACGCCATCCTGCGCAAAACGCCGACTTCACCCGTGCGTTTGAATCCGGAGTGCCCCGCTGAGTTGGAACGCGTCATCAACAAGGCGCTGGAAAAGGATTGCGACCTGCGCTACCAACATGCGTCAGACTTGCGCGGTGACTTGAGGCGCCTCAAGCGTGATTCGGATTCAAGCCGAACACCCACCTTAGGGGAGACAACTCGCATTGCACCTTACCGCCGCGTGTGGCTTGCAATCGGGGTCGCGTCACTGGCACTTGCAGCACTGTTGATCCTCCTTCTGGCTCTAAATGTGGGTGATTTGCGGGACCGGTGGCTGCATGGCACTGAGACCTCACAGGCTCCCTGGAAGGTGACTCGGCTCACTTCGGACCCGGGACTCTCAGACTTCGCCGCTTTGTCGCCGGACGGCAAGCTGGTAGCTTACGCCTCGGATCGCAGCTTGGACGGTGAGCGGGATCTCTACGTTAAGCAGGTGGCGGGCGGCCAGCCGATCCGCTTGACAACGGACGGCATGGGCAATACGATGCCGGATTTTTCGCCCGACGGCAGCAAGCTCGTCTTTCGGTCAGACCGCGAAGGGGGCGGCATTTTCGAGATCCCGGCGTTTGGCGGAGATGCCCGACAACTGGCCCACGACGGCTGGGATCCCAAGTTCTCCCCGGACGGCTCACAAGTGGCCTACTGGGTGGGCGATCCCTTGGTAGCTGCGGCCATACCAGGGACAGGCACGGTTTGGGTAGTTCCCGTGGCCGGCGGCTCGCCGCAGCAGGTGGGTCCCAACTTCACGGCAACTCGCTATCCAATCTGGTCCCCGGATGGGAAGCACCTGCTGATGGTTGGATACACGTCGGCGAAGGCGTACGATGAGTCTGGCATCGACTGGTGGCTTGTCCCCACCAATGGGGGCAACGCGCTGAGGACCGGCGCGCACCAGGCTTTCGTCCACGGCGGACTGACAGCACTCGAGCCCTCCGCGGCGCCGGATTTCCCAGTCCCCGATTGTTGGTCAGCGAGCACCAACCTGGTTCTATTCTCTGCTGCCAGCGGGCTTACTTATAACCTCTGGGGACTAGGTATGCCCCCACGAGCCGAGAGAACGGATGGCACGCTCAGAAGATTGACAACTGGCGTCGGGGATGAGTTCCATGCGTCCTGCGCACCCTCGGGCGAGTTCGCATTCACCAACCTGCAAATCCGAACGGACGTTTGGGCGCTGCCGTTCGATCTGAATCGTCGAGAGCCTAAAGGGACGCTGGAGCGGATCACACAGGGTCCAGCCCACCGGGGGTATGCGTCGCTCTCGAACAACGGGCGCTACGTTGCTTTTTCCTCCGATCAGTGGGGTCAAGTCAACATCTGGCTCCGTGACCTGGTGACGGGGAAAGAATCGAGTGTGGCCAGTTCTTCGTTTCTCGAACTGTATCCCGTGGTCAATGCATCCGGCACAAGAGTCGCTTATTCAGTGTTCGAAAAAGACAAGCGGGTGGTCTACGCGTCCGCCCCGGGCGGCGCGCCGGAGAAGCTGTGTGAAGGGTGCCTGCGAGCTACTGATTGGTCGCGCGACGAGCAAGAAGTGTTAGTGTTTGGCGGCAGCCCGTATCAGATCAACGTCCTGGATCTCGCTTCGCATCAGCAGACTCCTCTGCTGAAGCATTCTAGTTATAGTTTGCTTTACGGCAAGTACTCCCCCGACAATCGCTGGGTCAGTTTTACGGTCCGCACGGAGCCTAATCGCGGACACATCTCGATTGCGCCTGTCGATGGGCCGAAACCAGTCCCCGAAAGCGCCTGGATTACAATCGCGCCGTCAGAGGCTCAAGATTGGGCCAACTGGTCGCCGGATGGGAAGACGCTCTACTTCACCTCCACCCGGGACGGGCATAGGTGCTTATGGGGGCAGCGGCTCGACGGAACTTCTCATCACCCGCTGGGTGGTCCCTTCCCGGTACAGCATCTTCACGGGCGTTTGTCTTATCAGAGTGAAGGTTGGTCGGCAGGGGGCGGCCGAATCGGGTTGGTACTCAACGAGGCTGCAGGCAACATCTGGAGGATGTCTCGCGCGAGCAAACCCTGACTCTCGAGAGCGCGAGCCTGCGAAGGCCGCCGGCGAATTCCAGAAGATTCTCGACCATCGCGGCATCGTTCTGGCCGACCCCGTTGGCGCAACGGCGCGCCTGCAACTCGGCCGGGCGTTCGCTCTAGCGGGAGATAAAACCAAGGCTAAGGCCGCCTACGAGGATTTCCTCAACCTTTGGAAAGATGCTGACCCGGACATCCCCGTCCTGAAGCAGGCCAAAGCAGAATACGCAGTGCTGAAATAATCCTGGCGCTCCTACGCTCGCTTCGGGAACCTCCGGTGCCGCGTGAATTTCCCCCCGTAGCAGCCCAACCCACGACTTTAGCCGGATTCGGAATGAAAAACGCGCTTTGCGGATGCCAAAAGGGTGCGTCCTGCGTAGCTGTTTGGAAGTCCCCTCATGGCGACTGACCCGGCTAGCATCCCAAGCGCGTTGCGGGGGAAATCCAGCATTATAGCCTACTGTTAACCAACCGCCAGTGGCTCTGCAAGCCGGGCAGTTTGACGGGTAAACGGCCTAAGCGCGCTACTATTTTGCTGGACGTCGGCGGGTCGCAGGCGAGTGTCCAGGTGGGCAGTAGAACGCGCAGGGTAGAATCGCTGCTATTGCGACCCTGATGCAACTTTTGAGGATGACTAATTCTCTTCAGGTTAATATGCGAACGGCTGCGCGGCACACGGAAAAGTGGCGGAGTTCGAAGGGCGGGGACTCCGCCCCACCTGCTCAACGCGCGTGGGATTGGGTATTCGCAAGTCTTCCAGCCGGTTCTAGCGGATGGTCATGCCATAGAATGACCGGCAGAGGAAGGCGGTAGCAGTTGGCCTTTCTGTCACTTTGTGCATGTCGCCCTCCGTCGACACGATGTCCCCTCCATGCTTTGCTACGCTCCGTTGGCGTTTTGTCTATCGGGTTTTGCTTTTTAGGCAATGACAATTTCCGTCCGGCGGGCTAGACGAAAACTGATAGTGGCCCCTCAGCGGCGAACCCGCCGCGCATCCGCTACTGCAAGCAAAGTCATTGCATTATAAGAGCCTGGCGCCCGGTCGATATGGCTGTGTCGGGTCCTGACTTGGCAAGAAAAGTGCATAACATTCCTCCGACTAACTTTGTGCAAGCTTAATAACCGGAGGATTCTCTAGTGAAAAAAGGGTCGCACGGTTTTTCACTTATTGAGTTGTTGATTGTTGTTGCCATAATTCTGATCATCGCCGCAATTGCTATTCCGAACCTTCTGCGTTCGCGTATTGCGGCCAACCAAGCTTCTGCAGTGGGATCACTGAGGACGCTCAACACAGCGGAGATTAACTACTCGACGACTTACGGCACGGGTTACACGTCAACTTTGGGTGATTTGGGTCCACCGACTTCCGGTAATCCTACCGCGACGGGCGCGGGGCTGATCGACAGTGTCCTCTCCGGCGGTGCTGCCACCGCCACCACCAGCTTTAAGAGTGGATATAAGTTCACCTATAACAACGGGACTGCGGACCCAAGCGGCAGGATCAACACTTGCTCGATAACCGCTACTCCCACCACTGTCGGAACCACGGGGACGAACTTCTATTACACCGATCAGTCGGCTGTGATTCGTCAAAACAGCACGGCGACGGCGGGATCAACCGACTCGCCGCTGGGAGGTTGACGCTGGAGCTACAGGGCATCCACCTTGGCCTCCCTTACGGGTGGTGGCGGCGATCCGAAGATTCGGAAGTCCAGCTCAAAATGGCAAGGTGGGCTAATCTGCGAGCGCGTTATTCCTTCACTGCGAAAAGAAGGTCCTGGTAACTCAGATAGTTCTGCCGGCCGCACCATGAGCCGTAATCGAGGCGCATTATCTTCAGTCCAAGCCCCCTGTACCTCCCTCTAATCCAAGCTTCTTCAAAGGCTATCGCCGCTTCTGGGGTCTCGCGGGATATAGTGCGGTATTTTTCAAACGCGTACCTCAGGTCAAGCGTGCTCTCGCCGGAATCAATGTGCTTCAGCGATTCGTCGTTAAGCAGAAAGTACGTAATTAAACACCTTCCACCTCTCATTAATACGCGGTGGATTTCCGACAGATAATGTTCCAAGTCGTCCGGCAGCATGTGGGTGAACACCGAGCCGAGCATCACCAAGCTGAAAAATTCGTCTTCAAAAGGGAATCGATATTCAGTGGATTGATATTTCCCCTGCGGATTGTATGCCTTGTTGTACACATCGATTTGCCGGAAATGAAAATTAGGGAATCGGGAACTATACCTCTGACGACACCAGTCGACTCCCACTTTGTTTACATCAAAGCCCTCGTACAGTGCCCTCTCATTCAGGTACTGAGTCAAAGGCCATGTCTTTCTCCCGATCCCGGAGCCGACGTCGAGCATTCTCTCATCCGGCTCAAGGCCACAAATTGTCTTGAAGATTCCGAAGAATTCCTCACCGTTCTGCTTGAATTCCTCCATACTCTGCGGGCCGTCGTACATCTCGCTGACCCGGGGAACCAGCGGAGCAAGAGCCCCGAATAGACGCGCTTTCTTTCTTTCCCCGAGATAATCCTTGATCCTGAGTTTGACCGGCAGCGGGACGAGGCTTTTTGCCAATTTCATTACGCTTCTCTTCCTCGCCCCTCTCTGAGCCGGATTATTCATTACGCACTCCAAGCCGAGGGACATCATACATTCAGCCGCCCGCGTCTGCAATCGGCGGCCGGGTTTTCGGCATTGGGAGCGCTAAGATACGGTTTGACCTGGCTTCGGCCTGCGCTCGCCGCAGGCTGACTGCCGACGCTCCTCGCTATCGGCTGCCGGCGCCTGCGGCGGGTGTATACCATTTGAGGAACCCTGTAACGCTCGCCTCCTGGGCATTCTTATAGGCGATGCACAGGTCGATGCCCTCGAGGACTTGAGCGAGGATGCGTGGCCCGCCGGCAAACTTGGTTGACCGGCCGGTAAAGAAACTCTCGGCATCCTTGCGATGCTCGGCGTCGCAGTATCCGGCGGCCACGTAGGGCGCGTAGGCACCGGTATCGGTGGGAAGCTTGGCGACCATGAGGTCCCAGTTCCGCTTGACGAAATCGTAGGCCAAGTCGCGGGTCTGCCGCCTTTCGGAGGGCGCGAAGAGGATGCCGAGCGACTCTCGAACATCGAACTCACCGTTCAGCGCGAGGGGTAAAGCGGTATTGACGATTTCGGGATCCTGGAACAGGCCAAGACAGAAGATCAGGTTCCCGCGGAAACTCTCGTTGGTCTCCTTCTTGGCCGCGGCACGCATGCGGTCGAACAGATCGCGATCCCCATGGCGTGCGGCGATGGAAAGGACCACACCCACCATGTCCGGGTCGACCGCTTTATGATCGTCGAGCCAGGCGAACGCCAACCTTTTCGCTTCCGCGATCGCCTCCGGGTCCTCGGCGCCATTGCCAACCAGGCCCTGAAGCGAAGGGCGGAGGAGGCGGGCATCTTCGCTCTCACCCGGCTTCGTCTTCCAACCCAAGTCGCGAGCCCGGCCGCCGTAAAGATCCAGAAGATACTGCCGGTAGCGGGGCAGCAAGTCTTCTGAAACTAGGTTTTCTTGCAGGTCCGCGGTGATCCCGATAGTCTTGGTAACCACCTGGCGGGTAGGGCTCCGGGCAAAGGCGGGAGCCAACGCCAAGGCCTTTCCGAGGGGCATCTTGCCATTCCTGGTGAGCGCCGCCAGGTCGTCGATCAGCGCCACTCTCTCAGGAAGGGAGAGTTCCTGGGCGCCATTCTTCAGTAGATCGTCGAGCAGGTCCCCCTGATAAAGCACGCGGTAGTACCCGTTCGCGCCGGCGTTCGCTTCTACCCAGCCCGGACAGCCGGCGGTTTTCGTGAGGCGCAATTCAGCGGACTTCTGCTCGAGCAAAGTGCATTCGCGAGCCTCGCCGGTTCCCGCCGGATAGCGCACGCACACGGGCACCTTCCAGAATTGCGGCGCTGCGCCGGAAGAGCCCAAGGGGAAGAAGCGCTGTTGGGCCAGATCAATCTGCGCGGCGCCGTCGTGGCAGGCAAGCTGGGCGGTGACCAGAGGCACGCCCGGCTGGTCGAGGAAACTGGAGAATGCCGAGGCAAGGCTGCTGTCGTCGCCCGCGAGCGCGGCAAGAAACTCGGCGGAGGTGGCATTCTTCCACTCGTATTTCAACAGGTAGCGATGAATACCCTGTTGGAATTTCTCAGGCCCCATGTACGACTCGAACATGTTCAGCAGCGCCGACCCCTTGTTGTAAGTAATGCCGTCGAAGGCGTTGGCAATGTCATCCTTCGACTCAATGGGTTGGCGAACCTGCCGCGCGCTCACCAGGGCATCGTTATCCATCGCCCCTTCGTAGCCATTCAACTCCGAGACGTTCATCTTCCACTCGGGATGATACTTATTCACATTCTTGTTGGCCATCCAGGAAGCGAAACCTTCATTCAGCCAGATATCGTCCCACCAGGCCGTAGTAACAAGGTCGCCAACCCATTGGTGGGCGAGTTCGTGTGACGCCACGCTCACCCATTCGCGCTGGCGCTGAAGCGTATCCTGGTCAGGCTTTTCGATGATGATGGCGGACCCGTAGGTCACGAGGCCGGGATGTTCCATGGCATAGCCGGCGAGCGGAATGGCAACCTCATCGAGCTTGTCGTAAGGGTAAGGGATGCCAAAATAGCTCTCGAGCAGGTTCACGATGAAAGGGGTGGTTTGAGCGGCATATTGTGCCTCCGCACTGTGCCCATGCGGAACCACAATACGAATCCGGGTGTCCTTTTTCCCCGCCGTCCCGGCATCCACGAATTCCATGTTGCCGACTGCATAGGCAACGAGGTAGCTGGGCAAAGGCCTGGTTTCCGCAAACTTCACCGTCTTCATGCCGTCGCCGGTATCGGATTCGGAAATGATCGGACTGTTCGAAAGTCCCACCTGGTCCTTCTTGATGTGCAGCGTGACTTGCCACGGGACCTTATAGCCCGGCTCGTCGAAACAAGGATAGGCCCGGCGCGCCCAAATCTCTTCGAACTGGGAGTAAACGTACCACTGGCCGCCGTCTTTCATCTGGAAAATGCCTTGCTGGTCTTTGCGGCTGATCTCACCCTGGAAAGTGGCGTGGAGCGTCGCCTCGCCGGGGCCAACGTGGTGACCGAAAGCGAAGCCGACGTAATCGTGCGGTTCGGTGATCACTTGGACGGGGGCCTTGTCACCGTCCACGATCAGCGCCGCCTCCTTGATTTGCAGTTTTTCGGCATTCAGCCAAAGAACCGCCGCCGGCTTGGCGAACTTAAGGTCGATGTCGATCGCTCCTGTGAATGTGTCCTGGTCCGGCACGAGCGTCAGCTCGACGCGGTAACGCGTTGGGCCGACCACGTCGGCGGGAAGGCGGAACTTGGGCGGAGGCGGATTCTCTGTCTGTCCCGCTCTGGCGCGGGATACGCTGAGACTCGATGACGCACACACCGCAATCAGAACTGACGTGGTTAGGTAGGCGAATCGTCGCATTTTCCCTCTTCAAGTCGGGCCGCTCCCGTGACACTGAAAAACGCGCCGGCCGATCGGTCACCAGGATTGATCGCTGCTACGCGCCATCAATGTTACTTCAGCCAAATCGATTGCACAAGTTGGCAGCACCCGGCTTGGAACGCGGAAGCCAAGCCGCCACCTTGCGACCACGGGCCCCGAAGGGGCCTGCCGTGAGTAGCCGTAGGTGAAACCTACGGAAACGGAAGAGCGTGCAACAGCTCGGCCCTGGAAGGGCCGACCGTTTTTGGGTCAACCCCGTTGGGGTTCGCCTGAACTGGGGAGACTCCGGTAATCCGCAGGTTAAAACCTGCGGCTACTCACCGTCGGCCCTTCTCGGGGCCGTATCGAGCGCAGACCTCGAGAAGCGGGGCTGCGCTATCGTTCTGTTAACCTAGCCGTTAACAGGCCTGGAGCGCCGGGTTGCTGCGACTTTGGCGCTACGCTATACTAAAAGAGCAGGGCAGTGACCGAAAATCTATTGAGCGAATGAGCGGCTCCGCCCCCTGGCGGCGCCTGGGGGATGGCTTGCACGAACTCTCGAGCGTTACGAATTGCCTTCACCGTTATTCGGCGGGGTAATTCGTCACAATCTATGGCGAGGCAAGCTGGCCGCTGCAATGTGAGGACACGATGAGAGTGGCACGTTTCTTCATCTTTCTTCTGGGGATTTTCGTCATCTCGGCGCTGGTCTACGCCTTCACAACGCCGACTACGAAAGACATCCAATTCACCGGCATCATTATGGGCAATGACTACATCGCCAGTCCGCTGGTGCAAGGGCGCCTCGATCGTCTGCTGGTGCAGGAAGGGTCAATGGTAAGAAAAGGCGACTTGATCGCCGAAATCGATCCCCGGGACCTTCAGGCGGCACGCGACTCCGCAGCCGCCAACATTCGCACGTTTCAGGCGCGGCTGAGGCAATCCCAAGAGACGCGCGCCATGGATGACCAGCAAACCTCCGCCTCCGTCGAGCAGGCGGAAGCCGCGGTTACGGCGGCTGCGCGCTCAACTCGAGCAAGCCAAGACAACACTGGCTTTGAACCAAATTACCTATCAGCGCGACGAGGGTCTGTTCAAGGAAGGCGTTCTCACAGCCCAGGAGCGCGACACCGCCGAACAGAGCTACCGAGGCTCCCAAGCCAATGTGAAGGCGCTCACAGACCAGGTGCGTGTGGCCGAGGGACAATTGGCGGTCGCGAAAGCCAACCGCAGGGAGGTGAAGGTTCAGCAGGACGATATTGCTGCGACACGCGCGCAAATCGCACAAGCCATGGCTCAAGAAAACCAGGCCCAAACGCAGCTTGGATACACCCAGGTCTACGCCCCAAGCGACGGGGTGGTGTCAGTGCGAGTGGCGCGCCAGGGCGAAACGGTGCAGGCAGGCGGACCCATCGTCACGGTGCTCGATCTCGACCACCTCTGGGTGCAGGCTGACGTGGAGGAAACCTACATTGACCGGATTACTTTTGGTCAAAAGCTGCGAGTACGGCTGCCTTCCGGAAACATCCTCGAGGGAACGGTCTTTTATAAAGGAGCGGAATCGGACTTCGCCACGCAACGCGACGTCAGCCGCACAAAACGGGACATCGTCACCTTTGAAATCAAAGTGGCCATTCCCAACCAGGAGCGGCGCCTTTTTGCCGGCATGACCGCGTATGTGCTCCTGCCACGGCCGGCGAGCGAGCGCCGGTGGCTGCATTTCTAGACCGCAAAGCGCCGTATTCGAAGGCGTCTGTCTACAAGGCCTAAAGGGGCCGAAGATAAAGCGTGGGTGAAAAAACGGGGCGTCGGCCTCCTTGGTTTCCCCTACGCCTATTTCTTCCCCTTCGGAGAACAAGCGCAGAATTATGAACGCGATTGAAGTGCAGGGATTGACCAAGCGATTCGGCGAGTTTGTGGCCGTCGACCACGTGAGTTTCGAGGTGCCGCAAGGGGAAGTGTTTGGCCTGCTGGGCCCCAACGGCGCCGGCAAGACCACGCTCATCCGGATGATCACCACACTGACGCCGCCCAGCGAAGGGGTGGCGCGAGTTGCCGGACACGACGTGCGCAAGGATCCGGAAGGCGTGCGGAACTCCATCGGGGTGATTCCCCAGGCGCTCACCTCTGATCCTGAACTGACCGCAGAGGAAAATCTGAAGATCCACGCCAAGATTTACGGCGTCCCTGCCGAGCAACGCGAGACGCTGATCCGCGAACTCCTGGAAGCCGTCGACTTGGGGCAGTTTTCAAAAGCCCTCGTCGGCACCTTCTCAGGCGGCATGCGCCGCCGCCTGGAGATCGCACGCGGGCTGGTGCACTCACCCAAGATCCTCTTTCTGGACGAGCCGACGACGGGGCTGGATCCCGTCTCACGCACGAATGTCTGGGAGATGATCGAAAAACTCCAGACGCAGTCCGGATTGACGATCCTGCTCACTACCCACTACATGGACGAAGCGGACAAGCTGTGCGAGAGAATCGCCATCGTCGACCACGGAAAACTGGTGGCCCTGGATTCGCCGACGCGATTGAAGGACAGCATTCCCGCCCACGAGGTGATCGAGGCGGAATTTAGCGGAGCGCCGGGCGACTGGCACGAAGCCCTCGCGTCGCTGCCGCTGGTTTTGAACGTGAGCGAGCACGAAGGCGTTACGCGCATCACCTCCCAGGACGGAGCTGAAACGCTGGGCGCGATCATGGACCTTGCTCGCCGCCGGGGCGTGAAGGCGCACCGGGTTACCGTGCATAGCACAACCCTCGACGACGTTTTCTTACATTTCACGGGCCGGCAGCTTCGCGACGAGACTCGGCAGCAAGCGGCTGGATATCAGCCACCTGTACAAGTGACAGCAGGCTGCGGGATGCCCGTTCCGTAGGGGCGGTTCGCGAACCGCCCCGACTACCATCCGAGAATCGAAATGAAGTTTTACCGGATATTTGCTCTGATTGAACGCGACATGCGGAAGTTTTTCCGCAACCCTGCGCTGATGATGGCGTCGATGATTTTCCCGCTGGTGCAGCTTGTGGTGCTGGGCTATGCCTTTGGCGGAAAGATCACGAAGGTGCGGGTGGCGCTGGTGGACAAGGACACCGGCACGCAAGCCCGGCAGGTGCGCGCGGGGCTGAACGCCATCGTGGAGAATCCCGAGACCTTTCACCTCACGCAATATGCCGACCTTTCCGAGGCCGTGACCGATCTCAAGGCCGGCTTTTTGAAGGCGGTGATCTTTATCCCTCCCGATTTTTCGCAGCGCGTCCTGCGCAACGAAAAACCGCGCATTGCTTTTATCGAAGACAACACGGATACCTTCACCTCGAGCGGTATTTTCGAGCGCATGCAGCAGCTCCAGAACAGCCTGAACGGCCCCGTCCTCCCTCCCCTGGAGCCGGGGGAATCGCCGGCCGCGAACCTCGCCGGCCTTTTCAGCCCCAACCGCCTTCCGGCCAGCATCGAGGTTCAAACCGTGGAGGTTTATCCCTACATCGACTACATTAAATACCTGTTGGCAGGCTCGATCTCGCTGTCAATCTTTGTGACGGCGATGATCGGTGGCGGCATTACTTTTATCGATGATAAGGCTCGAGGCCTCCACGAAGGATATCTCAGCACACCGCTCAGCAAAGTGGACCTGGTGTTGGGACTCATCGGCTCAGGCGCCCTGAAGGGGTTAATGGCCGGTTTCATTATCACGGTCATCGGCGGGCTGATTGCCGGCATTCCGCAGTTGTGGGAACCGGCACGGCTGGTTTACCTGATCGTCGTCCTGGCCGTGACCTCCCTGGCGATGATCAGCATGATGTTTCTGCTGATGGTGCGCGTGAGTGATCCCTTGGTCCCTCGCGCCATTTTCGGTGTGCTTAACACACTGCTGTTTTTCCCTTCGGGCGCCGTGTACCCGACGGCCGGCTTTCCCGTATGGCTGCGAGCTATGTCGTTTGTCGATCCTTTCACCTACGTCGTGGACGCCCTCAAGAACCTGCTGCTGAAGGATACCGGGTTTGCCGGCATCGGCCTCGACCTTGCAATCCTGACGAGTTTTTCAGCAGTGCTCATCACGGGCTGTATATTGCTGTTCAAACGGCAGATCTGAGGCCAGCCGTTGCAGACGATGGGCTTGCGCCTACGGCTACGCACACTCCACCGCTTCGCGGTGGGAATATCCTTGCATATACTGATCCTTGCTACCTCGAAGCTCGAATTTATCGACCGTGGAAAGGAATGGTAGAAGAACCATGAAGCGATTTCGTACGCCAGCCCTATGGGGACAGGCGGCGATCCTTGCCGCCTTGCAGGTCATCACCTTCGCAAGTTACGCTGCTGCGCAATTCGGCGGCGCTGCGCCTCCGCCCACCACGCAGGCCACTCCGCTTCCCCTTTCGGGACGAAACGCGCAAGCGGGCGGAGTGGTCGCCACGCAATCCGCCGTACCCAGCACCACGACCAGCGTGAATACCCTGAACCCCACCGTGTCCGTGCAGGGCGCTTACAGCGGAAGCACCGGCAGCACGGCGCAGCTTCCTTTCTCCGGTAAGCTGTCGCTGGCGGAGGCCATCCAGCGCGCGCTGCAGCACAACCTGGGAGCGGTGGGTTCGACCTATGCCCTGCTGCAAGCCCGCGGCCAGGCGCGCGCGGCGCGCAGCGCCCTCATGCCGGACATCAGGGCAGATGTCAACGATGTCGAAGAGACATTCAACATCCGATCCATCGGCTTCAACTTCAGTGTTCCGGGATTTTCACTTCCCTCCCTGGTCGGACCCTTCAACGTTCTGGATGTCCGCGCGCGGGTATCGCAATCCATCGCCGATTTCACCGCTCTCAACAATTACCGTTCGGCGCGGGAGGTGGCGCACGCCGGAGAGCTTTCGGCCAAAGATGCCCAGGACCTGGTGGTCCTGGCCGTCGCCGGAGCTTATCTTCAGGTGCTGGCCGCGCATGCGCGGCTCGACTCCGCTCAGGCGCAACTCGACACCGCCAAGGCTCTCTTTGAGCGCACCACGCAACAGCTCAAGTTTGGCCGGGCCACCAAGATCGACGTCAATCGAAGCCAGGTCGAGGTGCTGCTCGACCAGCAACGTTTAGTGACGCTTCAGAACGATCTTGCCAAACAGAAGATCAACCTCGCCCGCCTGACGGGCCTGCCTCCCACGGCTGACTACGAACTTTCCAACGTTATTCCTTTTGCGCCCGCCCCGCCCCTGAACGTGGAGGACGCCATCAAGCAGGCTTTCGCGCAGCGTTCCGATCTGAAAGCGGCCGCGACCCAGGTAAGAGCGGCGGAGCGCGCCCTGTCTGCGGCGCGTGCCGAACGCTACCCTTCGGCCTCCGCCAGCGCCGACTACGGCACCATTGGCACTCCTTCCGAGCTGCGTCCTACCTTTACGGTCTCGGCCACGCTGAACGTGCCCATCTGGAACGGCGGGCGCACGGCGGCAGACATTCAACAGGCGCAGGCCGTCCTTTCGCAACGGCGTGCAGAACTCGAGGACGCTCGAAGCCAGATCGAAAGCGAAGTGCGCAACGCCTACCTGGACATGGCAGCAGCCGCCAATCAGGTCCAAGTGGCGCAGCAAAACATCCAACTGATGGGGGAGACGCTTCACCAGACTCGCCAGCGCTTCGAGGCCGGAGTGAGCGAGAACGTCGAAGTCGTACAGTCCCAGGAGTCGGTGGCCGGCGCGAACCTCGATTATATCGACAGCGTGTTCGCCCACAATCTGGCCAAGTTGAGCCTGGCGCGCGCCCTCGGAAACGCGCCCACCGCCCTGGCGCAATTCCTTCCGGT
>CAVROP010000084.1:0-61991 GCA_963722675.1 uncultured Acidobacteriota bacterium
CCAAGGGAGAGGGTTGGCTAACCCGCCGGATGGAGCTCAGCAAGGCGCGGGATTGCCTGCTGTGCGATCTTGAAGAACTCGGGATCGATTTCAACCCCCACGCTGTCGTATCCGACAGCCATCGCGGCCGCGATCGTCGAGCCGCCGCCCATGAACGGGTCAAGCACCACTCCTTCCCCGAGCGGAAGCGAGGCGCGAACGATCTGGCGCATGAAGGCTTGCGGCTTGAGAGACGGATGCGGCGCAATGGCGCGCTCTTCGGGCCGTGTTGGCGCGGAGGGGATGACATCTTCGAATGGCCGCTCCTGTGATCGGCGTCGAAGCCCGCCCGTTTTCCACTTGCGTAAGTTGTCCTGGACGCGCCCTTCACAGGGCTTTCGAAACACTCCCCACGGCTCCCAGCAGGATCGCGGCATCACCGTCACGCCGGCGAACTCCTGGTGAGCGTTCTTGGGCCTGTCGCCGCCGCGAAGGGTTTTCACCAAGCGGATGATCTCACCACGCTTCTCGAAGCCGGCGTCCACGAGTGGTTGATAGACAAGGTGCGAGAGGAGGGGATTGGCGGCTATCAGCAGGTGGCCGCCCGGCACGAGGATCCGAACGGCCCGCTGGGCAAAACCGAGGAAGAAACAGCGCAGCTTATCGCGATCCTGCTCGGTCAAAACCGTGAACCGCGGCACCGGGCTGCGCTTGCACCCATCGAAGGAAGGCGGAATGCGCCAAACCCCGCCCTTACCTTTTCGCAGCTTTTCTTTCTCGAACCCCGTGTACTCTTTCAGGCCATACGGCGGGTCGGTCACGATGGCGTGGAAAGCAGGCTCAGCGTGGCGATCCATCCAGGCGAGGCAATCTCGGTTGAAGATGGTATACCGGGCCATCTCGATTGAGGAAGATACGTGAAGAGACCATGCCTTGGCAAGATGCGTGGTAATCCGCAAGCCCGGGATTGTTGCGCAGGAGCGGCCACAAGGGCCGCCCCTGCAACTGTTTCACTCGGCTTATTTCACGGCGTTGAATCGCTTCTCGATTTCAGCCCAATTGACCACGTTCCACCAGGCGGTGATGTATTCGGCGCGGCGGTTCTGGTACTTGAGATAGTAGGCGTGCTCCCACACGTCGAGACCGAAGACGGGATACTTGCCTTCCATCACGGGGCTGTCCTGATTGGCGGTGGAATAGATGTCGAGCTTTCCGCCTTGCGCGGTCAGCCACGCCCAGCCTGAGCCGAAGCGTCCGAGGGCGGCAGCCGTGAATTTCTCTTTGAACTGATCGAAACTGCCGAAACTGCTCTGAAGGGCCTGCGCCAGGTGGCCACCGGGTTGTCCACCGGCTTTGGGCGCCATAATCTGCCAGAACATGGAATGGTTAATATGGCCGCCGCCATTGTTGCGTACGGCCGTGCGGATGTTCTCCGGAACGATGGCGCAGCCGTTGGCCAGCAGTTCCTCAACGGTTTTAGCGGCCAGGCTGGGCGCGGACTCGAGTGCCTTGTTCAAGTTCGTAACGTAAGCTCCATGGTGCTTGCCATGGTGAATCTCCATGGTCATCTTATCGATGGAAGGTTCCAGCGCGTCAGAAGCATAGGGCAGCGGCGGAAGTGTGAACGGCATAGAAGCTCCTTTTTGAGTTTAATTGAAAATACCTTGTCCCCAATAAATTGGATGCAGGGAGGCGGAAAAATGACTCAGGAATAGGAGTCAGGAGTCAGAGTCAGGAGTCAGGAGAAAATCCCCACAGGACAAACCCTGTCGCACCGCGATACTGTTGGCGGCACGCAAAAGCGGTATACAAAACTCAGGAGGCAAATAGAAATAGCCGGGAGCCGCAGTTCTGACTCGTGACTTCTGACTCCTGACTCCTGCTTTTGTGGCATAATTCCAAGTTTCTCAGGAGGCGTTCATGGCCACGCTCGACATCGCTTGGGTCCGGAGCCAGTTCCCTGCTCTGGCCGTACAAGTGAATGGCAGACCGGCAGTCTACTTCGACGGCCCGGGCGGCACGCAAGTTCCACAACGCGTCATCGATGCGATGCGTGATTACTTGACGAACTCCAACGCCAACACCCACGGTGCGTTTCTGACCAGCCGACGGAGTGATGAGGTTATCGCGGATGCACACGCCGCATTGGCTGATTTGCTAGGGTGCGACGCTGACGAGGTGATCTTCGGCCCGAACATGACGACTCTGACCTTCAGCCTCAGCCGTGCCTTGGGGCGAGAATTCGGGCCCGGCGACGAGTTGGTGGTCACGCGCCTGGACCACGACGGGAACGTAGCGCCCTGGTGGGCGCTCGAAGAGCGTGGCTGCCGGGTGCGTTTCGTGGATATCAACCCCTCGGACTGCACTCTAGACATGGCCGACCTCGAACGGCAGATCACCCCGCGCACCCGGCTGGTGGCGGTGGGCTACGCTTCCAATGCCGTGGGAACCATCAACCATGTGCAGGAAATCACTCGCCTGGCGCATGCCGTGGGCGCGCTGGTTTACATCGACGCGGTCCATTACGCCCCCCACGGCCCGATCGACGTCCGCCGCCTGGCGTGCGATTTCCTGGTCTGCTCGCCCTATAAGTTCTTTGGGCCGCATTCCGGCGCGCTCTACGGTAAGCGCGAACATCTTGCCCGTTTACGGCCTTACAAGGTCCGCCCGGCCGTGGAGGTCAATCCCTTCCGCTGGGAAACGGGTACGCAGAACCACGAAGGACAGGCAGGCATGCTTGCTGCCGTCGACTACCTGGTGGAACTTGGCCGGCGCGCCTCGCCCTCGGCCAGTTCGCGCCGAGCCGCGCTACTGGCTGCTTACGATGTGATTCGCCCTTATGAACGCAGCCTGGCGGAACGGCTTATTAAGGGACTGCTGGCTCTTCCCGGCCTGACATTCTACGGAATCAAGGAGGCTGCGCGAGGCGCTGAGCGCGTG
This sequence comes from uncultured Acidobacteriota bacterium, assembly GCA_963722675.1. Lineage (GTDB taxonomy): Bacteria > Acidobacteriota > Terriglobia > UBA7540 > UBA7540 > CAVROP01. The sequence continues at coordinate 2,920 of CAVROP010000084.1, forward strand.
CCGACGGTAGCGATTCGTATCTCGGGCCACACTCCGCGCGAACTGGCAAGCTACCTCGGTGAGCGTGGGATTTTCACCTGGGACGGCAACTACTACGCGCTAAACTTGAGCGAGCGGTTGGGCGTCGAGCCTACCGGCGGCATGTTGCGCATCGGCCTCGTGCATTACAACACGTCGGAAGAAGTTGACAGGGCTCTCGAGGCGCTCAACGAGCTAGGCAGGTAGGCAGGTGGGCAAATGGGCAGATGGGCAGATCGGCGGATCGGCAGATAGGCAAATCGGCAGGTGGGGAGGAGCTAGTGCTGACTAAAGGTGGGTGTCGTACCGGCTGGTTTGTTCTTTGCGCTCCGATTTATAATCGCCCGACACCCGACCTGCCCATCTGCCTATCTGCCCACCTGCCTACCTGCCCCTGAAAGAGGTGACTATGAATCGACAACGCATTCCCTTGTTTGTTATTGCCGCAATGGGTGTGATTTCCACTGCGACTCTTGCCGCAGAGCACTACGACGTCCTGCTTGAACACGGCGTTGAAGCCAAAATGCGGGATGGAGTGGTACTGCGTGCTGACATCTACCGGCCCAAAGCCGACGGAAAGTTTCCGGTTATTCTGGAGCGGACGCCCTACGACAAGCGGGAGGAAGTGGATTTCGGCCTTCGCGCCGCATCTTTGGGGTACGTCGCGATCATTCAGGACGTGCGTGGCCGTTACAGTTCGGACGGCGAATGGGATCCGTTCAGGCACGAGTCGGCGGACGGATACGATACCGTGGAGTGGGCGGCTTCGCTCCCCTGGTCGAACGGCAAGGTGGGGATGTACGGCGGTTCGTACGTGGGCGCCACGCAGATGCTCACTGCTATTGCCGCTCCGCCCCATCTCGCCGGCATTCATCCTTTTGTCACCGCCTCCAACTACCATGAAGGTTGGACGTACCAGGGCGGGGCTTTCGAGCAATGGTTCAACGAATCGTGGACTTCCGGCCTGGCTCAAGATACGCTCAACCGGCGCGCGCGGGCGCGATCCAACGCAATGCACCGCGTTTTGAAGTTGCCGCTGGCCTCTTATCCGCTCTTTGATGCGGACCTGGCCGGCAAGTCCACCAAATCCCCCGAAGAACTGGCCTCCTACTTCGTCGATTGGCTGGCCCATCCAAGCTTCGACGATTACTGGAAACAAGTGTCGATCGAGGACCATTTCTCGAAAATCACCATCCCCATTTTCCACGTCGGGGCCTGGTACGATATCTTTCTGGGCGGAACTCTCAGGAATTACCTCGGAATCAAAGCGCGCGGCGGAAGCGAGGAGGCCCGCCGGGGACAGCGCTTGATGGTGATCACCGGCGGACACGCGGGAGAGGGCCCTCGAATCGGCGAGGTGGACTTCGGGCGTGACTCGGTGGTCAGCGATGAGGACTCAACACTGCGTTGGTATGACTATCTATTGAAAGGCGAAAAGAACGGGCTGGAAAGCGAAAAGCCCGTCAAACTGTTCGTTTTGGGAAAGAACGTTTGGAGGGAAGAAGAGGCTTGGCCGCTCGAGCGCGCCCGCAATACGCGCTTTTATCTTCATTCTCAGGGCAAGGCGAACTCGCTCAGCGGCGACGGGACGCTCAGCACCACAGCGCCGGCCGGCGAACACTCCGATCAGTACGTCTACGATCCTGAGAATCCTGTGCCCACCCGCGGCGGGCCTCTCTGCTGCGACGCCGCGCACTTGGCTCCGGGCGCGTTTGACCAGCGAACGGTGGAGTCCCGCAGTGATGTGCTGGTTTATTCTACGCCGCCGTTCGATAACGACTTCGAGGTTACCGGCCCTGTCAGCGTTGAACTCTACGCCGGCTCATCCGCTGTGGATACCGATTTCACAGGGAAGTTGGTGGACGTTTGGCCGAATGGTTTTGCGCAGAATCTCACGGAGGGAATTCTGCGCGCCCGCTACCGCCACTCGCCGGAGAAAGTCGAGTTCATGAATCCGGGCGACGTCTACAAGCTCACTCTCGACCTCTGGGCAACATCGAATGTCTTCCTCAAGGGGCACAGGCTGCGGCTGGAAATCTCCAGCAGCAACTTTCCGCGCTTTGACCGCAACCTGAACACGGGCGAAGACCAGGGCCTCGGCACACGTTGGGCGAAGGCTACCAATACGATTTGCCACGACCGGGAGCATCCCTCGGCGCTTGTCCTGCCGGTAATTCAGTAGGCAGGTGGGCAGATCGGCAGATCGGCAGATAGGCAGATCGGGAGGCCGGAAGTCGGGCGACTCTTAGGAGCATCGCGAAGAACGAATCAGCGGGTGTGACAACGTCGTTCAGTCAGCACTAGCTTTTCCCCGACTACCCATCTGCCTATCTGCCGATCTGCCGACCTGCCCACCTGCCCACCTGCCTATCTGCCCACCTGCCGACCTGCCCATCTTCAACTTGACGGCAATTGCAAGGCTCGTCCATAATTTTCCTTTCCTCACGTCCTTTCACTCTTTAAGGGGGCGTCTTCATGCCGGATATCTATCGCAACTACGTGGCGGGTCAATGGATCGAATGCAAGACACACGGGACGTTCCCCAATATCAACCCTGCCAATACCAGTGAGACGGTTGGCCTGTTTCAAGCCTCGGGTCCGGAGGACATTCAGGAAGCGTGTGAGGCCGCCGCAAAAGCGCAGTCAACTTGGGCGGCGATGCCCGCCCCTCTGCGCGGTGAATTCCTTTACAAGGCCGCGGAGATCATGGAAAGCCGCCTCCAGAAACTATCCGAGGAGATGACGCGGGAGGAAGGCAAGACGCTGCCCGAAGCTAAAGGTGAAGTAAAGCGGGCAATCAACATTTTGCGCTACTTCGGAGGCGAGGGACCGCGCCAGTTCAGCTACCAGATTCCGTCGGAACGCGAAAATGTTTTTTGCTACACCTTGCGCAAGCCGCTGGGTGTCGTGGCCCTGATCACTCCCTGGAATTTCCCCAGCGCCATTCCGGCGTGGAAGATGGCTCCCGCGCTCGTGGCGGGAAACACTGTGGTGATCAAGCCTGCTTCCTTGGCGCCGCTCAGCGCCTATCGCATTGTGGAGGCGCTTCACGAGGCGGGCATTCCCGCCGGGGTTCTTAATTATGTGACGGGAAGCGGCGGCTCGGCTGGCAACGCGCTGGTTGAACACCCTGCCGTCCGTGCCGTCTCCTTCACCGGATCTTGCGACGTGGGCACCACCCTGTACGAGAAGGTGACGAAGCGGAGGATTCGCGTTCAGCTCGAAATGGGAGGCAAGAATCCTACCCTTGTGCTCAAGGATGCGGACTTGGATTATGCCGCAGGCGTACTGGTTAATGGAGCGTTCTTTTCCACCGGCCAGAAATGCACCGCTTGCAGCCGCGCCATTATTGAAAAGCCGATTTTTGAGGCTCTGGTGGAAAAACTCGTAGCCAGGACCAGGAAGCTCAAAGTGGGAAACGGCCTCGAGTTCGGCATCGAGATCGGGCCCGCGGTGGACGCGGCCCAGCTCGAGACAGACTTGAGGTACATCGGAATCGCCAAGCAAGAAGGGGCGCAGTTGCTCTGCGGCGGGAATCGCCTTACGGGTGGAGCGTATGATTTAGGTTACTTCGTGGAGCCCACCCTATTCGCCGGCGTCACTACGGACATGCGCATCGCCCAGGAAGAGGTCTTTGGCCCAGTACTGGCGCTGATGGTCGCGAGCGATTTCGAAGACGCTATGCGCCTGGCCAACGGCGTTCGTTTCGGCCTCTCGGCTTCCATCGTTTCGCGCGACCTCACGCGCGTTCACCAATTCATCAATCGCATTGAAGCCGGTTTGATTACCGTCAACCTGCCTACCGCCGGCGTCGAATACCAGCTTCCCTTCGGCGGCACGAAGGAATCCAGCTTCGGCATGAGGGAACAAGGGCCGGCGGCGCTGGATTTCTATACTGAGACGAGAACCGTTTATTTGAAGTATACGCAGTAGAGATGTCCGTTGCCCGTAGCCCACAGGCGGCGCATACATCCTAACAAAAGCGTCAGGACGTATGCGCCACCCACGGACCAAGGAGCATGCAATGAAAAAAACCCGACAATTCCTTGCCAAGCTCAACCTGCCATCGGAGGATAACCACGGGCTAGCGCCCAGCGGGAAGAAATTCAAAGATGGCGGGGATTACCGCTTCGAGATTCCCAGCGTCGAAGGTCCGCGCGTTTTTCGCGAAGTGCTGGAGGCCGCAAAAGAACTCAAGGTGCCGGTGCATCGCGTCAGCCAGGGAAGCGGCATCATGCTGCTGACCAAAGACGAGGTTCGCGAGATGGCGCGCATCGGCGCCGCCGAACGGATCGAGGTTTGCTTGTTCGTCGGCCCGCGCGCGACATTCGAGACCGGCGCCCAGACAGTGTCCTCCGCAGGGAAGGTGATTGGCCTGCAACATCGCGGCGCAGACCAACTGGTTTATGCTATCGAGGACGTGCGCAAAGCATGCGACCTCGGCATCCGCAGCGTGTTACCGGCGGATTTGGGCCTGATTTGGGTGCTCAAGGAAATGAAAGATGCCGGCGAGTTGCCCAAAAACTTGATCATCAAGAGTTCCGTCACGCTTCCTGCCGCCAATCCGGCCACCGCAAGGCTGTTTGAAGGCGCCGGTGTCAGCACGCTGAATATACCCACCGACCTGACCCCGGCCCAGATGGGCTCCATCCGGCAAGCCGTCAACATTCCGATCGACCTTTACATCGAAGTCCCGGACAACTTCGGAGGCTTTATTCGCTATTACGAAATGCCCCAGATCCTGCGCGTCGCCGCGCCCGTCTACTTCAAGTTCGGTCTCCGCAACGCACCGGACATTTACCCCTCCGGCAAGCATATCGAAGACTTGGCTGCGAAAATGGGCCGCGAGCGCGTGCACCGGGCCCGCATTGCCCTGGACATGATCGAGCAATACGCACCCGAGGCCAGGATGTCGCCGCTGGGCAGCAACGATCTGGGTATCCCGGAAGTGTGAAGGAATCGCGTCGCAGGGGCGGCCCTTGTGGCCGCCCTGGGGCAACCACGAGGGTTGCCCCTACGAAGCCCGACCCCGCCCTCCCGACCAACCACAACGCCCAAAGATTTCGCACACCTTTATCACCAATTTGCGTAATTATCTGATGAGCAGGCAAGACCCGGAGGCGGAACGGCAGCGTGACCACCCCGACTCTCGACCGATGCGAAGAGGCGCTGGGCCGCCTGGCCCGGGGAGATATGTCTGCCTTTGGAGAGATCGTCAAGGAACATCAATCGATGGTGTTCAGCATCGCCTATCACTATCTGCACGACCGGAGCCTGGCGGATGAAGCGGCGCAGGACGTCTTCCTGCGACTGTACCAAAACCTGGCTTCCATCGTGTCGTCCAGGCATCTGGTTTTCTGGCTACGCAAGGTGGCTTGCCAGCGCGCCCTGGACATGGCCCGGAAGCTGCCCAAGGCGCCGCCGGTCAGCCTTCAGGATATTGACGAGCCCGCAGCGGAGTCCGCCGATGCCGATCCGTTGCTTTCCGAGGGGTTGCGCCGGATGGTGGCCTCGCTTCCGGAGAACGCGCGCGCCGTGGTGATTCTCCGCTACCAGGAAGAACTTGAACTCGCCGAGATCGCCCGGATTCTCGATGTACCGCTCAACACCGTGAAGAGCCGGCTCGAGAGGGCGCTGGGGATCCTGCGGGAGAAACTACGCCGCTGGGCAGGAGGGGTTGCACGATGAATCCGTGGGAAGAAAGCCTCCGCGAGGCGCTGCGTCGCAAAGCCGCACCAGAGGGCTTTGCAGACCGTGTGCTGGCTCGGATCCGCGAGCTGCCGGTGCGTGAGAAGAGACCCTGGTTCCGGCTCCGGGCCTTCATGGCCAGGCCGGCCCTCCGCTGGGCGGCCGCCGTGCTGTGCCTGGCCATGGTGGGCAGCGTGGCATATCGGGAGCAGCAGGCGCGCCAGCGCCGGCAAGGCGAAATAGCCAGGATGCAAGTGAAGCAAGCGTTGCGTATCGCCAGCGTAAAACTCAACGCGGCTCGGAGAATGGTCCAGCAGGTAAATCAGGGGACCGCTCAGAACCGGCTGTGAGCAATCAAACATGCGCAAATCGGGAGCTAATCCTATGAACGCCAGGCACCAGAAAATCCGCACCACCGGTTTGGCAATATTATTCGGAGCGCTGCTGCTCGGCGCCTCAGGCCTGCCGGCCTTCGGGCAGAACCCCAGACTGGATATCAAGAACCTGGAGGCGCTGTCGAAGAAAGCCTCCGAAGTTGTGGACGTCAATCTGGACGGGCCGCTGCTGAAGCTGGCCTCCAGATTCATGACCGATGAGGATGACCGGGAGGCACTCGGGATCATTAAGAACCTCAAGGGAGTTTACGTAAAGAGCTTCACGTTCGAGAAGCCCGGCGACTACTCCCCTGCCGATGTGGATGCGATCCGCAGTCAACTGCAGCCGCCCGCATGGTCGCGCATCGTGTCGGCGCGAAGCAAGCGCGACGGTGAAAACGCCGAGATTTACCTGATGACCGCGGCGGAGGGGGGAAATGTCCTGGGAATGGCCATCATCTGTGCCGAGCCCACCGAATTCACCGTGGTGAACATTGTGGGGCCTGTTGACATTGACAAACTGAGTCAACTCGAAGGCAAGATGGGCATTCCGCGCCTTGGAGAGCAGGGCGACGAGTCACATCCGAAGCCAGGGGGGCACCGTGCGAAACCGTAGGCCGTTGCTAGCCCCTGCCATCTTGAGCGTGGCGCTGCTCCAGATGCTTCCCGCTGCGGCACAAGCCGGGGACTCGGAGTTTCACTCACTCGTGGAGCGGATGTCCGACTATTACCAGCAGCGCCCGATGCGCTTCATGGGATGGTTGAACTTCTTCGCCAACCGATTCACGCCCGGCGGCGTCAGCCACTTCCAGATGGCGATCTTCGACGACGTCGAAGCCTCCCGGACCCATCCAAGTGAGGATCTCGAGTCTTCCCTGGCGAGCCTCGTGGGACCATCCTACCAGCCGTTCGTGAACGTTCACAATGTTCGCAGCGGGGAATGGACCTGCATCTACACGCGCGATTCGGGGAAGGAGCGAATCGAAATGCTGATTATTTCCATCGATTCCAGCGATGCGGTCTTGATGAAAATGCTGCTCAAACCTGAAGCGATGCGGGAGTGGGTGGATGATCCCCTGGAAAGAGGTCGAGACGCCCGGCGTGGGGCTCAGGACGCTCAACACAACCAGCCGTAGAGTCCCCGCCCCTGGCCCGGCCGGAAGCTTCCCCCGAGGAAGGCGCTACGATTTCTTCGGCATATACATGTAAACGTAGAAACCGCCCAGAACCGTGAGCAGCCCTCCCCACCACAGGGCAGGATGCAAATTTGCGAGCACGGTCGGGGGCGGGTTGGAGAGTTCATAGATTCCTGTGGCCAGGACGATCACGCCGTAAATCAGCAGAATTATCCCAACAAAAAACCAGACGGGAATCATGTGGCGACCTTCGCTCATGGAGAACCTCACGTAGCTCTAAGCTTTCAGCGAACCACTTTCCAAGTGTCATTCCGAGCGGAGCGAGGAATCTCGCACCGCGCGCCGGTCCGGACAAACCACAGCGCGATTCCTCGCTGCGCTCGGAATGACAACCAATCACACGGGCCGAATCCAAAGTCGAAAATCCAGAATTACCAGAAGATCCACTGGAGCACCAGAAACAGCGCCAGCGAGACTCCGGCCCAAAAGATGGGGCGCTTCCAGAGGGGCAGGTGTCCCTCGCTGGGCAGTTCCGTGCAACCATAGACCAACCCTGTTAATTCCTCAACGGGCTTGGGCCGGGTCAACAGGCTGACGACGACGGTGACAATCACACACACAATCCACGACCAAAGCGCCCGATACATGTTCTCAGCCATGTCCTTAGCGTGGCTTGAAAGGGCGATGTAAGAGAGCAGGTGGGGATTTGCCCTGACGAGAGCCCACATGCCGATGGAGGAGACGGTGCCGCTGAGAAGTCCCCAAAAACCCCCGGCCGGGCTGGCGCGCTTCCACAACATGCCCAACAGCACGGTTCCCAACAAAGGCGCTATGAAGAAACTGAAAAGCGCCTGCACATAATCCATGATGCTGCCGAATTTCATCACCAGGTAAGCCGTTCCTATGCTGATCAAAACCCCCAGGATCGTGCACCACCGGCCCATTTTCACGTAGTGATCGTCAGAGGCGTTCTTTCTGAAGAAACTCCGATAGAGGTCGTAGGTCCAGACCGTCGCAAAGGCGCTCGTGTTGCCTGCCATGCCGGACATAAAACCGGCGATGAGCGCAGTGATTCCCAGGCCTAGTAGCCCCGGACCGCAGTAGCGCGCCAGCATGAGGGGGAGAACCTCGTTGTAACTGTGCTGACCGGGGCCCACGGCACTCTCAGGCAGCAACTTGAAAGGCAATAAGGCCAGGCCTAATAAGCCCGGCAGGATTACGATGAAAGGCACAGCCATCTTGAAAAACGAGCCGATGATGGGGGCAAGCTTGGCGGCGCGGATGTCCTTGGCCGCCAGGATTCTTTGCACCACCAGAAAATCCGTCGTCCAGTAGCCGAAGGAAATGACGAAGCCGAGGCCGAAGACGATTCCTGTCCAATGGATGCCCATAGGATTGTCGGTGAAGCTGCCCATGGTGCGCCAGAGGTGCGTGTAATCGCCTTGGGGAAAATTCTGGTGAATCCGCGCCACCAAGCCGGACCAGCCGCCGGTCTCAATCAAGCCCAGAATGGGAATCAGCAACGCGCCCAGCCAGATCAGGAAGAACTGAAGCACCTCGTTGAAAATGGCGGAGAACAACCCCCCCAGGGCTACGTACACCGCCACCGTGAGCGAGGAAACCCAAATGCTGAAGTGGATGTTCCAGCCTAGCACCACTTTCATCACCAGCGCCATGGCGTACATGTTGATGCCGGACATCAAGATGGTCATGACAGCTAAACATCATGGCCGCGCAGAGCCCGCGCGCCGATTCGCCGTAACGCAGTTGCAAGTAGCCTGGGACGGAGTGGGTCTTCGAGATGTAGTAGAAGGGCATCATGACGATGCCCAGGAAGAGCATGGCGGGAATTGCGCCGACCCAATACCAGTGCGCCGCCAGGATGCCGTACTGATAAGCTGGCTGCGGCCCACCCCATCAGCTCGAGCGCGCCGAGATTGGCGGAGACAAAGCTCAGTCCCGCCACCCAGGCGGTCATTTCCCGGCCGGCGAGGAAAAAATCCTCGCCGCGCTTCGTGTATCGCCGCAGATAAAACCCGATGCCCAGCACCATGGCGAAATAGATGGCGATGATGGTGATGTCCGGGGCATGAAGAGAAATCAGACGACTGCCGGCTTGTGGATCCGCGGCCAGCAGGGCGGGCGAGCAAGAACGGCAAGGGATAGTTCATTAACCTACCTCTTGAGCTGCGGTACGTCGCAATAACCGGAATTAGCGACTAGCGATTCACCTCAACTACTCTTTCCCGGGCTGGCCGTAAGTGGTGTGGTAGCGGTCCCACCACTTCTTGATTTCGCGCGGGGGCAAGGGTTTCGGCCTGCCCAGCAGCAAGGCGAGATGACACGTCTTGGCAACGTCTTCGACCATCACGGCGGCTTTTAGCGCCGCGCGCGGCGTGGCTCCGAAAGCAAACACCCCGTGGTGCGCCAGGAGCACGGCGGGGGCCTTCTTACCCATGTATTTGACGATGGCTTTACCAATATGATCCGCTCGATTATCAACGTAAGGAAGGCACGGTATCTCTTCGCCGAACTCATCGGCAATGGCGGTCAGATAAACGGGCAGGGGCCGTCCCAGCAAGGCAAAACTCGTGGCGTAGTTCGAGTGCGTGTGGATGACTCCGCCAATCTGCGGACAGTGCTTGTAGATGTAAAGGTGGTCGGGGAGGTCAACGGAGGGGTTCCACTTGCCCTTGAGCTTGCGGCCCTCGAGGTCGGTCAGGACCATGTCCTGCGCTCGCATGCGGTCGTAATCCATGCCGCTGGGCTTGATCAGCACCACGCCCCGCTCGCGATCAATTCCACTCGCGTTGCCACTGTGCATGGTGACCAGCCCGGCACGATATACTCCGAGGTTTGCCTTCCAGACTTCCTCACGCAATTGTTCGAGCTTTGACATAGAAAAAGTAGTCAGTCGTCAGTTATCGGTTATCAGCCGAACTTCAGCAGCCTATCGGTTGAGGGTCGATGTTCTACTCCTGACTCCTGACTCCTGACTCCTACGCGGCCACGATCTCTCGCCGGAGGGCTTTAAGCCGCTTCATCACGTCATTCACTCCCCGGCCGAAATAATCGTGCAGAATCCGAAATTCCTGAAAAAGGCGATTATAGATCTTCTGGCTTTCGGGGCGCGGCCGGTATGTTTCGCTCCGCAAATGCGCCATATGCGCGGCGGCTTCGGGAATGGAATCGTAGCCTCCGGCCTGACGACCCGCCGCCGCGGCGGCGTGAATGGCCGCGCCCAGCGCGGAGCAGGTCTGAGGATGTTTTGCCACCTTGATCTCGCGCCCCAGAACGTCAGCGTAGATTTGCATTAGAAGTCTATTCTTTGCCGGCAGGCCCCCGCACGCCACAGCGTCCTGAGTGTGCAGTCCCTCGGCATCGAAGGCTTCGAGAATCTGCCGCGTGCCGAAGGCCGCAGCTTCCAGCAAAGCGCGGAAAATCGCTTCCGGCGGCGTGCTCAGTGTTGCCCCGATTAACAAGCCGCTCAAATCGGCATCCACGAGCACGCACCGATTGCCGTTCCACCAATCGAGCGCCAACAGCCCTGTTTCGCCCGGACGCAGCGCGGCGGCTTGCTTTTCGAGCCATGCGGTGAAAGGAAGCTTCAGCTTCTTCGCTTGGCTCTTGGCGTAAGACGGCACGGCGTGGTCGAAGAACCAGGCGAACATGTCCCCGCCCGCATATTGGCCTGCTTCGTATCCCCAGTATCCCGGTACAATGCCATCCTCGACAACTCCGCAGATCCCCTTCACGATCCGCCGCTCGCGACCCATCAGCATTTGAACGAAAGATGTGCCCATGACCATGGAGAGGGAACCCGGCTTGGTCACAGTGCTCGCAGGAATAGACGCATGCCCGTCGGCGACGCCCATTGCAACGGGAGTCCCCTCGCGAAGCCCCGTGGCTCGCGCCCAACGCGCCGCCAGTCCGCCGGCGGGCGTGCCGAGAGGGTAGAACTCTGTCCCCACCTTTTCCTGAATCACGTTCTCGAGGCGGGGGTGAACGGCCCGGAAAAAATCCCGCTTCGGAAAGCCCTTGCCTTTCACCCACATGGCCTTGTAGCCTGCCGTGGAGTTGTTGCGTTTTTCCTGGCCCGTCAGTTGCCAAACGATCCAGTCCGTACCCTCAATCAATCTGTTTGCGGCTTCATAAACCTCCGGGCTGTCATTGAGTATCTGCAACACCTTGGCAAAGAACCATTCCGAGGAGTATTTGCCGCCATACATCTGAATGAATTCTTCGTCTCGTTCTCGACCGATTTCATTGAGGCGATCGGCTTCCGGTTGTGCAGCGTGGTGTTTCCAGAGGATGGCCCAAGCCAGCGGCTCGCGGCGGTACTTGGGGAGGAGACAAAGCGGCGTTCCGTCCTGGGTGGTTGAGAAGACGGTGCAGGAAGTGAAGTCCGTGCCGAGGGCGATGACGTCATTCGCCATAACGCCGGCTTGTTTGAGCGCCTTGGGGACGCCCCTCTCGAGCACCAAAAAGTAGTCGCGGGGATTTTGCAGCGCGGTATCCGGCTCGAGTTGCCCGCCGCCCGGCAGGGTTTCGTCGAGCACGCCATCCGGATACGGCACCACTGCCGCCGCCATCTCCTCGCCGTCGCGAACTCGCACCACCACCACCCGGCCCGATTCCGTGCCAAAATCGATTCCGATGACATACTTATCCGTGGGCATTGGTGATTAGAAGCTATCGCTCTCAGCTATCAGCTCTCAGCAGTCAGTTGTCCGTTGTCAGTCGTCCGTTGTGATTTGCTTCTGGATTCTTGCTTCTTGCTTTTGGCTCCTGCTCGTCACTCGTCACTTGTCACTCGTCACTGCTCTTCCACGATTTCACGCTTCAGCGTCTTCAAACGCTTCATGACGTCGTTGCCGCCGCGGCCGAAATAGTCGTGCAGCGTCTGGTATTCCTTGAAGAGCCGATTGTACACGGCGTGGTTCTGGGCTTTCGGCCGGTAGGTCAGTTTCTGCACGTGCGCCATATGTTTTGCGGCTTCCGTGATGGTATCGTAGCCGCCTCCGGCGCGCCCGGCAGCGACCGCCCCGTGCATGGCGGCGCCCAAGGCCGAGCAAGTCTGAAGCTGCTCGGCCAGCTTGATCTCGCGTCCGGTCACATCGGCGTAGATCTGCATGAGCAGTTTGTTCTTTTCCGGCAAGCCTCCGCAGGCCACCAGGTTTTTCACTTCCACGCCCTTTGATTCAAAAGCCTCGACGATCGTCCGCGTGCCAAAGGCCGTGGCTTCGATCAAGGCACGATAGATCTCTTCCGCCTTGGTCGCTAGCGTCATTCCCACCAGCAGCCCCGTCAGGTCAACATCCACCAGCACAGACCGATTGCCATTCCACCAATCGAGCGCCAGCAGTCCCGACTCGCCCGGTTTTAGGGCGGCGGCGCGCTTCTCGAGTACAGCGACGAAGGGGATCTTCAGCGCGCGTGCTTCCTGGTGGATATAATCGGGCACGCCACGCTCGAAGAACCAGGCGAAGATATCGCCCACGGCCGACTGCCCTGCCTCGAATCCCCACAGGCCGGGAACGATTCCATCCTCGACCGTGCCGCACATGCCCTCCACCATCTGTCGTCCCGTGCCCAGCACCATGTGGCAGATGGATGTCCCCATAATCATTACCAGGGAACCGGGCTGGGTTACCGTACAAGCGGGCACAGCGACGTGTGCATCGACATTACCTACCGCGACAGGGGTACCCTTCCTAAGCCCTGTCTTTCGTGCCCAGAAGGCGGTAAGCTCTCCCGCCTTCTGGCCGAGCGGGCAATAGTCCGTTCCCACCTTCGTCCCGATGACGTTTTCCAGCCGCGGGTGTAGGGTGCCGAAAAACTCGTCGGACGGAAATCCCTTGCCATTGATCCACATCCCCTTATAACCGGCCGTGCAGGTGTTCCTCTTCTCTTCTCCGGTCAACTGCCAGACAATCCAGTCGGCGCCCTCGATGAACCGGTCCGCAGCGTCGTAAATCTCTTCGTCCTCATTGAGGACTTGCAGCACCTTGGAGAAAAACCATTCCGAAGAGTACTTCCCGCCGTAGATCTGGATGAAGTCTTCGTTTCGGTCCCGCCCCACTTCGTTGATCCGGTTCGCCTCCGGTTGCGCGGCATGATGTTTCCATAACTTCACCCAGGCATGAGGGCGCTTGCTGTATTGCGGAATGAAGCTGAGGGGCGTCCCGTCGCTTGCTACAGGTAGTGGCGTCGACGCCGTGAAGTCCGTGCCAATTCCGATCACGTTTTCGCCCTTGAGCGCCGCAGCTTTCAGGGCCTTAGGAACCCCCTTTTCGATCACCAAAAGGTAATCGCGGGGGTTTTGCAAGGCCCAGTCGGGCCCCAGGCGCGGGCCCCCCGGCAGTTTCTCGTCGATCACTCCATCAGGGTAGGGGACCACCGCAGAGGCGATCTCCTCACCGTTGCGCACCCGGATTACCACCACGCGGCCCGATTCTGTTCCGTAGTCGATTCCCAGCGCGAATTTTTCATTGGACATAGAATCCTCGCATTGAAACCTCATCGAGCGGGCCGCCGGGGCCATGCCGGCGCACACGGAGTACGAGGCGCCGGCAGCGTTCCCGGTGGCCTGGGCAGGAAAAACCACTTAATGTAAGCGCTTACCGTACGGGATTCTTCACTCTCTGTCAAGTGTGGCGAGATCGTTGTGCTGGGTTGCGGCTGGCGAGACGGCTGCCCTAAATGGGTGCGAGGCCCAGTTGGTCCGCAATGCTGCGCATGGCTTCAATGCAGAAAGTGATGTGGTCGTCAAGAGGCACACCCAGTTCCTGAGCGCTCTTGATAATATCCTCACGGCTTACGGAGCGGGCGAAGGCTTTGTCTTTCATCCGCTTGCGAACCGATTTGGCCTCCAGGGTGGCAATCCTGTCGGGCCGCACCAGGGAGCACGCCGTAATGAATCCAGCCAGTTCGTCACACGCGAAGAGAACTTTGGCCAGAAGAGTATCGCGCGGAACGCCCGTATAATCAGCGTGTCCGAGGATGGCACGACGGATTTCCTCGGAAACACCCATCTCTTTCAGGATCTCGCTTCCCTTCAGCGGGTGATCGGGCGCGTTCGGGTATACCTCGTAGTCGAAGTCATGGATCAAGCCCACGACACTCCATTTTCCCTCGTCCTCGCCGAACTTCCGAGCATACGCGCGAACACACGCCTCCACTGCCAGCGCATGCTTACGTAAGTTCTCGTTCTTGGTGTACTCGCAGAGAAGATTCCAGGCTTCTTGGCGATCCATCTGGTGCCACTCTCCTTGCACCCACTATGACTGTAAACTGTCAACTGTTAACTCCCTAGAATATGTACTTCAGCCCCAACTGAATCTGCCTGGGCGGCTTATTGCCGTATTCATTGGCCGACTGCACGACGCCGAGCGCCGACGTGTCGAAGGTTCGGCCAGGAATATCAAAGTGCGGAATATTGAAAAGGTTAAAGAACTCGAAGCGGATTTCGAGTCTTCGGCCTTCGTGCCGGAACGGGATTTCCTTCAGCATCGAAAAGTCGAGGTTGTTGAATCCCGGCCCCATCAAGACGTTTCGACCCTCGGTCCCCAGAAGGGGGTTCAGCGGGCTGGCTAGGGCGCAGGGATTGAACCAGCTATTCGGCGTGTGAACTTGACCTGGGGCTGAGCATCCCGGGTTTGCCGCCACGGAACCGCCTTTAGTGGGGTCGCCCACCAAGTCCGGCCGGTAGGGAACTCCGAATGAGGTAATCGATGTTCCCGCCTGTGAGGCCGGCATGTTAACCGTAAAAGGACTGCCGGTTTGCATGGTGGCAATTCCAGCGGTTTGCCAGGAACCAAAGATATGGTTGAGAAAGCCGGGATTGCTCAGCCACTTTCGCGCCGGCCCAAACGGCAAGTCATAGAGGTAACTGAGGACGAAGCGCTGTTCAACCTGGAAGTCGGAAAGCCCACGGTCAAGACGAAAGTCGTACGAGTCTTGCGGTACGCCCGAACCAACGCTGCCGCTGAAAACAGCGGAGTCGTCGTCGATTGATCGCGACCAGGTGTAAGCGGCAAGGAAAGCCATGCCCTCCCTGACGCGCTTCTCGGACCGAAACTGCAAGGCATTGTAAATGCTGTTGGCGCGGGGCTCTACCACCAAGATGGAGTTAAACGCCGGGTAAGGAGTAACCTGAGTGAAAGGGTTCCCTTCGTTCATATCGCGGGTGGCGGGAAGATGCGTTCCCTTGGTGCCCACGTAGGCTAAGTCAATCATCCAGTTCGGTTGAACTTCGTACTGAAGGTCAGCGTTCCAGTCGAGCATCGAGGCATCACGGAAGTTTGGGGAAACAAAATTGGCCTGCGGTTCGGACAATCCGGTCTGGTTCAAGATATCCTGAATGACCAAGCTGCCCGAGGTCTGGAGCAGGGCGGAGATATCCACAAAGGGAGGATTGAAGCGCGGCAGTATGTCGAGATTGAGGATACTCTCATCATAGAAGATGCCGAAGGCGGAGCGCACAACGAAGCGTTCCGTCTTCAAAGGCCGCCACGCAAACCCAATGCGTGGAGCAAAATCATGCAGGTTCTTCCCATAGGTAGCCCGGGGAATCCCATTCGTGCCGGCCTGAATGAAGGCACAGTTCGGGTACCCCGGAGCCAGGGCGTTGCAGGTTTGCGGATCGACATTCAAATCCGGGACGCTGAAGCGGTTGTGGATCTCGACGGGCGGGCTATTGAATTCCCATCTCAGGCCGACATTCAGGGTGAATCGCGGCAGAACGCGAATATCGTCTTGCACATAGACGCCCAGGCCGGTGGTGCGCAGTCCATTATTGGTATTGCCCGTTTCGGTCACGACGTAATCGGGAACTCCGGCCATGAGCTGCGCCAAAGCTCCGACTTGCGGCGGGCAGTTGGCGATTCCGCCCGGGCAGATATCCGCTGCTTGGGGCGGCAACACGGGCGCCAAAGCTTGCGCTAGGCCCATCGCGGTTTGGCCCTCGAAGAACCAATCCCCGCGGGAGATGAAGTCCAGGTAGGAATTCAACTGGAAACGGCGAATGTCCGTTCCGAACTTGAATTGGTGGCGTCCGCTGTTCCAGGCAAGATTATCGGCAAATTCGTAGGTATTGTCGTGCCGGTCCTGGGGGTAGTTCACGGGCTCGCCAATACCGTCGTAGCCGTAAATGTTGATGTTGGGGTATCCCCAGTCCACTGGATTCGCAGACGTGGTCGGAAATCCCAATTGCTGGCTCACGTTGATGCCGGAGTCCTGCTGAAAGTCGGCCGCGCGCAGGCGATTGAAACCCACCCGGGCTTCGTTGATCCAATGCGGGTT
Organism: uncultured Acidobacteriota bacterium; assembly: GCA_963722675.1. Classification (GTDB taxonomy): domain Bacteria; phylum Acidobacteriota; class Terriglobia; order UBA7540; family UBA7540; genus CAVROP01. Next base: position 19,439 of record CAVROP010000084.1, read on the forward strand.
AAAGACGTGGGTCCAGGTAAAGCCGGCGTTCTGTCCTCGGTTAACGGCGGTGACGCCATACCCAGGCAGGTTGGTAAAAGCGTTGACGGGATCAAAAGGATTGAAATTGTTCTCGTTAAACAGCGAGTAGTGAGCAGAGAAGGTGTTGTGAGCGCCCGCCTGGCGGTCTAATTTGATGGTCGCCAGGTCGAAGGTGTTTTGGATCACCGGAGCGGAAACGAAGGTGTTGGAATCGGCCAGGTCCGGCACGGCGACGTTGGCGGCAGGAATGAGATTGAGTGCTGCCAGGCCCGCGGGATTCGGTTGGTAACCGACACTCTCCATTATGCCGAAGAAGGCTTGGGCCTCCGCCAGGTCTTGGGCTTGCGATGGCACGGCCGCTTCCCGCGTGGTTGCCTGACGAAGTCGCAGCCCTTCGTAGGAAAGGAAGAAGAAGGTCTTATCCTTTTGGATCGGGCCGCCCAACGTACCGCCAAACTGGTTGCGATCAAGACGAGGTATGGGCGCGCAGGTCCCCTGAACGGAATCGGGTGTGCAATCGGGCTGATCGAAGAAATTCTTGGCGTCCAGGTGGCGGTTACGAACGAAATCAAACCCGCTCCCGTGGAACTGATTTGTGCCGCTCTTCAGTATCACATTGATTTGGGCTCCGCTGCTGCGCCCGAATTCAGCCGAATAATCACTGGATTGCACCTTAAATTCCTGGATAGCATCAACGGAGGGGAGCACGCTGTATTGATTGATGTATAAGTCGTTGTTGTCGACGCCGTCGAGAAGGAAATCGTTCGACTGCTCGCGCGCGCCGTTGACGCTGATGGCGCCACCCTGGGTGGAATTCTGAGAGCCTTGCACGGGCGGTTGGCCGCCCGGGACGAGCAGGGCAAAAGTGAGGAAATTCCGTTCGTTCAGGGGCAACTCGCTTACTTGTTTGCGCTCGATGACCTGACCCAGCGTCGAGGTGTCCGTCTGAACTAGCGGTACCGTCTCGCTGACCACGACTTGCTCGTTGGGCTGGCCGATCTGCAGCACAAAATCCGCCCGCACCGTCTGGTCAACGTCCAGGTTGATGTCGCTATGGATACTCAGCCGGAAACCGGCCTTTTCCGCTGTGACCTCGTACACTCCCGGAGGCAGTAGCGGGACGCTGAAGTCTCCGGCATCGTTGGTCAACACTACGCGGGTAGCGTTTGTCCCTTGGTTGCGAACTGTGACCTGCGCTTTCGGAATTACCGCTTCGCTGGGATCGCTGACCGTCCCAACGATTGTCCCTGTAGGCCCAACGGCGAGCCCCGCCCCTGATACCAGGCATGCCAGGCAGAGGGCGAGGATCAAACGTCTAAGAAACATAATTCCGCTCCTCATGATTAATTCGCAATGCAAACAACCACGGCTCTGCAATCCGGTTGGATGCCCCGGACGTATCCGCCCGTTGCAATAACTTAACACGATTGTCCATTTTTGTAACCCCCCGGCTGCCCAGACAATACCGAAACCCGTTGTCCGCCCGCAATCAGATGTGACGCGGCTAGACTCACTTGCGTCAATCGAAAGCACTACGAGGAGCGCAAGCGCTCCTACCAGATCAAACCAAATCAGTAGGGTTTGCCGACGGGGCTTAGGCGTAGCGAATCTGGACTTTGGCGCGCAGGGGAATCAAGGTGTAATCAAATTCTGTCAACGCTTCATCTTTCTCGGTAATCACTAAAAGGTATTTCCCGATTTTGGCAATAAGGCCGGTGGAGGTAATCTTCGAACCAACGTATTGACCGCCTTGACGCATGGCATCAAAGTCCGGCAATTTGTCGCGACTCGCCCCGTGCGCGTCTTCCCAATCGACTTCGCCGTGCCGGAATCGTACTCCGTTGATCACAATGCCCTTCGGCTTTGGCATATTTCGCTCCCTGAATTTGCCCCCGCAAGGCGACAGGGCCCCTTGGAGTTCCAGAATGCAAGGCTACAAGGCATTGGCAAAGCTTGCAAGCCCTTTGTTTTCGGGACAGTGTCCAAGTTTGAAAGTGGCGCCGACCTCCAGAGCCTGTCCTGAGCGAAGCGAAGCGTCGGCAACTGCCCCGACAGGTCGGGGCGCTACGAGTTAAACTATAACACCACCATTTTCGGCGCCTGTTAACTAGGATACCTCAACATCCAATTCGCGGCCAAACACCTGGCGGAAGTAAGCCTTTTCCCTGCTCAGCATCCAGACTTCAAGATCGGCGTTGTCCCTGGCATCGAGTTTAAGCATGACGCGCTCGCGATACACTTCCGCAGTCACATTGACTATGCTGCCAGGGCTACCATGGCTCATCGCTTTGGCGAGGCGCAAGAGCGCCACGGCCTGTGGAACAAGTTCCTCGTCAGCTTTATCCAGGGCCTTCATCGGGCCATCGGCCGGAGTGGGGCGGGTCTTTCCGAGATAGCGCGCAATGGCGGCGATGCTGAGCCGTTGTTGGGGGGTGAAGCCGAAGATCTCCGAGTTGGCGATCAAGTAATAGGTGTGGCGGTGGCGTCCGCTCCTGTTGATAAACGTGCCCACTTCGTGCAGCATCGCGGCCGCGGAGAGCCAGCCCGCATAGTCAGGCGGCAGCGCATGCACCCGGCGGAGCTGGTGAAAAAGTTGGTCTGCCAGGCGGCGGACTTCCTCCGCCGTTTTGAGGTCCACGCCGTACTGCTTGCACATGGCGAGCAGGGCGTCGCGACGCTCTGCCTCGACTTGCTTGCGCGGAATCGTAGCTCGGTCGTGGTCCGCGAGCATTTGAGCCAGCAGTCCATCCCGAAGCCCCAAAGGCGAATAACGGAAGCCGGGCAGATGGCAGTGTTCCATAAGCTCGGCAAAGACGAAGGCGCCCGCCACAATGATTTCTGCCCGCCGAGGCCCAATTCCCGGCACTTTACCGCGGCCCTTCGCATCCAGCCGCGCCAAGCGATGCGCCAGGCTCAGAATGGCAGCGCGCGAGATGTGCCCAGCCCTGGCCCTAAAATCTCGGGGCGCGGCCGCCTGGGCCGCATCGGAGAGTGCCGCGGCTGTCCCTGAAGTGGCGACCACGTTTCTCAGCTTGGCGCGTGCAAGCCGCTTGTGAACACTCTCCAACTCCTCCCCAATGCTTCTTCGGAGCCTCTGGATTTCCACCGCGCGGGGTGGATCATGGGGAAGGAATTCGCCGGTCAGGCGTACCGCACCCAAGGGCAGGCTAACCATCTCACGAATGTGCCCTTGGTCCGAGAGCGTCAATTCGCAACTGCCTCCCCCGAGGTCGATGAGCAGAGCGCGGGAGCCGCCCAGCGTGGTGTTTGCAAGAACCCCCAGGTGAATCAAGCGCCCCTCTTCCAGCCCGGAGATCGTTTCCACTTTCCAACCGGTTGCAGAATGTACCCAGGCAATAAACGCCGCCGAGTTAGGCGCATCCCGGAGAGCGCTGGTTGCAACCACGCGTACCTGGTCGACGCCGAAGTCCTGGACCTGGCGGTAGAAGCGCCGCAGCACCTTCACCGTGTCCTCCATGGCCTCCGGCGAAAGGGTTCCGAAACGGAACGCGGATTCGCCCAGGCGCGTCACCACGCGGTCTTCGTGAATTGTTTCAAGACGGTGGCGAATGACGCGCGCTATCTTGATGCGCACGGAATTGGAGCCGATGTCGACCGCAGCAAATATCCGCATGTTCGATTCGTAGGGGCCCGCCCCGTGTGCGCCCGGTAGGGGCACGCCATGGCGTGCCCCTACTGGTCCCGTGGGACGATCCCCAGCTTCCGCATCTTGGATTGCAGGGTGGTTCGCTTCAAGCCAAGCCGGGCGGCGGCGCCACGCGGCCCGCCCACCACCCCATTCGTCTCCCGCAGTACTCGAACGATGTGCTCACGCTCCGCCGACTCCAAACTGAGATTGGAAGGAGTTTCAGAGGGCTGTTTCAGCTCCGCCACGGGCACACGCAACTCCGGCCCAGGTGAGAGAATCACCGCCCGCTCGATCAGGTTTTCGAGTTCCCGCACATTGCCGGGCCAGTGGTAGCGCGCCAAGGCGTCCATTTCCTCAGCCGAAATGGTTTCAATGCGCCGGTCCATCTGCCGCGCATATTTCTGCACGAAGTAGCGCACCAGCAGCGGGACATCCTCGCGGCGCTCGCGGAGGGGTGGAATCTGGATAGGGAAAACATTCAGGCGATAGTAAAGGTCGCCGCGAAACAGCCCCTCCTCAACCATCTGAGCGAGGTTGCGGTTGGTCGCAGCCACCACTCGAGCGTCAACTCGGATGGTGCGGGTTCCCCCAAGCGCTCAAACTCTTTTTCCTGCAAAACACGCAGGAGCTTGGGCTGAAGTTCAAGAGGAATATCGCCGACTTCGTCGAGAAACAGGGAGCCGCAATGCGCCAGCTCAAAGCGGCCGATTTTCTGCGCGATGGCGCCGGTGAAGGCGCCCTTCTCATGGCCGAACAGCTCGCTCTCGAGCAGGCCCGTGGGGATGGCCGCGCAATTGATCTTCACGAAGGTGCCTTCCCGCCGCCGGCTCAGGTCGTGGATGGCGCGAGCGATGACCTCTTTGCCGGTTCCTGTTTCCCCTAGAACCAGCACCGCCGAATCCGTAGGCGCAACGGTCTCCGCCTGGCTCAGCGCCCGCTTGAGCGTCGTGCTTTCACCCACCACCTCTTCGAAGTTGTGATCCGTGCGGATCTCTTCCTCCAAATAGAGTTTTTCCTCCGCCAACTTATTCTTCAACTCCGCGATCTCGCGGTAAGCCAGCGCGTTTTCAACCGCAATGGCGATCTGGTTAGCCACCTGCGCCAGAAGACCAATGTCATCCGGTTGGAAGGCGTCATCGGCGAGCGCGCCCACGGCCAGGACCCCAAGGTCTCGGGTGGAAGTGAAAAGCGGGAGCACGCACGTGCATTTCAAGCCTTCGGCAGCGGCCAAGCGGCCAATCGGGGACTTGAAGCGCTCCACGTTTGAAGCGTCGACAAGCAACGGTTTGCGCGTGGTGAGCACCTCGCCGCCGGCCGAACCCTCCAAGGGAACAGCCATTTCTTCCTGGATGAACCCTTTGCCCTCCGGGAAATCCAAAGCGGTCAGGCGCATCTCGGATCTGGCCGGATCATAGAGAGCCAGAGCGGTGTAGTCGTGGCGAATTACTCGACTCAAGCAAGCCGAGATCTGCTTCAGGAGTTCGCGTAGGTCGAGATTGGAGACCAGGGCGTTAGTGACTTCCAGGAGCAACCGCAAGCGGTCGCGTTCACGCGAGAGCTGCTCTTGGTAAACCTGAGCATCCTGAAAATTCAGGGCGTTATCGACGGCCACGGCGACTTGCGCCGCCACCTGCCGCAGGAACTCCAGGTCAGCTTCGTCGTAAGCCCCTTTCTGCACCGACCCGAAAGCCAAGGCGCCCACGCGCCGCTGGGCGGTGGTGAGTGGAAGCAGGCAGAGCGACTTCATGCCTTCCTTGCGTAACAACTCCACGTTGCGGGGAAAGCGCGTCTCCAATCCCAGGTCGCTAACCACCAGCGCCTTCTGCTGTTTCCAAACTATCTCCTGCGTGGCCTCTTCGATGGGGAATTCGAAACCTTCCTTCACCTCCGTGGGCAGCGAGCTCTCCAAAACGTGGATCCGCACCGTGTTCCGATCCGAGTCGGGCAGGGTCAGGCCGATAAAGTCGAAGGCCACCAGCCGATGAAGTCGTTCAGCAATGGCATGAAAGAGCGCCCGCAGGTCGCGATGCGTGGCAATAGATTCAGAAATCTCAAGCAAGGCGCGATACTGTTCGACGGCGGAGGCCCTCTCGGCTTGTCTTTCGGCTACTTCATCCATGGATTGGAGCTTAGCATTGTCACACAGCCGGGCTCAAGTAGCGTCATGCGTTGGAGGATTTCGCGCGGGCGGGACGCTCACGCCACGGTTCGCGGGCGAAAGCTCACGGAGCAGGGCTTCACGCGTTTAAACAAAACGAGCGCCTGATACGTATAACCAAATAAGAGGCCCGTGCCAAAAAAGGAGAATGTGTTTATGAAGTCAAGCCGCTGGCTCCCCATGAGTATTCTGATCGTTGCTGTTTTGTCTTTATACGTCCCCGCCGCCGCTCGCGCCGCGGAGGGACACTTTGCGCGCACCCTGCAAGTCTCCGGCCCGGTCGATCTCGAGGTTCAGACGGGCTCTGGAACCGTCGACCTGCGCACCGGTGACAGCTCCACCGTGCGCGTCACCGGCACGATCCGGTCTTCAAACGGCTGGTTCGATAGCTCGGATGCGGAAAGCAAGATCCGGTACCTGGAAAGTAACCCGCCAATTGAGCAACACGGCAATCTCATCAAGATCGGTCACGTTGAAAATCACGAGTTGGAGCACAACGTCTCCATTAGTTACGAGATTGTGGTGCCCACTGAGACCCGCCTGCGCTCCAACACCGGTTCCGGGGAACAGAGTATAAGCGGCCTGCACGGCCCGGTGGAAGCATCTTCCGGCTCCGGCCACCTCCGCCTGACCAACATTGGAGACGAGGTCAGGGTTTCAACCGGGTCCGGCCGTATTTCGGTGGATGGTGCTAAGGGGAGAAGTACATGCGTCGACTGGGAGCGGCGAAATTCAGGCCACAGGCGTAGCGGGCGGCCTGCACGCCTCGACGGGCAGCGGCAGCGTCACCCTGCGGCAGACCGCGCCAGGCGATGTGGAGGTGAATACCGGCTCCGGCACGCTGCAACTCGAAGGCGTTCATGGGCATGTGCGAGCCCAGACCGCGAGCGGAAACATTGTGGTGGAAGGAGAAGGCCGGGAATCCTGGCGGCTCTCCACCGCTTCCGGCAACGTCACGGTGCGCCTGCCCAGCCAGCAAGGGTTCACGCTCCGGGCCCACACGGTTTCCGGCACGGTTCATACTCAGCGTGAGATGACCGTGCAAGGCACATTGAGCAAACACGACCTGGAAGGCAAAGTCGGCGATGGCGGGTTCCTCTTGGATGTGAGCACCGTCTCAGGCAATATCCGGGTCGAGTAGCCATCTTCAGGGACCCTCGCTGTGCTTGTAGCCAGTGCAGTGGTACCAAGAAATCACTTATGCATCGCCGCAGATTCCTTCACGAGTTTTCAGCCCAGGCCATCGGCGCGGCTTCCGCGATCATTGCTCTTGGCGACGATGCCGATGCCGTTACTGCCGCTGACCGCCCGGCCCCATGGATTGATGCGTCCACGGCCAGGGAATGGCAGGCTGGTTGGGAGAGATTCATCCTCACCGACTCGGCCAAGAACCGTTACTGCGACACGGAGATGGCAGAGGAACTGGGCTGGCTGGTAAGCCCGTTTCTCGATGGCTTCTATTATGGCTATCTCGCCACGCACGACGCGAGGTGGGCGGAGCGATTGGTCGACTGGGCTGACTCCTGCATCAGGCGGGCCGTTAAAGAGCCGGATGGTTACCTCGGCTGGCCTAAGGTCAGCGACCAAACCGAGGGCTTTGACTACGACAGCATGCTCGGCGAAGCGATGATACTGCGCCCCATGGTCCTCATGGCCGACGAAATCCTGAAGACGCCCGCGCTCGAAACCAAATGGGGCGGAAAGGCGCGGGGTTATCTCGAACTGGCCGAGCGGACGTTCGAGAAGTGGGACTCGCGCGATGCTTGGCGCGATTGTGGAGGATCTGGGTTGTCCAGTACTTTGGGATTGACCGTTCCACCGGCCGCTTTACGGAAGGTTTCGCGGACAGAAAGTCCGAGGCTTTTTCTCATCCTGACAACAAGGAAAACCTTATCGCCCTTTGGCTGATCGCCATGTCTGATGTCACCCGCAAGCCGGTCTACCGGGAGCGCTGCGAGAAGTGGTGGCAGCTCATGCGCTCACGGATGAAGACTCGGGATAATGGGAAGTATTTCGTTTGGGATTATTGGGACCCGGCGGGGCCTTGGGACTATAAGCCGGATGGCAAAACGAAGCACTGGGTGGGCGTACACCCGAACGGCGGCTACTACGCCATTGACCTGGAGGGCATCATTGCTGCCTTTCAGCACAATTTGGTGTTCAGTCGTGAGGACATCAACCGCCTGATCGCCACCAACCGCGACTTCATGTGGAACCACCAGATTTCGGGAGCCAAGTTTCAGCGCATTGACGGCGGGCCGCCCGATCCCCGGTGGCAGAACTCACTTGGTGTCCTGTGGGAGGCTCTGATTCCGTACGATGAGACGCTGCGAAAGGTCTTCGTCGCCAACCATCGCCCCGATACGTGGGGCGGGTTGCGCGCCACACCCCGGTTCCTTGCTCTTGCCGCGCAGCACTCGTAGGAGGACCCCTCGTGAGTGCGCAGGCTCGCCAAAAGCATCTGTGGCCGGTGTCTTGGGCGATGTAGGGCCGAACAGCGTTCGGCCCACTTCGCGCATCGCCTCCGGGTCAGGATTGTCATGCCGCCGTGGGCTGACTGACGATCCGAGCCGACACCTCGCGGGCGGCGGCCTTCACCGCTTCTCTATGAAACTTAAACTTCCTGCCGTCTCAGATTCCGGAGTTCGTCCCTCGCACGATGAACTGCCCTGGAGGTCTTACACCCGCCCACAAGCGGGGATGCTGAGCGCGAATGCAGTTACCAGGTTGTTGCGTCACTTAACGGCCATTTGCGGTCGTCTACGATTCAGCGTCGGTTCCAGTCATTTTAAGGAGGATCACACATGAGGAGAGTGTTGTACCTGCTCATCGGTCTTGTCTTATTGGCAGGCTCCCCGGTATAGGCTCAGGATACCGCGACCATCGTGGGCACGGTAACCGACGCCACCGGCGCCGTGATACCAGGAGCCAAAGTTACAGTATCGAATCCCAATCGCGGATTTGTACGCGATGTGGCCTCGACGACCGCTGGAGAGTACTCGGCGGCCAGAATACCTATCGGCGACTACGTTGTCACCGCTGAAGCGACAGGCTTCGAGAAACTCGTGCGCTCCGGGATTGCCCTCACGGCGGGTCAAACCCAGCGCGTGGATTTGGTCTTGAAAGTTGGCCAGGTTACTGAAAAAGTCGAGGTCGTAGGAAACGTGGCGAAAGTTGAAACCGAGAACGCTACGGTTTCTGACGTTGTGACCTCAAGGCAAATCGACAATTTGGCCCTGAATGGCCAGAACGTTATGGGCCTGGAATTCTTAGTTCCAGGGGCCGCCATTGCTAATGGCCAAGAATCCGCCATGCAACTCGGGCACGCGGGCGGCGAAGTGAGCGTTTCATTCAACGGCAACCGCAACGAATACAGCCAGATCGAATATGACGGCGGCAACAATGCCCAGGAAAGCTCCCAAGCGAGCGGGGGCGCGGTCACTCCAGGTGTCGAAACCATCGCGGAATTCCGCGTTTCAACCTCGAATTACGGCGCTGATGTCGGCCAGCACGCCGGAGCGCTGATCGAGATGGTGACCAAGGGCGGTACCAAGGACTTCCACGGCAGCGCCCACGAATATAACCGCAACCAAGCCTTCGATGCCAACCCCTTTTCACCAACCAGGAGATCAGTCCCGAGGGTGGAAATGCTCCCAAGACGCCCCTGCAATGGAACATCTTTGGCGGCACCATCGGCGGGCCTTTCTACATCCCCAAAGTCTACAACACCAGTAAGAACAAGACGTTCTTCTTCTTTTCGGAAGAGCGTGCCTTGTACCGCGCCGCCACCACGGTGGGCGGATCGGTTCCCACGGCGCTGATGCGGACCGGCGACTTCAGCGAATGCGACCCATTGTCCGGGAACTATCGAGGAGGCCAATACCCTCAATATTTCTCGCCCGCGAACTGCACGCTGCCGACCGTCAATGGCGTGCAAGTGGACAAGGTCACCCCGGTAAACAACAACGGCGCGGACTGGCTCAACGCTTACGTTCCAACGCCTAACAACGGTCCTGTGGGATACATTGGCGCTACCAAGGTACCAACCAACTTCAGCGACACGGTAGGCCGCGTTGACCAGAACATCAGCGACAAAGCGTCGCTGTTTGTACGATTCTCCGCCGATACCTGGACCAAGGACAACGTGCCCGAGCGCTCTGGTCAGGATCGAGCTACGACACAACTGCTTCTAACTACATCGTTCCCGCCCGGCAGGCCGTGGCCCACTTCAACTACAACTTCAAGCCCACGCTCATGAACGAATTCGTCATGAGTTACACCGATACCCCGCACACCATCTCGGTGTTAGCGGGTCCGGGCAGCATTGCCAAATCGGTCATGAAGCCCTCCGATTGGAACGCCAGCATCTTCTTCCCAGCCAACTCAGGGGTTAAGTTGCTTCCGGGAATCGGCGTCGGGGGCGGAGTACCCTTTGGCTGGTGGGTCACTAACGGCAACTACCGCGGTCCCTACGATGCCGAGCCCGTCTACACCTATCGTGACAACGTGGCCCTGTTGCACGGGAAGCACACCATCAAGTTCGGGTTTTTCCTCGAGAAATTCCAGTTGACCGAACAGTTCGGCACTGAGATCCAGGGGGATTACAATTTCACCAACTCCGGCCCCCTCACCACGGGGAACGGACTGGCGGACATGTTCCTGGGCAAGATTAACTCCTACGCGGAAGGAACCTTCAACAACCACGGTGTTTACACGGGCGGCTATGGCGTGGGACACTGGCGCCGGACGGACTTCGAGCCCTACATCCAGGACGACTGGAAAGTCAGCCACAAGCTGACAATCAACTACGGCGTGCGTTACTACTACCTGATTCCTCCCCACGACGTGACAAAGCCTACGGTGGACTCGAGCTTCGAGCCTCAACTTTACAACCCGGCTCTCGCCTCCGTGCTCGGCTCGGATGGAATCCTGCACAAGAACCCGGCCACCGGCCAGATCTACGACTTCTCCGGCTTCGGCAACGGGCTGGTGGAATGCGGCGTAGGCCCGATCTCGAAGGGCTGCCAGGTTCCTTACAAAGAGAACATCGGTCCCCGCTTCGGGTTTGCCTATGATCCAACGGGTTCCGGAAAGACCTCGATTCGTGGCGGATTCGGCATCTACTACGAGCCTGGAAACGGCAACGACTCCAACACCATCGGCCTCGAGGGCAATGCCCCCACCACCCTGGACCCAACCCGGTACAACATCGACGGCTACAACTTCGCAACCGGCGGCTTCGCGGGCGTCAGTCCGGCCGGCATCCAGTCGATTCCCTATTATCAGAAGAACCCCTCCGTCAGCCAGTACAACCTCGATGTGCAACATGAGTTCCGGGGAGGCAACATCCTGTCCGTGGCTTATGTCGGCACTCAGGGGCGGCATCTGGACACCAACCGGAACCTGAACCAGATCCCCATCCCCGTCGTGAAGACGATGACAGTACCGGCGATGGCTGGAACAACAGGTTGTGATTCGAACGGCGTCTGCGACGTGCAGCAGGTTCTCATGAAGAACCCTGGCAACACCAATTATTTCCGCTACTACCAGGGGTTCGGCAGCATCCGGCAAAAGCAGTTCACGGCTGTCTCGAGCTATAACGCACTGCAGGCCAACCTCCGGCACACCACCAGCCACGGCCTGACTCTGCAAGCCGCTTACACCTGGTCGCACATGATCGATAATTCCACTTCCACCTACCAGTTCGGCTCGGTGGATGAGAACTACGACATGAACCGGTGGAAGGGGACCTCCGACCTGAATCGCGCCCAGGTCCTGAAGTTGAACTACATCTACGCTTTGCCGTTCTTCAAGAACTCCGCCAATCCTGGCGCCAAGCAGGCTCTGGGCGGATGGCAGATCAGCGGCATCACGGCATTGTTTACAGGAGAGCCCGCGGGCCTCACCACCTGGGGCAGTTGCGGCGTGGCTGATTACCACAGTGGAATCGGCGGGGACATGATGTGCAATACGACTGGCCCTCTCAAGATCAAGAAGTCCACTTACAACGACCCCACCTACGGCCCCATCCTGAGGTGGTTCGATCCTTCGGTCCTCTCGCAGCCCACTCTGGACCAGTTCTACGCCAACGGACAGCCCGGAATGTTCGGCTACGGCGGGCGCAATGGGCTGACCGGTCCTGGCCGTAACAACTTCGACCTCAGCCTCTTTAAGGAATTCTCTCTGCCATGGTTCAGGGGCGAGCACGCATCAGTTCAGTTCCGGCTGGAGACATTCAACTCCTTCAACCATACGCAGTGGCTGTGGGTTAACATCGGCTGCAACGGCAATCCCAATGCAGACGGGACTCCCGCATTTGGCCGCACTTGTGGCGGGGATCAGTTCAACCCGGGGAATGGTGAAGTTAGCGGTACCTGGGATCCACGTCAGGTCGAATTGGGTATGAAGTTCTCGTTCTAGTTTGACTTGAAGATTGTTCTGCTGTATTTGGGCCCTGGCTGCACAGAAAGGCAGCCAGGGCCTTTTTTCTTTGGAACGAAGCAGCGCGGGCGTCCCGTGTCCTGTGGTGCGGGCGTCCCGCCCGCTGTCAAGTGGGCATTCCTTCGCTCCGCTCAGGACAGGGTTTGCACACGCGCGGGAGCGGGAAGCTCCCGCGACAGCGGGCGGGACGCCCGCGCCACACATACCGAGATTGATGCCGGGCAGCGAGAATGTTAAACTCCACTTTCCGGGGTTCCTCGAAGCAGCACGAGATGATTGGAGGAGGACGATCATGTCCTCGAGTTTCCGCATCGCCCCAGCATTTGCAGTCATTGTGATGCTGGCCGCACTCGGCGCTCATAGCGTGGTTTCGGCCCAAGTCCAACACAGGAATCCGTCGGACCTGGGCGGATCGACTCAGAACAACGTCACCCTGGGCGGGTGGATACAAGGTGATTACGGCGGAAGCGTCACAAACGGCGTGGTCGTTCACCTGGAGACCAGCGAGGGGATGAATTGTGGAGACCAACCGGTCAATACCGCAGGGTATTTTGAATACGTTGGCCTGGGGAGGACCTATTACCATCTCACGGTGACGGCTCCGGGGTTCCAAACCTATCAGCAGGACCTGAGTCTCGGCACCGTTGGCGACAAACTGGTGATCAACGTACACCTTTCTCCCGCACCCACGTCGAAATCACTTCCCCCTCCTCCTTCGTCCTCATTTACGGACAACAATGCATCCAAGAAGGCGCGCAAGGAATATCAGAAAGGAGCCGCTGCGCTGCACGGAGGGAACCTCTCCGCGGCGGAGTCGCACCTCAGGAAGGCGGTCGAAGAATACCCCTGTTACGTGCGTGCCCAAACCGACCTGGCACTGGCCTTAAACCGGAGACAACAGTTCTCGGGCTCCGAGGCGGCGCTCAGGAAGGCCATGGAATGCGACCCTGACTACCTGGACACCTACAACGAACTTGGCCAGCTCTACTTCAACGGAAAAAAGTATGTGGAGAGCCAAACGGTTCTTCAGCAAGGCTTGCGACGCTCACCGCAGTCGTGGCAGTTCTACTTTCAAATCGGAGCGGATGATTACCACTTGGGGAAATACGCCGCCGCTGAGCAGGAGTTCTTAAAGGCGGAATCGCTCAATGCCTCGCTTCCCGCGGAAGTTCACGTAAGGCTGGCCGACGTCTACCTGAAGCAAAGCGCTTATGCCAAAGCCTACGCCGAAATGCAGGCCTACCTGCGCGCAGAACCGAACGGCCCTTATGCGGCGAGGGTCCGCAGCCTGATGCATCAAATGGAATCCGACCGAGCCGTCCCGTCGGCCCAGCCTGCCGCAGCGCAGACTTCCCACCCGTGAGAATATGGAGGAGCAGCCCTTGCGGGTGCCCGCAGGCTGCCCGTAATGTCTCGATTGGAATTCGTAGCGGCGAGTTTACCTCGCCACATGGCGGCGTAGAGCCGGCTCTACTTCAAACTGCGACACGATCCGAGCGTACATGGGCCTGCGGCCCACCCACGTAGACGAAAGTCGCTGTCATCCTGAGCGAAGCGAAGGATCTGCAGTTCCGGTCCGAGGCAAACTAATGCAGATTCTTCGCTTCGCTCAGAATGACAGACTTTCGAGAGAGCGAGAGTGAATTTGACATCTGCGAAGCCGCGCCGCAATATTGTCTCGTAGCCATGACTTCCCGTATCCTGACGCCGGCCAACCAGATCACCATCCTGCGCCTGGCTTTTGTGCCATTTTTCGCCATCCTGGTCGTTGACCAGCGGTACCGGGGCGCCTTGGTGGTGCTTGCTGCGGCGGCGCTCTCAGATATGACCGACGGAATTGTGGCGCGCCTGCTCAAGCAGGAGACTCCCCTCGGCGTGGCGCTGGACCCCATCGCGGACAAACTCCTGATGACGACCGCCTATCTCGCCCTGGCTTTTCGCCAGGCGATTCCCTGGTGGTTGACCATCATCGTGATCAGCCGCGATGCCGCCATTATCATTACCGCGCTGCTGATCAGCCTGGTGGCCGGTTATCGGCCCTTCTACCCAACGGCCCTGGGAAAGGCCTCCACGGCCGCCCAGGTGTTGACGGTTTTTGCGGCGGTCGGTTTCCAGGCCCACGTGCCGTTTGTAATGGGGGGCATGGTGCGAGCCTTAGCCTACCTCGCCGCGGTCCTCACCGTCGCTTCCGGCATTCATTATGGGGTGGTGGTCCGCAAGCGTTATGGGCAGCACGCGGAATAAGTCGAGCAGTCGAGGAGTCCAGAAGTCGAGGAGTTAAGAAGTCGAGAAATTACAGAGTTGGAAAGTCGAGAAGAGAGTCGAGAGGCGGAAGACGAGAGTTCAGGTTTTGAGTTCTTCTACTTCTCGACTCCTTGACTACTCGACTCCTCGACTGTTTCATCCAGCGTTTCAAAATCTCAACATCGGGGGTATTAACTGTGGCAACCACTATATTTGAATATTATCACGAGAATCGTGACCGATTTCTGCAAGGGTTGACGGATCTGTTGAAGATTCCCAGCATCAGCACCTTGCCTGAACACAAGCCGGATATGCAGCGCGCCATCGAGTTTCTGGCCAATGAACTTCGCGGCATGGGGATGAAGAACGTCGAGATTATCGCGGGGAAAGAAGGCCAGCATCCGCTCCTTTACGCGGAGTGGTTGGAGGCTCCCGGAAAGCCGACCTTGTTGCTTTACGGACACTACGATGTGCAGCCGCCCGATCCGCTCGAGGAATGGGTGTCGCCGCCCTTCGAACCCGCGATCCGCAACCAGAACATCTATGCCCGCGGCGCCGTCGATGACAAGGGGCAGACCTATCTTCTGGTGAAAGCCGTGGAAGGATTTCTGAAGACCGAAGGCAAGCTTCCCATCAACATCAAATTCCTCCTCGAAGGCGAAGAGGAAGTGGGCGGAGAGCACATCGAGGAGTACGTGGCGGCCCACCCGGACCGGCTGAAGGCAGACGCAGCGCTGGTCTGCGACACGGAAATGTTCGCGCCCGAACTGCCGACCATTACCACCGGCCTGCGCGGCTTGGTCTACACCGAACTGGAAGCGCGGGGAGCGGATCACGACCTTCACTCCGGGGTCTATGGCGGAGCGGCGCCCAACCCCTTCCAAGCCCTGGCCGAGATGATCAACCAGCTCAAGGGGCCGGACGGGAAGATCCGCATTCCCGGCTTTTACCAGCGCGTCAAGAAACCGAGCGCAAAGGAACTAGCCGCCTGGAAGCGTCTGCCATTCAATGAGAAAGCGTATCTGCGCAAAGAAGTCGGCGCGATCGCCCTGACTGGTGAGAAAGGCTTCTCGGTGCTCGAGCGCACCTGGGCCAGGCCGACTCTCGAGGTCCATGGCTTCCGGGGAGGCTTTACGGGCGAAGGCGCCAAGACCGTGATCCCCGCCGTTGGCGTGGCGAAGATCAGCATGCGCCTCGTTCCAGAGATGAATCCCAAGGAAGTCATTCGCCAATACACCGCCTTCGTGAAAAAGATCACGCCCAAGGGCATCAAGACCTCGGTGCGAGTGATCAGCTCGGCGCCCGCTTCCGTAGTGAGCACGGAGAGCAAGTGGATTGCTGCTGCGGCCGAAGCTATGGAGCAGCTCTTCAAGAACAAGACGGTGTATATGCGCTCCGGCGGCTCCATTCCCATCGTGGGAGTTTTCCAGAAGAACCTTAGAATCCCCAGCGTGATGATGGGCTTCGGCCTGCCGGACGACAACCTGCACGCTCCCAATGAGAAGTTCCACCTGCCCAATTTCTATCGTGGGATTGACGCGGTGGGGAAGTATTTCGAGTTGCTGGGACAGTGAGGAGCTTGGGGGCTAAAGGGTAAAGTGTAAAGGATAAAGGCCGGAGGGTGAAGTGTGTCTCTAAACTTTAACCTTTACCTTTTACACCTTATCCTTTACCCTTTCCCGCACGTCCTCGATAAACTCATTCACCCGTGTGTAGTGTAGGCCAGCATCTGCCGACCCTTCGCTCCGCTCAGGGCAGGCTCTAAAGGTCGGCACTACGAGTTAAGTTCAGACACTACCGGCAGTTCCCTGGGGTTGACGGGGCACCCATACGTATGTATAGTGAGGTTTGCGGCTTGTTTCCGCAGCCCGTGTAGCCGTTTCATTTTGAACTTCTCGGCTGCTTAACGGCTCTTATGAGCCCACGATCTCTTAAGCAACTTCGTCTGCGCCTCAAGCTCACGCAAGCGGCGGCCGCGGCGTTGGTGCGGGTAAGCCCCAACACCTGGGCGCGATGGGAACGTGGTGAAGCGAAGCCGCGCGGCGCTCTTCAGCGGGAAGGAATCACCAACTTGGCCAACCAAAACCATCCACGTCAGGGACCCCCGGCCAAGCAGCGCGCCCAACGCACTGGATCTTCCACCGTCGGCTCCTTGCTCAAGTTCGCGGGCACCTGGGTCGGCGACGATCTTGAGGAGCGGCTTAAGGAAGTTTATGCGTCGCGGGGGCGGGCGGAATTTTGAGTGGTTATCTCCTCGACACCAATCACTGCAGCTCTCTTCTGAAGGGACACCCGAGCCTGATTCGAAAGATGGAGGATTTGAGGTATGCCTCCGCCGCGACCTGCGTGATCGTCCAGGGAGAACTCGTATATATGGCACATAAATCCGACCATCCGTCGGCGAACGCGGAGCGCGTCAGCCAACTCCTGAGAGCCATCGAAGTGTTGCCTCTCGATCGCGACACAGCCGATCGCTACGGAGAACTCAAGGCGGCAGTGTTTGAACGGTTTGGTCCAAGAGAGAAGTCCCGACCCAAAAGAACGCGGCTCGCCGACTTGGGATTTCAGGAAAACGATTTATGGATCGCTGCGGTTGCGCAGCGCCATGGATTGACGGTCGTGACCGCCGACAGCGACTTTGCTCGTCTTTCACGCCTCAGCGATATCGCGGTCGAAAACTGGCTTGCTGAATAATATGGCTCAGATTTGTCTACGCCGACGAAACAGACTCGGACGGCTCGTTCCGACGATCCTCCTCGTATTGGTTTTGGGTGCCATCCTTGGGACCCTGGAACACTTGAGCGGCGAACCGGCGGCAACACTTCCCATCTCTGTCCCGGTTCGCTTCACGGACATCCGCGAGTCGGCCGGCATCACTTTCCAGCACGACCACACCTTCACGGCGGAAAAGAACTACCTCGAGACCATGGGCAACGGCCTGGGCTGGATCGATTACGACCAGGATGGGTTGATGGATCTTTACCTGGTGCAGACGGCCGAGACCGCGTGGTACAAGCCTCCTCACCCGCTGCATTCCGCTCTCTATCATAACAATGGCGATGGCACCTTCACGGACGTGACGGAGAAGGCGGGGGTGGGCGCCGTGGGCCTCTACGGCCAGGGCGTGGCGGTGGGCGATTACGACAACGACGGCTACCCGGACCTTTATGTCACCGGCTTCGGCCACGGCATCCTTTACCACAACAACGGCAACGGCACTTTCACGGACGTCACCGCCAAGGCCGGCGTCCCCGACGAAGGCCAGTGGTCCACCAGCGCCGGCTGGTTTGATTACGACAAGGACGGATATCTCGACCTCCTCATCTGCAACTACATCGACTGGACGCCCAAGAACAACATGTATTGCGGCGAGCACCGGCCCGGCTACCGCGCCTACTGCCATCCGGACAACTATCGCGGGTTGCGGCTGAAGCTTTACCACAATAATCACGACGGCACGTTTACCGATGTCAGTGAGAAATCCGGCGTGGGTATCCCCGAAGTAAAAGGCCTGGGCCTGGTCCTCGCGGATTTCAACAACGACGGCTGGACGGACGTCTTCGTCGCCAATGACACTTGGCCGAATTCGCTCTTCATCAACAAGAAGGACGGCACCTTTGAGGATGTCTCTTTCATGTCCGGCGTGGCGGCCAGCGAGGATGGAAAATACGAGGCGGGAATGGGCACCGACGCCGCCGACGTGGACGGCGATGGCTGGTTCGACATCTACGTCACCCACCTGGACTTCGAGCTCAACCGCCTCTACCACAACAATCACGACAATTCGTTCGACGATGCCACTTACAGTTGCGGGATGGGCAACAAGGCAATCTTCCTGAGCGGGGTCAGCGGCAAGCTCTTCGATTACGATAACGACGGATGGGTGGATATATTTCAAGTTAATGGATCGATGCTGGATAATATTAAGCTTTATCACAGCGAAGAGACCTTCCCGGAACCCAAACTGATGTTCCGCAACCTGGGCCAGGGAAAATTTGAGAAGGTCTCGGAGCTTCTGGGGCCGGACTTCATGAAGCCGGTCGCGGGGCGAGGCTCGGCCGTCGCCGACTTCGATAACGACGGCGATCTGGACATTGCCGTTTCGGTCAGCGGGGATTACCCTCAACTGCTGCGCAACGACGGCGGCAATGCCAACAACTGGCTGGAAGTGATGCTGGTAGGAACCAAGTCGAATCGCGACGGCGTGGGCGCGGCGCTGAAGTTGGTTTCGGAAGGATTCACGCAGTATCAGCAGCGGAAGGGCGGCATGAGTTACATGTCCGCCCACGATCCGCGCATTCAATTCGGCCTCGGAAAGCGCAAGAGCATCGCGAGCCTGGAAATCACCTGGCCCAGTGGCATCGTGGATAAGCTCACGAACATCCCCGTCAACCAGATCATCACCGTGAAAGAAGGAACCGGGATTGTCCCTCGCTCTTTCCCGCGCGTCCCGGCGAAATAACTCGACATCATAATCGCGGCTTCTTCCTACCAAGCCACCATGGCTTCACTGAAGATTTGAGCCAGGTCTTCCGGCTGGAAGGGGCGGGGCGATAGCTTGGTGACGCGGTGTTGAGGCAGGGTGCCCTCGACGAGTGCGGGGATGTCGGAAGTTTGATAGCCAAGCGCTCGCAACCCGTTAGGAATGCGCAGATCCTGCATGAAGCCGATGATCTGCCCGGCCAGTATCTTACCCGCGTCTTCCGGGCGAGCGCCGTTGATCTTGGCGCCGAGTATTTCCGCCGCCACGAGGTGGCGCTCGGGACAGGCCGGCGCGGTGAAGCGGAATGCCGCCGGGGCGTTGAGAATCACCGAGATTCCGTGCGGGACCAGAGGATGTCCGGGGCCATAGCCTGGCGCCCGGTAATTCCGCACCAGGCCGGAGACGGCATAGGACATGCCGTGCGGCAAATGCAGTCCGGCATTTCCGAATCCGATCCCCGCGTAGGATGCGGCGAGCAGCATGGCGGCGCGCGCCTGGTCGTCCCCCGGATCTGCTACCGCGCGCCGCAAGTAAGTCGCCACAAGCCGCAGAGCCTCCAGGCTCCAAACGTCGCTGATGGGATTCGACCCTTGATACGCCGGGCGCAGAATCGGCCGCGCGGGCAGCGGGCGCTTATCGAAGGGCAAGGTAGTATACGACTCCACCGAGTGGCTCAACACGTCCAGCCCGGTGGAAGCGGCCACGGCGGGCGGCTGCGTCCGGGTGTTCTCCGGGTCGAGAAGGCCCAAGGTTGGTTTAAGCCGGCGGTGCGCGATACCGGTTTTGGCATGGATTCGAGTCAGGTCGAAAATGGCCACTCCGGTGGTTTCACTTCCGGTCCCCGCGGTGGTGGGAACGGCAATCAGCGTTTTGAGAGGGCCGGGCACGGGCTTGCCCTTGCCAATGGGCGGATTGACATAGTCGAGGAAATCGGCTGGATAAGTGCTATAGAGGTTGGCCGCCTTTGCAGTGTCGATTGTAGATCCCCCGCCCACGGCGACCATGCAATCAAAGTCGTCGGCCTGAGCGGCAGTAATTGCTTCGCAAAACGATTCATCCGTGGGCTCGACGCGTACGCGGTCAAAGACTGAATAGCGGATCTTGTGCTCGCCGAGCGATTCGAGCACCGTCGATACCGGGGGCAAGGCGCGCAAGTTGGCATCAGTAAATACCAAGGCGTGCCTCTTGCCCTGGTCCGCGAGTTCTGCGCCCACTTCGCGGGTTACGCCAAAGCCGAAGCGAACGGCTGAGGTCGCCATCTCGAAAGCGTAGTCGTTCGCCATGGTATCCTCCGGGCTCTAACCAGCCCACTCGCCAAATGTCACAGGCCACGCAGCCGGTAGATTACGAGGTCTAGACGTGGGATGTCCTCGAAGTCGCGGGAATTTCTGGTCAGCAGCCGGCAATCAGGTTGCGGAGCATCAATCCACACACAGGTATCCACTAAGAACCCCACGGGTCTCGTACCCCCTTATCAAGCCGGCTTCCCTTCCATCTCCCCCGCCGGCTGTCCGCCTCACATGTGGCCGCGGCGTCTTCCGGGAGAGTGTGGTAAAGGTCAGCCATCGCCTGGAGCGCAGTCTGCCGCGCCGGACACAGGCAGAAGACGCGCCACTTGTTCGCGGTTGCGTTCGACAACGATTTCCTCGCCGTCTATGATCGAACGGTCAAGTACGTGTCGCAGATTGCGTGCCAACTCCGTCGCGGTGATCGTCTTCATCAATGCACCTCATTACGTAACATCCGATTCAATCAGAGTTTACTGCGTTACCGCCTTGCCAACTAGAACTTCCGGCTCCATTCCCGCGGCCAACGCTCGATCACGACCTTCGTCTGGGTATAAAACTCGACGCCGTGCCGTGCCTGGGCGTGCAAGTCGCCGAAGAAACTCTCGCCCCAACCGCTGAAGGGGAAGGTTGCCAGAGGCGCGGCCACGCCGATATTGACGCCGATGTTGCCGGCGTTGACTTCGTACCGAAAACGTCGCGCTGTCGCGCCATCGCGAGTGAAAACGCAGGCCATGTTGCCGTAGCTGCGTGCATTGACCATTTGTATCGCCTCGTCGAGCGAGGAGGCGTGCATGAGGCTCAAGACGGGGCCGAAGATCTCGGTGCGAGCGATTTCACCTTGCGGGGAAACCCCGTCCAGGACGGTGGGAAAAACGAAGAATCCCTCCTCGTAGTCCTTCACTTTTTTGCCCCGCCCGTCCACGCGCAAGCTCGCTCCTTCGCGCTCGCCCTTGGCGATCAACGCTTCGATCCGCGTTTTGCTTTCAAACGAGATGACGGGCCCCATCTCCACGCCTTCGTCCAGGCCGTATCCGACCTTGCGGCTGCTTGCGGCATCCATCAACTGCTCGGTCAAAGCGCTTCTTGCCTCGCCCACGGTGATGGCGACGGAGGCCGCCAGGCAGCGCTGCCCGGCGCAACCGAAGGCGGAATCGGCCAGGATCCTGGTGGTCATGTCCAGGTCGGCATCCGGCATCACCACCACCGGGTTCTTGGCCCCGCCTTGGCATTGGGCGCGCTTGCCGTTGGCCGCCGCCCGGCTGTAGATGTGGCGCGCCGTCGCAGTCGAGCCTACAAAGCTGATCGCCCGGATGGCCGGATGATCGAGAAGCGAGTTGACCGTCTCTTTGCCGCCGTTCACCAATTGCACCACGCCGGGGGGAAAACCGGAGGCCTCGAGCAGGTGGAAGAGTTTATTGGAAGTCAGCGGCACGCGCTCCGAGGGTTTCAGGATGAAGCAGTTTCCCGTCGCCAGGGCATAGGGCATGAACCAAAACGGGATCATGGCGGGAAAATTGAACGGCGTGACGGCCGCCACCACACCTAACGGCTGCCGGATCATGTGCTCGTCGATCCCCGGCGCAATATCTTCGCTGTTATAGCCCTGCATCAGGCTGGGGATGCCGCAAGCGACCTCCACATTCTCGATGGCGCGCCGCAGTTCGCCGACGCTTTCAGCGTAGGTCTTGCCGCACTCCTCGGTGACGCTGCGCGCCAGTTCGTCCAGGTGCTCTTCGAGCAGCCCCTTAAGCTTGAAGAGCGGCTGAGTCCGCTCTCCCGCCGGCCTGCGCCGCCACTCTGGAAATGCCCGCTCGGCGGCGAGCGCCGCCGCGTCCACTTCCTCCGGCGGCGAGAGCGGAACCTCCGCCAACACCTGCGTCGACGCCGGGTTCAGTACTTTCAATGATTCGGTGGCGCGAGAAGCACGCCAGCCGCCTTCCACGTAGTTTTCCAATCGCCTGGGCATATCACCCCCCAAGGAGCAGCAACCCTGTGATTGCTCCAGGGCGGCCGCGAGGGCCGCCTCTACAGATTTGTCTATTCTAGACTCTAAAGTACTATTCTTTCAGCAACTTCTCCGAAGTATGGTATAAACGCATCACTTTTGTTTACGAGGGAACGAGATGGGGATGAAAGCTTTGTTCTTCGAGGGCGTGCATGAAGATGCGGTCGCAACGTTTTCGCGCGCCGGCTACGAAGTCAGGACCTTGCCGGGAAGCCCGAATGAGGGCGTACTCCTTCAGGTACTCCGGGACGTCAGCGTCCTCGGCGTCCGGTCCAAGACAAAAATCACCAAGGCCGTCCTCGAGTCGGCTCCTGAATTGCTTGTCGTGGGCGCGTATTGCATCGGCGTCGAGCACATCGACTTGTCGAGTTGCACCGCTCGGGGCATCGCCGTGTTCAATGACCCTCACAGCAACACCCGCTCCGTGGCCGAGCTCGCCTTGGGGGAAATCATCATGCTGGTGCGGCGGGTTTTTCACAGCAGCCTCGCCCTGCACCGCGGCGTCTGGCACAAGAGCGCCAAAGGATGTCATGAAGTTCGCGGGCTGACCCTCGGAATTGTTGGGTATGGCAAGATCGGCTCGCAGCTTTCCGAGCTGGCGGAAGCGATCGGCATGAAAGTCATCTTCTGCGATGTGGCGGATGTCCTGGCGCGCGGTAACGCCAGGAACTGCACCTTCTCGGAGCTGCTCCAAACCGCCGACGTGGTTTCTCTCCACGTCAACGGCAAGCCGCAAAACAGGAATCTCTTCGGTGATGAGGAATTCCGGATCATGAAAAAGGGCGCGTTCTTCCTGAACCTGAGCCGCGGCTTTGTGGTGAATCACGAAGCGCTGGCGGAGAATCTGAGGAGCGGCAAGCTGAGCGGGGCGGCCGTCGATGTCTTTCCCGAGGAACCGGCCAGCGGCGAGCTGTTTTCCGATTCGCTCCAAAACCTGGCCAACGTAATTCTGACGCCGCACATGGGCGGAAGCACCGAGGAAGCTCAGCAAAGCATCGGACAATTCGTTTCGGCGCAGGTCCACCGCTACTTGCAGAGCGGCAGTTCCAAGCTCAGCGTGAATTTGCCAAACTGCCAGCTCGAGAGCACGCCGCAGACTCACCGGCTAGCGCATATCCACAGGAACATTCCTGGAATGCTGCTGGCCATCAACCGAGTGTTTGCGGACCGGGGGATTAACGTCGAGCGGCAGGTCTACGAGACCAAAGGGGCAGTCGGCTACGCCATCCTGGATATCAATCACGAGTGGGACGATGGCTTGATCCGTGCCCTCGAGAAAATCCCGGACACTCTCCGATTCCGAGTGCTTTGACAGAACAAAGCGAGAATGTCGATGAAAACAAAGGGCCGCCTCTTATCTAGCTGAGAAGCACGATGTTCGAGTCGGTTTTGGCGGATTCGTCGGGAGCAACCTCCCGGATCAGGTCCAGGAAGGCTCGGCCCTTTGGCCGGCCATTGGAACGGATGGCGCCGAGCCTGGTTAGGTAGATCAAGGCATCGCGGATGTCGCTGTTCCGCGTGCTGATCAGGCCTTGCCTTTGAGTTTCGACCCGTTGGAATTCTTCCAGGGCGGCTTTCAGTTCCTGGTAGAGCTCTCGCTGGTAAAGATAATCAGGAGGTTTCTCATAATAGAGGCCGCTCGAAAGCGTCCGGTAGGATTCGGCCAGCGCCTGCAGCGACGCCACCACATCCGTGTCCACCACCTGGCGGTGGTCCCGGCGATATCGCCCAATGCAAGAAAGCAGCGCGATCAGCAGCGGGGAGTGGGACTCGGCGAACGCTTGCGAGATTTCGGCATCGGGAAACGGGATGTTGCTCCAGTCGATTTGGCGCCGCTCTGCATCATACTTGCGGCTGGCCACCAGGTGAGGACAGTCCGAGGGACAGTCGATGGATACCTCGCGCTCGGTTCCACAACAAACCGCGCAGATGCTGTCTCCTCGCGCGGGGCAGAACCTCTTTGCCTTGCGTTTATTGCAGATCGGGCAGATCAAGGGTTGGCTCCTCGGACGGCACTGAGCGCCGGCCGCGTGGGACGGAGCTTTGATTATGACATAACTTCCGGGCATCCTGTAAAGGCAACCCGCACGGTTCTCTTCGGACCGCCACAACGGATGCTGCGACAACACGCAGCCGCCCCGGCAACACTAGTGATACAATAATCGCATGACGTCTACATCCACCGCAGCGAACAACCCTGACGTGATCGTTATCGGAGGCGGCCTCATCGGTTCATCCATTGCGCTGCGCTTGGCCCAGGCCAAGCTGCGAGTATCTGTTTTCGATCGTGGCGAGCCCGGGGCCGAGGCCAGCAGTGCGGCGGCGGGAATGATCGGGCCGCAGGGTGAAACCGCAGTGCCGGATGCGTTCTTCGCTTTGTGCGCAGCCAGCCACGCTCTGTTTCCTGATTTCGTCGCGGAAATTGAGGATTTGAGCGGACAGGACGTCGGGTTTCGTCGCGACGGGAGCCTGCTGATTGCAACCGACGAAAAGCAAGTCGCAAACCTCGAGAAGCTCTTCTGGAACCAATCCCGGGCCGGGCTGCCGCTGGAAAGGCTCCCGGTGGCCAGCCTCGAACATAAAATGCCCGGGCTTTCGAAGAAGATCCGCCTCGCCCTCGGCGCTTCTGAGGACTATTGGGTGGATAACGAGAAATTGACGCGGGCCGTGATCGAAGCCGCTCACCGCCTGGGGGTGAAATTTCAATCTCGCTGCGCGGTGGAGGACTTGGTCGTCCGGGACGAACGCGTGGAAACCGTTCACACCCGGACCGGCCCTCATGACGGGGCGCCCGCGCTGCTTTCGGCAGGCTCCTTCGTGCTGGCGGCGGGTTGCTGGTCGGGAGGACTGGCCGCGCAGGCGGGGCTGCAGCTCGCCATGCAGCCTTGTCGAGGCCAAATGATGGAGTTCGAATCGCCGCGTGAAATTCCCCACGTGGTCCGCGCCGGAACGCATTACCTCGTGCCCCGCTCTGCTCGCCGGGTCGTCGTCGGCACGACCGCCGAGTACGCCGGGTTCGAAAAAAGCGTGACCGCCGAAGGACTGCACTCCATCCTCAATGGAGCGTTGAAGTTCGCGCCTTTCCTGAAGGAGTGTGCCTTCCTTCGCTCCTGGGCAGGACTGCGCCCTGATACTTCGGATCATCTGCCCATTCTAGGTTATAGTAAACTGGATAATCTCATACTTGCTACTGGCCACTTTCGCCATGGCATTCTCCTGGCCCCCATCACCGCTCAACAAATCTCCGAGCTGGTTCTCAGCCGCGCCGCTTCTTTCCCCCTGGAGCCGTATCGGCCGGGCCGCTTCGCGTGAGGGAGGGGGGGTCGGGAAGGCAGCGGGCATGGGAATCCGTACACGTCGATATAAGTGCAGCATCGAGTAATGCACTATGAGTCAATCCTAGGTGCTGCACGCGACGGTACCTCCGTACCATGGCTCTTCTGTTGACTTGCCCTCCTCAATCCTCTAAGATTTTCTCACCTTAATATGCTGCCGACTCCTGACGAACCCGAAATTCCCGGCGTGGTGGGCCGTCGGAGTGCCCGCCTCTCGATCATCGTTCCGATAACCGTGCATGGCACTGACGCGGCGGGGCAGTCCTTCAAGGAGAACACCTGGACGATCAGTGTTAACAAGCATGGCGGCAGAATCGCCACGTTCCACCGCTTGACGGTTGACGATCAGGTCTTGATCGAGAATCCACTGCTCGGACGGTCCGCCCGAGGCCGGGTCAACAGAATCTGTGAGAAGCGTTTTGCAGAAGACCCCTTCGAAGTTTGTGTCGAACTCCTGGAAGCGCAGAATGTCTGGGGAGTCAGACTTCCCCCTGAGGATTGGGCGAAGGAACGGCAGAGCGTCCTGGATGCGCGGAAAGGCCCGGGCCCACATGCCGAGACTGGCCCTCCGGCGACGGCCGATGCGCCTCCCGAGGACGACCTTAAGATGGAGACGACGCACCTTGCGCCAGGAGGATTGCCGGTGGAAGCAGGAGAACAGACCGGGGGCCTGAGCCAATTCAACATGGCAGTGCACGCTTTGACTCGTTTAGCCGGAGAGACCGCGGCGCCTTCAACCCAGCCGGCGGCGCCCAGGCAGGAGTCCGTGCCCGCCCAAGCGCCTTCCGTACCGGCTCAAAACGCGGGCCTCGCGGCATTCGAATCCCTGCAAAAAACCATCGATGAGGCGCAGTTGCTCAAGGAGGAATTGAACGCCCTTTTGAACCGCATGCAAGCTGCGCGCGGGGAAGTGGAGAACCTCCTGTCCCGCACCACCCAAGTCTCCGAGGAAGTCCAGTCGCAAATTGAGGACGCCCGCAGGAGCAGCGAGGAATCGCTCCAACAAAGCCTCGAAGCGCTGCGGCAGGAAATTCAGGCGGACACTCTGAACGCGGGAACCGAGGCCAGGAAGATTTGCAAGGAAGAATCCGGCACCGCCGTCAAGGCAATTTCCGTCTGCGTGGACTCTGCCGTGGACTTACTGAATCGAGCCGGCGACGAGGCCGCCGCACGATTGCAGGGGGCCCGCCAGAACCTGGAGCTCAGTTTGAAGAAGGCCGAGGAGAGTCTGCCGCGCCTGGCCAGCGAATCGGCATCGCTACTCGAGAAGTTTCACACCGAGGCAGAGGCGTTTGCAGGCCAGTTACGATCCGAATTGGAATCTGCGGCCCGCGAGTCTTCGGCGAAGGCCAGCGAGGAGATTTCGGAAAAGCTCGAAGGCAGTGTTGAATCAGCGCTGGAAGTGGTGGTCAGAGACTTCAACAAACAAGCCGAGGAAGCTCTCGAACTGCTGAAAGAGGGGCTCCGTTCGGCTCGCGAACAGTGCGTGGAGGAGACGCAGAAGCAGTTAAGTGCAGTGCGGGAATCGGCCTTGGCCGCGCTGGAAAGCGAAGCGACGGAGAAGTCCGCGTCCTACCGGGAGCAACTGCGGGCGGCGCTAGTCGAGATGCAAGCGCAGCAGACGAAGGAAATGGAGGCGGCGATTCAGGCCAGCTTGGAAGGCCTGCTGAAAACTCTGCACTCCAAGATTCACGAGACACAAGAGCAGTCTATAGAGGAGGCACAGAGGCAGTTAAGTGCGGTGCGGGAGTCGGCCTTGACCGCGCTGGAGAGCGAAGCGGCGGAGAAGTCGGCGTCCTACCGGGAGCAACTGCGAGCGGCCCTCGTCGAGATGCAAGCGCAGCAGACGAAGGAGATGGAGACGGGCATCCAGGCCAGCCTGGAAGGCCTGCTGGAAACTCTGCGTGCCAGGATTCACGAGACACAAGAGCGATCTGTAGAGGAGGCGCAGAAGCAGTTAAGTGCGGTGCGGGAGTCGGCCTTGACCGCGCTGGAGAGCGAAGCGGCGGAGAAGTCGGCGTCCTACCGGGAGCAACTGCGGGCGGCCCTCGTCGAGATGCAAGCGCAGCAGACGAAGGAGATGGAGACGGGCATCCAGGCCAGCCTGGAAGGCCTGCTGGAAACTCTGCGTGCCAGGATTCACGAGACACAAGAGCGATCTGTAGAGGAGGCGCAGAAGCAGTTAAGTGCGGTGCGGGAGTCGGCCTTGACCGCGCTGGAGAGCGAAGCGGCGGAGAAGTCGGCGTCCTACCGGGAGCAACTGCGAGCCGCGCTCGTCGAGATGCAAGCGCAGCAGACGAAGGAGATGGAGACGGGCATCCAGGCCAGCCTGGAAGGCCTGCTGGAAACTCTGCGCGCTAAGATTCACGAGACACAAGAGCAGTCTATAGAGGAGACGCAGAAGCAGTTAAGTGCGGTGCGGGAATCGGCCTTGGCCGCGCTGGAGAGCGAAGCCACGGAGAAGTCGACGTCCTACCGGGAGCAACTGCGAGCGGCCCTCGTCGAGATGCAAGCGCAGCACACGAAGGAAATGGAGGCGGCGATTCAGGCCAGCCTGGAAGGCCTGCTGGAAACTCTGCACTCCAAGATTCACGAGACACAAGAGCAGTCTGTAGAGGAGACGCAGAAGCAGTTAAGTGCAGTGCGGGAATCGGCCTTGACCGGGCTAGAGAGCGAAGCCACGGAGAAGTCCGCGTCCTACCGGGAGCAACTGCGGGCGGCCCTCGTCGAGATGCAAGCGCAGCAGACGAAGGAGATGGAGACGGGCATCCAGGCCAGCCTGCAAGGCCTGCTGGAAACTCTGCACGCCAGGATTCACGAGACACAAGAGCAGTCTATAGAGGAGACGCAGAAGCAGTTAAGTGCGGTGCGGGAGTCGGCCTTGACCGCGCTGGAGAGCGAAGCGGCGGAGAAGTCGGCGTCCTACCGGGAGCAATTGCGGGCGGCGCTCGTCGAGATGCAAGCGCAGCAGACGAAGGAGATGGAGACGGGCATCCAGGCCAGCCTGCAAAGCCTGCTGGAAACTCTGCACTCCAAGATTCACGAGACACAAGAGCAGTCGATAGAGGAGGCGCAGAAGCAGTTAAGTGCGGTGCGGGAATCGGCCTTGACCGTGCTGGAGAGCGAAGCCTCGGAGACGTCAGCGTCCTACCGGGAGCAACTGCGGGCGGCGCTCGTCGAGATGCAAGCGCAGCAGACGAAGGAGATGGAGGCGGCGATTCAGGCCAGCCTGGAAAGCCTGCTGGAAACTCTGCACGCCAGGATTCACGAGACACAAGAGCAGTCTATAGAGGAGACGCAGAAGCAGTTAAGTGCGGTGCGGGAGTCGGCCTTGACCGCGCTGGAGAGCGAAGCGGCGGAGAAGTCGGCGTCCTACCGGGAGCAACTGCGGGCGGCCCTCGTCGAGATGCAAGCGCAGCAGACGAAGGAGATGGAGACGGGCATCCAGGCCAGCCTGCAAAGCCTGCTGGAAACTCTGCACTCCAAGATTCACGAGACACAAGAGCAGTCTGTAGAGGAGGCGCAGAAGCAGTTAAGTGCGGTGCGGGAGTCGGCCTTGACCGTGCTGGAGAGCGAAGCCTCGGAGACGTCAGCGTCCTACCGGGAGCAACTGCGGGCGGCCCTCGTCGAGATGCAAGCGCAGGAGACGAAGGAGATGGGGACGGCCATCCGGGCCAGCCTGGAAGGCCTGCTGGAAACTCTGCGCGCCAAGATTCACGAGACACAAGAGCAGTCTGTAGAGGAGGCGCAGAAGCAGTTAAGTGCGGTGCGGGAGTCGGCCTTGACCGTGCTGGAGAGCGAAGCCACGGAGAAGTCGGCGTCCTACCGGGAGCAACTGCGGGCGGCGCTCGTCGAGATGCAAGCGCAGGAGACGAAGGAGATGGAGACGGCCATCCGGGCCAGCCTGGAAGGCCTGCTGGAAACTCTGCGCGCCAAGATTCACGAGACACAAGAGCAGTCTATAGAGGAGGCGCAGAAGCAGTTAAGTGCGGTGCGGGAATCGGCCTTGACCGTGCTGGAGAGCGAAGCCTCGGAGACGTCAGCGTCCTACCGGGAGCAACTGCGGGCGGCGCTCGTCGAGATGCAAGCGCAGCAGACGAAGGAGATGGAGACGGGCATCCAGGCCAGCCTGCAAAGCCTGCTGGAAACTCTGCACTCCAAGATTCACGAGACACAAGAGCAGTCTGTAGAGGAGACGCAGAAGCAGTTAAGTGCGGTGCGGGAATCGGCCTTGACCGTGCTGGAGAGCGAAGCCTCGGAGACGTCAGCGTCCTACCGGGAGCAACTGCGGGCGGCGCTCGTCGAGATGCAAGCGCAGCAGACGAAGGAGATGGAGACGGGCATCCAGGCCAGCCTGCAAAGCCTGCTGGAAACTCTGCACTCCAAGATTCACGAGACACAAGAGCAGTCTATAGAGGAGGCGCAGAAGCAGTTAAGTGCGGTGCGGGAATCGGCCTTGACCGTGCTGGAGAGCGAAGCCTCGGAGAAGTCGGCATCCTACCGGGAACAACTGCAGGCCGCGCTGCACGAGATGCATGCGCAACAGACAAGGGAAATGGGGACGGAAATTCAAGCCAGCTTGCAAGGCCTGCTTGAGTCCTTACACGTAAAGATCCAGACCACCGAAGAGCGCTGCGTGGAGGAAACCGAGAAGCAGTTGGCAGTGCTGCGCGAATCGACCTTGAGTTTACTGGAGGGCGAAGCGGCGGAGAGGTCGGCATCCTATCGGGAGCAACTACGCGCCTCGTTGCTGGAGACGCAGGAGCGGCAGACGAGAGAGATGGAGAGCGGAATCCAAGCCACCTTCGAGGGGCTGCTGGAATCTCTGCGCGTTAGAATCGAGTCGTCTGCCGGCGAGGCTGCAGCACGGGTGGCGGCCGAGGTGAGAAACGGCGCCGACCAGGCCCTCCGGGAACTCCCCGAGCGACTGTCCAAGAGCGTTGAGATGGCCGTCTTTGTGGTGAAAGAGTGGGAGCAGCAGACCAGGACAGAACTGGAAGGGCATTCGCGCCGGCTTCTGGAGGCTTTCGAGAAGCGACTTGATGACGTGAGTGTGGCTGCCCAGAAGCGGCAGCGCAGCGACGCTGAAGCCTTCAAAAGCATGCTCCAGAATTTCCTGAGTCATGCCGAGGCTCTATCGGAAGAGAGCGGGCAGGCAAAGGCGGCGGTCCGCGAAGAGTCCACGCAGCCGCCTTCCCGGCCTGCCCAACCATCCGCAGAACCTTCCACGCCTGCCCTTGAAAATCTGTTGGAGAAGCAGCGAAGAATAATTGAGGATACGCTCGGCGCCTTCCGCTCGAGACTGAGCCAGACTCTTGCCGGCACGACTTCCAAGCGATAACTCGTACCCCCATCAACCAGTGTTGCGGTACCGAAAAGAACTGAAACAGCAGATGATCTGTCACTCTGAGCGCAGCGGAGGGTCTCAGCAGTTCTTAGTTGCGTCAGACTGCAGAGATGCTTCGCTTCGCTCAGCATGACAGAATACGCCGGAAGTGCTTCACCTATTTGCGAAGCGTGAGACCAGTGAAGCTGGACACGCGCTACTTGAGGATGCCCTCGGTTTCGATGGGTTCGGCTTCTGGTAGCCCCTCAACGGATTCGATCAACTGAACCAGCGCATCCACTGCCAGTGGATCAAATTGTGTGCCTCGGCAACGGCGCAATTCAGCCACGGCCTCGTCCGTACTGCGTCTTCTGCGATAGCGACGGTCGCGAACCATAGCCTGGAAGGCGTCGGCTACGGTGATGATGCGGGCGCCGATAGGGATCTGATCTCCCTTCAAGCCATCGGGATAACCGTTCCCGTCGAGGGCCTCGTGGTGGTAGCGTACGATGCGCTCAATTCCGGTCTCTTTCAAGGGTTCCAGAATCTTCGCCCCCCAGGCCGCATGGCCCTTCACCAGGTCGAACTCAGTGGGCGTCAGGAACGAGGGCTTGGAAAGGACAGCCTCCGGAACGTGGATTTTGCCGATATCGTGGACGATCCCCGCCAGCTTGATGTCTTCGACTTCCGCTCGAGACAACCCCACTTGAACGGCGATCTTGGCTGCCCAGGTCGACACCTCGGCAGAATGGCGCCTGGTGTAAGGGTCCTTGGCTTCGACGGCAAAGGCGAGCGCCGTGATCGTATCCCAGAGCGGCTTCATCTGCTCGAACCTGTGCCGGTAATGGTTGTTGATTGCCTCGTTGCCGGTGGAGAACATCCGTTTCACCGTTACTCCCAGACACGCGTCCAATAATTCCTGTTCACGTTGCGCATTCCCTGCTGCAATTCTCAAGGACGCCACCCGCACGCAGTTTCCTTCACAGTGTTTGGCCAGGTACATTCCGGAGTCCGCAACACTCAGAATGTCCTCCGGAGTTGGACCGTGGTTCGGAAAGGACGCAACCCCGATGCTTGCCGTCACGCAGTGAGTGTGCAGGAAGTGGTCCGCTTGCAGGGCGGAACGGAGCCGCTCAGCAAGGATTTCAGCCTGTTCCGTCGTCGTCTCGGGCATCAAGATGGCGAACTCATCGCCGCCGTACCTTGCCACCACATTGGATTGCCTCGATCGGGAATCGAGTAGAGCGGCCACCGCCGCCAGCACTCGGTCGCCCTCCAAATGCCCTCCGCTGTCATTCACCTGCTTAAAGCCGTCGAGGTCCATCATGATGACGGAAAACGGCCGGCCACTTCGGACTGACCGGCGCCATTCCCCGTCCAGCGCCTCTCGGAAGAAGCGGTGAGTCTTGAGGCCCGTCAGGCCATCCGTGATGGCCTGGTCCAGCGCAATCTGGTAGGCGCGCGCGTTATGGAGATTAATGGCGAGTTGGTTCGCCAGCGACTGCAAGGTGAGCACGTCCTGCTGGGAAAAACTGTGTTCGCGCAAGCTCTCGAGACTCAAGATGCCCAGCAGATCGTCCCGATACCGCAAGGGAAGGCTCAAGGCCGATCGCACGCCCGGGCGCAGCGCCACGTACCGAAGGTCACGCAGGACGGAATTTGCCAGGATCGGCTCACTGCCGATGGCAGCCGCACCCGACAGCCCTTCGCCGAATTGGACCCGGTGGCCCAGCAGTTCCCCGCCGTATCCCGCCTCAGCTTCCACGACCAGTTCCCTCTTCTGGGTGTCGACGACTTCAATTCGCGCAAAGTCGCGATCAAAAGCGCTGCGGACTTCCCGGCAGATGTTGGAAAGAAGTTCCTTCGGATTGAGGTCCGAGGCTGCTTTCCGGGTCAGTTCATTCAGAAGAGCCAGATGGCTCGCGCGTCGCTGCACGTTCTGGAAAAGCCGGGCGCTTTCGAGCGCGCCGGTGGCCTCGTCCGCGAGCACCTGCATCAGCTCAAACTGTTCCTGGTTGATGGCGTTCTCGCGCTCGAAGTCTGCGACCGCCAGCACACCCAGGGCGCCGTCGGAGAAATGAACGGGCACTCCGCACCAAGTGCGCAGCCGTCCATCCACGGATTGAATGCCCAGGCGGCGCGCCTTGGCCAGAAGGTCCTGGGTCAAGAGCAGCGGGCGGCGGCCCTGACAGACGAACTCCGCCAGCCCATCCGGTTCAGATGCTCCCGAGAGAATCTCGGCCTCAGGCGGTTGGAAGGGGACAATCGTCTTCAGCGTTCCTTCCGGCAAGTCCTGTAATGCCAGCGAAAAGTTCGTTGTGCCGAGCACGCCTTGCAACTC
Organism: uncultured Acidobacteriota bacterium; assembly: GCA_963722675.1. Classification (GTDB taxonomy): domain Bacteria; phylum Acidobacteriota; class Terriglobia; order UBA7540; family UBA7540; genus CAVROP01. The sequence continues at coordinate 52,731 of CAVROP010000084.1, forward strand.
CTGGCGCAGGATCTCCACCTGTGATTCCAGATCAAACTTCGTGCGCAACAATTCACTGATCCGGTGCAGTAACCTCAGCTCCTGGTTGTGCCGTTCTGCCGCGCGGTGCAAAGACCAATTCTCCACGGCCACGCCGAGTTGGTTGCCAATCGCCAGCAGCAAGCGGAGCTCGTTCGGGCGGAAGCTCTTCGGCTTGCGGCATCCCATCAGCAACGCGCCATAGGAACTCTCGCGCACCTGTAATCCCACCACCACCAGAGATCTCAACCCTTCCCGCACCCAGAGCGCTCGCAGTTCGTGGAAGAGCGCGTCGCGTTGCCAGGCAAAATCCACGGCGGGACGAGCGAGGTCGTGGAAAATCAGCAAGTTTCCCCAACGTGCCCCGCAGGAGATGAGATAAGAACGCAAGGGATCGCCCGATAACAGCTCGACCGACTCCGCGCTGAGTCCTTGCGTGGCGACATGGCTGGTCGCTTCTGAGCCGCTGGTCTGCACTACAATGTAGCAGCCCCCGCTACCAAAAATGTCGTGGATTCTTTGTCCGGTCAAGTCGGCCATCTCTTGCGGTCCGGGACTTTCAGCAAGGGATTTGCTAAAAAGATGCAGTTCGGAAAACCACTGCAATTCAGCATTCTTGTTCGCGCGCTCGGTGCGTTGATTTCGAAAGTAGATCAGCAGCAAAAAGAGCGAGAGAAGAAGTATTGCTGAGTACGGGTACATTGAGCTTTGGAAGAGTTGAATAGACACAGGTCCCATCGCAGCCATTCTCCAGTGGAGAGCGCACCAGTCAGTGTTAACGCCAATCCCTCTGCGAGTTCGAAGTCGATCTACCCGCAACTGGCGCCGGCTCGAGGGACGTAGAGGCGTGAGCAATGCGTGTTACCGGCCGCCCCTAGCCTTCGGCCGGCAACACTCTTTAAATCCGACAAAATATACGGAACTCAGGAGAGAATGTCAATGCGATATTTAGGCATTAATTAGAAAATACTGGGGATAGCAGAAGATACGACAGTATGTCATTATGCCCCTGCCTCTCGGCCTTGCCGTCAGGAGCTGGAATAGTCTACCGGGCCCGCAGAAACAGTGTTAGCATCTCCGTCTCGGCCTCGCCCTGGCGATGGGCCGAAAGGAGGAGGCAATGATTCGTCGGGATTTTTTCAATCGGCTTGCTGTTGCGACCGGGGTCTTCGCCTTCGGCGGAGAACTCTTGGGCCAAACGAAACACCGCCCTGCCGGCGTTAACAGATCTGACAAACGGAGCCGCATTTCCATTTCCACCTGGAGTCTTCATAACTATTTTCAGTCCACCCGGGAGAAAGAGTTCACCCTCCCCGGGAACATGCTCGCCTTGCTCGATTTCCCGGAGATGATTGCCGACCGGTACCAGGTTCATAATCTGGAGTTTTGCGCTCCCCACTTCGCTTCCACGGAAAAGACCTACCTTCAGGAAGTCAAGGGCCGCCTGGTGCGGGCGCACTCCCGCGTCGTGAACATGCCGGTGGACATTGATGAGCTATGGACGGGCGGGGGGCTCTCGGACCCGGACCAGTCGGTGCGGGATGCGGCGGTGAACGCCTCAAAAATCTGGATCGATGTCGCGCAGACAATCGGCTCAAAGTCCGTCCGGTGCGATCCCGGCAAGTTCAATCCGGAGAACCTTTCGCCGACCCTCGAGTCGTATAAGCGCCTGGCCGCCTATGGCAGACCTAAGGGCGTGCACGTGATCATCGAGAACCACGGCGGCGTGGGCTCGGAACATCCCGAGGAGTTGGTGAAGCTCTTTGAGCAGGCGGGCCCGGACGTGGTCGGGGCGCTCCCCGATTTCGGCAACTTTCCGGATGAGGCTACGCGCGAGAAAGGCCTGCCGCTTCTCTTCCCTTACGCGCACGTGGTCTGCCACGCTAAAGGATTGGAGTTTGACGCCGCTGGGAACGAGACCAAATACGACTTCCCGAAGTGCATCGCGATTTCCAAGAAGGCCGCCTTCACGGGCGTCTACTCGATCGAATACGAGGGCCCCGGCGACCCCTATGAAGGCGTGCAGAAAACTCTGGATGAGTTGTTGAAGTATTTGTAGGGATTTTCGCAAGCAATATTGCGAAGAGCTGTCATTCCGAGAGCGTAACGATGGCAAGTCTCAGGCTCTCTTACGTCAAGGAGGCTGATTCGAGTGCGAGAGGACCGCGTTGCGCTCAGGTTGACGAAGGCATCAATGGTGCCCAGCGCCCCCGGCGCTAGAACTGGTACTATGCGCACTGCTGGTCGTGGCGCTCGGAGCGGGCGAACTGGCGCTGGGAATCCCGTGGCCGTTGCCGCCTTGCATCATCTCGCCGCCCTCAGCGCGCGCGGCCTGCGCTGAATGGCCGTGAGGGAGGACGCTGAGCCCAGCCCCGCGGGAGGTCGCCGAGCCAGGCATTCCACTCATCATCTCCCTGCTGCCCGATCTTTGGAAAGCGTCGCCCTGGAACTCACCCACGGTTCCCCCCACGGCATACCGGCCACCCAACGTCGTACCCAAGCGGTAACGCAAAGGTTCGTGCAAGGGGCGGCCGCGCAGCAGCGCGCTCTCCTTGTCGCCTTCCACTCCCATCAGAATTGAAGAAGGCGCCGGCGTGTGCGCGCCCGCAGGATGCGCGCCGGTGAGTGTCGCGAATCCGCCTGACAAAGGAATTCCGCTCAACGCGGCGCCTGGCTGAAGAGGCGGGCGCTCTGTCAAGGTCCCGTCTTTGAACCCCGCGTGGCTCACGGTCTCAGGAGTGATAAGCTGGCCGGCTTCAAATGCCGAACCGGAAACGGTCGTCACTGGCCTCAACAATCCTGCCCGGGGATTCAAACCCAAGGGCGACCAGCCGACCCATCCGGGTCCCGTATACCAGGAAACCAAGGCGGGTGACCAGAAGCCAAAGTCACCCGGCATCCAAAACTAGCCGAACTCGGCGGAATAGTTCCACAACCCATAGTGGTAGGGCAGCCAACCCCATGGTTCGGCGCCGATCCAGGTGTAACCCAATCCAGGGTACCAATTCCACATCCCCATGGTGTACGGTGCCCAGCCCATGGAGGCAAAGGGCGACCAGCCATAGCCGAAGCCTGGTATCATTGCCCATTCGCCATAAGCATCAAGGTCGCTCCACCCATAGACCGGTCCGTGGGCAGCCACCGCCTGATCGTTCAACGCCAGCGTCGCCTGCGAATCTCGCGCCTCGGTCCACCGATCCCAGCCGTCTTTGACCGTCCCGTGCCGCGAGTTGAATGCCACCTCAGTCATACTGGTATCGTATTCCAGTGTTTTGTCCTTGCCGAGTTTCTCGGACCCCGAGCGGGCCACAACCTCGACCGAGCCGTTGAATACCTCCACGCGGACGTGGCCTTTGTCAAAATCCGTCCGAAAGACGCTCCTGCCGCTGGGAGTCAGCGTCGCGTCGGCGACTTTGACGCTGTAGGTATCATGTTTTTCAGGGAGGAGATGAAAGGTGGCGTAGCCCTGCTCGAATTTCATGCGATTCAGCTTGTCGCCCTCGGCGTCCAGAGCCAGTTGGTCGAAAGTCAGGTGGGAGAGCTCACCCAAGCGGGCCGTGGAACCGTTTTCGAATTCCACCTCAGCAAAACTGTCCGCCGAGGTCGATACCTCGAAGCCCTCTTGAACGGGAGTATTCACAAGCGCTTTCGTCCAGGCGGTCGCGCCTGCCCGCCTCACGCCTACCGTGCCGCTGACGTAGCTCAACCTCACCACCCGCACGTGCGAGACGGCTTGTTGGGCGGCTACCGTCATCGGCAGGAAAAACAGGCTGGCGATACACACTAGGAGAATCCGGCCCGGAAATCGCAGTTTCATGAGTGCCCTCCACCGCTGGATACAACGATGATACACTCGCTTGCCCACGCTTGCTTGACTTTTTGTACTTGCTCCCCGCATCTATTTTTAGATGATCCATCCTGGCCAAACGGTTGCATCCTCTGAGGGTCGAGCGAGCCCCGGCCCAACAACAAGCTAGAGGTCAGCCTGCCGTTCAGTTCAGAATGGGGTTGCATTCGTAAACGACACGGACCGCGATCGGCTAAGCCTCGCGACCCTAACAAAAGGGGATATGGCAGATTATGGCCAGGCGAAACTCCATGCCGATTTGAGAACACCTCTCCCTGGTGACGAGTGGGTCTCGGCTTCACTTCTGCTGCAGTGACTCGATGTACTTTGTCAGATTCCGAACACGCAGTTGCAGCACTCCGTCACTCTTTGTTCCGATTGCACCGAAGATCGGGCCCCAGACCGGCATGTCCTTCGAGCCGTGACTGGGAGTGTTCGAGTCCCCCCTTATGGTCTGGGCTACATGGTTCTCAGGGAAGATGCCTGCGTGCTTCGCCGCGAGTACGGTCAAATCTGTAGGTGCGATCTTCAGGGCGGACGCCGCCGGTCCGTCTCCCTTGCCAACCTTGCCATGACAGGAGGCACAGTAGGCGAGGTACATAGCTTTACCAGAGGATGGTGGCGTGTACTGCGCAGGTCTTTTGTTAATTCGTCCTTCGGGTGCCTCTGAACGTGGCTCTTGTTGACCCGGGATGGCGCCCCCGAAAACCGCCAAAGGAAGTGCGATCAGAATAACTGCAGCGTAGTCCATCAATCGTTGCGGCATCATTGTCTCCCGGCGAGGCTGCCTTGCTGGACGAGGCTTTCTCACAGTTCGATTAGAATTCGAGCCTAACCTGGAAAGCGACCATGCGTGGCGAGTTGTCGCCGCCTAAACCCACGCCCAGCAGCCCGGTGGGCGGAGAGGTGGTATAAGTGAGCGCCCCGAACCCTGTTTGAGTGGAAGCCTTCCCTGGTACGCCGGCGAGTACCATGCTGGGGAGTGCGAAATTCGGATGATTGAAAACATTGAAAAACTGAGCTTCCAGGCGCAGCTTTATATGTTCCTTCACCTGAAACCACTTCGTAAGGTAAAAATCGCTCCAGGTGAAGTCTGGACCGCGCGAGGCGTTACGGCCGAGGTCACCGAACTGGCAGCTTTGCGGGCCGTCTCCCCCGGCGCAGGCGCCTGTACTCGGATCCACTGTGGAAGCGAAGGCATCGGGGTTAAGCCACTGAAGGGTGCCGGGTTGAGTGACGCCCGGGATGGGCTTGCGCTCATAAACAGGGACACCCGGTACGAGGCTCGCAAATTGAGGGCCGGCGCCCTGCACGATGCCGTTGCCATCGGCGGCGTAGGGCGTGCTGAGCACCGAGAACGGAACCCCGCTGTGCCTGAAGACCGTGCCGGAGATCTGCCAACCGTTGAGTGCGTAGCCGAGCCGCTGATTCTGGACTTTGAGGGGCAACTGATAAACATACTCCGCAGTCAGATTGTTCCGGATGTCATAATCGCAGGGACCATAATTGCGTGCCAGTTCTCCCGGTAAGGGGGAGAGTATCCCGCCTGAGGAATACTGCAGGAATCCGCCATTCGAGACCTCGTCCATACATCGGCTCAAGGTGTAATTGATTTGGCCCTCGAGGCCGTGGCTGGTGCGTTTCATGGCGGTGACTTGAAGCCCGTGGTAGTGGCTATTCGCACCGGTAGAGAGTTGCGTGACGGCCCCGAATCTCGGATCTCGAGGCTGGAGATACGGAAAGGGAGAAAAGCATCCCTGACACACGGATTGATAACCGTTTACTTGTGTCAGGTACGACTGGTTCAAGGCTCGCGTGCCCACGTATTGCGCCTGCACGCTGGCGGTGCTCCCGAACTGATGTTCGAGCCCGAAACTCCATTGCATGAAATACGGGGCGCGGAGTTCGCCGTCCGGTACCGCCGTGATCGCCACGGGCGGCAGACATGCGGCGGGGTTGGCTTGTGGAGACGCGCAGGAAAGCCATCCTTGGGCATAGCCCAGGTTAAACGCCTGGTTCGCGGCCACTGTCGCATCCACCGCACTACCTGGCACGCCGGGCGCGAGGGCCGTTCCACCGGCAGTGCCGAGCAGCCCGCCCTGGAAGGTCCGAACGTAGGGCGGATTTACGGCCACGAGGTCAACTACGTCACCCGGCAAGAGATCGCTGAAGAGTCCGAAGCCCGTCCGCAGCACGGAATTCGATGAAAACTGCCAGGCGAGCGCGGTTCTTGGCTGCAAGATCGCGAGCGGTGTGGAGGCAAAGACGTTCCTGAGACCGGTTTGAATCGCGCTATTTAGCGGTTGATTGATGCCATGGGAGATCGCATCGAACGAGCCGGGGAGCCGCGCAAATCCACGATGCGGGCTCAAGGGATTGGAATTAAGAGTGTCGCGCACCCCGATGGTCCAAGTGAGGTTTCGCGTCAGCTTCCAAGTGTCCTGCGCGTAGAGGTCCAGATTGAGGAAATTGAACGGTTCGTTTGCGGTAAGTGGAAAAGTCTCCGTCGCGGTCGAGGCGACCCCATAGATAAACTGTGGCAAAGTCGTATGGCTGACGGTCGGGACCGTGCCTTGGCCAAAATCGAGGTCGTTCAGGCGAAAGATACGGGTGTTGATTCCGAAGCGGAATTCGTGAGCGCCGCGGCTCCAGGCAAGGTTGTCATTGAGGAAGAAACGCGAAGCTCGCCGTCCCTGCACCCAGGTGTTGTCGAGCCCGCCGATGGTGGTGAAAGGTGCGTTCGCGCCACTCCCCTGGAGGACGATGGGAAATGCTGCGAGCGTTTTCTGGAAATCGGTGGGGGCGAAGATGCTCGAATACCACGAGAATCCCGGATTGAAGTAGTTGACGAGGTTCTGGGAAAAAACGTGCGAATACCCGGCCATGAACGAGTACAGCGGTTGCGGAGAGAACGAATTGAACAAGGGATTGATCGGATCGGTGTAGGCCGCTTGCAGGCCGTTGTCGGCCTGAAAGCGGAACCAGGCGGTGTTTGCCGTGTTGATGTTGTAATCGACCCGAACTGTTTGGACCTGCTCGCGATCATCACTCGAATGCGAAACACTCTGCCGGTTGGCGCAGCCGCTTCCATTGGGTGGGCTGCCGGCCGCCTGGTTACCGTCCGCATTGAACGGGCAGCCAAGGACCGCAAGTGGCGTGCCGCCGGTGTTTCCGTAAAGCGAGAACATTTTCCTGTAGAACGGCACCATCTGCGGCGCGGCAGGGTAAGTGGCGCCGGTCACCACGTCCGTGCCTCCTAAAGGAAGTTGCTGGAGAACGTAGCTCTCGAAGGAGGGGGTCGGGCACGGTGACCGGTGTGACGATGGGAAGCGCGATCCGCATCCATTCGAAATCAGTGAAGAAGAACAACTTATCCTGACGGATGGGCCCCCCAAAGCTGCCCCCGAAATGATTCACGGTGGAACGTGGCGTGTGATTCCCCGGGGTCGCGTTCGTGAAGAAGTCGGCGGCGTTCAGGACCGAGCCATTCCAAAGCTCGTATAGATTTCCGTGAAAGTGGTTGCTGCCGGACTTGGTGACATAGTTCACTTGGGAGGCCCCATATCGCCCCTGATCCACGGAATAGGAGAGGGTGTTGACGGTCACTTCGGCAATCGAGTTCAGGCCCAGCACAAGGTTCGTTGAGAGACCGCTGTTGAGACCGGTAAGCGGGTCGTTCGATTCCAGTCCGTCGATGATGTAGCCGTTTGAGAGCGCGGGAAGCCCGTTGAACTCCACGTTGCCGTAACCGTTGGTTCCGCCGACAAAATCGTTGCCGCTTCCCGCCGTGTTTATGAGGGCACCGGCCGCGAACTGCAACGGGTAGGTGAGGTCCCCGCCCGGATTGGGAAGGTCTTCGAGCGCAGGTGCGTTAAGATTCGTGCTGGTGTTGGCATTTTCAGGGTTGAGGATCGGCGCCGCGGCGCTGACCTCAATCGCCTGTTTGGATTGCGCCACCACCAGGGTGAAATTGACCTTCTGCTTCTGTCCTAGACCTGAAAACACGTTGTCGTTTTGCTGCGAGTCGAAACCCACAGCCTCGACTCTGACAGAGTAAGTGCCCGGCGTGAGTTGCGGGAAGTTGAAGCGCCCCTCCTCATCGGTCGAGAGAGATCGCCGCATACTGGTCGCGCGGTTCGTAATGCTCACCGTCGCGCCGGGAATTGCCGCACCGCTGGTGTCCGTCACCTGGCCCAAGATGGCGCTGGTCGTTTCTCCCTGCGCCATCCCATAACTGGCGGAGATTAACTCAGTGCTTGCCAGCAAAAGAACCAGAATCACCTTGCGGTCCATGTCTTGTGTGCCTCCAGGTGTGACAGTGTGGTTTGGGAGTTTTGCGCCAACTCCAGTTTACTAAGGCTTTCTAATTCTAGTAAACCATAGTTTACTACAAGATTCGATGCGTGTCAACTCGAATTTGTTACGACGGCGCCGCTTGGCTTAATATAGGTATTGTGTGCTGGGCGAATGCTGCGGCAAAGCGGTCGTACGCCGCCCGATGGAGAGGAAAAAGGCCCTGAAGGCGCTGCCTATGAGTCATCTCAAGCTCACCATATCAAAGGAAGATTACTTAAAAGCCATCGCCGAAGCGCAGAACGAAGAAGAGCCGGTGATCGCCGCGACCATTGCGCGCTGGTTGAAGATAACTCCACCGGCGGTAGCTCTGGCTTTGCGGCGCCTCCAACGCGACAGCCTCATCAAGGTAGGTAGCGGCGGGCGCATTTCGCTGACCGGCGCGGGCCGCCAAATCTCCGACCGGCTTCGCCAACGTCACCGTCTGATTGAGCGCATGCTGACCGAGATGTTGGGGATGGAGTGGTACAAAGTCCACGACGAGGCGGAGAGGCTGGAGCATGCTGTTTCGGATGACTTGGAGAACAAACTGATCCAAAAGCTGGGCGAGGATGGGCCCTGTCCGCATGGGGACGAGGCCGGGATGGGCGCTGCTCAGCGCCGCAAGGCGGGGCTGAGGCTGCTGGCCGAAGTGCCTGCCGGCGTGCGCGTGCAGGTGGTCGCCCTGTACGAAAGAGATCGCTCTCTGCTCGAATATCTCGACGGGCTTGGAATTCGCCCCGGCTCCCGGCTGGAAGTATTGAGCCGTAACTATGACGAGACCATGATCCTGGGCTTGGGCGGCAAGCGCGCCCACCTCGGGGAGGCGGGCGCCAAGAGGGTTTGGGTTAGGGTCCTCACTTCTGCTGCATCGACTTGATGTAGTCCGTGAGATTCGCTACCCGGAGATGCACCTCGGACTCATGCTGGTGGCTCATGGACATGAAGATGGGACCCCAGATGGGCATTTCCTTCGAGCCATGAGCGGCGATTCCGGCCTCCCCCGTGATGGCCCTATAAACCTTAATGGAGGGGAACTTTCCGGCGTGCTGCCGCGCTAGCAC